>CALXXF010000019.1 GCA_944392615.1 uncultured Clostridia bacterium
CAAGGACCGACTGCCGCCCTCTTTTCGGGACAGCTTTGTCATTATACTACACTCCGCTTCCCTTGTCAATACCTTTTCTTAAAAAAATGTAAAAAAACTTTTTTCTTGTAAAAAAGGCTTTTCAGTCTATTTTTTTCAGTCTCGCATAGTTTCCCATCAGTTTTTTTGTGCCGACCGAGTCAAAAGCCACCTCATACAGAACATCGCTTCCCATAGGCTTTGCCGACAACACCATTCCCCGTCCGAACGTATGATGCTCCACTGACGAGCCCGCAGGTATAAGCTCTGAAGACTGCTTGATTTCCGCACGTGCGCCGCGGTTCCGGGCATCGCTCTGTCTGTATCCGGCGCTCCTGCCGTCATATGCCGCATGTGCTGTCCCGGCATCATGCGTTTTAATTCTCACTTCATCCACGGAATCAAAGTGCCAGACCTTCTGCCTTGTGTCGCGCTGACGCTGTGAAAATCCCCCTTCGGAATACTCAATCAGCTTTTCAGGTATTTCCCTTACGAAGCGTGAGACGGGATTGTACTGTGTCTGACCGTAAAACAGACGCTCCTTTGCTCGTGTTATGAACAGTTTTTCCTTTGCGCGAGTAACCGCCACATATGCAAGACGCCTCTCCTCTTCCGTCTCCTCGTGCTCGCTTGCCGACTGCTGAGACGGGAATATTCCCTCCTCCATCCCGGGCAGGAACACAACGGGAAATTCAAGCCCTTTTGCAGAGTGCACGGTCATGAGCACAACTGCATCTGCTTCTCTGTCATAGTTGTCTATATCGCTGACAAGCGCCACTTCCTCCAAGAAACCGTCAAGAGTTGCGTTTTCATTGTTGTTCTGATATTCGACGGCGTTGGATATAAGCTCTTCGACATTTTCGAGTCTTTCTTTTTCGCTTTCTCCGGCGAGAACGAGCATTTCCCTGTACCCGGAATCGTTTATTGTCCTTTCAAACAGCTCTGAAAGGCTGGCTTTTTCTGCGTATTCCCTCAGCTCACTTATCAGTCTTCCGAATTCTTCAAGCTTTGCGACAGAGCGTCCGAGCTGCTTTTCGTAGCTTCTCGCGTTGTATATCACATCGAGCATGGAGCATTTCTCCGCGGCGGCAATATCGGCAACAGTATCCAGCGTGACGGAGCCGATCTTCCTTTTAGGCTCGTTTATTATCCGCATAAGCCTGAGATCGTCGGCAGGATTGTTTATAAGGCAAAGATAGGAGAGTAAATCCTTGATTTCTTTTCTGTCATAAAACCTGGTGCCGCCCAAAATACGGTATGATATTCCGCTTTTTGCGAACACCTTTTCAAGAGAGTTCGACTGCGCATTCATTCTGTAAAGAACAGCAAATTCCGAAAACTTTCTGTTCTCGTCGCGGCAGAGCGACAGTATCTTATCGGTTATGTAAACGCCCTCAGCGTTCTGATCATAAAGCTCTGCATAGACTATCTTATCTCCGCTTTTTTTATCGGTCCAGAGGTTTTTGCCTCTCCTGCCCGTATTGTTGGATATTATGGAATTGGCAGCGTCAAGTATGACCTGTGTGGAACGGTAATTTTGTTCGAGCTTTATCACAGAAGCGTCCGGATACTCTTTGTCGAAATCAAGTATGTTTGCAATAGTGGCGCCCCTGAACTTATATATGCTCTGGTCGTCGTCCCCGACAGCCATCAGGTTGCGGTATTTTCCCGACAGAAGGGCAGCCAGCTCAAACTGTGCTCTGTTGGTGTCCTGATACTCGTCAATAAGCACATATCTGAATCTTCGCTGGTAATAATTTCTTGCTTCCTCATCGCGCCTCAGCATTTCAACTGTTTTGACAATTATATCGTCGAAATCAACTGCATTTGCATCCCTCAGTTTTTCATCATAAAGCTCATAAACTGACGCTATCTTGGTCTTTCTGTAGTCCCCTGCAGCCTCCTTCTTGAAATCCTCACTTGATATAAGTGCATCCTTGAGGCGGCTTATAGCGTTCAGGCACGTCTTGACGGGAAACATCTTGTCATCTATCCTCAGCTCCTTCAGCACCTGCGCGCAGATCTTCTTGGCATCCTCGGTATCATATATGGTAAAATTCGGAGGTATTCCCACGCTCTGCCCGTATTTTCTGAGTATGCGCACGCACACCGAATGAAACGTACCCGCCCATATCTCCTGAGAGGCGCTCTCGCCGAGTTCCGAAGCAAGCCTCTGTCTCATCTCGCTTGCCGCCTTGTTTGTGAAGGTTATGGCAAGTATAGCCCATGGAGGGCAAGGCGAAACGGCATGCTTTTTCAGAAGTGTGGCAATGGTCTTTTTATCGCAATCGATCGCCCTTTCGAGCCCCTCAGCGTCGTCGTCGGTCGCATTGCAGCCTTCGTCCGAAAAATAAGCGTTTCCGTATGAAATGATATGCGCAATCCGCTTGACGAGAACGGTCGTTTTACCGCTTCCCGCGCCGGCAAGAACGAGAAGCGGTCCATTGACAGTATAAACGGCGCGCCTTTGCATAGCGTTCAGTTCTTCATATAATTTATCAAAAAGAGCCGTCTTTGCTCTTTTATATCTTTCATTTTCCATAATCAGTTGATTCCTCAGATATACCACATTGATTTCAGGGAAGAAGGCGCGCATACGCGCGTACCATCATAACATATCCCGATAACCTTCTATAATATACACTACTCCTGGAAAAAAGGCAAGGGCAAAATCAAAAACAGGGCTCCGTTTCCGGAGCCCGAATTTTTCTGAAAGTCAAGACGCAGTCCCACGCGCCGCGCTCCATGGTTCTTGCAATACGACGTCATTCTGAACGGCGTCAGCAGGAAAATCGCAGTTAATTCAGCACTCACGGAGCCCAAAGCTGACCTACTTCACCTGTAAATATCCCGGAAAGAATGCCCGATTTCATACTGTGCTGCAAGCCGGCTGAATTTTCCCGGACAACTGTCTAAAACAGACGTCCTTCCATATATTCTATGGCGTTGAGAGCGGCATTCACCCCGTCTGCGGCGGCTGTCGAAATCTGTCGTATTCTCTTTTTTCTGCAGTCTCCCGCTACAAAAATTCCGGGCTCCTTTCCGATACAATTTTCGTCAGAAACTGCGCAGCCCTGTGCATCCACCTCTATAAATCCGTCAAATCTCTTGCAGTCCGGCTCCAGACCGACAGCGAGAAACACACCGTCAGCGCGCAATTCCCTCAGCTCGCCCGTTGTATTGTTTTTTATCATAACCCCCATGAGATGATCGGAGGCAATATATTCGGTTACTACGGAATCATATATTATCTCTACATTTTCACGGGATGTGACCTCTTCGTCGAGCTTTTTTTCGCCTGTGAGAAAGGGCAGGTTCTGTACCATTGTGACTTTTGTGCAGACATCCGACAGCATCAGCGCCTCCTGCTTTGCCGAATTTCCTCCGCCTACCACGACGACGTCTGAATTCTTGTAAAAAGCTCCGTCGCACACGGCGCAGAACGAAACGCCCTCGCCTATCAGTTCCTGCTCCCCCGGAAGGCCGAGGCGACGATGCCTTGCCCCGGTAGCTATTATAACCGTTCTGCAGGGATATTCTCCTTTGACAGTCTTTACACAAAATCCGTCACCGCTCTTTTCAATCAAAAGAGCTTCTTCGACCTCTATGTCCGCGCCAAGTGAAAGAACGGATGACACCATTTTATCTGCAAGTTCATCCCCTCTTACAGACTCTGAGCCCGGATAATTTTCTATTTTGGGAGAAGTCGCCATCTGACCTCCAAAAGCGTCCCTTTCAAGAATGAGCGTGCTTTTCCCCGCGCGCAAAAGATAGATCGCCGCTGTCAGACCCGCAGGGCCCGCTCCTATTATGACCGAATCATACATTCTTCGCTACCTCACATAAGGATTTTTATAAAACATTGCAGGAAAAGTTCAATAGATGAATCAGATAAATCTCCGCTGTAAAACAGCGCCGGGCATTCATTTTGGCGCAGGCTACGTCCGGCTCTGCCGCGAAGTCCAGCCCTGCTCTTTGGCAGACTGCTCAAAGACAAAGCACACCCACAGCATAACGACGTACGACAGCAGCGCCGCTTGCTCTGTAGAGCCGTCGCGGGACCGCACACTCCTGTACAGCAAGGACGGAGCCGTATGTAAACCGCTCCGTCCAGCCGTTATGTGCAGATCAAGGATTGCCCTCTCATCTTTGCTCTATGAACTTGATTATATCTGAAAGCCCCTTGTACGTCCTTGCCCCGCCGTCTTCTTCAACGACGAGAGTAGGAGCCGCCTTTATAGAATATTTGCGGACAAGCTCAGGATTTTCGTCGGCATTGACCTTGACAAACTGTACGTTTGCCTTTTCGAGCTTGGATGTCGCTATCTTGCAATTGGGGCAGGTAGGAGTCGAGAAAAGCACTACTGAGCTTTTTGAAGGAGTCTGCTCCTCCGCCGCGCTACCGCACGCAGCCGTCTCCTGCGAAGGAATCTCATGTGAAGGAACACCGTGGCGGGTGAGTCTTGACGAAGCTATATCATAGACCTTCCTTTCCTTGTATTCCTGCGCCTTTCCGTCGTTCCAGTTCTGCACCGGACGATAATAACCGGTTATGCGGCTGTATACCTCTGTTTTTTCTCCGCATTCCGGGCAGATGCTCTTTTCTCCTACCAGATAGCCGTGGTTGCGGCACACCGAATATGTGGGAGAAAGCGTGTAATACGGGAGCTTGTAGTTTTCTGATATTTTGCGCACAAGGTCAGCGGCAGCTTTCCAATCAGGGAGTTTCTCCCCCAAAAAGGCGTGGAACACCGTACCGGACGTGTAAAGGGTCTGTATATCATCCTGTATATCCAGTGCCTCAAATATATCCGCGGTATATCCGACAGGAAGATTCGAGCTGTTGGTGTAGTAGGGGGTGTTTTCGTCGCTGGTCGCGGTCTTTATATCCGGATAGCGCTTTTTGTCGTGCAGAGCAAGACGATATGACGTGCTTTCCGCAGGTGTTGCCTCAAGATTGTAAAGATCGCCGTACATCTCCTGATAGTCCGAAAGGCGGTCTCTCATGTGGTTGAGGACCTCTTTGGTAAACTCCTGCGTTTCAACATGGGTCATGTCCATTCCGAGCCATTTTGCGTTGAGCCCGACCTCGTTCATTCCAACAAGACCTATGGTTGAAAAATGATTGTCAAATCCTCCGAGATAGCGCTTGGTATAGGGGTAGAGACCCTCTTTCAGAAGCTTGGTGATAACAGTTCTCTTTGTCTTGAGGGAGCGTGCCGCTATATCCATGAGCTTGTCGAGCCGGCGATAGAAATCTTCTTTGTCTGAAGCAAGGTATGCTATTCTGGGCATATTTATGGTAACGACGCCTATTGAACCGGTGCTTTCACCGCTTCCGAAGAATCCGCCAGACTTTTTGCGGAGTTCTCTCAGATCAAGTCTGAGACGGCAGCACATAGAGCGAACGTCCGAGGGCTCCATGTCGCTGTTTATATAGTTTGAGAAATACGGTGTTCCGTACTTTGCCGCCATTTCAAAGAGCAACTTGTTGTTCTCGGTAGCGCTCCAGTCGAAATTTCTGGTTATGGAGTATGTGGGAATGGGGTACTGAAATCCCCTTCCGTTTGCGTCCCCTTCAATCATGGTTTCAATGAAGGCGCGGTTTATCATATCCATCTCGCGCTTGCAGTCCTTGTACTTGAAGTCCATCTCCTTTCCGCCTACTATAGCGGGAAGCTCGGCAAGATCTGCAGGAACCGTCCAGTCAAGGGTTATATTTGAAAAAGGAGCCTGTGTTCCCCAGCGCGACGGGGTGTTCACGCCGAAGATAAACGCCTCTATACACTTTTTTGTAGCCCTGTAATCGAGATTGTCAACCTTTACAAACGGAGCAAGATAGGTGTCAAACGAAGAGAAAGCCTGAGCGCCTGCCCATTCGTTCTGCATGATTCCCAGGAAATTCACCATCTGGTTGCACAGCGTGGCAAGATGGCTTGCCGGCTTTGAGGTGATCTTTCCGGGAACGCCTCCGAGACCCTCCTTTATGAGCTGCTTGAGAGACCAGCCTGCGCAGTATCCGGTGAGCATGCTCAGGTCGTGAAGGTGTATGTCCGCATTTTTATGGGCCTTTGCTATCTCGTCGTCATATATCTCGGACAGCCAGTAATTTGCCGTAATGGCACCGGAATTGCTGAGGATAAGTCCTCCGACGGAGTATGTCACGGTGGAATTTTCTTTGACTCTCCAGTCGTTCACCTTTACGTAATTGTCAACGAGCTCCTTATAGTCAAGAATCGTTGATTTCATGTTGCGTATTTTTTCTCTCTGCTTCCTGTAGAGAATATACGCCTTTGCGACATCGGCGTACCCCGCCTGTATGAGAACCGATTCCACACTGTCCTGTATGTCCTCGACGGCGATCTTGCCATCCTTTATCTTGCTTTCAAAGTCAGCCGTAACCTTGAGGGCGAGAAGATCTATCACAGTGGGATGATACTGCTTGTCCTGTGCGTTGAAAGCCTTTTCTATAGCGGCGCTTATTTTTGAGATATTGAATTCTGCTACTTTTCCGTCTCTTTTGATTACCTGGTACATAGTTCATCCTCACACTTTCTCAGTAATTTGATATTTCAGTATCTGCTCCGGAACAAAGCCGGCGCAGGACAGATTTCCGGTATGACAAGCCCCGGTGCTGCATCATCAAAAGACGCAGGCGGCAGCCGCTCATTACGGTCAGATGCGCCTTGCCGTCCGGATCCGGAAGCACGTAAAACACTCGTACGCAACGGGGCGACAATGACAGTATAGCATTTAACGCTCCCATTGTCAATAGTTAATTACCACAAGATATAGTGTTTATTTTTGTGCAATTTAATTTTCAGACACAAAATACCGGATAATTGCCAAGCCTTACGCATACAGTTATAAACGCACTTGGGGTGAGAATTATACTACCCCTGTGCAGCACAGGTCATACGTCCGGAAATAAGCTTTAATATAAAATGATAACTTTAATAATGATAATTTCAGAGAAACGTGCCTGGCGCCTCGGCTCGCGCAAAAGCGCATGAGGCTAATAGAGAGCGGCGTTTTTCTTTGCCGCCGAAACCTTCATTCCACTGATACAACTGCATAAAGTGAATCGGCAAAAGCAAGCACAGTCATCAAAAGAACAAATTCAAAGAGACCGATCTACAAAAAAATATTTTTATAAAGCAATTAAAAACAGGAAGGGCTTTAATCACCTTCCCGTAGGCACATGCAAGCATGTGCTGAATATCTGTACATCGGCAGCCGACATGCCACAGATGCCTGTGCGGCGAGTCATACATCGCACCCTGATAAACCCGTGTGACCTGAATAATGGCAGGCCTCTTTCCCAAAATACTGCATCGCACGCTTTTCTTCCTGTCCCGCGCCGCAGGGATTTTAGTCTGCCTCTTTCGTTCAGTCCACTCCCCTGAGTTCTGCAGAAGGCAGGACACTTTTTGCCACCGCGAGCAGACCGAGAAGCTCCTGCTTTGAAAAGGAATAAAGGCCCTCCGGGGATATGACTGCTCCGGAATCCACATAACTCTGAAGAAAATATTTTTTTGCTCCCTTTATCAGCTCACAGGCTCCTGCGACCGATCCGGCATCGTGTATGCCGCCTACAAGAGTAGTCCTGAACTCGTAATCAGGAGCAAGGGCCATGATCGTGGCTATACTTTTCTTTATCTTCGGCATGACGGCGCGCGCGGCGTCTTCTCCGATGCCGCACGCCCTCGGATATCCCGCCTCATCGCTTTTTATATCCATTGCAACGTAGTCAATAAGACCCTTTTCAAGGAGCGATGACAATTCGTCAGGAAAGCATCCGTTTGTATCGAGCTTTACGCTGTAGCCGAGCTTTTTAACTTCGCGCACAAAATCCTCAAGTCCGCTTTGCAAAAGAGGCTCTCCGCCCGTTATACAGACTCCGTCAAGCAGACCTGCCCTTTTTGAAAGGAATCCCATTATTTCCGCAGTGTCAAGATTTTCCTCTTGCGACAGGTGCACGACAAGCGGGGAGTTATGACAAAAGGGGCAGCGAAAATTGCAGCCCCCTGTAAAAATCGTGCATGCGGTCCTGCCCGGATAGTCGAGCAGGGTAAGTTTTCTTATTCCCGATATTATCATATGTGCAAGACCGACCTTCCGACAGGGCTTTTATGAATAAGGATAGGCGGTCACCGGCATTTTGCCGACCATTTGCTGATACATCTGTATAAATTCGGGACGAACATTCACGTTGACATCCGGGGGAATATTCTCGTCCTTGCGCTGTATGAACTGAAGAAACCTCGGACCGAGCAGATTATTCGCATAAAAATACTCTTTAGCGCGCAGATTCAACGAGCACACGAACATGACAGATGTGAGTTGTGACCATGACATCGGAGCCTTTCCCGTTTCTATCTGAGAGACGCGGATACGTGAAAAGCCGCAAAGATAGCCAAGCTCTGCCTGTGTGACGTTGAGGAGCTGTCTTAACTTCGGAAGATGATCTGCAATAACCCGACACATTTCTTTCTTCTCTGATTCTGTCAATACTACCATTTTGTGTCCTCCTTTTTTATAAATTCGTTATTATCAGCCTTAAAAGCTATTATAGCACATCCAACAAGATAATTGCAACACACTTTCTGTATATTTTGTTGCTTTTTGTGTAAAACAGTCTGATAACACAAAAAAATATACCGATTTGCGCAAATTCAAGAAATAAATGCGGAGTCACGACCAAAAAGGCGCGGCAGGGGAGCAAATCATTTCCCTGCACACGCCTTTTTCCATTTGCGTCGCTGACAAGAGCCACTGAAAAGCGCTTCACGCTTCTGCGGCGTTCTTTCATACCGACGTCAAAAGGTGCGACATCATATAAATTGCCTGTGAAACACGTCTTTCATCCTGCGCACATCCTGTTACGGCATAAAATCAGAAGCCGAATTTTTCCCTTGCCGCAACAAAAGCGTCTACGCAGCGGTCTATGTCTTCGAATGTGTGCGCCGCCGACATCTGCGTGCGTATGCGCGCCTTTCCCTTAGGCACGACCGGATAATAGAATCCTGTGACGTATATTCCCTGATCAAGCATGAAATCCGCCACATCGGCAGAGAGCTTGGCGTCATACAGCATGACCGGAATAATCGGATGTCCGCTTCCGGCAAGGTCAAAGCCCTTCTCTGTCATGCGCTTTCTGAAATACTCGGCATTTGCCATCACGCGGTCCCTTCTTGAGGTGTCTGCGCTTATCATATCAATCACCTTAATGGTTGCAGCACAAATGGCGGGGGCGACTGTGTTGCTGAAAAGATATGGACGGCTTCTCTGACGCAGAAGGTCAATTATCTCCTTGCGTCCGGACGTAAATCCGCCGGAAGCTCCTCCCATAGCCTTTCCGAATGTGCCCGTTATTATATCGACACGGCCTGAAACGCCGCAGTGTTCGGAGCTTCCACGCCCCGTCCTTCCGACGAAGCCGGTAGCGTGGCTGTCATCCACCATTACAAGCGCATCATACTTGTCCGCAAGATCGCAGACGCCCTTGAGATTGGCAATTATGCCGTCCATCGAGAATACGCCGTCGGTAGCTATTACCTTAAGACGCGCGCCTTCCGCATCTGCCTGCTTAAGGCACTGCTCAAGCGATTCCATATCGTTGTTCTTGTATCTGTACCTCTTCGCCTTGCTGAGCCTTACTCCGTCTATTATTGAAGCGTGATTCAGCTCGTCTGATATTATGGCATCCTCAGGCGTAGTTATCGTTTCAAAAAAGCCGCCGTTTGCGTCAAAGCAGGAGGAGTACAGTATGGTGTCCTCCGTACCGAGAAATTCCGATATTTTTCTTTCGAGCTCTTTATGTATCGTCTGTGTGCCGCAGATGAAACGAACGCTTGAAAGCCCGTATCCGTATTTGTCATAGCTTGCCTTGGCGGCTTCAATGACTTCCCCGTTGTCGGCAAGTCCGAGATAGTTGTTGGCGCAGAAATTTATGACAGCCGGCTTTTCGGTCGTTCCTATCACATTTGACTGCTTTGTTGTTATTATGCGCTCGTTTTTCCAGAGACCCTGCTCCTTTATTTCGTCAAGGACGGCGCTTATAACTGTTTTTGTTTTATTGTACATGGAGTCCTCCCCTTTCGGTCTAATTCAATACGGTATCTGATATGCAGATAAACTGCCGTTTTGCGCATGTGATCAGGTATTTTTCCGGACCTTTTCAACGTTCGCTGCGGTAAGCCCCGGAGCCTTTACAGACTGAGAACGATTTTACCGCTGTTTCCGGAAAGCATGAGCTCAAATCCCTTCTCAAAATCGTCGAAATTGAGCCTGTGTGTTATAACGCTGCTTATATCAAGGCCGCTCTGGAGCATTGTTGTCATCTTGTGCCATGTCTCGAACATTTCGCGTCCGTATATTCCCTTTATTTTGAGACATCCGAACACAATTTTGTTCCAGTCGACCACTGTCCCGGGGTTCTGTATTCCGAGAAGGGCTATCTTACCGCCGTGTATCATATTGTCTATCATGGAATTGAGGGCTTTTGCGTTGCCGCTCATTTCAAGGCCGACATCGAAGCCCTCTTTCATGCCGAGGGACTGTTTGACTTCGTCAATACTTACCTTTCCGGTATTTACCGCCGTAACCGACGGGCAGACCTTTTTTGCAAGGTCGAGGCGGTAATCAACAAGGTCGGTTATGACGACGTTGCGGGCGCCTACATGCTTGCATATTGCCGCAGCCATTATTCCTATCGGTCCCGCTCCGGTTATAAGAACATCCTCGCCGACCATTTCAAACGAAAGAGCCGTGTGCGTAGCGTTTCCGTAGGGATCAAAAATGGCGTACATTTCTTCCGGTATTGAAGGATCACAAAGCCAGAGATTCGAAAGAGGTATGCAGGCATATTCAGCAAAAATGCCGGTCCTGTTGACGCCTATACCCTCTGTGTTTGGACAAAGGTGAAATCTTCCGGCTCTGCAGTTGCGGCACTTTCCGCACACCACATGCCCTTCTGAGCTCACGATATCACCCACATTGAACGATTTTGAGTGACCGTTTATCTCCACTATCTGACCGACATACTCGTGACCTATTATCATAGGAGTCTTTATTGTCGCTTTTGCCCAGTCATTCCAATCGTATATGTGAACGTCTGTACCGCATATCGCCACCTTGTGGACCTTTATCAGCGCCTCGCCTTCTTTGGGGGAAGGAACATCCACCATCTCCTCCCACAATCCCCTTTCGGGGTATTTTTTCACAAGAGCACGCATTTTCATGTGCCGTCATCCTCCTCTTTACTCAAAAACATTTATATTGTCTTTTGTATTGCCTCTCGTTTGTATATACCTGCATATGCGCTTTTTGCTCTTTGCATATCTGCATTGCCCCCGTTAATTGCCCCCGTTAATTGCCCCCGTTATTTGACACGCAGGGATAAAATACGTCGGATACATCATTTGCAAGAAAGCAGCGGGGCGCATATCCCAGACCGGACATTCTGTGCAGCGTCAGTCCCGTCAGCATCAGGTGCTGAAGGGCAAATGAAATTCAGTTGTAAAGTATATTGACATATTCGTCCCTAAGGGTATTATCAGCGCACACGACGGGGACAGCTTCTCCCCTCTCTTCGGCAGGAAAAAACGCACACGCGCGCTCGTATCCGAAAAAGGCGCATATTTCGGGTATGAGTTCATCCGCAAGAGACCCGCGGCAAAGAATTTCATGAACTGTCAGCATATCCTTTTTCTTTTCGGCAAAAAAGCAGACGCCTCTTATGCTTCCCGTCTTATAGCGGGAAAAATTTTCGGAAAAGGACAGGTATTTATCCTGCCATATCAGTGCCTTTCCGACAAAAAAGCTGCTTCGCTCTCTGTTGTAATCGACAGGAGAAATCAGCTTCACCGGTGTGCTGCCTGTCCCTGCAGGATATTCCCGGCGCGAAAGCATTACCCTGACGTCCATGCCGCATTCCGAAAGAAGCTTCGCATCACTGCAGTCCGACGCAGAGACGAAGTACCCCGCCCCTCTCTGTCTGCAAAGCGTTCTTGCACTCTTATGGAGGTCTTTGCAGATCCTGTTTCCGGAATATCCGGGTGCGACAGAAGCGCCGTATCCGTAGTAAAACCTCTTTCGCGGTTCAAATATATTGTTGTAATCTGTCTGCACCGAAGCGTATGCAGGTATCATGTAGACGGCTCCCAGCAGACGCGGGCCATCGTGACATACAAGGGTGTCGGAAGAAGATGCAAATGTCTCCAAAAAGTCAGAAACGAACTTTTTGTCCTGACCTTCACGGCAGAGATACATACCTGCCAGCGCCTTTCGGAGCTTTCCCTCTTCGGGCTTGAATTTTCTCACAAAATCTGAAAGAAGAACAATCTGAGACTGTTCTGCGTTGTCAATTTGCTCGGCGTGATTTGTTTTCCCGGCCTCTGTCTTTATTGTTGGCATAATGTATATATCTCGTTGAAAGCACATGGCTGCGCATCGCGTTTGTGTATGCGCAATCCGGAAATACCGAGATCCTCCTCGCGGTTTATATATTTTACTCTGTCTGGCAGAGCTTTGTACAATTCGAGCTTCATCAGAGCGTCAACGTCATCTTCAAGCGTTTTGGCTATGTGAATATCGAAGGTGTCCTCTGTTATGAAGCTTCCCATATTGAATCCGACCGGCACGCTGTCACGGAAAAGAATGTTGCCGTACAGAAAGAGAGAGTCAAAGTTTTCAATAGCCTCAAGCGTCTGCATAACATCTGCAGAATCTGCCGAGCGCCTCTTTGCCCAGTCAAGCGTTATACTGCGGGCAACCGGAAGGTTTCCGGCACATAAAGCTGTCGAAAAAAGGTTCCCGCTTCTGAGCGCCTTGTTTATCTTTGCACGCTGATAGGCAAATTTCTTTCCGCGCATCTCTGTCTGCTCTGCCCGGTCATAGATGTATTCATCACATGCGTGATCGGGGAGTATGCTGAAAACGCCCGGAAAATATGAGCGGCAGAAATCACAGTCGCCGGCTGAGCAATAAAGAAAGCGGGGGGCAGAAGCACTATTGCCTGCGTTTGAACAGAGTATTTCTTCGATAAACGCCTTTTTTTGCATTTCACCGCCGCAGGGAAAGAAAAAGTCGCCGCCGCAGGCGACGACAAAGGCATCGTCCACTATTCTGACCGACAGCTCCATGGCGTTCCGCCACAGAAAGAGACTTACAAACGAATGCGATGACTGAACATGACCGCATGCTCTTCTTATCCTCTCTATGCTGTCCATGACCGGAAAATCTATCTCTGTAAAACCGTGCCGCATAGCTAAGTAAAATACCCCTTTTTGTGGTATGTTAACACTTACAAATGAACTGAATGTGAACAAAAAGCATAGATAATGAAAAAACGGTGCTTGTGAAGACATACAACGTCTCTTAAGCGGATTTACAGGCAAGTTTCAGAAACCCTGCTGATATCCGGAAAAGCCACCGGCGTTTATCCGAAAATACCGGCGCTTTCTGAGAAAAGATACCTGCGTTTTGAAAATGCCGCCGACTTTTGAAAAAAGCGCTTGATTTCAGAGGAAAAAATTGATATAATTATCCTGTTACAGACCGTTTCTGAATACATGGGGAATGCGTCGGAAAAAGCAAAGACAGGAAAGGCACCGGGAACATGAACATAATCGAAACAATATCGGCGGAGCTCGGAATAAAAGCATGGCAGACCGAGGCAGCCGTAAAACTAATAGACGAGGGCAACACTATCCCGTTCATAGCGCGTTACCGCAAGGAGGCGCACGGCTCTTTAGACGATCAGGTACTAAGAGAGCTTTCGGACAGGCTTGCATATCTGCGCAATCTCAATGACACTCGCGACAAGATCCGCGCGCTCATAGATGAGCAGGGCAAGCTGACCGAAGAGATATCGGAAGCGCTCGACGCCGCCAGGACGCTCACGGAAATAGAAGACATATACCGTCCCTACAGACCGAAGCGCAAGACTCGCGCGTCGATTGCAAAAGCAAAGGGACTCGACCCTCTCGCTCAGGCGATTTACGAGCAGCGCAGTGACTCGCCGTCGCCGCTTGAGCTGGCGGCAGCCTATGTAGACCCTGAAAAGGACGTTGCGGACGCCGAGCAGGCGCTTGCCGGCGCAAAAGACATAATAGCCGAGCTCATATCAGACGATGCGGAGCTCAGGAAGAGACTCAGATATGTCTGCATGATGAACTCTCTCATAACCTCTAAGGCAGTCGGGGAGGATATCGGGGTATACGAGAATTACGCCGATTTTTCTGAGCCGGCGTCAAAAATAGCCTCGCACCGGGTGCTTGCGATCAACAGAGGAGAGCGCGAGGAAAAGCTCAAGGTGACTGTGGAATTTGACCGTACCAAGGCGATGTCGATAATAAAGACACTGCATATAAAGGATTCGTCCCCCTGCACTGCCGCAGTTACCGAGGCGGCGGAGGACGCCTACGACAGACTCATATTTCCCTCTCTTGAACGCGAGATAAGAAACACGCTCACCGAAAACGCGGATGAGAGCGCAATGAAGGTGTTTTCGGTAAATCTCCGCAACCTCTTGATGCAGCCGCCGGTAAGAGGAAAGGTGGCTCTGGGACTTGACCCAGGGTACAGGACAGGCTGTAAGGTGGCGGTAGTTGATGCTACGGGAAAGGTGCTTGACACCGGCGTTATATTCCCGGTTGAACAGTTCGGGAAGACAGAGCAGGCGAAAAGGCTTCTGCGCGGATGGATAGAAAAGCACGGCGTCGAAATAATAGCGATAGGAAACGGAACGGCATCTCATGAGACAGAGGTGTTTGCCGCCGGCGTCATCAAGGAATACGGCGGAAAGGTTTCGTATATGGTTGTAAGCGAGGCGGGTGCGTCGGTATACTCGGCATCAAAGCTTGCGGCGGAGGAATTTCCGGACTACGATGTATCCCTGCGTTCAGCGGTGTCGATAGCGCGCAGACTTCAGGACCCGCTCGCTGAGCTTGTAAAAATAGACCCAAAGGCAATAGGAATAGGACAGTACCAGCACGACATGCCGCAGGCGCGCCTTACCGACGCGCTGACCGGCGTCGTGGAGGACTGCGTCAACACGGTCGGCGTGGACCTCAACACAGCTTCGGTACAGCTTCTATCCCGCGTTTCAGGTATAAATGCCGCCATAGCCAAAAATATAGTCGGATACAGACAGGAAAACGGGGCATTCCGCTCGCGCTCCGCACTGCTCAAGGTGCCTAAGCTCGGACCTAAGGCGTTTCAGCAGTGCGCCGGATTCCTCAGGATACCCGGAGCATCCAATCCGCTCGACAACACCTCTGTGCACCCTGAAAGCTATGAGGCGGCGGAGCTTTTGCTGCGCGAATGCGGATATTCAGACGCAGATTTGGGAAGCGGACTTCCCGAAATCGACGAAAGAGTACAGAGCGAGGGAATTGAAAAGCTGGCTGAAAAGACCGGAGTGGGCGTGCCGACCCTGAACGACATAATAAAGGAACTCAAACGCCCCGGAAGAGATGTCAGGGACGAGCTTCCGCCTCCCATGCTGCGCACCGATGTAATGAGCCTTGAGGATCTGACACCGGGCATGGAGCTTACGGGCACCGTGCGCAATGTCACCGATTTCGGCGCGTTCATAGATATAGGAGTACACGAGGACGGTCTGGTACATATATCGCAGATATGCTCCAAATATATAAAGCACCCGTCAGAGGTCCTCAAAGTCGGCGATATAGTAAAGGTATGGGTCTTGTCAGCCGACGCCAAAAAGAAGCGTATCTCACTGACGATGAAAGAAAGCTCCCGTCCGGTATCGTGAGACAGAAAAAGGCATATAGCGGGCACAGCGCTGCGACTTTCACTTAAAAAGCAAAAAAGTAGGACGGGTCGACGAAAGGAGAAATGTCATGGATCAGAAGGCTATTGCCGAAAGGCTCGCACAAATGCGGAAAAATTCCGGTCTGTCACAGAGCCGGGTTGCTCAGCTCACGTCTGTCAGCCGCCAGGCGGTGAGCAAATGGGAAAAGGGCGACTCGTCTCCTTCTGCAGAAAACTATTCACTTCTTGCACTGCTTTATCATCACAGCATAGATGAAATAATAAAGGGAGAGCCCTTTCAGGAGCCCTCACAGAACATCGACGGACAGGATGACATCTTCTCTTCCCTTCCGGCTGTAGAAGGCTCCTCCCTTGCAGAGCGCTTTCAGTTTCTGCGCAAATATTTCGGTCTTTCCCAGACAGAGGCGGCGCAGAGACTTTCTGTCAGCCGTCAGTCAATAAGCAAATGGGAACGCGGGGAAGCGGCTCCTGATATAGATAAAATCGTTCAGATATGCGAGCTGTGGAACATCCCTCTCTCCTGCCTCTTTCCGCCTGCCGTACTTAATGAGCAGACGGAAGACTCCGGCGCCGCGTCTTCTGCGCCGCAAACGAAAAAAATGAGATTATCGGCGGCTGAAAAAAATGATGCACCCGGCCAAAAAGCTGCCGACACCAGCGCTTCCGATGAAGGCGCAGACGAGGGCGGCTCTGACACCAGCGCTTCCGATGAAGGCGCAGACAAGGGCGACTCTGACACCAGCGCTTCCGATGAAGGCGCAGACAAGGGCGACTCTGACACCAGCGCTTCCGATAAAGATGCAGATGAGGGCGGCTCTGACACCAGCGCTTCCGATAAAGATGCAGATGAGGGCGGCTCCTCTGCAGACAGAATCTCATATACAGATACCGTAAAGCCAGAAGAAGATAAAAGCAACTCCATTCGTGCAACCGATAAAGGCAATAAAAAGAACGCCTGCGTAACGCATGCGCACCTGCCGTCCTGGGTCAGACCCGGACACAGGAGAAAGCCAAAAGAAATAAAGAAAAAGGAGCCCGCCTTCAAATCCCTTTCCGACATCGGTCCAAATGACCCTGCTTACGTATATATAGGTAAGGACAACGGAAAAATAAGAACCATGCTCCCGCTTCTCGCCGTGATTCCGATATGCGTCACAGCTGTGGCGCTTCTGATAAGACGCGAGCTTAATAAATAGAGACCGTGGTCTTTTCAGGTCTGCCTTTGGTGACCGGGCGTTGCCTTTATGATATTGCCACAGACCTTTATACCGGAAATTTGGTCGCATGCGGACTTTCCGGTTTGCCAGGTTGGACCGGCCATCAGGAACAAAGCCTCATCAGGAACAAAGCCTCATGCGGCAGAAAAAATCCCGCCGGCTGTTCCTTCGAGGCGAATACAGAACACCTGAAAACGGGCTGCCCGCTGCTGTGGTCCGCACTGCGCTTTCGGACATGTCCAACGCTCTCATACCGCACTTCATGTCAAAAGATCATTGCAAATAAAACATAAAACACGCGCAAAACGCTTTTTCAAAATTTCAAAAACAAGGGCATTAACATGTCCGTATCAGGAGGCTGTTTATGAAAAAACTCGAAAAATCCGCCAAGTTCAAAGGCGCGCAGGGCCCCGTCATTACCATAGTAATGGATGGAGTCGGACTTGCCCCTGCGAACGCGGCTAACGCAATAGCAAAGGCAAACACACCCACCCTTGACATGCTTATGTCAGAATACCCCATGGTAAAGCTCAAGGCGCACGGCACAGCCGTAGGACTGCCCACAGACGATGATATGGGCAATTCCGAAGTCGGTCACAACGCACTCGGCTCAGGTCAGGTTTTTGCGCAGGGAGCCAAGCTCGTTTCAAATTCCATAGCATCGGGAAAAATGTTCGAAGGTGCCGTATGGAATGAGCTTGTCGAAAATTCCAAAAAGAACGACTCAGTATTTCACTTCATAGGGCTTTTCTCCGACGGAAATGTACATTCGCACATAGACCACCTCAAGGCGATGATAACCGAGGCGAAAAAGGAGGGCGTCAGAAAGGTAAGGATACACATCCTTCTCGACGGAAGAGATGTCGGAGAAACGTCGGCGCTCGAATATATAGATCCCTTTGAAGAATTCATTTCCTCGCTCAGAGACGAGTCCTTTGACGTTATGATAGCTTCCGGCGGCGGAAGAATGAAGATAACGATGGACAGATATGAGGCAAACTGGAACATGGTCGCAGAAGGCTGGAAGACCCATGTCCTGGGAGAGGGACGCTTTTTCCCGTGCGCTCACGAAGCTGTGGAAACGCTCAGAAAAGAGACCGGCGCAATAGACCAGGATATTCCTCCCTTTGTGATAGCGGAAAACGGCGAGCCTGTCGGAAGAATAAATGACGGAGACAGCGTTGTATTCTACAACTTCAGGGGAGACAGGGCGATAGAAATATCAAAAGCCTTTGACGACGCAGACTTTGACAAATTCGATCGTGTGAGATATCCCAAGGTCATATATGCCGGCATGCTCGAATACGACGGGGACGCTCATATTCCCTCGCGCTATCTTGTCGCACCTCCGGAGATAACGAATACGATGGGCGAATACATGGCATCCACCGGGATCTGCCAGGCAGCTGTATCGGAGACCCAGAAATACGGACATGTCACGTATTTCTGGAACGGAAACCGCAGCGGAAAGTTCGACGATGCCACCGAGGACTATTTTGAAATACGCTCTGACATCGTTCCGTTTGAACAGCGTCCCTGGATGAAGTGCGCCGAAATCACCGACAAGCTCATAGAGCTTATACAGAGTGGAAAATACAAGTATATCAGAGCCAATTATCCCAACGGAGACATGGTGGGACACACAGGAAACTTTGATGCTACCGTCATATCCATAGAATCTCTCGACCTCCAGCTTGCAAGGCTGCTTCCGGTCATAGACGCGGCACACGGCGTCGCAATAATAACTGCTGACCACGGAAACTCCGACGAGATGTATGAGATAGATAAAAAAGGCAATATAAAGACAAATCCCGACGGCTCATATAAGGCAAAGACAAGCCACACTCTGAACCCGGTGCCCTGCATATTCTACGACAACTCGCCCGAAAAAGGATATGAGGTCGTTTTCGCCGACGATTACGGACTTTCAAATGTTGCTGCCACGACGGTCAACCTTCTCGGATATGACGCCCCGGAAATGTGGGACAAATCGATGATAAAATAATCGGCGGGACTGTGAAAAACATGATAAGAACCGGGATAGCGGCTGCTTCCCGGTTCTTGTGTATTCAAAAACATGCTTTACAAAAGAGCGCGTGATTCATAAACTTCATATAAATGCACCGCGGCGCTGGTTTTCAGCGTGATGCGGAATATTTTCTGATAAAATCCATATCCCTGTTTATAACAGAGGCGTCAAAGCCTTCCGGATGTATATCCGGAGATTCAAGCGTCACCGTAGAATGATATACAGAAAATATCTCAGGCAGAAGTTTTTCAAGACCTGCTATTCCCTGTCCGGGATGAAGTATAGGCCTGAGAGATGAGAAATCGCCTGACGGACCTGTATAATCACTTATATGAAGGTGCCTTATTCTGCCGTTCTCCAGCCATCCTGAAGAAACTATCTCTTCGTTTTGAGCGTGAAAAGCCCCGAACCTGACGTCGTAGACAAAACCTGCGTCGGGCCGCGAGGCAGATACCCTGCACAGATTTGAAAAGGCGTCGGATTCTACAGACGGGACGTTTTCGATCAGAAGCTCAAGCGAATTTTCCCCGGCAATTTCAAAGAGCCTGTCAAGACACGAAATATTACTTGAAAGCCTTGTATCCGAAACGCGCCCGCTCCACAGGTGCAGAACCAGCTTTGAGGCGCCTATAGCGCTTCCGACGTTGCAATTCAGCGCAAAAAGCCTGAATCCCTCCTCCGTATCTCCGGGATTCTGACCGGCAAGATATATTCCTATATCCTTTTCCGCATGTATTGAGCCGAAATACAGACCGCACTTTTCTATAGCTGAAACAAGCTCCCTGAGCCTTTCGTAATAGGGCTTAACCATCATGAGCTCGAAGCCGTCCGCCTCGATCTCACCGCCGCGCTCTGTAAACAGCCTGTAATTCCACCCGTTGTCCCTTCCGACCATAGTGCCGGTGGAGCAATACAGAATATTGTTCAAGTAAGACACCGCCTTCCGAGAAGCGCAAAAAAAGAAGCGCTCCATACCGAATGATAGCACAAAAAAGCAGGCAATGCAAGCGCTTGTCGGAAAAAGACATTTCACACTGCAAATTATATTGACTGAGACATAATAGTGTGCTATACTTTGCTTACATATCTAAGGGGGAGCGTCATATGAATATAAGAAAACCGATCTGCGACAGCCACGTGCACTCGCATTTTTCCTTTGATGCGTCTCCCTCAGCCTCTCCTGACGCAATATGCGAACGGGCGAAGGCACTCGGAATGACGCATATTGCGATCACAGATCACAATGACGTCAATGTACTGTTTGACCATAGTTTCCCGCCATATCCTGAAAAAGAAGCCGCGCAAAGCATAGCCGAGGCAAAAAAGCGCCACGACGGGAGCGTATGTCTGGCATACGGAGTAGAGCTCGGTCAGGCGCACCAGTACCCAGAAGCGGCGAGAGCTTTTCTTGACGTCTTTGACCCCGATGTCGTTGTAGGCTCACTCCACAGCCTCAGAGGCGAACCTGATTTCTATTCTCTCGGAAAGGAAAAGTATACCGACGACGTCTTTCCGGCGATATGGGACAGATATCTCGACGAGTACCTTGAAATGCTCGGATTTGACGGAATAGACATAGCCGCGCATCTCACTTATCCGATAAGATATGCAAGGAAGCACGGCTGCAGCGCCGACATCAGCGCGAGCATTCCCAAGATAGAAAATATTTTCCGCACAATAGTGAAAAAAGATATCTGCCTTGAGGTCAACACGTCCGGATTCCGGCAGGGCATGGGCGGCCCGCTCCCGGATTTTCATTTGCTCGAACTTTACAGAGATTGCGGAGGAAAGCTGGTGACACTCGGCTCGGACGCACATGCGCAGAAGGATATAGGCGCCGATTTTGACCTCTGCGTCAGAAAACTGTGCCGGATGGGATTTGAGCACATCGCCTTTGTGTTCAGAAAAGACATAATGCTCACCCGCACAGACACTTGAGCGCGGTTCAGTGTGCGAGCACTCCTGCCTGCAAGGCCTTGTTTTGCGGACTTTGTTTGACTGACCTCTTGTGCAGGACCTCAATGGTATACGACGCTCCGGCAGGCGATTCTCCGGAAGCGCCGGCAACGCCTGTTTAACCTTACACCATCACACCGCCGCATAGCAGTGATGATTTTACCCGTAAAATTCTGTGAAAGGATTACAGCAATGGATAAGATATTGTCTTTACTCGAAAGCAACGGAAGATACACCGCCGGACAGCTCGCAGCAATGCTCGGCGAGGATGCCGGAGAAATAAACAAAAAAATCGAACAGTATGAGAAGGACGGCACAATAGTCGGTTACAAGGCCCTCATAGACTGGGACAAGACCGACCGCGAGATGATATGCGCCGTGATAGAGCTGAAGGTCACGCCTCAGCCTGACCGCGGATTTGACAAAATAGCAGAACGTCTTGTAAACTATCCCGAGATATCGGGTGTGTATCTCATGAGCGGTTCATATGATATACAGCTCATCATAGAAGGAAAGTCGCTGAAGGAAGTCGCCCGTTTCGTCGCAATGACCCTTGCTCCGATGGAGGGCGTCGCCTCGACCGCAACTTCCTTCGTACTGCGCAAATACAAAGACAAAGGAGTGATATACGCTGCTCCTGAAGTCGATGAAAGAGGGAATTGTCCGGTATGATCGACTATGAAAAGCTGCTGCACAAGACGGTGAGGGATATACCGCCCTCAGGAATAAGGAAATTTTTCGACCTTCTCGACGACAAGAAGGATGTGGTGGCACTGACCGTCGGTCAGCCGGACTTTGTGACCCCGTGGCACATACGCCGGGCTGCCATTGAAAGTCTTGAACGCGGAAAGACATATTATACCTCAAATGCCGGACTTATGGAAGCGAGAAAGCAGATATCCGCCTATCTCAACCGCCGCTTTTCCCTCGATTACGACCCTGAAAGTGAAATACTCATAACCGTCGGCGGAAGCGAGGCGATAGACATCGCGATACGTTCAATGGTCACGTCTGGCGACGAGGTTATAATCCCTGAGCCATGCTTTGTGTGCTACGCTCCTATAGTCAGGCTCTCAGGGGGGAATCCGGTTTCCCTTCCGCTGAGTGAAAAAAACAGATTCAAGCTCACGGTGGAGGATTTGAAAAAAGTTTTCAGCAAAAGGACAAAGCTTCTTATACTTCCCTTTCCCAACAATCCCACCGGAGCCGTAATGACAGAAGAGGACCTCGCGCCCATCGCCGCGCTTATAAGAGACACCGACGTCGCAGTGCTGTCAGACGAAATATACGCCGAATTGACATACGGAAGAAAGCATGTATCTATCGCCTCCCTTGAGGGTATGAGGGAGCGCACCGTAATAGCCAGCGGATTTTCAAAGGCGTATGCGATGACCGGCTGGCGTCTCGGATACACTGCCGCTCCCTTCCAGATAACGTCACAGATGTTCAAGATACACCAATACGCGATAATGTGCGCCCCCACAGCAAGCCAGTTTGCAGCTGTTGAAGCGCTTGAGCAGGGAGACTCCGACATAGAAATGATGAAAGAGGAGTATGACCGAAGAAGACGCTATATTCTGAAGGGACTGCGTGACATGGGGATAAGTTGCTTTGAGCCCGAGGGAGCCTTCTACATCTTTCCAGAGATAGGAAAGTTCGGACTTTCAAGCGAGAGCTTCTGCGAGCGCCTTCTGAACGAGCAGGGCGTGGCGATCGTTCCGGGAAATGCATTCGGGGAAAGCGGAGAGGGCTTTGCGAGGATATCATATGCTTATTCGGTCCCGCACATAACCACCGCGCTTGAGCGGATAGAAAAATTCATACGTTCTCTCTGATGCGCTCTGCAAGGCATACTGTCCTTGAGTTTTCACAACACTTGCCTGCCTTTTTCCTGCCGCGTTTTATGACATTTCCCGGCAGCATTTAAAGAACGGGGCTAAGTCTTTTTTAAGCCTCCGAATTAATTTGATAAGGACAATATTGAAAATCATCCGGCTTTCTTAGCAAAGGAAGCCGGATGATTTTACTATTCAAATATTTTCAGCATTCGGCAAGCCGTATTTTATCGATCACACTTGCACTCGCGCGTACTATTCGCATACTATTGCCCTTTCGTTACGACCGATCTGCTCGCACGCGGCTCAGGCGCAAGACGCACGAACATGTGAGACGGTAAGGCACATGAACGCCTTTTGACGGCAGAGCTGTAAAAGGGACGGAAGCCCTGCAATTCAGATGATTCCTGTCTGCTTCATTATAAACAGACCGGCAAACATCGTAAAAAGGCTTGTCACAGTGGTCATGACAACAATCTGACCGGACAACACATAATCGCTCTTCATGTTTTTACCCATAACATAAGACACAACCGCCGACGGAACGGCGCACAGTATAAAGAGAGTGCCTATATCTGCGCCGCGGAATCCAAGAAAATATGCACACACAGTTGCCGCCGCGGGAAAAACGACCGATTTTACCGCCGTTGCAATGACGGCAAGAGAAAGTCTTCCTGAATCATCCTTTGTAAACGCCACGCTCGCACCGAGAGAAAGAAGTGCAAGCGGGGTGGTTACTCCTGCGAGGTAGTCGACAGTTACAGCGGCGAACTTCGGAAGCTCAAGAGGCTCTATAAGCATAAACGGAAGTCCTGCAAGAGTACCTATGACAAGCGGATTCGTAATAACGCCTTTTGTGACCTCAGCCGCGGTTTTTATACCGCCTGCGCGCTTTTTTTCAGGCGAATACACTGTCAGAAGTATGACCGAAAAGACATTGAAAAGTATCAGCGTTATAGATATGAATATGGAAAATTTTGCACGCCCCTCTTCACCGAAGAGGAGCTCTGCAAGCGGAAGACCGAGTATCGCGGCGTTGGAACGGAACATTCCCTGTATAAGGGCGCCTCTTTTGGCATTGTCCTTTACAAAAAAGGGGACTATGAGCCATGGCAAAGCTATCGAAAGAGCTATTGCGGCAAAAGCAAACAGAAACAGCCCCGAATCAGAGGCGGAAACCTCTGACTCCACGACGCTCTGAAAGAGCAGAAGCGGAAGTGTTATTCTGAAAACGAGCTTGTCACACAGCTCAAAGAATTCCTGCGGCACAATTCTTCCCCTTATAAGTCTGCCTATAAGCATGATAAGGCATATGGGAAGCACAGCGTTCATGCTGTAAAGAAAACTGTCAAGCAACCCTTTTTCCTCCTTCAGGAGAGCTCCAGTACAGTGACGCCGCTGTCACCCTCCCCATAAGTTCCAATGCGGTACGACGATACCCGCTTGTCTGTACGCAGAGCCTCCCACAGATACTTTCTGAGAGCCCCGGTTCCCTTTCCGTGAATAAGGCGCACTGTATGGGCGCCGACAAGCAGGGCGTTATCTATATATCTGTCGACTTCCTCCCACGCTTCTTCCCCGGTTTTGCCTCTCAAATCTATCTCTGTGCGGAAGGAAGCTGCCATCCCTTGAATCATTCTCTGCTGTTTTTCAGCGTTTTTCTTTGCCGAGCTTTCCGAGTCCTCGCACAGCCTCAGATTTTTTATATTGGTCTTTGTCGTTACAAGACCGGTTTTTACACTCACGTTTCCCTTTGAGTCGGGAGCGTCGATGAGCGTCCCGCGTCTGTCAAGGTTGACAAGGATCACCTCGTCGCCCTTTCTCAATTCTCTGGGAAGCACATAGTTTTCATCTTTTTTCTCGCTTACCGGATCGAGATCGTCCCCGGCTTTTTTCATTGCCTTACGTATATTTGCTCTCGCCTGCTCCAGCCCGTCATAATTCCGCGACTTTTCACTCGCCTTTTTTGCCTTGTCAAGTTCCTCAAATACAAAGTTGCTGGTAGCTCTGGCTGACTCCACAATTCCGAGAGCCTTGCTTTTTGCATTCTCAAGCTCTTTCTGCGCCGCTTCCCTCATTGATTTTGCATCTTTTTCGGCCTGGTCCATGAGTTCCTCATAGCGGTGCTTAAGCTCGTCTGCCTTTTCCTTTGCGCTCTGTGCCTGCTGCCTTGTTGCCTCAAGCCTGCCGAGTACGTTGTCAAACCGCCTGTTGTCCTTGTCTATGAGGGACTTTGCCCTGTCTATAACGTCTTTTTCGAGGCCAAGCCTTGCCGATATTGCAAAGGCATTTGACTTGCCGGGGGCTCCTATTATCAGCTTGTATGTCGGGGCAAGCGTCTTTACATCAAACTCACACGCCGCATTGCACACACCCGGAGTTTCAAGAGCATACATTTTCATTTCTGAATAGTGTGTGGTCGCCGCGCAGACTGCGCCAAGCGATCTGACCTTCTCTGTTACCGCAACGGCAAGGGCTGCGCCCTCCACCGGGTCGGTCCCTGCTCCGAGCTCGTCAAAAAGCACGAGACTTCTGCTGTCGGCTCCCGACAAAATCGAAACTATGTTTGTCATATGCGCCGAGAAAGTGGAAAGCGACTGTTCTATTGACTGTTCGTCTCCTATATCTGCATGAACAGATTCAAATACCCGTACAGAGCTTCCGTCCCTGCAAGGAATATGAAGACCTGCCTGCGCCATGAGCGTGAGCAGGCCGAGCGTTTTCAGACAAACCGTCTTTCCGCCCGTATTCGGTCCGGTAATTATAAGAGAATCAAAATCCACGCCTATACGTATATCTATAGGCACCACCTTTGAAGGGTCGATAAGAGGATGACGCGCGCCCGAAAGCTCTGTCCTTCCGTTCTCACTGAGAAAAGGTTCGACCGCCTTCATCTTCCACGAAAGCTCCGCCTTGGCAAAAATAAAAGCAAGCTCTGTTATAGTGAGATAGTTGTATATAAGCGTAGTTGATATTCCTCCGACAAGAGCCGAAAGCTCGGCGAGTATACGCTCTATCTCCTTAGCCTGGGCGGATTCGAGCTCTCTGAGCGCGTTGTTCTGCTCCACAACAGACAGCGGCTCTATAAAAAGGGTCGCTCCGGAGGAAGAAGTATCGTGTACCAGTCCTTTTATCTCATTTTTGTGCTCGCTCTTTACGGGAATGACAAACCTGCCGTTGCGCATTGTTACTATGTTGTCCTGAAGTATCTTTGAATACGAATTGTCTGTTATATACTTTTGCAGTATGTCGCGTATCCTTGAGTTTGCATTCCTTATTGAGCGCCTTATTTCCGCAAGGCGTACCGAAGCATCGTCGGCGATAGTATCCTCTGAAAGTATTGCGCGCTTGATTCTGTTTTCCACATTTTTGTTCGGAACAAGACGTGAAAAAAGCTCTTCAAGACTTCCCGCACTCTTTCCGTCGGCATAAGAACAGAGCCTTGCCGTTACGTTCAGCAGATCGCCCACCTCAATAAGCTCCCTTGCAGAGAGCGAGGCACCTTTGCCGGCACGGTCCGCGCAGGCTGTTATATCGGCAACTCCTCCGAAGGACGGAGAGCCCGCCGACGCCGTCATGCTCTTGGCGTCGGTAGTCTGCGTCTGTCTGATGCGCACCTCATCTATATCAGACGACGGCTGCAATGAACGGCATAGAGACGCGCCTCCCGAAGTGGCGCACATAGAGGCGAGCATCTCGGTTATTTTATAAAATTCAAGCGTTCTGCACGCTGCTGAAAAATCTTTCATGATATCCTTATAAAGCATATGCGCTGTGACTCGCGGGACAGCGCACCCTGTTTTTTGTTTTTATATTAATGACTGACCTGCCGGCACACGGATCTTTTTGCCAGCGGATCTTTTTGCCCATGGATCTTTTCGTGCCATTCCGCTTTCAGCGCCATGCGGCTGTTCTGTAAGGCATTTTTCGTTTTCTGACAGACCTTTTCCTTATTCCTTGTTCAGCCTTTTTGCAAATCGCGCTGAAGCGCCTCCGGCAGAGACTCATTCACATTTGCACCACCGAATGCAGAAACTCAAGAGTATTGTAATTTCCCCCGGTGTGATAAAGAAGATATTTTTCGCTGGCATATGAGAGCTCTGATATGACCTGTCTGTCCGGGCTGAAGGAAAATGCCCTTTTGGATGGCGCGGCAAGTATTGATCTGGCAAGCCTCAGAGAATCACGTCCAAGAGGCACAAGAAAACGCCCCCCCTCCTGTGACGACAATTCGGAATGAAAGCAGTCCGCACAGACGAAAACTCCGTTTGCAATATCAAGATATCCCGGAGAATCCGTGCCCGCGCACACTGAGCAGCAGGACACATCCGGCGCAAGTCCCTCCTCAAGCGCCGTCCTCAGCTCATACACGCTTTTGATAAACGGGATAGGCTTGTCCTTTCTGTTTGCAAGAAGATACATCGAATTCAGGAACAGGCTTACCAGTTCCGGGTCAGGCTGATTCTCTATGCATACAGACTCAAGTATCTCGGAAAAATAGGAGCTTGCGGCAAAGGATTCAATATCATATCTTATGCCATAAAAGCTCTCTATAAGCTCTGCCTCCTTGAGAGAATAAACACCGTCCTTGTACAGCAGCGTCATATCTGAATATGCATACAGTTCCGCTGCTGAAAAGCGCTTGCTTTTCATGCTTCTGACGCCTCTGCAATTAACCGCGAGCTTGCCTTTCTCAAAAGAAACGACTGTCAAAAGCTTGTCGCTTTCCCTTAAGTTTGTTTCTCTCACGACGACGCCTTTTATATTGACATATTCAGACAAGACCGCACCTCCCGACGGGGAGCCTCTGTACGTCAGTCGTCATCTCTGTACCCGAAATTACTGACCAGAGAAAGCCTGTCGCGCCAGTTTTCTTTTACTTTTACCCAAAGCGACAGGTACACCTTTACTCCGAAGAATTTTTCCATATCCTCTCTTGCATATGTGCCTATGGTCTTGAGCATTTCCCCGTTTTTTCCTATAAGTATTCGCTTGTGCGCCTCGCGCTCGCAATAGATATCGGCTCTGATCCTAAGCATATCCCTGCTTTCGGAAAACTCCTCTATTACAACTGCGCAGCCGTGAGGTATTTCATCGTCACACAGCCTCAGTATTTTTTCCCGGACTATTTCAGAGGCTATCTGCCTCTCCGGCTGATCTGTGAGCGAATCTGGAGAAAAGACCCAGTCTCCTTCAAGAAGCAGCTTTCCCGCCTCGTCGAGAAGGATGTCCACTCCGTCGTTCTTCATAGCGCACATAGGAACTACCGCCGCAAAATCACACAGTGCGGAATACTCCTCTATTACCCTGCCTATTGTACGGGCATCGGAAAGATCGGTCTTGTTAAGAACAAGTATTACCGGAAGCCCTGCATTGTCAAGTCTTTGGATCAGCGCAGTTTCTATGTCGCCCGGCGCACGTGAGGCATCTGCTACAAGTATTGCCGCATCGACATCTGAAACAGCTCCGTTTATCGCCTTCACCATGTAGCTGCCGAGCTTGGTCTTTGGTTTGTGCATGCCTGGGGTGTCGAGGAAAACGAACTGATCGTCGCCCCGCGTAAGTATTCCGGTTATCCTGTTTCTGGTCGTCTGCGGCTTCTTTGATACTATAGATATTTTTTCACCCATCATGGCATTGAGTATCGTGGATTTTCCGACATTGGGCCGTCCCACTATAGCTATAAATCCGGTTCTTTTCATAAAAATCCTTTCGTTATCCTCGCGATCGCCGCGTACGCTCAAAAGCGTCCCGGTGCCGCCTTTCACGTGTCTGCCCTTTTGGCATTCCCGCAGTCTGACAAGCGCTGTCAGTCATTTTTTCACTTGCGCGGCAGCCCCATCTTTTCAAGAACGCTTTCCTGCTTTTCAAACATTTCCTTTTCTTCTTTTTCTCCGGTTTCATGGTCGTAGCCGAGCAGATGAAGCACAGAGTGCACGCAGAGAAACGCGACCTCTCTCTCAAGAGAATGCCCGTATTCCTGAGCCTGAAGAAGGGCCCTCTCAAGCGAAATGACTATGTCGCCCAGCGCGGCAGGCATCCCGTCTCCGTAATCATCGTCAAACAGCGGGAAGGAGAGCACATCTGTCGGGCATTCCTTGCCGCGGTATTCGGAATTCATTTTTCTTATGCCTTCATCATCTGTAAAAGTAATTGAGACCTCGGCGCTTCTGGGAAAGCCCTCGCTCTTCAGCGCCGACCTCACTGCACGAGCCGAAAGTCTCTTGACGGCGTCGGTAAGCGCGACCTTTTTCTGGGAATTGCATATATAGACAGTGACTTTCATTTGTCACCCCTCCCGTCCGTTTTACGCACGGCGCGTCTGACACCGGTCCTGTTTTGTTTTTCCCTTTCGCTTTTCTCATACGCAAGTATTATCTTCTGAACCAGTCGGTGACGTACAACGTCTTTTTCCGTAAAGCGGTGTATTGCAATATCGTCAATACCGGCGAGTATTCTTACAGCCTCGGCGAGTCCGCTTGATTTTCCTGCCGGAAGATCTGTCTGAGTTATATCGCCTGTTATGACCGCTTTTGAATTGGCGCCGAAACGGGTCAGAAACATCTTCATCTGCTCTGTTGTGGTATTCTGGGCTTCGTCGAGTATTATAAAGCTGTCATCAAGGGTGCGGCCTCTCATATAGGCAAGGGGGGCAACTTCTATAATCCCCTTTTCCACATTGCGCGCATACCCTTCAGCTCCCATCATTTCAAAAAGGGCGTCATAAAGCGGACGGAGATAGGGATCTATCTTACACTGAAGGTCCCCGGGCAGGTAGCCGAGCTTTTCACCTGCCTCAACGGCGGGCCGTGTGAGTATTATACGGGCGCACTCTTTTTTTCTCAAAGCGGCGGCAGCCATTGCTACGGCGAGAAAGGTCTTGCCCGTACCCGCCGGACCGATACCGAAAACGACGGTGTTTCCCGCTATGAGCTCTATATATTTTTTCTGTCCGACTGTTTTTGCCTTCACCGGCCTGCCGGATGATGTTATGAATATGCAGCCGTTTTCAAGCTGGTCGAGCTGCCTGTCCTCACCGTCGCTCACCATGTTCATAACATACTCGGTTTTCTGCTCCGAAAGCTCCTCGCCGAGCGACGAGAGCTTTTTCATATATTCGAGCGTCCGCAGAGCCAAAGCCGCTTTCTCGTCGTCTCCGCTTATGACGACCACGCCGTCCTTGTTGTAAATCTTGACGCCGAACCGCTGTTCTATAAGCCAAACGTTGGCATCAAAAGCCCCGAAGATGAGAGCTGCCTGCTCTGCGGAGTCGGTGATAAATATTTTTTCTGCCATATTGCCGTAAAAATCCTTTATTTTTCTTCAAACAGATACAGCTCCTCGGCTATATTTTCAATTGCCCTGTAAAGGCATACCGCTACTACGCCGTCATCCTTGCAGGTCACTGTGAGCTGCCTTGATATGAGTTCCTTGTCTGCAAGGGAGCGCATGACCATGCTCTCGGCTTTTTTTATCGCCTCGTCGACCGTGAGCGTTTTTTCTTCATACTCAAACTCATGGTATTCGACGGTGGTTATCCACAGAGGAAGAGCTATCCGTCCGAAAAGCATTATCCTTTCCTTCTTTTCTATTCTATCACAATCAGACGGCAAATTTCCACTGTCTTTAAAAATTTTTTTAGCTTTTGTGAAAAAAACAAGTGTTTTTTCCCTGTATACACGTCCTGTGTATACCTTTTCAAGTTCAGAAAGGGGACATTCAGCGCTGACCTCTGAGAGCACCTCGGCGTATACCACTGCCCCGGCAGGCTGATATATGTATTTGCCGTTTCTCAGAAGATTGACGCCTGAAACGAGCAGTTGACCCTTGCTGACCGTCTGACCCTCTTCAACCATGCTCACGCCCGATATAAGCTCTATGCTTTTGACAGATCCCGCCTTTGACGCGACTATATTGGACACGCGAGTATCCTCCTCAACCACTCCGGGTTCTTTCTGCTCCGACACTACGCATTCCACCTTATTTCCGGATACATTTAACGCCGCCCATGCCAGCTCCCTGTTGTTCATGACAAATCTGTTTGCGGTTCCGACAAAGTCGATGCCGCCTATGTACGCTCCTTCAAAAACGCCTTCCCTCTTCAGCATTTCTATAACCTGCGCGTCGGTCAGCTTTTCGTTTCCGGTGACGTCTATCTGCCACACGAATTTTTCTGAAAGGATACACAGGCCCACGCATATAAAAAGCCCCGCCAGAAGACCGAAACGCTTTCTGTACGGTACAAGTCTTGCAGCCAGTCCTCTGAGCTCTGCCGACTCGGCTTTTATTCCGGCTGACATCAGCACAGACCGCGCTTTTTTCAACGTGGGAATGAACACCGAAAATGACGCCCTGCCTGAGCTTCCCGCGCGCAAATCAAAATATCCGAAGGGGCATGAAGACAAAAGATCGGCGACACGCGCTGAGCTTGACTCTGCGGTTTCGATGCGGTAATATCCCAGAAGAAAAGCAAGTAATCTGAAAATCAAGCTTTTTCAATCTCCTTTCCGTCAGAAAGAGAAACCGAATCTATCCTGCCCTTTATAACCACTTCGCCTCCCTCGTAGGATTTGAGGCACAGACCCTCACCGGCAAGAGTTGCCACAGCAGAGCAAAGCTGCAGGACCATGCGGTCGTCGCTGTATTCAATAACTCTTTTGAACCCGCAGAAAGACGCCTCGCCTCTTCCGGACACCGTCACGGAAAAAGGCGGACACAGGGTGTCCGGGTAATTTATTTTCTTTTTCATGCAAAAAAGCCTCCGTCTCGGCATAGGTTGTATGGAAAGGAACTTGCTGAAATGCGCATTCCTTACATAAACTATATTCGGAGGAAGAAAGATTAATACCGACAGACCGGCGACAACAAAACGCCCCGCCGCAGAACGGGCTGCCGCGTGGTTATGCGTTGTTTTGAACGTCGCAATGTTCGCGCTCCTTTTGTCAGTATCCGGACTCTGTAAGTCTGCGGCTGTGTCAGCTCTTTCGTACTGCGGCAAGGTGCTTTTGCCTTCGGTTTTCCCGTTTGCAGTGATATGCAGATTCATGATGAGCTGCAGCATGCCATGCCTCCCGCGGCCCGTGCGCTCTGTCTCAAAGCGCATTTTCGACTTGCGTAATGAGGAAATATACGCCTTTGTAATCGGTCTCTTCGCCGGATTTCCCTCTGGTGCAGTATGCGCGTACACGCTTGCAGAGCACAATACCATCAGTCCCGACAGAGCAACCCGCCTGAGCTGTATATCCGGAAACGCCGGCGCCGCATTTCTCCTTTCAGGAACATTTTCGCTGTTCGGACAGAGGAGAACCGGCATTATAGTGTTCGTATGCCAGACTCTCGCTTCACTGACCGTTGCCGCGCTGTCTGCCCGCGTCTGCCGCGGGACTCACGGAAAAACTCACGGAAAAACTCACGGAAAAAAAGATTCTTTGCAAAAAGCCGACGAAAAAAAAGATACTCTGCAAAAGGGTGCCGGCGTCGGTAAAGGGTGCCTGCGGCGCGGAAAAGGCGGGTCTTGCTCCGGCATCGCGCGCCGCGGCGCAGGGACAACTCATGACGAAAACCCGGCTCAGCCTGGAGGTTTGCCTGAAGAAGCCGGCAGCGCAGAAAGGACAGAAAAAGGAATAACTGCCGTAAGAAAGCCGATGTCGGCAGCTTTTTCCGACGCTGTATCCTCTGCGTCGTCGGCAATGGTGTCTGTTCTGGGGACCACGGTTTTCTTTTCGGTGCTTCTCGCCCCGGCTCTTGCCGTGCTGCCTGACTGCGCCGCACTTGGGGCAGCTTCATTCACCGAAATATCCTCAGCAATGAGACTCATAGCAAAAATGCCGCTCTCCTTCGCGCACAACACGCTTTTATGCGCAGGAGCGTCAGGGTGGACCGGGCTGTCAGTAATGTTCCAGTCCTGCGCTGTCTCCGGCGGGCGTCTTCCTCTGACCTTACTGATGCGTTACAGGCTTTTATGCGCATTTTTCAGTATGCTTTTCGCCTTCGCATTTTTGATGATTTCAGGCTTGTGAGCTTTGCAGTTATAAAATCCGCACCCTTTCCTGCCCTTTCATTACATCACAAGATCAGGAAAAAAGAAAATGCACATATTCACATCCCGGCAACGCGTACCGGTAAATCTGTACCGGGCTGTATTATGAAACGCTCTGCTGAAGCTGCCGGACGCGCTTTCATAAATCCACGCAGATACTACCGGTATCTTTACACGCCCGGACGCTTTTCCGGCGTTTTTACGCGACCTTGTAAGACCTGTGACAGAAAAGCGTTGAAGCAGAAAAGTGAATACAAAAAAGAGCGGGTCTTAGGCTGGTTCTCATAAGGATGTTTACCAAATTGTAGGGGTCGACGTCCTCGGCGACCCGCAACAAACAAATTTCGGCAGAGATGTTGTTTTCTCTGCCGATTTGTGTTATAACGGGATGGGTGATGAAAATGGATGAACTTAAAAAGAGAAAAACACCGAGATATCAAAGTTTTGATTACAATAGTGTTGGAGTATATTTCATAACGATTTGCACGCAAAACAGGCGAAGCATCCTATCTCGCGTTGTAGGGACAGGCGTCCTCGACTGTCCGTCCGAGACAGGCGTCCTCGACTGTCCGTCCGAGACAGGCGTCCTCGACTGTCCGCAAATCGAATTAACCCAATACGGAGAAATTGCGGATAAATACATCAAACAATTAAATGATTTCTATGAACATTTGTCGGTTGAAAAATATGTCATAATGCCTAACCACATCCATTTTTTGCTTTGGGTAAAGGAAAATAAAAATAAGACCGATAACGGACAGTCGAGGACGCCTGTCTCGGACGGACAGTCGAGGACGCCTGTCCCTACAAATATTGAAAGAGCCAATAGCGTATGCTCTCAATTTGTATCGACATTCAAGCGTTTTTGCAATAAGGAGTATGGCGAAAACATTTGGCAAGCTCGTTTCAACGACCATATAATTCGTAACCGCGATGACTATGAAGAACACGTAAAATACATTTACGAAAACCCTATCCGTTGGTATTACGACGAATTATACACAGAGGAATAAGGGGTATGGGCTTTGCCCCGTGCCTTTGTAATACAAAGGCGAAACTGGCGATAAAGCAAAACGATAAACAAGAATTTGATGAATGGAGAAAAGAATAATGAATAACAGTATATCAAATTGGATTGATAAAATTTTGGATCAAGAAATTCCCAATACTGTTGTAGCTTTTTGCTTTAATCTTTATGAGGAATCCGATGGAAGCTGGGCAATGGAATTGGTTGGAACAGAACGCTTTGACCTTGAAGACGAGGACTGGGCATGCAATGAATTGACCGATTTTGGATCACGAGAGTGTTTGTATAATTGGGAAATGGAGTGTGAATGGGACGAAGCTTTAGAATATATGGTTAAAGAATTAAGCCAATATTTAGAAAATGGCAAATATGCAGAATTGCTGAAATCAAAAGATGGTGTTGGCGTTGGATTTGTAGATGGGAATATCGAAATTTTACACACTAAATAAATAACGAACCCCCGATGGATTTTTCAAAATCTATCGGGGATTATTATTTGTTTTCTGCGAGTCAAATTCACATCTGAAGGCAAACTTCCTTATGAGAAGTCTCCTTTGCCCGCTCTCTTTCATGTAAATTTGCCCTGCGGTAGTCTGAAGTTGCCGTGAATCTGCAGGCGGTTCAGACCGCAGCCTTGTCTTTTTTGTCTTTTATCGTGAACATCTGTCTCTGCGCCATGACAAGGTCGTAGTACATTCCTTTTTTCGCCATGAGTTCCTCGTGCGTGCCCTGCTCTTTTATCCTGCCGTCGCTTATAACTATAAGCCTTGTGGCATTTCTGAGAGTCGAGAGTCTGTGAGCTATCGCAAGGGTAGTTCTGTTCTTTATGAGTATTCCGAGAGCATCCTGTATCTGCTTTTCGGTTTCCGTGTCAAGAGCGCTGGTAGCCTCGTCGAGTATCAGTATTCTGGGGTCGTGAAGGAGTGCGCGGGCTATAGTGACCCTCTGCCTTTCGCCTCCGGACAATGTATATCCCCTCTCACCGACCTTCGTGTTATAGGCGTCAGGGAGCTTTATTATGAAATCGTGAGCTCCGGCAAGCTTTGCGGCGGCTATCACATCTTCCTTTGGAGCGTCGGGCTTGGCATAGGCTATGTTTTCATAGATCGTCCCTGAAAACAGGAACGTTTCCTGAAGGACAGCGCCTATCTGCGAGCGCAGGCATTCCTGCGAATATTCCTTGATATTCACCCCGTCTATCAGTATTTCTCCCTGATTCACATCATACATGCGCATCACGAGATTTATGAGCGTTGATTTTCCGACTCCCGACCTTCCGACTATGCCTATCATCTCCCCGGGATTTATCGTGAGGTTTATGTCCTTGAGCACCTCGTTGCGCTCGTCGTAGTCAAAAGCTACTCCTTTCAGCTCTATCTTTCCGTCTATCTTTCTTTCCACAGGGGAATCGGAATCAGAAACATCCACCTTTTCATCGAGAATTTCAAAGACCTTTGAAGCGGAGTTGAGCATGTTGGAGAACTGGCGCAGAAGGTTTCCGAAAGATTGTAAAGGTCCGTATATGAGGCTCACGTATGACGTAAACATGGACATTTCGCCAAGAGTCATCTGACCGTCGAGATTTCGCCTTGCCACATAATACAGAAGAAAGATTTCGCCGAGTCCTATTATAAATGTCGTTACCGGAGAAAACACGGCGAAGAAGCGCTCGTTGCTGATTTGTATATCGCGTTCGCTTGCGGCGTACCTGTCAAACCGCCTGCCCTCGCGCTCCTCTGTTCCGTAAGCCTTGACCACTCTTATGCCCGAAAAAATATCATGCAGAAAGGTCTGCGTCGCCGAAAACTTCCACCACTGGACATCATATCTCTTTCTTACGCGAGATCTGAATTTCCAGTTGAGGAAAAATGCAACCGGTGTCGGAAGCAGTATCATGAGAGCGAGCTTCCAGTCGTACCAGAACAGGATGGCAGCTATGCAAATGAACATTATCAACTGTTCAGCAAGGGGTGAGAGCTGATTGGTGAGAAAATTCTGTATGACCTGCGTGTCGTTTGTTATCCTGTTCATCAGATTTCCGGCAGTCCGCCTCATGACATTGGAGACGGAGAGCTTTTCCACCTTTTCGAACACTGTGTCTCTCAGATTCACTATAACGCGATTTGACGCGGTTATCAGTACTCTGCTTCTCACGATCGAGAGAAATCTCGACAGAAGATTCACAAAAAGAATAGAGAGTATGACCACCACAAAGGCGGCGAGCTTTTCATTTTTGGGAATTATGTACTCGTCTACGAGCGTTTTGTTCAAAACCGGGGCTATTAGGTTCACGCCTGTTATCACAAAAAACAGTATAACCGACAGCAGAAGATACAGTCTGCACCCGACTATAAACCGGAGCAGCCTTGCAACCACCTGTTTCTTGCTTTTGCAGCGACTGCAGACCTCCCCCGACAAAGTGTCAAGGGGGCGCCCGCATTTGATACATACGGAGCCCTTTTCCTCAAACAGGCTGCCTGAGCCGGTGCCGTCACGCATCTGCTGATACCGCTTCACAGCGGCGTAATAGGCGGTTTTATACTTCATCCTTCCGCGGAACAGTATCCTGTCAGACAGCCTGACAGCAGCAGTGCCGTCGTATATTACCGATTCAGGATATTCATTTTCGGGAATTGGAATCCGCTCTACCAGCCTTCCGTTCTCCCAGACAGATATACTGTCGCGGTAAATCAGTGCCGCGCCCCTGCACATTGAAAAAACGCGGCGATTTTCACAGTCTGCCCCACAGCTGCAGCTCTTCTTCCCTTTGCGTCTGCTTTTTTTATCTCTTTTATCAGCTTCATGAGCGGATTTTTCCGAAGTGCCGTCTGTTTCGGACGACCGCTGCTTCCTGTCGGTGATATCGTAGAAAACAAGTATCTCAGGAGCAAGCTCGCCTTCAAACCACCCGCTTCCCTTCAGCGAATCATATAATCGTCTTTCTCTGTCTGTCACCCTTCAACACCGCCTTTCAAAGGCTTAATAAAGATACGAGGAGCCGGAAAAGCCATCTCAGACATACAGCTCGATTTTTCTGTATGAAGAGCGGTCCAGCTTCGATGTGTCAGGAATCTCGTACCTGCCGCCGTCGGCGTCTGTGATTATGGCTCTTGATGAACCGAGAAGAAGTATCGAGCGGAATGTGTCCTTCACCGAAAAGGTTATCCTTCCTATGTCTGTTTCGACATCCCAGCTTGAAAACCCGTATTTTTCCTTCATGGAATATATCTTTGTTATACGGGGATAAAAATATATTTTTTCAAGCTCGTTTACAAGAAGCTCCTTACATTCAGGAAAATCATCGACATTGTCTATTATTCCTATCTCATTGTTTTCGGAATCCATAACCGAAATATGCGTCCAAAGCTCCTCAAACGGGAACATACGTCTCAGCTTTATGATTCCCCTGTCCTGTTCCTCTGAAGCTCCGTCTTCTCCGGGAAGGACAGTCTTCACTGCGGGGAAATCCCCTTTCATGTAGAAGACGGCGTTTTGAGGATTGAGATGGACTATCTCTATTACATCGTCAAATATACCTGCCATTATTCTGTCACCCCGACATTTTTAAGTGCTTCAAGCTGAAGCCTGTAAAGTTTGTAATATTCGTTTTTCTGAGCAAGCAGTTCTGCGTGGGTGCCGCGCTCTATTACTTTTCCGTTGCTGATGACGACAAGTGAGTCGGCGTTTTTGAGGGTAGAAAGCCTGTGAGCTATCATTATCGTTGTCCTGCCCTTTGAAAGGCTGTCAAGAGTTGCCTGTATCCGCCGCTCTGTCTGAGTATCCATAGCTGCGGTTGCTTCGTCAAGTATCAGTATTCTCGGATTTCTGAGAAGCGCCCTGGCTATTGATATTCTCTGCTTTTCACCGCCGGACAGGTCTTTGTGACCGAATCCTACCATCGTGGAATACGCATCCGGGAGCTTTATGATAAAATCATGTGCCCCCGCCGCCTTCGCCGCCTCTATGACCTGTTCCTTCGTGGCATCCTCGTTCGCATAACGGATGTTGTCATAAATCGTGCCGACGAAAAGGTATGTCTCCTGCGAAACTATAGAAACGTTTTTTCTGAGGGTATCGAAAGAATAATCCTTCACATTGACTCCGTCAATCGTTATTCTGCCGTCGTCGGCATCGTAAAGACGTATAAGAAGGTTAGCAAGAGTGGATTTGCCGGAGCCGGTGTGCCCGACTATTCCGACGGTGCTGCCCGCCGGAACATCGAAAGACACGTTGTCAATAACTTTTTTGTTTTTCGTATAAGAAAATTCCACGTTTTCAAAGCGCACATTGCCGTAAAGACTGTCCTTGACCACCGGATCGTCCTTTTCGACGACATCGACAACGGCGTCGGTAACTTCAAAAAGACGGTTCATGGAATTCATCGCGTCAGAGCTCCACTCCACCATATCCACAAAGAAATACAGCGGGCTGTAAACCATGTTGACATATGACAAAAACAGCGTGAGCACGCCGTATGTCATTCCGAAGCCGCCTTTTATTGCCATCCAGCCTCCAAAACCCCAGACGAAAATAATACCGAGGTAAACGAGCGTATTGACAAGAGGATATGCAGTGGCGCCGAAGCGCGAACGCCGCATGTCTGCTCCGGCAAGCGCTTTTGAGCTTTCGGAAAACCTCTGCGCTTCACCTTTTTCACGCGAAAAGGTCTTGACTATTCTTATACCGGTAAGTAGGTCGGAAAGAAGTGCATTCAAAGCTCTTGAACGTATGTATCTGCGGTGATTGAGCTTTCTGCTTTTCCTGAAGAGCTTTCCGATAAGGAAGAATACAAGCGGGCACAGACCCAGTGCTATGACTGTGAGAAGCGGGTTATAGGAAATCATTATCACAGTAACAGTAAGGAGCTGCACTATATTTATCACGAAATACGGCGCTCCGTCGGTGAAGAACCAGTATATCCTGTTTGCGTCATGATAGACCTGATTCATGAGACCGCCCGTGGTCCTCGACGTGAAATATCCCATGGAAAGGCGCTCTATCGATGAAAAAATCAGCTTCTTTATGTCGTAAACCACCTTTGCCGACACCCACGACGACACGTAATTATTCAGCATCTGGACAAGCAGGCGGGCTATCCTCATGGTGAATATCAGGGTGATTATGAACAAAAGGCGACCGGCGTATTTGCCGTCTACGTTGAGCACCTCGTCATAAAGGACCTTTGAAGAAAGATAGGGCGCTATTACGGAAAATGCGCTCAGCGCGAGGGTTGTGGCTATTATAGCCGCCATATACCATTTGTATTTCAGAAAAAAGACCGACATTCTCTTGACGATCTTCACCCTGTCCATGCAGTCGGGACAAAAGCGCCTGTCAGGGTCGGGATACCTGCGCCCGCACTTGGGACAGAATTTTTGTTTTTTGTCGGGATCTATCTCCCCCTCGCGCCCATCTTTGATTTTGGAAAAAACGGCACAAAGGTTGTAAAAATCGTCTTTTGAATAGAAGGACGAGCAGGTGACGAGCACCCTTTCTCCTTTAACGACGGCGAAAAGCCGGCAGTATGACAGTACCTCATCCACTCCGAGTGATTCAATTTCCTCTACCGGGTATTTGTCGAAGGACGGGGCGTACTCAGCTCCCGAAATAACTCGCTGACCGAATTCTGAACGCCGGGGGCTCTTTTTTGTTTTCTTTTTGCTTGTCTGACCGCTCTGGGCATATCTTATGACATACAAATACCTCCCGGTCAGTATTATGCTGCCTCCCTGGTATTTTGCCTCTTTATTCATGTCTGTTATAACACGGTCATATGCGATTGAAGAACTGTCTCTGCTGTTTTTCGCGGGTGTCTCGGCGCCAGACGTCTCATGTTCTGTATGCCCGGTCCGCTCGGTCTGTTCAGACTCATCTGTGAAAACAAAGGACATGTCTATGCCTTCGCTCTCAATTAACTCTTTTTCGCAGTCAGGTATTCCGCTACCGCTGTACATGTATACTCCCCTTTCCTCAGTAAACGGCGTAAAATCAGCGCACGCATGACAACATGCCGTCACATGTGCCTCTGTCGCCGTGTGTCAAAGGGCAAAGCCGGGTAAATCAATAATGACCGGGCGCGCCGCTGAGATCTGATAACCGATGCCGAATATGGTTATGACCTGTCCGGAGCGGCAAGCCGGTGCTCACGATATCATCATACCGTTGATATGTGATCATTGAAATATCCTGCATAAAGTCGACCGGATAAAGTTGTCCGGCGCACCTTGTTCATTACCCTTCATTGTATCACAACATAAAGGCAAAGTCAATCAATAAAGTATATATTGCCGCTCATATTTGTAAAATAAGCTCACTTTCCGGCGAGTACGGCGACCGTCTTTTTAAACCTGTTTTTATATCGGAACTTATTTTTTTAACTATTATTTTAACGCGGCGCTTCACGTATCTTTCTGTATGTACGGTCACGGCAGCCCTTAACCGTCTTTTTGTCTGCACCATCTTAACACATCCTGGCAAGCTTTATTTTAAAAGAGCCGAAAAATATTCATTTTCGTATGGGACACATATCGACTGTGCCTGTAGGCATGCTCGCACAACCGATGTTTTCAAAAAACGCATTTGGTATTGATTTTATATGAAAAAAAAGGTAAAATAAATTTACTGTAATTGTCCGTTCAAAATCTTACACGAAATAAAAGAGCCATAAACACCGAAAGGCGGTACACACATGACCATCGGTCAAAAAATAAAAGAGCTCAGAAACAAAGCCGGGCTAACACAAAGCGAGCTTTGCCGGGACTTCATCACCCGCAATATGCTGAGCAGAATAGAGCACGACGCAGCTCTTCCCTCCCTCGGCACTCTCTGCGAGCTGTGCCAAAAGCTCGGCATATCGGCCGGATACCTTATCGACGATACTACAGACGAGTTTCCATACAGAAAGCTCTCTCTTATCCCGCGTATAAGGGAATACTGTCTTGCCGGTGACTACGGGAACGCACTGCTTCTGTGCGAATCTCTTTCCGGAGATGATGACGAGACGATCCTCATAAAATGCGAGTGTCTTTATCAGATGGGGAAAAAAATGTGCGATTCCGGAGAGCTTTTTGAAGCAAAGGCGCTGTTTTCCGACTCGGAAAAATACGCTCTTTCCATGACATACGGCTCTGAGATGTTCGCGGCAAGGGCAAGAGAAATGCTGGCAGATATAGAATACGCCGCAAACGCCCGCATTCCTGATTTTCCGTACGGGGCAAGCGATTTCACCGCAAGCCGCGCCGAGTATTATATGTACCTGTACATGCTCGGAATAGCAAAAAACGCGCGTTATGACCTTGCCTCCGGCATATATGACACCCTGAAATTCAGCAATTCCTTCTACAAAAAGCATATAAGCGCGCGTCTTTCTGCGTCGGCACATAACCACAGCAGAGCAATTACCCTTCTCAGTGAGCTTGCAGATAACTTTGAGAACACAGGTGAAAATATTGTTCTTATGTACGGCGTATATTCAGACCTCGAAATTTCGTGCAGAGCTGCGTCAGATTATGAAAAAGCATATGCATGTCTGCGCAAGCGCACCGAACTGCTTGAACGTATAAAAACACCTTCGTGAAAAAGCGGCAGGATATACGTGGCAGTAAATATTGACCTCATGGGCTTTTCGATAACTTGTCCCTCATACAAAAAAGCAGGCGTCCCGTCCACCGGCGGCGCCTGCTTTATATTTGACTGCCCGAATATGTTAGTCAATATTTTCTTTACCTGTCAGACAAGACCTGTCTTTCTCTGTCAACAACCGGTTCATGAACGCAGCAATCCCGGCATATGCGTAGGCTTGATTGAGTCTGACAAAAGACAGATTTACACCAATCAACCGCAATGAAGTGCCGCGACAGAAAGATAAAATCCCGCTGCCGCGAACTTGCCTGCACCTGCCCGCTGCCGCGAACTTGCCTGCACCTGCCCGCTGCCGCGAACTTGCCTGCACCTGCCCGCTCCCGCGAACTTGCCTGCACCGGCTCACCTCCGTGACCTTGCTTGCATCATCATGTCGTGCGGCACCCTACTGTTCGACTGCTTTTTGAGCATTTCCCATCTTTTTCCATTTTCCTGTGAAGTAAAAAACAAGTGAAATTACCGAAGCCACTACCCAACCCACAGGCCACGACGCCCATACTCCATTGCTTCCAAGACTTGGATACAGTATGTAGGAGATAACCACACGCAGAACAAGGTCTGTAAACGTGGCGCACATAAATTGTCCCATGCACCCTGAACCCCTAAGCACCCCGTCGGTCATGAGCTTGACCGCGACAAAAATGTAAAATGGAGCGACAGTTGTCAGAAAATTTTTCCCGGTTATTATTGCTTGCTCGCTCGGATTGTCGATAAACAATCTTATAAGCGACTCGCTGAATATCAGGTACAAAGAAGTGAAAACAAGCGAAAAAACAGCCGCCATGAGTATTCCGCCGCGATAGCCTCCTTCGGAGATCCTCTTGGTCTTTTCGGCGCCGATGTTCTGAGCGGTAAAGCTCGACATGCCGTTACACAGGGTAGTAAATGAGGTTATTGCAAATGTATTTGCCTTCACCGCCGCAGAATATCCCGCCACTGCCGCCTTGCCTTCATCGTTTATAAGAGCCTGTATGAAAATATTGCCGAGAGATATGAAGCTCTGCTGCAATATGCTCGGAAGTGCGTATTTTGATATTCTCGAAAGCTCAGAAGTTGAAAACCGGGAATACGATTCGCCCTTGTCGCCCAGCTTGCCGAATCTTGCAAAAAGCGCGATAAGTACAAGCACACAGGCAGCAGCCTGCGCGATAAAAGTCGCCCAGGCAACTCCGGCAACGTCCCACGCAAACGCAATGACAAATACAGCGTCAAGAACTATGTTTGCGACAGACGAACCGATGAGGAAATACAGAGGAGTTGCCGAATCACCCAAAGCTGTGAATATACCGGTCACAACATTGTAGAGAAAGACAAATACGAATCCGCCTATGTAAATATTGAAGTATACGGCACTGTCGTGGAATATTTCCTGAGGTGTCTTCACCACCGACAGAAGTGGGGAGCTGAAGGCAAAACCGAGAGCAGTGAGCAGCAGCGAGATGGCAAGAGCTGAAAAAAGAGCAGTAGATGCGGCCGACTTCACACGGCGCATGTCGCCTGCACCGTAGTGGTGTGATATAACCACCGAGCAGCCAATATTTGTTCCCACGGCTATTGCCATAAATATCATTGTTATGGGATACGATGCCCCGACTGCGGCTATGGCGTCTTCTCCGTTTTGCGCGTAATTTCCGACTATAAAGCTGTCCGCCATGCTGTAGAGCTGCTGAAAAACCACCGAGACGAAAAGAGGCAGCGTGAATTTTATCAGTACTTTTTCTGGTCTTCCTTCAATAAGATTAATTTTCATTATTTTGCACCGACGTTTTCTGCGTTTTTTATTTATTGATTTTTACCGTGACGGCATGTCCGGTCAGACGGAAAAATTCCGGGAAGCATATGACGAAATGTCAGATGATAAACAGCGGATACACATTTACGGCAAAATACATATCGGAGCAGACAGCTGCACAACCGGATATCTGCCGGGCGGTGATTTGTCTTTCCTCCGCCTCAACGAAGCTATTGCTACATCTGCCGTTTTGACGCCTTTTTTATCATCTACGCCAAGCAAGGGCAGACGCTGAAAAAAGCGCCCGCCCCGCCATGTATTACACGGATATGACCCTGTTTTGCGGTAGCTGACAGAATTTACAGATCTGTCATGCTGTCCTGTGCCGGTTCACCACCACTGCTGGCAGTTGAACATAAGAGCCAGTGCCGTCGACATTCCGAAAACGCGGTAACCGGAATTTGAAGCTATAACGTCAGGCTCAGGTGTCTTTGTGCTCCAGTCTGTCCAGATAATGCCTTCTGAATTTCTGTTGTTGAATGCCGCAGCGGCGTTCTTCTGGAGGAACGTGAGAATTTCAAGATCGTTTGTCTCTTTGGCAAATCTGTAGAACCAGCGGGTGAGTATCCCTTTGAAGCCCGGAAGGTCTCCGTTATCAAGGTTAGCCTCGACGTTGATTATGCCTGAGCTTGTAGTGAGATTTCTCATGGCGTAATTTGCCGCTTTTTTTGCATTCTGGAGGTATGAATCGTCCTTATAGTGCCTGTAAAGGAGCATATTTGCGCCAACAAAGGTTCCCTGATTGTATGTAGAAGCCCACTTGTTTTTCTCGCCTCTGAGGTTATAAGAGTCGTAAACCTGACCGGTGGAGGCGACAAACATATTGTCAAGCTCCCATTCAATAAGTCCCTTTGCCTTTTCGAAATAGCTTTCATCACCGGAAATTTCACCTATCAGGCAGGCAGCTATTGCACCGGGACAGTTGACGCAGGAGTTCTTTGTCTCGTTGTCTGTGGTCCAGAAAAGGCCTCCGCCCAAGTGAGTGCTGTAGGCTCTGGCATAGGTCTGGTCATAATTGAGCTTCGCCATCTTGTAGTAGGTTTCATCACCTGTGAGCATGGTAATCCGGCAGTACGCTATGCAGATCCACATGATATCGTCGTTGAACTTATTTCCCTGCCAGTTAGTGCCGTTTCTCTGGTAAAACAGCTTGGCAAGCCTCAGCATGTCGGTCTTTATGTCTTCGTCCTTGGTACATTCATATGCATCTATGTAGCACTCTATTATCTCCGCGGTATCCCAGAAGTTCAGATTCGGGATCCAGCCGTTGACAAGGTACTTGTCTGAAAAGCTTTCATACACTTCCATCGCCATGTCGGCATATGTCATTTCTGTTTCATTGCAGTACGTAAGGTCAAGCAGCACGCTTTCAGAAAGAGAGGAATCTATTAAAAGCTGTCCGTTATCCGAAACGACGTATTTTTCTGTAAACTGCCGCACTGCCTGGGCGGTGAGATCGACGCTATCTGCGTAAATGACTATCTTCTTGCCAACAACTTTGATTATTCCCTCGTTGAAGGCAAGCTCTTCAGACACTTCTGATTCGCTTCTGTTTGTAGCACCGATCAGTATTTCATATTCGGGAGCGACAAACTCATTCTGCTGGTCGTATGGGATATAGTCGTCTGTAAGCGTTATCCCGCAATCGTCGCCGAACGCAGCCTTGAAAGCGGAGCGAAGGCCGGTAAGAGCGCCGAGCATGCCTGAATTATTGTCGTCTCCGGTATTGTAAACTATGGAATATTTTGTCTTGTTCTGATCGACTATAACGAGCTTTCCGTCCACAATATCCTCATCGGCTGGCGCAGTAGTCACAGCGGAGGTATCGGCGGTGGAGGTCTCAGATTCATTATTGTCGCACGACGCAAGCAGAATTACAAGCGCCATAAAGATGGTAACAATGATTGCCGCTTTTTTAAATTTCATCAGTATATCATCCTTATCTTCTGTATTTTTATTCATTCTATCATTTTTTGAGGCAAAAGTAAATAGACAATTGCACATATTGGTCAATTTTTTTGGTTCTGCATAAACCCCGCCTTGAAATAAGCCTGCAACAACGCGCATATCGCATAAAGACAAATTATTCATCAGGAAACGCATTCCACGATGTACATCTTGCCTGAGAAATGTCGCTCAAGCAACGCCGCAGCTTTTGTAATTCCGACATGTAAAAAGCAAGAAAGGACTCGCAGCTGAAAAAACCAGTGAAATAAAAGAGGCCGGATCTTCAACGCAGCATACCTGCAGACCCAGCCTTATGGAAGGGTAATGGAGGTGTTTGAACATCTGGATTATCGTGAACGGGCAATGGTATCCGCACATCTTGGTTTTTGTATGGAATGTTATTCAACTCAAATGCCTAAACAGGCATTCATTGATATTGCCATCGATCACGGCTTGGCATCGCCCGATACCGCAGACAAAACCTACCGCAAAGCCTTACAGAAAATGAAGCTGGAACTAATAAAGCAAGAAATCTACTGAGAATAGAAACGAAAAAAGCCCCGATGCGATCAGGAAATTCTGAACACATCGGGGCTTTGCTATACTCAAAATCCACACATTCGATTAAGCGATTGTCTTTTCCTAAAATAGAGAAGACAATTCTTGTATCATACTTTTCGGGTAAAATATATCCGGAGGTACATCAAAATGAAAGGACGAATTTTAACAGAAAAAATGATCGAGGACTTTTCCTGCTATCTCAAAAGCGAGGAGAAAAGCGAAAATACCGTGGGAAAATATCTACGGGATGTGCGGACGTTCGCCGAATATTTAGGCGGTGCTGAAATTACAAAGGAAACGGTCATTGCTTACAAGAGCAGGCTGCTTGCCGAGAACTATGCGATGCGGAGCATAAATTCTATGCTGGCTTCCCTCAACAGTTTGTTCTCTTTTCTGAATTGGATGGAATGCAGAGTGAAGTCGATCCGTCACCGGCTCCCGTACAAAAAGCCGCAGCCTGTGCGGCTACGGCATAGGTATAGCAGCGGTTTCCGCACGAACCATTCGGAAAATGCTCCCGCAGGTTCCATACCATCCGGTCGCGGCGATCCGGCAGCC
>CALXXF010000020.1 GCA_944392615.1 uncultured Clostridia bacterium
GATAATCATACATAGATACGTTTGCATGCATGATGTCAAGTCTCCGGAAGATAGCGGGTAAGACTAACATTTCATCACCACCAAGGGATAAGTCTACCCTCACGGCAAAAAGCATGGACTGTTTTTGTAATGTAGCCTTATATGGATCTATTTTATAGTGGCATCACAAGAAAAAAGCACGCTTTGGCGTGCTTTTTTCAGTTAAATCCGCCGCTGGCGGAAGAAATCCACCTTTGGTGGATGAAATCGCTTCGCGATGAAATCCCGCTTCGCGGGGAGATGGAGGCGGATTTGATTTCATCTGAGGCGGTGCGCCGATGATTTCATCCGAACAAAGTGAGGATTTCATCGTGGCAACGCCACGATTTCATTTCCTTTTTTTGGTTTTTACCGGTTTTTACCGTACAGCAATAGTGAGCTCATCAAAAAATCTCTCCTCGGATACGTCCGCTGTACCTCGCGATTCAAAACCGGTAGAAACGACCTGCATTAAGCTTCAGGAGCACTCAGCAGGTCTTTCCCGAAAAACCGTCAGGGAAGAGCCTAAAGAACCGCATGAAAAAACCGCACGCTTTTTTGCATGCGGTTTTGTTGATAAATGTCCGCTTTTACCCGTCCGTTTTGTCAGCTGTTGCCTTGTCCGCCGCAGCCGTGGTCGGCACACTTGTGACCGTTTCTGCCGTGACAGGTATGACCTTCGTCGCCGCGCTGCCCCTTGTGATGATCGCATTCCGCATCGGGATCGTAATTTAGCTTTCCGGAAATAAACGCCTCCACCGCGGCGTCACAGCTTCCGGATACTCCGCCGTAAAGCTCTATTCCCGCCTCGGCAAGCGCCGCTCTCGCTCCTCCGCCGATGCCTCCGCAGATGAGCACGTCAGCCCCTGCTCCGGCAAGAAAGCCTGCAAGCGCGCCGTGTCCCTGACCGTTTGTATCCACTACCTCGGAAGACACAATTCCCCTTTCGTTGACAACATACAGCTTGAATTGCTCCGTATGTCCGAAATGCTGAAAAACCTGTCCGTTATCATATGTCACTGCTATTTTCATTGCACACAACCTCCCTGTGCCCGTTTTAAATCTTTTCATTACGTCGGCGCGGCTCTTCGCGCCCTCACTCCCGGAAATAACGGGCGCTGCTTCTTTGCAGCTTTTCCCGCAGCACCCGCAGGCGCGCAGTTTTGCGCTGCCGTCGCACAGTGTATAGTCTCCGCCGCTGATCCTGAGTCTTTTACCCTCCACAAGAGCTGTGGCTATCTTGACGCGGGCAGAGTTGTATATCTGTTGTACGGTAGTCCTTGCAACCTGCATATATTGGGCGCACTCCTCCTGGGAGAGCGCCAGCCTGTCGATTAGACGTATGCTTTCATATTCGTCCACTGTCAGAATGATGCTGCAGTCGGTTTCCACATCGGGCATAAACTCAGAAATACGCGGCTGAAAGCAAACTCTCCTGCACTTTTTCGGTCTTGCCATTACTTCTCCCCTCATCCGGTTGACATGTATATGCAAATATGATAAAATCCAGGACAGATATACGTTATACGCACTCCTATAATCACTCCGAACGCCGCGTCAAAATCCGTGAACATGACCTGCATGTCCGCTCCCTTGTGACACCTCCGGACAGGGCGTTTGTATAATCAGCACATTCCTGCCGCGAGTGTACCAAATATGCTGCCTGCACGTCTGTTTCAGACCGGATGAAAACATCCCCGACGCCTGCCGCGACGCGTCCTGCGAACATACTATAGCACAGTTTCCGGCATATGTCAATAACCTTGGGACAAAACTGCAATGTGACAGAGTCACTGAACTTTCTGATAAAACAGGTATAATGATAAAAAAGGATATCCCATTATCATAAAATTTACGAAAGGAGCCACGCACATGAAATTTATCTGTTCTGTCTGCGGGTACGTTTACGATGAATCCAAGGGCGTTCCCGAATCCGGTATACCGGCAAACACTAAGTTTGACGAGCTTCCGGAGGATTTCAGCTGTCCGCTCTGCGGCGCTCCGAAGGCGCTGTTTGAAAAAGAAAGTCCGGATGAAAAAAACGGCGAAGGAAAAACAGAGGACGCGGAAAAAATCGCAAATGACGATGCTGACCCCGAATTCCTTCACGAGCTCACGGCAATGGAGGCAAGCGTTCTGTGTTCAAACCTTGCGCGCGGCTGTGAAAAGCAGTACGAGCCCGAGCAGTCAGCCGCATTCTCTGCTCTTGCCGAAAAATTCAGGGCAATGGCTGCAAGACCCACACAGGCAGGCTTTGAAGAGATCCTCCGAAAGATAGAACATGACCTTTCCGAGGGCTTTCCGCATGCGCAGAACGCGGCAAAAGCTTCCGGTGACAGAGGAGCGCTGCGCGCACTTGTGTGGAGCGAAAAAGTAACGCGCATTCTCAAATCACTGCTTGAGCGCTACGGCAGGGAAGGCGAAGCAATGCTTGAAAACACAGGGATTTTCGTTTGCACCATCTGCGGCTTCGTATACGTCGGAAACAGTGCGCCTGAGAATTGCCCTGTATGCAAGGTGACAGGAAGAAAATTTGAAAAAATAGAAGGGGGCAGATAAAATGAACGGAAAATACGCAGTGAGAAACATTCGCCTTTGCGAAAAAGATTGTCTTTGTCTTTATGTCTGCCCGACCGGGGCGTCGGACACCGAGAACAGCATAATTGACAGGGAAAAGTGCACAGGCTGCGGTGCATGCGCCGATGCCTGCCCGTCCGGGGCAATAAGTATGGTGCCGGTCGATTATCCGCCGCAGCAGAAAAAAACCGAAAAGGTAGCTGCCGCCATGATGGCGCTTGTTGCCGACAAAACGCAGCAGGAAACCCTCTGTTCGGCACTTGACGGAAGACTTGCAAGAGCCTTTGAAAAATCCTGCCGCATAATGGCCGAGGATCTTATCAGGGAAGCAGGCTACATGCTGCCTCAAAGCGCAAACAGCCGCGCCTTTCTGAAAAAAGCTGCCGGCAGCGGCGACGACGGAATAAAAAAGGAAGCCCAAAAGCTGCTTGAAAATATAAGATTCAATGAGCCGGATACAGACGATTGATCCGCACCGCCAGCAGTTTTTGTGCGAAAGCATCCAGCGACACAGGCCGTGCTGTGTATTTCAGCTCAGTATTATATAAGCACAACCACGGCGCCTCCCGCCGGCATTTTAAAAAAGACCGATTTTTAAAAACGGATTTTTAAAAATGACAGATTTTTAAAAAAGGTTTTTCGAGAAAACAAATTTTTTAAAAAAATTTTCGGAAAACGATAGATAAGCGCAAACAAACAAATGTTTATTTTAAGAAGTACTTATTAAGATGGATAAAGTAAATTTCAACGATATTTCCGCCTGTGTCTTTGATTTCGGAAACGTGCTGGTATCCTATGATCCGATGCGCCTGACCCTTGCCTGTATAAAAAATGAAGAAGAGGCGCGAATCGTCTGCCCGGTGGTGTTCGACAGGCTGTACTGGGACGCCCTCGACGCGGGAATTGTTTCTGACGATGAAGTAAAAGAGGCGTTCTGCAAAAGACTTCCCGATGCTCTTTGCCGTCAGGCTACAGAGGTCTATGACCGTTGGATAGAAAACCTTACGGTCATAGACGGTATGAAAAATCTGATTGAGAAAATCTCAGCCTCAGGGCGCAGACTCTATATTCTGTCAAACATAAGCCGGGGCTTTGCAGAGAAATATTCCTCTGTTCCTCACATTAACGAATTACTTTCTGTTTTTGACGGTCTTGTTTTTTCGGGCTGTATAGGGATCACAAAGCCGGACAAAAGGATCTACCGGTATCTGCTCGACAGATTTTCGCTCGATGCCGGGAGGTGTGTTTTTATTGATGACAGACAAGAAAACGTGCAGGCAGCCATTTCAGAAGGCATGAAGGGCATTCTGTTCGACTCCGGCGCATGCGGACTGGAAAGCGCTCTTTTCTGAAATCAGCATCCTGAAGGTGTCAATACAAAAGCGGTCAGCCATTTAAACCGGTTTTGTAAACCGCAGGTTGCTTTTATCCTCCGGAAAATACCCTCTTTGTATATCATACCGACGCGCCCGCATCATTTAAGCGTCTTTTTCTGACTTTGTCAATTTACAGTTGCTGTCAGGTATCAGCTCTGTCAGTTAAAGCTGTGCTTCACACATGCCATCTGCATTATCAAGAACCGGAGGTACGGGCTTGTTGCCGTCATGACAGAAAACGCCCTTGATAAAGCGCCGGGGAATCTGCTTTTGTACTCTCTGCCGCCTTTCCACTGCGATTTTCTGCTATTTTTGATATCCCGAACTTTTTTCCGGATCCGCCGGAAGCAGTCTTTATCCGACCAACTATTTTATAAAACCGGCTTTGCCGCCGCTGTCGGCTCATGTAAATGCGGCAAAGATGCGTTTAGTTATCAAAGCAGAAGCTTTGCCGCCGCTGTCGGTCTTTCTGCCCAGCTTTATGCAAAACATGTTTTTCAAAAGACCGGCATTGCAGTTACCGTAATGAAGAGGCTGAAATTATCATGAAGACAATTTGCAGAATAAAAAACGTCATAATTTTCATCTTTATTCCCGCCGTGCTTGCAGCCATGCTCACACATGCTTCCTGTGCATCTGCGGCAGTAAGCAGAGAAGACACGGCATATTTGCAGGCACATGTCAGGGAAAGTACCGGTGAAAGCGTCTGTTTTTCCGGCAATTACGCCCTTATGCTGCAGAAAAGCGGTGACAAGTGTCCATGCAGTCTGTTTCCTGACGCTTTTGCAGCGCCTCTTCATACGGCCGAGGACATTGACGCCGGAACAGCAACCGCTGCTTTCCCGTATGACGCGACGACGGAAGGAAAGAGTAAAAAGACGGCTCCGCAGACCTCCGCGCCGGACACGGTCTCAGACCCTGAAGCAGGCGAAAACAACAGCGGGCAGGGAATAGTCACAACGCTTGTCACTGCCCTGATCTGCTCTCTCATATGCGGCACTGTCGCAGGTACCGCCGCTCTTATACGCTTTAAGAGAGCTTCAAAAAGGGAAGCGGAAAATTACTCACAGGATGAAACCAGCAGTAAGAAAAGATAGTCTTTCACCGCATACAAGAAGTGTCGGAAAGTAAGCTTTCGCCGCATACAAGAAGTGTCTAAATATAAGAAAAGCCGCCCGCACGTTGATTATACGTGCGGGCGCAGCGTTTTTCAAATAAACGCGGTATATACCGACCGTGCTTTTTCCGGTAACGCCCTGAAAGCGTGACCGGATCATTTTTTTTCGAGATACACTACTATCCTTCTGTTGTTTTCCACACCTATGCTGTTGGTAACCACACCCTGAATACCCTGTATCTCGCTGTGTATTATACGCCTTTCGTAAGCGCACATGGGTTCAAGGGTTATGCTCCTCTTATACTTGAGAACTCTTGCGGCAGTCCTTCTGGCAAGAGCCCTCAGCGTCTGCTCTCTTTTCTGCCTGTAGCCCTCTATATCCACGAGAATCCTTGTATAATTTCTCTCGTCGTCGTCTCCGAACTTTTTGTTTGCCGCAAGATTGACAAGATACTGGAGCTGATCAAGTGTATCGCCGTGATGTCCTATGAGTACAGCCGCCTCGCTTCCCGAAATATTTATGCATTTTCCGGAATCCGAATTGTCGCTGACCGTTACCTCTGCCTGTATTCCCATATCGGAAAGCAGCGTTCTGACAAATTCGACGCCTATGTCTACCGGCTGGATTTCAAGAATAACCTTTACCTTTGCCGGAGCCTCTCCGAATCCGAAAAAGCCCTTCTTAGGCTCTGCTATAACCTCGTACGTCACCTTGTCCGCCGTCGTTCCGAGCTCCTTTGCCCCTCTTTCAACTGCTGCTTCAATCGTCTTTCCGATAGCTGTATATTCTTTTCTCACTTTATGTGACCATGCCTTTCGTAAAATATCGGGATTTTTTTACTTTCCGGATTTATTTTTGTCTTTTTTTGTTTTTCTGTCAGGATTGTCCTCTTTGAGCTCCGGGGCATCGCCTTGTGCCCTTTCTGCTGCCTTGGGAGAATCCCCGTCGTCAGAAGCTCCGTCGGGGTCATTCCTGCGGTCCGACGGAACAGGAGCGGTCTCGTAATCGTCGTCGTCAATATGATGCAGCGACCGGTAGACCTTGCCGCTGGCACCGGTGACCATTCCGCTTTCCCTTGCCGGCTGTTTCACCCGCAGAGCGCGTTCGGCATTCTTGTAATCCTCCTCCGTAAACGTCGGAAGCGGCCAGATCTTTCTGAGAAGCAGCTGCTGAAGAAGACTGAGTATATTTCTGAAAATCCAGTAAATACCGAGTATCGCCGGGAACATTATGGACATGAAAAACGACATGGCGGGGAAGACGATGTCCATTATCTTGTAGGAGCAGCCCGTGTTGGCGTCGGTTACCGGCTGATACATCAGCTTTCTGTTGAGCTTCATGGTCCCGAACTGCACAAGGAAGTTAAAAACGGGAACAAGCCACAAAAATGTCAGAAAGCCAGCCATAAACGGAAATTCTCCGAGGTTTGCCCCGAATATGCTGAAATTCGGGATATAGGCGTCGGCATTGAGATTTTCCACTCCTGCCACTATCTTGTCAAAATATTCCTTGTTGTTGAGAAGAGATGTTATCTGAAGCTCGCTTGCATTGTAAAGCCCGTCCTTTATATCATTTGCGGACAGGTCGAACATTGCGTAATTGCTTCCTATAAAAGTTTTGATCGACGTTATGAGTTCTGATGAAAACTTGCTTATATAGCTGAGTGGGTTTACTATGACGTTATACACAAGGAGGATTATCGGCAGCTGGATGAGTGTGGGAAGACATCCCGAAAGGGGATTGAAGCCTTCCTGCTGGTACATCTGCTGTACCTCGGCGTTCATCCTGTTGACCATCTCGCGGTCCTGTTCTTTGCCCTTGTATTTTTTCCTTATCGCCATCTCCTTTGGTCTGAGTGACGCCTGCTTCTGCTGGTTTTTCTGCTGCTTTATCGAAAGCGGAAACAGAACTATCTGGACCAGAAAGGCAAAAAGAAAAATTGCGATAAGATAGCTTCCGGTAATCTTATCAAAAAACGAGAGTACGGCACCAAGGCCTCTGTACAACCAGCTCATTCGTTATTTCCTTTCCAGGGCGTTCTCCCTGTACTGCGCTTTTTTCGCGCGGCGGGAGCTGCGGGCGGCAATACCGCCTTTTCCATACCTTTCCACAAGGTGTGGAAAACCCATTTCCTTACGTTCAATATTAGGTTTGTCCGATCAGTCAAAGTCGCAAACCGAAACCGGAACACCCGGATCAGGCACACAGCGGAGCACTTACAACAGTTTTTCCGCATCTTGCCTGATTTCTGCATCTGTTATGTTATAAAAAATCCGTATCACTTTCATCAGGTCTTTTATTTTTCTTTTTCCGTTCAAGCGAATTTTTCAGAAAGTCCCGCCTGCCGTGGTAAAAAGAGGTAAAAAGCGGAATGTTTCCCTAAAACATGTTTTAACTGTATGCTTTAATTCTCTTTTCTCGATACTCTTTTTACTGAGCACTGCTTTTCACCGGATACCAGAAAAATGAGTTGACCCGATCTGACGTATTCTGAGACTGCCTTAATTCTACGGCGACAGTCTGCCCGACCGGTCTTCTGCGCTCTTTTTTGTCAAAATGCTGCCCGGGCATTCCGCAGGTGTCCTTGAAAAACATTTTCATCAAGGGACTGCACAAAGCTGTGAGCTACGGCAGCCTGCCTCAGATATTCAGTCCGGAAAATCCTCACTGAGTTCTTTTTTTTCGTCCTGAACAAAGGAATCGGCTTTTTCTCTTTCCTTTTGCTTTGCCTGTTTTCTCAGTCTTCTTTTTTCTTCACGTTTTCTTCGTCTTTTATTTTCGGGCACGGGGTCGTAGCCGTATTTTCCGAAAGGATTACAGCGCAGTATGCGCCAGAATGCAAGGCAGAGGCCGGCAATTACCCCCCATTCCTCTATCGCGTCTATTGCATACTGAGAACAGGTAGGCGTAAATCTGCAACAAGGAGCCTTGTGAGGGGATATATATTTTCTGTAAAGCTTTATAGGAAAAATAAAGACTTTTTTCAGCACGGCAGCTTCTCTCTTCCCAATATTATACCGAGCTTTCCCGCCGCGTATAAAAGATCTCTCTTTACCTCCTGCATCTTTGCGCCGTCTATTGCCTCGCGGCAGGATATAACGACAAGAAGCCCCTTTTTTATTTCATATTCCTCGTTTATCTGTCTCCACGCCTCGCGGCATATCCTCTTCGCGCGGTTTCGTTTGACTGCGCTGCCGAGCTTCTTAGTAGCCGATATTCCGACCCGGTTTATCATTTTCTTTTCCGGGTGGCGTTTTTTCAGAAGCCTTGCATGCCTGTCTTCAAGAATAAAGAGAACAACACGCCTTGCCGATGCTCTTTTTCCGCCGGAATATGTCTTTGAAAACAAATGATTTTCTGTAAGAACTCCGTATTTCACCGTTATCTACCTCAACGACACGTCAAGACGACAGAAAAATAAAAACCCCCGGAAGACAGCAAGCCTTCGCGCGCTGCCGAAACGGCGGTTTTCTTTTTTCAGTAGGAAAGTCTCGCTCTGCCCTTCTGTCTTCTCCTCTTGAGAACCTTGCGGCCGTTAGCCGTGCTCATTCTCTTTCTGAAGCCGTGCTCTTTCTTTCTCTGACGAACTTTCGGCTGATATGTTCTGAGCATCTTCACACCTTCTTTCAAACTTTCAAACTTTGTTAACTTTCAATATTTCCGGCAATACTTCCGGCACCCCGGACCTCCGGCTCACCAAAGACCCGGCACCCCTGCACTGCTGTCACCGACATAGCGTTTTCCTGCCTCCCGATATCCTCAAGGCTCCGGGTGCTTCCTGCCTCCCGGCATCCTCAGCCGACGGGGCATATACAGAGGGTATCATTCTGTCCTTCAGGCGCACTCCGTCAATACTGCCGAAGGAGCTTAAAAAAACTCCTGCATACGGCATTCTGAGGCGATACCCTGAAATAAATGATATTCCTGAAACGATATCAATGATATCCTTAGAGATCCCGTAAAACGCGCCAGTCAGGTGCATTTCTGCATTCGGAACGATTTGCGACAGCTACTATTATAAACGAAAGCCGCGCTTTTTGTCAAGAGCTTTTTTTCAGAATTGACACTCCTTTAAGTGAAAACTGTAAATTATGTTTTAACGTTTTGTAAAATTATTATTTTAACATCTGTAAAAATGGTTTTTTCTGTTGCTTTTCATGAGGAATGTGTTATAATATTAAAGATAAATATAATATTATAGAGTAATATACGCCGAGCCTGCTTTTTTTCCGTCCGCTGACAAGGCGCAAAAAGTACAGGAAAACATAGTCAGTGCCACAGGCGTCTTCTTTCCGTGACATAAAAATGTGTTCAGTAAGGCAGAAAAGGCGTACTTAATACATATACAAGACTTAATACATATACAAGAATTATGAGACATACAAAGGAACGGTATAAAATGCGGGAATTACAGGATTTATGGAACAGTGTTCTCGAACTCATGTGCGGGAAACACTCTTTTTCTTCAACGACGATGACTCTGTGGTTCGGTGAAGCAGAGCTCACTGAGCTCACCGAAAACGGGGCTGTGATATCACATCCAAGTGCCTTCAAAAAAGAAATAATTGAAAAAAGATATAAACCTCTGCTCTGCGATGCCTTTGAAGAGATAGTAGGCTTTCCGGTCACTGTGACGGTGGTACTTTCATCTGAAAGGGCTGCCGGTCCCGGAAAGGTTCCTTTCACAGCCGGAGAGAAAGAAAATTTTTCAGCGGATAGGGAATATTCAGAAACACGCGGTTCAGATGACGTCAAGCCCTTCAGAGAAACTCCTTTTCAGAAAAACCAGGACGAAGGGCGTTTTTTTTCACAGCAGGATTCTGCCAAAATAAACCGTAGAGACTTATCTGACGACTTAAAGGATAACGCAAGCGTGCAAAAAAGGCTTAAAGACAATGCTCTTTATACGAAAACTTCTTCAATGTCCGATACGGCTTCCGGAGCAGAAAAAGATGAAAAGCAGGCAGACACCTCTCTTCGTCCCTCGTTCAGCGGGGAATACACCTTTGAAAATTTTGTGGTAGGAAGCTCAAATAAATTTGCGCATGCGGCATGTACGGCGGTGGCTGCAAATCCTGCAAGGGAATACAATCCCCTTTTTATATACGGCTCATCCGGGCTCGGAAAAACGCATCTGCTCAACGCCGTTATGAATGAGGTAAAGAAGAACAATCCCAACATAAACATGATATACGTCAAGGGAGACGAATTTACAAACCAAATGATAGAGAGCATAGCAAAGCACTCTCAGGAGCTTTTCAGGGCAAAATACAGAAAAGCGGATGTTCTTCTCATCGACGACATACAGTTCATAGCGGGAAAGGACTCGACCCAGGAGGAGTTTTTTCACACCTTCAACGCTCTTTATGAAGACAGAAAGCAGATAATACTTACGTCAGACAGGCCGCCGCGCGACATAAAGACCCTTGAGGACAGGCTCAAGACACGCTTTGAGTGGGGTCTTATCGTAGATATACAGCCGCCGGACTTTGAGCTACGCATTGCAATAATGAAAAACAAGGCGAAAAAAATGGGCATCACTCTTCCCGACGACGTGATGAACATGATAGCCGAAAATCTGAAAAGCAACATAAGGCAGATAGAAGGGGCGATAAAAAGAATATGCGCCAAATCCTTCCTGAACGGCGAGCCAATAACACTGGAGCTTGCAAGAGACTGCATATCAGCTCTCATTGTTTCAAACGACCCGCCTGAGATGACTGCAAAAAAGATAGTTGAGACGGTGTCAAAAAAATACGGCGTTCCCACCGATGAGATATACGGCAGGAAACGCACAAAGCAGATATCGAACGCGCGGAATATAAGCATTTATATAATAAGAAAAATAACCTCTCTTTCACTTGTTTCAATAGCACAGCTTTTTGACAGGGATCATACAACCGTGATGTCCGCGATAAAATCGACCGAAAGTGAGATAAGCATGAATCATCTCCTTGAAATAGAAATAAACGAAATGATAAAGGAGCTCACCGAGTGATATATATCTATCCCGGAAAAAAAGAGAGAGAAAAAGCCGGGGATGTGATAGGATTTTTTGATTTGGACAGCACTACCGAGACGGCGGCGGGGCGCAGCTTTTTAAGAAAGAGCGAGGCATCCGGCAGGCTTCTTACCGCGTCTTTCGACATACCTAAATCCTTTGTTCTCGTAGCCCCGGTGAAAAGAAACGCCGGCAGAATCAGAAACAGACGCGCTGAAAAGTCTCTTTCAGATGAAAATGCAGATTTTTCTTATACCGGAGAACGAGCAAAAAAAGAAAACAAGACACAAAAATCGTCTTCCTTCTCCAATAAAAGAAAAAAAAGCAAAGGGAAAAAAAAGCTGAGCTGCGATAATAAAACCGAAGAAAATAAAACCAACTCACGCCGTGAAAAAAATTCCGGAAGCTCTTTTATAACGTGGCGTGTGTACCTGTCATCATACTCCGCAAGGTCATTTTCAAAAAATCTATTCAGCTGAAGTTTTTCCGGATAGCGCGACCTGTGAGTAGTAAAGTCTAAAAAATGCCGAAAAAACGGTTCAAGTCAAATCTCTGTTTTCCAGAAATTTTTCCACAGTGTGGAAAACCGGTATGTTGAAACAGTCAGCTTTTACTTTGTTTTTCTTTATAGTGAAGAAGACAAAAAAATCGCCTTAAATGTTTTCAACACCTACGTAACAAAAAACACAACGGCTTTTGTTATAATACAATGCTTAGTTCATCCGCTGTTTTAGAGCTCATTCTGACTTTTGCAGAATTTCAACAGCCACTACTTCTACTTCTACTGTTTATTCTTATATAAATATATTTTATTTTTATTTGTTCTCATACGGAAAATTTGTAAAACACTTCCTCGAAGCACATAAAAACAACGAACATCTGAGGAAGACAGACGGGAAAGGAACAGACATGAAAATCACATTTGAAAAAGAGTCTCTTGAAAACGCCGTCAATGATGCAATGTGCGCAGTGTCGGAAAAAAACACCTATAAAACGCTTGAGTGCATAAGATTCAAGACGTCCGGAAGCTCGTACTGCTCTATCACTTCATTTGACCTGAACAAGGGCTTCATAACCGAAATACCGTGTGAGGTAGAGGAAGAAGGAAACTATCTCATCAATGCGGCAAAGTTAAACAGGATAATAAAATTTCTTCCTGACAGGGACGTGACTCTGAGCGTCAACGAAAAAAACATAGCTACACTTTCATCAGGAAGAGCAAAGTTTGAGCTTCACGCACTTGACGGCGAGTCCTTCCCGAACATGCCGGAGCTTGACGGCGACCGCGGTTTTTCGGTAGATTCTTCACTCCTTCGCACTATGATAGGACAGGTATATTTTGCAATTGCCATTACCGACCAGCGCCCTATGCTCTGCGGAGCATATTTTACAGTTACCGACGGGAAGCTCAAAATAGTATCGTGCGACGGAAACAGGCTTGCCGTCAGGGAGGCACAGTGCGATATCGAAAACAGAAACAAGGACAGTTCCTCCCTGAATCTTTCATTTATAGTGCCCGGAAAGACTCTTTCACAGCTTATAAGGCTTATGGGGGATGATGATGACAAGACAGGAGTCGTTCTCGGAAGAAAGCACGTGATATTCAAGCTGTCAGACAAGCTGTTCTTTTCCCGCCTTATAGATTCCGAGTATATAGATTACAACCGTGTCATACCAAAGGAAACAAAGATAAATGTAAGGCTGTCAAGAGCGGAATTCATATCTTCTCTTGAAAGAGCGTCTCTTGTCACTGAGGACAAGGCCCTCGGGCAGGTCAAATCACACGTGAAATTTGAATTTACTGACGGCGTTCTGAAGGTTTCGAGCGAGTCGGTTTCAGGAAGCGTTTACGACGAGGTGAAGATAGAAAAGAGCGGAGAGGATCTTGTGATAGGATTTAATTGCAGGAATTTTCTCGACGCGCTCAAAAGCTGTGACAGCGACATGATAAATCTCGGAATGAGCAGTCCTCTCATGTGCGTGGTGATAACCTCGGCTGACGAAAAGAAGGAAGAGGAAAATAAAACCGATTATCTTTACGTGGTGTGTCCGGTAAGGATGAATTGATTTTTTGATCGTATTTGCGGACATATGAAAATAAAAAGATCGCGCTACTTCAATTTCAGGAATATAAGCTCTGCATGTCTTGAATTTGCCGACGGGATAAACATAATATCGGGGGACAACGCCGAGGGAAAGACAAATGCGCTCGAAGGGATATATGTATGCTCCGCAGGCAGAAGCCACAGGGCACAAAAAGACAAGGAGCTTATAAAATTCGGAGAAGATACGGCTGCGGTATGCGTCGAATATGACGACGGAAGGCGCCTCTGTCAGGCAGGGATAACTTATTCCCAACGCGGAAGAAAGAGCTGCGAGGTCAATTCTGCAAAGATAAAAAAGATGAGCGAATTCATAGGAAATTTCAGGGCTGTGCTGTTTACTCCGGAGCATCTTTCAATGATAAAGGGTCCCCCGTCGTCAAGAAGGGCTTTTCTTGACAGCTCCATATCGCAGCTTGACCCTGTATATGTAGCTTGTCTTCAGAATTACAACGAGGCACTTGAAAACCGCAACAGGCTGCTTGATGCAGGGTCGTTTGCCGATGACGAGCAGCTCAGACTGTGGTCGTGGCAGATGGCAAAATACGCTGTCACTGTATCAGAAAAGAGAGCGGCATATATAAAAAAAGCCTCAGGGATAACGGCAGTGATTTTTGAGGATATGACATCCGGAAGGGAAAAGCTCACCCTGTCGTATGAAGAAGAAAGGGACGAAGAGAGCTTTATCCGGCTTCTGACAGAAAACCTTGAACGAGAAAAAGCGGCTGGAACGACTCTTTACGGAGTGCACAGGGACGATATTCTGATAGAGATCAACGGAAGACCGGCAAAGAGCTTTGCCTCGCAGGGACAGCAGAGAAGCGCGGCTCTCGCTTTGAAAATCGCCGAGGGCGAGATAGCAAAAAGCGGCGCTGAAGGATATCCTGTCTTTCTGTTTGACGACCTTTTTTCCGAGCTTGACCCCGGCAGAAAGAGATATCTCACAAGGAGTATTGAGAAAAAGCAGGTCATAATCACTACCTGTGAGGCGCAGGGATTGGATCTTGAAGCCGCAAGGGTGATAAAAGCCCATGCCGGAAGCTATGAACTTATCGGATAGCCCTTCAAAAAGGGCACAGAAATAGCGGCGCATATAAAAGCCGTACCGGGAAAGCCGGATTCACAGACAAGCGTTGTAAAAACAAGCATTAAACAAGCATTAAACTTTTAAGGAATGGTGAAAACGTGACGGAAAACAAGAATACTTACGACGAAAATCAGATACAGGTACTTGAGGGACTTGAAGCGGTCAGAAAGCGCCCCGGTATGTATATCGGCTCAACTTCTGTAAAGGGGCTTCATCACCTTGTATATGAAATAGTTGACAATTCTATAGACGAGGCGCTTGCAGGCGCGTGTACGAAAATTGTCGTAACGCTGCACAAGGACGGCAGCTGCAGCGTCCGTGACAACGGAAGAGGAATACCGAACGCCGTAAATCACAAGACGGGGACCCCGTCTCCGGAGGTCGTTTTCACGATTCTTCACGCCGGAGGAAAATTCGGAGGAGAAGGATACGCCATCTCCGGAGGACTTCACGGAGTCGGAGCTTCAGTTGTGAACGCACTTTCCGAATGGCTTATTTATGAAAATACAAGAGGCGGAAGAACATATACGCAGAGCTTTGAAAGAGGCGCTGTGAAGCAGCCTTTCACTCTTATACATGAGGATGACAGACCGAGCGGACTGTATGTCAGATTCATGCCTGACAGTGAAATTTTCGAAGAGACGGTATTTGATTATGAGGTGCTTCTCGACAGACTCAGAGAGCAGGCATTTCTGAATGCCGGGGTCAGGATAGTTTTCATTGACGACCGCGGCTCAGAACCGGTTGAAAATGACCTCTGCTACGAGGGAGGAATAAAGAGCTTTGTTTCTCACTTGAATGAAGCAAAGCACGCCGAGCTCATACATCCGGTTGTGATATATATGAGCGCCACCAAGGGAACAAATACTGCCGAGGTTGCTATCCAGTACAATGACAGCTACAACGAGACCATAATGTCCTTTGCAAACAATATACACACAGTAGAAGGCGGTACGCATGAGGTGGGCTTCAAAACAGCGCTCACCAGGGTCCTCAATGACTACGGAAAAAGGCTGGGCGTGCTCAAGGACTCAGACAAGCCTCTTTCCGGAGAAGACTGCCGCGAGGGTATATGCGCCGTTATTTCGGTAAAATTACACGAGCCTCAGTTTGAAGGACAGACAAAGACAAAGCTCGGAAACAGCGAGATGCGCTCATTTGTGGATTCTGTCGTGAATGAAAAGCTCTCGGAATTTTTTGAAGAAAATCCTGCTGTATGTAAACAGATACTCGAAAAGTCCCTCACCGCCGCAAGGGCGAGAGAGGCGGCGCGCAAGGCAAGAGAACTGACACGCAGAAAAGGTGTTCTTGACGGAAGCGACCTGCCCGGAAAGCTGTGGGATTGTCAGGAGAGGCGTCCGGACATTACCGAGCTGTTTTTAGTTGAGGGCAACTCTGCAGGAGGCTCCGCCAAAAACGGACGCAATTCGAAGTTTCAGGCGATACTTCCGCTGCGCGGAAAGGTGCTGAATGTTGAAAAGAGCCGGCTTGACAAGGTATATGCAAACACCCAGCTCATACCGATAATAAAAGCGCTGGGCTGCGGTATCGGAAGCGACATGGATCTTTCAAAGCTCAGATACGGCAAGATAATAATCATGGCGGATGCCGATGTGGACGGCGCTCACATACAGATACTTCTTCTCACCTTCTTTTTCAGATACATGCGGAGCCTTATAGAAGAGGGTCATGTCTATCTCGCTCAGCCGCCGCTATTCAAGGTATTCAAGGGACAGCAGATAAGATATGCGTTTTCAGATGCGGAAAGGGATTTTTATATAAAAGAGCTCGGAGAAAAGAACGTCGAGGCAGAGAGATACAAGGGTCTCGGCGAAATGGACGCAGAACAGCTCTGGGAGACGACCATGAATCCGGAAAAAAGAACGCTTCTGCGCGTCACCATAGAGGACGCCATAAAGAGCGATGAGATATTCTCCGTGCTTATGGGTGAAAAGGTCGAGCCGAGAAGAGAATTTATAGAGAAAAACGCAAACTATGTGACAAATCTGGATATATAACACGTCGAGAAGACAGAACAGCATTGCCGGTTTGACGGTAGGTACGGAAAAACCGGGGCATGCGGGAAAACCGGGGCGTGCGGAAAAGCCGGGCATGCGTGAAAAGCCGTGCCCCGCGGAAAAGCCATGGCATACAGGAAATATTTTCAGAAAAACGCATAAGGCGGCAGGATAATAAGAGCGCAATGTCTTTTGACTGCCGTTATGCTCCCGGAGCACGGCTGCTCAAAGTATGACTGTTCAGAACTGCATGTTGTTTTTTGCACGTCCTTTATGAAAAACGGCAAAATATATCCTCAGATACGAGAATTACACAGTAAAAACAAGCTGTCTTTCAACATTTCTGTTTTGCACGGCAAAGTATTCCACACCATGTGGAAATAAATGTGGAAAACTTTCAACGCCATGTGGAAAAGATGTGGAAAACATCAGGGGGACATTTTGCCGTCTGCATGTCATTACGGTTTACGGATGACAAAAGACGCCTTGCGTATCTGCGCAGACAAAGACATTGAGTACCGGTAAATACCGGACGATGCGCGCATATGAGCGTTTTGAGAGTGTGGAAAACTTTTTTACATTTCGACAGGCGACATATAAAAAAAGAAACGGATGTGTGGAAATACAGCTTTAACGGCGCATCTCACCGCGCGCTTTCAACAAAAAGTCCACAGATATTTTGATTTTTCCGACGGTTTCTGTTTGCTCTTTGCTTTTTCAGCCTTATGTCAACGCATTCGCCTGTTGAAAAGGCGAGTATCAGTAAAGAAACCGGAAAACGGGCAACAGGTCCGACGCGCGATAAACCGGATCGAAAAGAAAAAATTGAAGAAACAGCGGAAGAGACTCTGAAAAACCGAACAAGCAGACAAACGCAAACTCAAAAAAAGCGGGCAAGAAAAATGCGTCCGCACGAAAGGGACATATAAATGGCAGAGATTTCGGAAAATTACGAATACAGGGATCAGAAAATCACCGACGTGCAAATGGAAAAGGAGGTAAAAAAATCCTTTATAAATTACGCTATGTCGGTCATCGTGTCGAGGGCGCTGCCCGATATCCGGGACGGCATGAAGCCTGTTCACAGAAGAATACTTTACACGATGTATGAGGACCACCTCACGCATGACAAGCCCTTCAGAAAATCGGTTACCACGGTGGGAAGCGTGCTCGGACGTTATCATCCTCACGGTGACGCATCGGTTTATGACGCCCTTGTCAGGCTTGCGCAGCCCTTCAATATGAGATATCCGCTTGTGGACGGGCACGGAAATTTCGGAAACATGGACGGCGACAAGGCGGCGGCATACCGTTATACTGAAGCGAGAATGGCAAAGCTCGCAAATGAAATGCTGACCGACATTGACAAGGAGGTCGTCGATTTTTCACCGAACTTTGACAACAAGCTGAAGGAGCCCGATGTATTGCCGTCGCGTTTTCCCAATCTTCTTGTCAACGGATGTGTTGGTATAGCTGTCGGAATGGCTACCAATATTCCGCCGCATAATCTGGGAGAGGTGGTTGACGGACTTATCTTTCTCATGGACAATCCCGATGCCGGCGTGCCCGAATTGATGGAGTATATAAAGGGGCCCGACTTCCCGACCGCCGCGATAATATGCGGAAACGCCGGCATATATGAATCATATATGACCGGAAGCGGAAGGATCACGGTAAAGGCACGCGCCGAGGTTGAAGAGGACAGGCACAGGATAGTTGTTACCGAAATACCTTATCAGGTAAACAAGGCGATGCTTGTCGAATCTATCGCAAACTGCGTCAAGGAAAAGAAAATAGAGGGTATAACCGATTTGCGCGACGAGACCGGAAAGGACGGTCTGCGCATAGTGATAGATTACAGAAGAGACGCAAACGGACAGGTCATACTCAATCAGCTCTACAAGATGACCCAGCTTCAGGATACGTGTGCCGTCAATATGCTTGCAATAGTTGACGGCGTTCCGAAGGTACTTGGGCTCAAGGAGATACTTACAAAATATATTGCCTTCCAGGAGGACGTCGTTTCGAGAAGAGTGCGCTTTGACTTGAAAAAGGCGCTTGCCGAAATGCATATCTACGAGGGCTATATGATAGCCATAAACAACATAGAAGAGGTGATAAGCATAATACGCTCATCCGCTTCTATTCCCGACGCGCGCGCAAACCTCATGGAACGCTTTGCACTTACCGAGCCGCAGGCGCAGGCCATAGTAGATATGACTCTCGGCAGGCTCTCAGGTCTCGAAAGGACAAAGGTCGAGGACAGGCTTGAAAAACTGTCAGCACAGGTAAAGGAGCTCAAAGAGATACTTGCCGACGAGTCAAAGATAAAGGAAATAATAAAAACCGACCTTCTTGATATAAAGAAGCGCTATGGCGACGAGCGCCGCACAGAGCTTGCCGAAAGCGAAGACGAGATTCTTCTTGAAGACCTCATCGAGAGGCATACCGCGATAATCACCATGACACACGAAGGCTATATAAAGAGGCTGAGAGCGGACGAATATTCTTCCCAGAGAAGGGGAGGCAGAGGCGTCAGCGGTATAAAAACCAAGGAAACCGATTTTGCCGAAAGAGTTCTTGCAGCAGAGAGCCACGATTTCCTGATGCTGTTTACCAACAAGGGCAAGGTCCATGTCATGAAGGTGTACAGGGTGCCGGAGTCCGGAAAGAACACAAAGGGAAGCAATATCGTAAATCTCATAGACCTTGAAGAGAATGAGAGCATAACGGCAATGCTGTCGGTTCCTGATTTCAGGGAAAACGATTACCTGTTGTTTGTCACCAGAAACGGAACAGTTAAGAGAACTCCCCTTTCGGAGTTTGAATACAGAAGAAAGGGAGGGAAGATAGCGCTTTCGCTCGACGAAGGAGACGAGCTTGTCTATGTTCGCCATACAGGCGGAAATGACGACGTTATCATAGCTACCCACAATGCAAATGCAGTGAGATTTTCCGAAAGGGATGCACGCCCCATGGGAAGAACGGCGAGAGGGGTGCGCGGCATAAGGCTGGAAGAAGGCGACTACGTCAAGGGCGTCACCCTTGTCGATGACAGCAAGTCCCTGATAACCATAACCGAAAAGGGATACGGAAAGCGCTGCTCATTCTCTGATTTCACCTGCCGCAACAGAGGCGGAAAGGGAGTCATCTGTCACAACGTCAATGAAAAAACCGGACTTCTCGCAGGTATTTCCACCGTCGAAGACAGCGACGACCTCATGATAATAACCGACGACGGCACAGTTATCAGAATATCGGCGGGTGAGATACCTGTCTACGGAAGAGGTGCGTCGGGCGTCATAGTCATGCGTCCCGATGAAAACAGCAGTATAATCAATTTCACAAACGTCGGCAGGGAAGATGATTCACAAAAAGAAGGAGAACAGATTCAGACGTCGAAATCCGGGTCCTCAGGACAGGATTTCCCCGCGGCTGACGATTTTGCGGACGGTATGGCGGACGCATCAGACGATACATCAGACGATACAGCGGAGGACGGCGGGGAGTCTGACGAAGGCGAATATACCGATTTTTCCGAAGAGTCGACAGGTGACGAAAACTGACGTCTGCCGGCAATGAACGCGCACGACCCCCTGCAAGAAAGGATAAACTCATGAAAAAAGCATTGCTTGTACTGCTTCTTACCGCCCTTCTGATACCGTCGCTCTGCTCGTGCTCATATTACAGCGACGAGCAGGCGGCGCTCATAATAGACGAAGTACTCACAAAGGAAGCGGAGCTCAACGGTTATATCTACGGAAATTCCTTCGACACGGCTGAGGATCCCGGAGACGATGTGAACAGCTCGTATCAGGTTTATTATACCGTCGCTCCCGATTCCAAATACCTGACATTGTCGTCTTTGATGGGAGCTGTGGACGATCTGATAGCTTCCGGATCGCGCTCTGAAATCTATTCATATGCATTTGAAGGGCTTTCGACCGACGATTTCAGCGCCCCTGCGAGATTTGCGGAAGACGAGAAGGGAAACCTTCAGATAAACGTGGCTGAGAACTCATATGCCGGGATGCGAACCGCCGCAGTGCTGGGAAGCGCCAGGGTGCTGAGGTCCAACAAGACCCATATCAAGGCTGAATTTACCGCGATAAGAACCTCTTCAAGCGGACAGAAGACAGAGGCAGTCCTCGATGTGGAGATAATATACGAGGACGGGGCATGGAAGCTATTAAGACAGACGTTTATTGCCTCGGTCGTCAGTGAAGAGGATATCTGAGGATGAGGGGCAAAAGTTAACACAAGTGATACAAAACTCAAATACGAAAGGCATGGTCAGACATATATGGCAAAGGTTGCTAAGAAAAAAGAGACCGTAATCAAAGCGGACGGGGACGAAGCAAAGAAAAAAGCTCTTGAGGCTACGCTTCTTCAGATAGAGAAAGATCACGGAAAGGGAGCCATAATGCGTCTTGGGGACAACAAGGCGATGAATGTCACCGCCGTCTCCACAGGATCGCTCACCCTTGACCTCGCGCTCGGCATAGGAGGACTCCCGCGCGGAAGGATAGTTGAGATATACGGGCCTGAGTCCTCAGGAAAGACAACGCTTGCGCTTCACTGCGTAGCTGAGGTGCAGAAAACCGGGGGAGTCGCCGCATACATAGACGTCGAAAACGCACTTGACCCGGTATACGCGAAAGCGCTCGGAATAAACATTGACGATTTGCTCGTTTCACAGCCGGACAGTGCGGAACAGGCGCTTGAGATAACAGAAAGCCTTGTGCGCTCCGGGGCAGTGGATATCATAGTTATAGACAGCGTCGCGGCGCTCGTGCCGCAGGCGGAGGTCGACTCAGAGATGGGACAGAATCAGGTGGCGGCTCAGGCAAGGCTTATGTCGCAGGCTCTGCGCAAGCTGACAAGCTCTATATCAAAGACAAACTGTATAGTGATATTCATAAATCAGCTGCGCTTGAAGGTCGGCGTCGTCTACGGAAATCCCGAAACTACCCCCGGAGGAAACGCACTTAAATATTACGCCTCTGTCCGTATAGACGTTAGAAAATCGGAGACGCTCAAAAACGGCGCCACGAGCTACGGCAATCATGTCAAGTGCAAAGTCGTCAAGAACAAGGTCGCGCCTCCCTTCAAGGTCGGCGAGTTCGATATAATATACGGAAAGGGAATATCAAAAACCGGGGAAATACTTGACATAGGCGTCGATACCGGTATAATAGAAAAAAGCGGCGCATGGTTCTCTTATAACGGCGAAAAGATAGGACAGGGCAAGGACAGGGCGAGAGCTTTTCTTGAAGACAATCCCGACCTTCTTTCCGAAATAGAGGAAAAGATCCGCATTGAGTGCGAAAGCGGAAACATCGACGTTGGAACAGAGGAAAATTCCATAGACGATGATTTTGACATAAGCATAATAGACGACTGACAAAAGCGGGCTTTTTACACACAAGGGGATAAACTTGAAATCTATGACCGAGTACAAAAAAGCGCGCATAAATTCAGCGCCTCCGGAAACACAGCCCCGGAAGGAGCCCGCGGGCGGGATGGCTTCGGGAATGCAGTCCCGGAAGGAAATATCTTTTTGCCGGGAGGATCCCGGAAGGACCGTTTATGAAGCTGCTCTGAGACTTCTTAAGTATTCTCCGCGGAGCAAAAAGACGCTTAAAGACGCGCTTGCCGCCAGAGGATTCGCAAGAGAACACATTGCTGATTCCGTAGAGCGTCTTTGCAGAGAGGGGCTTTTGAATGACCGGCTTCTCATGTATAACTATTGCAGGTATCTTGCCACAAAGAAATATTTCGGCCCGCTGCGCATAAAAAGAGAGCTTTACAGAAAATTTGACGCCTCGGATGCAGACCTCTTTTTCATACCTTCGACAGAGGATATCGATTTTGAAGGGCTTGCGGTAAAATTTGCACGAAGATATCCGGGCAGAGAAAAGGAGTTCATAATACGAGCCCTGAAGAACAGAGGATATGAATACTCTCACATAAAAGCGGCCCTGGCTTCGGCGTATCAGGGCGGACTCCCGCAGGAAAATCCGGATGACTGAAGGCGTCAGACCGTAAGTCTGCAAACCGTACCGTAAGGCGTCAGACCGGATACGCCGGGCGGAAATCACGCAGCGCCGCAAAAACGCGGGAAAGAAAACTATACAGGATGGAAAGATCATGTCACAGTATAAGGTTGGATTTGTCTCTCTCGGATGTCCGAAAAATCTTGTGGATACAGAGGTCATGCTGAGGAAGCTGAGCGACGAAGGATATATCATAACTCCGGATGAGACAGAGGCAGATGTCGTCGTCATAAACACGTGCGCTTTTATTGAGAGTGCAAAAAAAGAAGCGATAGACAATATCCTTGACATAGCGTGGCTCAAAGAAAACAAAAGCCTTAAGGGGATAGTTGTGTGCGGCTGTCTTGCTGAGAGGTACGGCGAGGAGATAATGAAGGAGATGCCGGAGGTCGACGCAGTTGTCGGCGTCGGAAGCATGTCCGACATATCCGCGGCTGTGGAAAAGGCGCTGAAGGGCGAGAAATATTTTTCAGCAAAGGACAAAAATCTCTCACCCCTCGGAGGCGACAGGATAGTGACTACCCCGGATTACGCGGCATACATAAAAATTGCCGAGGGCTGCGACAACAGATGCACATATTGCGCCATACCGTATATAAGAGGGCGCTTCCGCTCAAGACCGATGGAAGATATCATAAAGGAGGCAAAGGAGCTGGAGGCAATAGGCGTGAAGGAGCTCTGCGTAGTCGCACAGGATACGACTCGCTACGGGCTTGATATTTACGGCAGCTATTCGCTTGCCCGCCTTTTGCGGGAAATAACCGCCGCGACGCAGATCCCGTGGATACGCGTGCTCTACTGTTATCCCGACAAGATAACCGACGAACTGATAGAGGAATTTAAAAATAACGAGCGCATAGTTAAATATATAGACCTGCCGATACAGCACGTGAGTGAGAATATACTCCTGAGAATGAACCGACGCGGCGGCAGAGACGCTGTCCTCTCCGCAATAAAAAGGCTCAGGGAGGGCGTACCCGGCATAACGATACGCACCACTGCAATAGTCGGATTTCCCGGAGAAACCGAGGAGGATTTTGAAGAGCTCTGCTCCTTTATAAAAGAAGCGAGATTCGACCGCTTCGGGGCGTTTGCCTACTCGCGGGAAGAAGGCACTCCGGCGTATGACTTTCCCGACCAGGTGGATGAGCAGACCAAGGAGGACCGCTATTCTGTGATAATGCAGACTCAGGCGGATATATCAGAGGCACTCAACGAGCTGAAAAAAGGCACACTCGTGACCGTACTCACGGAGGGATATGACCCTGTATCGTCGGCATACTATGGCAGAAGCGCCGCCGACGCCCCGGATATCGACGGCAAGGTTTATTTTAATTCCCGCAGGAAAATAAAAGCGGGCACTTTCGTAAATGTGAGAATAACCGACGTGCTCGATTACGATCTCTTCGGCACCGAAGAGAGGAGCTGAAGGAAAAAAGGGAGGCACAGGTAAATCCATGAGTATAAAGAAGGTCCCTAACATACTCACCGTGATAAGGGCGCTGCTGGTTCCGGTCTTCATGGTGATAATAATATTCACCCCGCTCGCCACAGACAATCAGAACCTGATAACAGGTGCGGTATTCTTCGCGGTCATATCGCTCACCGATATGATAGACGGAAAGATCGCGCGAAAATACGATGCCGTGACCGACTTCGGAAAATTTCTTGACCCGATCGCCGACAAGCTCTTAGTTATCGGCGGTATGATATCGCTTTGCGTTTTTTATCTTGAGCGCGACTACATAGCGCTGCCGGTTTTTATTGCCTTTTCGGTTTTTATCGTGGTCGCAAGAGAGCTTGCGGTCACGTCGCTCCGGCTGATATGCAAGAGCTCCGACGGAAAGGTGATTGCGGCAAATATGGCAGGCAAAATCAAGACGGTCTCCCAGATGATATTTATTGTCGCCGCCTGTCTTGAGCCTGTTTTCTTTACCGATTCTCTCGTTATCTCGTTCGTTTCGCTTTCGGTCATGACGGTCATGACCATCTATTCAGGTATAAATTATTTTGTCATATATATTCCGCTGATAAGGAAAGGCGACAATGCTTCCGAATGAATTTGACAAGCTGATATCTCCTCTTATGCGCGGCGCGTATCTCTTTTACGGTCCTGAGGAATATCTGAAGCAATATTATAAAAAAAAGCTGAAAAAGACTCTGATCGGGGACGAATCGCTTGAGGGCTTCAATTATTCGCTTCTGAGCGATTTGTCAGAGCTCGCCTCCCAGATCGATATCCTTCCGGTTATGAACGACAGAAGACTTGTCGAAATTACCGATATTAAATTCTCAAAGCTGTCGCAGGACGCACTTTCTGAGCTGTGCGAGCTCTGCGCCAGGGCGGCGTCGCAGGAGACGGTGCTGCTGTTTTATACAAGAGGCGATGAATTTTCAGGCGAAAAGTATTCCGGTTCGGGCGGTCAGCGCTCAAAGGAGTATTTTAAAAAGCTGTCGCAGGCAATAAATACAGTTGAGTTTGCAAAACAGACGCCGGCAAGGCTGTCTGCGTGGCTCGGAAAGCATTTCGCGGCAAATCACGTCTTTGCCTCCCCTGAGACCTGCGCCGAAATGGTGGAGCGCTGCGGCACAGATATGAACACCCTTGCAAATGAGACCGAGAAGCTCTGCGCATATATGAGGGCGCAGGGCAGAGATCGCCTTGATTCGCAGATTCTGAAAAATGTATCGATACCGAACGACGATATCGGAGCCTTTGATTTTGTAAACGCGATTCTGGACAGGAACACCTCAAAGGCGTTTGAAATTTTTTCGGAGATGAAGAAAAGAAAGACCGAGCCTGTGGAAATAGCCGCGTCGGTCAGCAGGGTGATACACGAGCTTATAAACGTCAAAACCCTTAGCGACTGCGGAAGAAATGCAGCAGAAATATCGCAAATCACCTCGCTTAAGCCTTACCCTGTAAAGCAGAGACTTGCAAGCGCCTCCAAACGCACAAGGGAAGAGCTTTATGCCGCGGCAAGGGCGTGTCTTGAAACAGATATCAAGCTGAAGAGCCGCTGCGCCGACAGGTATATAGCCATAGAAGAATTGATTTTTGAACTCGGCAGGGCGATACCTTCAAGAGCCTGATTTTTCAGGTGTGCAACTATGAGTTGCGGCGGGCGCATTCGGGCACGCAGTCACAGCTTGGCCGGGCGGACCTGGCGCAGACCTCAGGCTGCGTCAGAAAAATTTTTAAAGCTGCAAAACCGGAGAAAACAGATTTGGAAAAGCTTAAAATATCCCGCGTTATAGTAGTGGAAGGAAAATATGACAAAATAAGGCTTGAAAGCCTCATAGACGGGCACATAATAACCACGGAGGGCTTCGGGATTTTCCGTGACAGGGATAAGACCGAATATTTCAGGAGGCTTGCAGAGGCAAAGGGTCTTATTGTGGCAACAGACAGTGACGGCGCGGGGCTTGTGATAAGAAATTATTTTAATTCAATAATTCCCGCACAGTATATATCTCATGTTTATATACCCGGTATACCGGGCAAGGAACGGCGCAAAAGCGCACCTTCCAAGGAGGGCACCCTCGGTCTTGAGGGAATGGACACTGCCACCTTAAGAGCTCTGTTTATTCCTTTTTCATCCGAAGCTGAAAAAGAGGACTCCGACGTCAATCAGCCGGCATCTGAAGAGGTTACCGCGCTTGATTTGTATAATGACGGATTCAAAGGCGGCAAGGACAGCGCATATAAGCGAAAGGCGTTGCTGCGCGCCGCGCGCCTGCCCGAAAATATTTCGTCAAAGGCGATGCTGGGGGCCATAAATTCCCTGGGCGGGAAAAAATTTTACGAGACTGTTAAGGAAAAGGCAAATGAGGGCTTTTTACAAAAAACACAAGGAAATAATTGATTATCTTTTTTTCGGCGTCGTCACAACCATAGTGAGTATGGCTTTTTACAAGCTTACGACGGCTCTTTTCATCGGCTATCCCTCCATGCATACAGAAAGCGGGGAGGCGTCGGCGCTTTTGGTTTCCATAGCTACGGCGGTACAGTGGGTCACGGGAGTTGTCACCGCCTTTATTACCAACAGGCTGTTTGTCTTCCGCGACAGAAACAACCGGCCGGGGTATGTGGCAAAGCAGTTTGCCGTTTTTGCCGGTTCCAGGGTTGTGACATGGTTTATAGACTGGGGCATTTCGGTTGCCGGGATCGCTCTGTTTTATAAATACGGTATTTTTACCGGAGAGCTTATAAGCTCGGAGGGAGCATTTTATTCACTTATAAACAAGATTTTCTCGGCAGACTTCATAGTCAAATGCATTTCCGCAGTCATCGTCGTCATACTCAACTATATTATATCGGTATTCATAGTTTTCAGACGGACGAGAAAGGAAAACCGCGAAAGGAAGGAAGATGAGGCAGACGCCTCTTCCTGACGCTTCGCCGGCTGAAGGCAGATGAGATCAGCCTGCCGCAAGGCGTTTGCTGAAAAGCAAAGCGGAGCTGACCGAAGACGGATCAGAAGCTGAAAAAGGCAAAAATAAAACAGGGATGTCACTGAGATGGATCGTATCGGTTGATATCCATACATACAAATTCTTTTTACAAGAGAGGAACGTATTATGAAATGCCCGTCATGCGGATATGAGGACAGCAAGGTGGTGGATTCAAGGCCCTCGGAAAACAGCAGTATACGCCGCCGCAGGGAGTGTCTTGCCTGCAAGCACAGATTCACGACCTACGAGTTTATTGAAAAAGCCCCGCTTTTTGTGATAAAGAAAAACGGGACAAAGGAGGTTTTCGACAGGCAGAAGCTGCTTGCAGGGCTGATAAAGTCGTGCTACAAAAGACCTGTGACGGCAGACCAGCTCGACGCGCTGACAAAGGATATCGAGAGCGAGCTTGTTAATTCGCTCAGGACAGAGGTGCCGTCTTCCGAGATAGGAAGCATGGTGATGGAGCGGCTCAAGGAACTCGACGAGGTGTCATATGTCAGATTTGCCTCGGTTTACAGGGAATTCAAGGACGTAGATACCTTCCTTGCTACTATACAGCAGCTCCAGCAGAAGAAGGACAAGCGCACAAGGTCAAAAAAGCAGAAGGGCGAATGACAATAAGTCCCGGGCGTGTCCTGTGTTCCCGGAAAAACCTGCTGTGAAAACATTGAAACACCTGCGGCATCTCTTTGATTGCCGCAGGTGTTTTTATATTACGGAGTGTCGGCGCCCGCAGATTTTACGGAAAGGCGGTCGGCGTACTTTATCGCTTTATTCCCGCATCAAGCCGTTTTTGTAAATCCATCTGCAGGTCATGTTTTGTCCTGAATGCCGTCTTTCAGTCTATTTCTATGTGGCTTGTCACCCATTTGCACATGTTATTCGGTATCCAGAAGCTGTATATTCCGATGGTAACTATTGTGAGCAGCATCCAGAGGATCCATTTGCCGAATATCTGTCCGCCTTTTCCGGTGAATTTCAGGCGCTGTCCGTTTATGCGCATATGCTCCACATAGTAATTGATGGCATATGCGACCGCCCACGGCGTGGCAATTCCCAGGGTAAGGGAGATGATAAAAAAGCATGCGAGCGATGTGCCCAACAATCCGAGGACCGAGCCGGTCCAGGTTGATTTGCTTTCCACTTGTGTCTGATTTTGCATATAAAAGCCTCCTGATAAATATTTATTTACGGTGCCATAGCACGAACACCCGCCGGTTTGTGCGGCAGCAGAAGAACGGTATCCGGAGAGTCAGAGGATATTCCGCTTCAGAAAATGCCGCACCATCATGTTTGCATTGTTCAGGACCTTGTCTGTTGTCAGAAACACCTTCTTTTTTTCATTGACCCTGTTGAAATTAAGGATATTCCTGCGAACTGACTCGGGGTCCTTTACTCCGCCGCTCAGAACAATATCAAACACCGCCTTTGCTTTTCTGTAGCCCTGCTCACGCATTTCAGAATAGCTTTTTTCGTCGAAACAAAAAGATGAGTAAAGAAAACGGTTATCTTCGGGAAACGATATCTTTATTACCCGCCTTGTAAAACAATCTGAGCCGAAAATGTAATCATTGTCGTCAAAATAGACGCATATAGCGTAATCGACATCGCAGCCGAGCAGAGGAAAAAACGGAATATTATCGGCAAGGGCGCCGTCGCAGTAGCTGTTTGTTCCTATTTTTACAGTTTTGCATAGCGGCGGAATGGAAATTGCAGCCTTGAGGCACAGATAGCGCACAGCGGCGTTTTCGGATGCAAGGTCCTTATAAACGACAGTTCTTTTGCGCAGGTCTAAAAGAGGTACGTAGAGTTTTTCACAGCCTGTCTTGTAGTCAGATAATTCAAACAGCCGCTTTTGTAAAATGTCGCTTTTCAAAACAGACGGCAGAAACAGCCGTTTTCTTTCCGAGCATATTTCCGACCAAACCCTGTCTGCCGTCTTTGTCTCTCCTGCAGCGTATGCAGCGGCGTTAAGTGCCCCTACTGAGGCGGCACTTATATATGATATTTCGTCAAGGGAAAAAAACTCCTCTACCGCGCGCAACACTCCCACCTGATACGCGCCCTTGGCTATTCCTCCCGAAAGGATAAGCCCGATTTTCATGCCAGCCTCCTTTCTGCAGTGTCGAGAGCATGAGACCTTTTGCAGGCTGTCCACCTGGCGTTGCCCTGCGAGGACACTGCCGTACCGGCGCTCTCTTCATGCGCCTCCGGGTTTTTAAAATGCATGTATACGAATGCCTGCAGCGTGACATGTTTACTGGTGTCAGTATAACAGATTTTTTGTTCCATGTCAACACTAATAACTATAATTTTACCTATTAATTTCTTTATTTTTAGCTATCAGTGTTGTATTTTAGTGAAAAAAGGGGGCTTTGAAATGCATGTTGATTATAATCTGATAGGGACGCGCATAAAGAGCGCACGCAAAGCAGTCGGAATGACACAGGAAAATCTCGCCGAAAGACTGGATGTCTCTATTGGCTATATAAGTCAGGTAGAGCGTGGAATAACAAAAATAAGCCTCGATCTTCTTGCGGAGATTTCGGATATTCTGAACAGGGATATTTCTTTTTTTGTATGCGGTACAAATTTTTCCTCAGACAAATATATGGAACAGGAGCTTATACGGGAATATTCAAATCTGTCATATAAAAACAAGCGCCTCGTATTCAGGATAATAGGGCTGCTTGAGGAAAACGACCGGGCAAATGACTGAAGATCCGGAGGCGCCGCAAAATGCGGTATACTGCGGCATATCCCATAGGGCGGCGGCATATCCCATAGGGCTGAGGGGCGCCGGCGCAAATGTGATGCAAGGCAAAACAAAAAAACGCCCACGGCGGCTGCTCTGTAGCGGTATCAGGCGAAATTGACTGCGGTCATTAGCAGAGGTGCGGCAAAGATATCTGTGCTACGCTCCCTTCAGTCAAGCGATTTTTCAGAACAGCAACTGTCGTCGTCAGATGAAATAATAAGAAAAGCTCTTCTCTATATAAAAGAAAATTACCGCGAAAAAATAACCCTCGCCAAGGCAGCCCAGGCTGTCGGTCTTTCAGAAGGATATTTCAGCAGCTATTTCAACCGCGTGATGAAAACCGGCTTTCCCGAATACGTCATGAAATACAGGCTGATAATAGCCGCCGGATATATCGCTTCGGCTGATACCCTTCCAAAGGGTCTGTCACTGAAGGAAATAGCGTATATGAACGGCTTTTCGTCATTCACATACTTTTCGAGCGCTTTTTCAAAATATTTCGGTGTCAGCCCTCGGCAGTACAGAAACCGCTCCCATTCTTCTCACGGGCATTAATTATATCCCAGTCAGCCTCCGGTCATCGCGGTCAGCCCCGGTCAGCCCCGGTCAGCCTCCGGTCCCCCGGTCATCGCGGTCAGTCCCGGTCAGTCTCCGGTCAGCCTCGGTCAGCCTCCGGTCATCGCGGTCAGCCCCGGTCAGCCTCCGGTCATCGCGGTCAGCCTCGGTCCCCCCAGTCATCGCGGTCAGCCTCGGTCCCCCCGGTCAGCGCGGTCAGTCCCGGTCAGCCTCCGGTCATCGCGGTCAATAATTCCGGCAAAAATTACTGGGACTATCAAGTGTTTTACGGTGTTGCGGCAGATAAGGGCGCTGAACTGTGTATTTTGCCGCGGCAAAGATGGAAAAGCTACGGGGCGACAATAAATATTTGAGGATATCGATATATCGTCTTGCTTTAAGGTAAGACAAGTAGTATAATACACGGTGGCGCGTGTTACCGGAAACGGCGCACAGCGCGGACAATGCAAAGAAAACATTAAATTCGCCTCCGGCGCGCGCCGGAAGGCGCTTTTCGGACGGTGTCATCATGCAGACAAAGTGTCGCACCGGTAAGGACAGCTTCGCAAGGCTTAAGCTGTCATGCTATACCGGATTTTTCACACAGGCGATAATAATAAACCTTGCGCCTCTGTATTTCGTGTTTTTCAAAGATACGTACGGGATCAATCCGTCAAGACTCGCGCTTTTGATAACCGTTAACTTTGTGACACAGATATTTGTCGACCTCCTTTCAATAAAGTATTCGGTTAAAATAGGGCTCAGGAAATGCGCTGCCATAGCGCATGCGGCGTGCTTTGCCGGACTTGTGCTGCTCGCACTTTTTCCCACCTTTACAAGTATTCCATATCCCGGGATGATAGTCGCGGTCATATTGTATTCAATAGGCGGCGGCCTTCTTGAAACGGTCATAAATCCGATATTTGCGACGCTGCCTCAGAATGGCAAGTCGGGAGTCAGGCTGTCACTGCTTCATTCCTTCTACTGCTGGGGCCAGATGTCGGTGATACTGATAACCACGCTGCTTTTAAGGATATGCGGACAGCAGAGCTGGTGGATAATAACGATAGGGTGGTCGATTATACCTCTTCTGAATACGATAAGCTTTGCAACGGTCAGGCTCGACGAGTCCTCTGCTCAGGAAGCCGAGGCGCAGGAGAAGAGCGGGAGTTCAGAAGTATCTGCAAAAGCGCTTTTCAGAAACGGCACCTATATAGTATGTATTGTGATGATTTTCTGCGCCGGAGCCTCCGAGCTTTCAATGTCGCAGTGGGCGTCCTACTTTGCCGAGGTGGGACTCAAGGTTGATAAAACGGTGGGCGACCTGCTCGGACCATGCCTTTTCGCCTTTTTCATGGGCTTGGGCAGAGCGGCTATGGGTCTTTTCGGTAAAAAGCTGAACATAAAGAAAATGCTTGTCCTTGCTTCGGCTTTTTGTATGGTTTGCTATTTCTCAGCCGCGCTTTCGCCCAATGCTGCGGTTTCACTTGCTTTTTGTGCGCTCTGCGGTCTTTCCGTCTCGATAATGTGGCCGTCTGCGCTCAATATGGCGGCGTTTCGCTTTGCCGCAACTCCGACTGTGTTCGGATTTTTGTCAGTGTTCGGCGACGGGGGATGCACCGTCGGGCCTTCGATGACGGGAAAACTCGCAGATGTGTTCCAGTCCGGAGAATTTGCCGCCGAGCTGTCTGTAAGGCTTGGTATCACGCCTGAGCAGCTGGGCATCCGGCTGGGTCTGTTAGTGTCCTTTGTTTTCCCGCTGATACTGATGATATCTGTGTTCTTTTTCAGGGAGCGTCCTGCCGGAGATTCCGGAAAGGAAGACTGCGCTTCGGGTCTTTCAGACAATAAAGGCATACCGACAGATAAGCTCACAGCCCCCGACGGCAGCAGCACAGCAATGATACGCGAAGGCGCAACCACAGATTGCGGATGCGCAACCGGAGGTTGCGAAGAGCAGGACGAAAAGTGCCGGCAGGACGAAAAGAATATCACGGTGCCTGCAGAAAGAGATACAGGAGATGAATGACCTTCCTGTTGTATATTCCGACAAAAGCATAGTGGTTGTCAATAAGCCTTCGGGTATGCCGTCCTGCGGCGGGGTGCGCTCTGCCGAAAACCAGCTTGCCTCTCATTTCAAAGAGATCTATCCTGTCCACAGGCTTGACACAGACACAAAAGGACTCATGGTGTTTGCAAGAACAAGGGCGTCTGCGGCGGCCCTCAGCAGTCAGATGACAGGCCAGGGAAGCAGCAGGACCGTTTATAAGGAATATGCGGCAGTTGTATTGTCCGACATGACGGACTTTTTTTCAGAGAATGCCGGGAAACACACCTGCGGAAAAGACTGCTTGGTGTGCCCCGGTGCGGGCAGGGCTGAAAATTTGTCGTCGGGAGCATCATGTGCGGACGCTCGGAAAGGGCAGTCTGAAAAGCCGGAAGGGCATGACGGGTTTTTGTTTATGAGCGATCTGCTTTTTTATGACAGGACAAAGAACAAAAGCTATGTCGTTGCGAGGATGAGGCGAGGGGTAAAAGAAGCTTTGCTTGAGTACAGGCCGGAGGCGGTTTGCGGAGGGATGACGCTTGTGCGTGTGATCCTTCACACCGGAAGGACCCACCAGATACGCGTCCAGCTTGCGTCGCGCGGATTCCCCATCGTGGGCGACAGAAAATACGGCGCTCCGGCGGAGATATCAGTCGGCACTGATATAAAAAAATCCGTGCTGTCGGGAGAGCCTTCAAAAATCAATACGAAAGAAGACAAAGAACCGGAAAAGACAAAAGACAATCGGTGGGAAAGCCCGCAGAAAATGTCTTTGCAGCCATATCAGGCTTTTGACAAACCGCAGGGAATAGCGCTCGTCTGCCGCGTGCTTGCATTCAGGCATCCGGAAACAGGGAAGATGGTAAAATTTTCGACAGGGCTCCCTGAGGAATTTCCCTTCGACATTTTTTCACCAGGACGGCAGACGCCCGGAAAAGGAGAGTTATTTACATGAGGTGCTGTATTTTCGGAGCAGGCGACTATGACGGCAGAGGCGTCGGGGGAATGTCCCTTCACAGCATCGTTGAAAACAGCCTTGTCATAGCGGCAGACGCGGGGTATGAGCATGTTGTCAGATACGCGGTCAGGGCGGACATACTGCTCGGAGATTTCGATTCACTCGGTGACGGTGCGATATCCGGTAAAAATATCCGTATAATAAGACATCCGGTGGAAAAGGACGATACAGACACCGCCCTTGCCGCCGAAGAGGGTATAAGGGCGGGATGCGATGAATTTTTTATTTTCGGCGGCACTGGCGGAAACCGTCCCGACCACACAGTAGCCAACATACAGGTGTTGGTTTCACTTGCTGAAAGGGGAGCTGCGGCATACCTTATAGGAAATACCGGGGTTTTTACTGTCATAAAAGACTCGCGCCTTGTCTTCGACCCGGCATGCAGCGGAGGCATATCGGTTTTTTCACTTTCTCCGCGCTCAGAGCACACTGTCGTCAAGGGATTGTATTACAGTGCCGACGATGTGACCCTGACAAACGATCGCGCGCTCGGAGTCAGCAACCGGTTTATTTCAGCATCCGCGGATATATCGGTCGGCTCTGGCACCTTGCTTGTGTTCTGGAGCAATACAGTGAATCCTCTTCCGCTCCGCATAGCGCCGTAAGATAAAGGCAGACCGGACCCTGAGTATAAGTGAAACTTGACCGGCGGCGTGTTTTCGCAGAGAAAGATGCGGTTTGTCGGGGAACGGTATCTGACGGTATGGCGTGAAAACACAAGGATTACAGAACCTTTCTGCTTTCAGTGTCTTTACAGTATAAATAATCAGCGATGAAAATCGCACATATAAAAATAAAAACACAAAAAACTGCTGCCGGGAAACCGGCGGTGTGTTAAAATCCGACGCTGATATATAAAATGAGGGACGATATGGATAACAACATAAAGGGAATAATTTTTGATATGGACGGCACGCTTCTTTTGTCAATGCACGTCTGGGACAACGCAGGTTCAGGGTTTCTTAAAAGGCATGGAGTCACCCCCGATCCTGATACCGATGAGCTGGTAAAAAGCATGACGATAGAACAGGCGGCGGAATATTTTATTGAACGCTACGGTCTCGGAATGAGCGTGGAGCAGATAGCCTCAGATGTTGACAAGGAGCTTGAAAATCAGTATTTCAACATACTTATGCCAAAGCCGGGGGTGCTCGCGATGCTTGAACGTCTGCACGATGCGGGCGTTCCGTGCTGTATAGCAACGGCTACCGACAGATATCTGGCGGTTCCTGCTTTGAAAAGAACCGGAATATATCCATATATAAAGGAGATTTTTACCTGCAAGCAGGTCGGGGCAGGAAAACAGACCCCTGATATCTATTATGCCGCTATGAGCTCGCTCGGTTTTGCGAAGGAAGAGACGGCTGTTTTTGAGGACGCACCGTATGCGGCTCAGACGGCGCATCGCGCGGGTTTTTTCGTAGTAGGTATATACGACCCGTCATTTGAAGCGGGGCAGAATCGTCTCCGAGAAAGCGCCGATTTGTACATAAGAGATTTTTCCGAGCTCGGAGTATCTTCCTGCACGCCGGGAAGCGTCAGGCTATTGCAGAAGAAGGAGCAAATTCCGCCAAAGGGGTCAGCTGTATAAGCGTGAACTTCATTGACGCAGCGCCGGGCGAAACATCGTGACACCCGCTTAGTCCGGATAAAATCAGTACCTTGATGCAGCGCACGCCACACAAACAACTGTGGTTATATAAACGGACAAATACAGTCAATATACGGTGCGTCAGTAAATTATTATAAAAGCGCAAATTATATAAGATATATAAAAGCATAGATGAAAAAACACATTCGGAGACAGCATAAAATTTATGCCGGACCGGATGTGTTTTTCCATGTTAATGTCAAGTGACAGATGATATGACAGTATTATTTATGCTTTGCTGCCGCCTTACAAATCCGCCTGTAAAAATAAGACCGGGAAATGCATATCAAGTGCATTTCCCGGTCCTTTATCTGCTTGGCTTTTCAATAAGATCCAATCGATCCCCGATTACTCGGTGTAGAAGAACACTTCAGCAATCTGAAGAGTTCCATGAGAAGAGGTAATCGTGAGTTTGTAGTAAGAATACTCAGCAGCATTGTCGAGAACAAAGTTTCTCTCAAGATAGTTGGTAGACTCGGCTGCCTGCTCTACGCCTTCAGCGGCGAGGTCTACTGTATCAACAATCGTCCAGCTTGATTGGTCGTTGGATCCTTCAAGGGTCCATGCCATAGGAGTTCTGTCAGTGTAGCTCTCATTGTCGTTAGCGTTGACGAGTGAATAAGAAACAACAGGAGTGCGGGTCGAGAAGCTGAATACGATAGGAGTAGCTGCATCGCTGGTGCAGAGCTTGGATCTTATATCGTTGTCAGCGATGTTTTCAAATCCCTCAAAGTTCATGCCTGAAGGTCCGCTGATAGCGGCAACGCCTTCAATGAGCTCGTGAGCAGGGTTACGATCGGGGTCAGCAACCATCTCGACGGTAGCGGGAGTAACTATGCTGATAGGACCATAGATGGAGAAGTCTGCATAAAATGCAACCTTGCCGCTTGAGTCAAGTATCTCAAGATACATGGTGTACTCAGCGCCGTACTCAGGATGATCAGGGTCAGCAGGCTCTGCATACTCAAAGTCATCGCCAAGACCCATTCTCACATAGCCGCTGGAGGTGTTGTTTAATATTGAGAACTCGGTAATTGTGTACTCAACGTCGTTGATCGTGAGCTTCCAGGTGTAGCTCGGGTTTACGGTAGCGCCGTTCTCATCGGTCCAGATGAGTTCCTCATAGACGCCCCCAATGGTCTCCTTGAAGTTTATAACGGCTGCGGGCTGGAAGTTCAGCTCAGCGTGGGAATTCTCAAACGCAACGGGATACATGCCGCTTGCCCAGTTGGTAAGAGCGAGGTAATCATCATCGCCATTGTAAATGTCGATTCCTTCAGGCTCGGGCTTGTCATCGCCGGGATCCTCGGTTGTGCCTGTAGGATCCTCAGTTGTGCCTGTAGGATCCTCGGTAGTTGTGCCTGTAGGAGCCTCGGTTGTGCCTGTAGGATCCTCGGTAGTTGTGCCTGCAGGAGCCTCAGTCGTGCCTGCTGCATCCGTAGAATCCTTGCCGGCGGTGGTCGTAGGATCGTCGCCGCAAGCTGCAAATACTACGCAAAGTGCGAGAAGAACGACAAAAAGCGCAATAATCTTTTTCATAACTTTTGTCAGCCTTTCCTTTCCAATTTTATTTGGATTGATTTTGATAAGGATAAAACGGGAAAAAAATACACTTCCCGAATCACCACGCGGTCATTATAACACAGAAAATGCAAATATGCAATAACAAAATAATAATTTTTTATTAACAATACTCCTGCCAGCTTGCACTATTTTAATATTTCTCCTAAATTCGACGCGTTTTTGTGTCATACATATATGCATTATGTCGAACGCTGTCAGGTGCGTGTTATAAGACGTTACATCGGTAATGCTTTTTAATACAGACGAGTAATACAAAGAAAGATATTTCATTCAGTGTGCGCCTGAGGTGAAACAGAATAAGTTATAATATTTCTTCATGCCAACTCTGTGTAAATACGGTAAAAAAAGAAAGGCAGCTGAAGCCTGTTACGTGCGTCGGGAGCGCAGAGACAAAAATGTTTAAAATTTTTTTTATAAATTTCATTTTGTTCTTGCATATTTTAAAAATGTGTGATATACTACATGAGCGTTCTGACGTTTGGTACGGTTGCATATCGGATCTGATTTGCGCGTGTGTGTCCTTAAAGCTAATTGATCACACGGAAGAGGTATCGAGGCGGTCATAACGGGGCTGACTAGAAATCCGACTGTCAATTGTTCATCTAATCCCCTGAACCCCTTGGTTTATAAGGCTTTTTCGTGGGTTCAAATTTAATATTATCGTAGCATCCCTCGCCAATATCCCTCCGTTTTCCGGAGCTTCAAAAGGATAGAAATCGAGGTTTGTATATACGGAGAGGTATCGAAGTGGTCATAACGGGGCTGACTCGAAATCAGTTTGTGGGAAACCACACGAGGGTTCGAATCCCTCCCTCTCCGCCAGCATTTTTAACAAAGAACACGTTTGAAACCATGCGTTTTAAGCGTGTTTTTTGTTGCATTTGCACAGATTTTACGAATCTGCCCCTGAAAAAGATTGGAACCGGGACTCGCATCCCTCCGTTTTCCAAAATCTTTTTCGCGACCGAAAACCCTTATTCCGTAAGGCTTTTTTCGCCCTTTTCCATCCCTCGCTTACGGATCAGGCTTGTTTCTTGATTTTTTGCATTCTCCCATGCATGTTTCTGCCCTTCAAACATGGGCACTTTCACGGCTTTTTCCATTGCATGAAGCGAACCGGTTTTGTCGTCCCAGCTCAGATGCGTGTAGATGTTGCTGGTTGTCTGGATGTCAGAGTGACCGAGATACGCCTGCACATGATTGAGCGGAACCTTCTGCTGGTTCATCAGCGTGGCACAGGTGTGGCGCAGATCATGAAACCGTCTGTGTTCCAAGCCGCACTTTTTCAACAACTTCGGAAAAGCCGATTCCATATAAGACGGCGTGATGATGTCCCCGATCTCATTGACAAACACATAGTCGCTCCACTCTTTGTTGTAGCTGTTCCCACACAGCTTTTTGTTTTCCTCTTGCTGTGCACGAAGAGCTATGAAGCGGATCTTGACACTTCCGGAAAGGGGAAGCGTTCGACAACTCGACTTGTTCTTGGTCCGGTCTGCCGGATTCAGCTTTGTCTGTCCTTTGAAGTTGACCTCTGTCAGCGTGTGGTTGATCGTGATGACATCGTTTTCAAAATCAATCGCGCGCCACCGCAAACCGAGCACCTCGCTTCGGCGCAGACCGTACATTGCCGTCACCAGAATGATCAGCCCGAGCAACTCGTCCTTTGCTGCGTTCAGCAAAATTTTCAGCTCCTCTGCCGTGAACGGCTTGCCCTCATAGCGGTCGACACGGGGAGGGTCTACCTTCTCGACCGGATTGTTGACCACAAGGTCCATACGGTAAGCGTACTTGAACATTTTGTGCAGAAGCACATATTCGTGCCTGACCGTATTGGCGCCCACGCTTTTGAGCTCGTGAACACAAAAATTCTGAATGTCCTTGCCTTTTACCTCGTTGAGCTTCAGTTTTTTGCCCTCGAAATACGGCAAAATTTTCTTCATGGTCATATTCCAGTAGGAGCTGTAGGTCGTGGGTTTTACCGTCTTTTCGATAGCCGACAGCCACAGAGGAATGAAGTCCGAAAACAGCATATCCTCCCTGAACTCGTTCTCGCCTCTTTCGGGCTTGGGCGGCACAAAGGTGCGTCGAAGCTCGCTTAACATTTCCTCGGCTCGCTTCTTGTTTCCTTTTGCCACAAGTCCCGTCGAAATCGATTTGGTCTTGCGTTTTCCATTGTAGTCATTGTAACTGATGATGCATTGATAAATGCCATTTTGGATTCTTAGGTGTCCTGATACCATTGAAATTCTCCTTTCCTGCGGCAACAGCACCCGAACCCATCGGTGAGCTTATTATACCATAAGACGGGTTCAAATGCAATCGATGGATTGTAAATTATCGCTCGAAGTCGTCGCGTTTTCGCTTCGGCTTTTCCGTCGGTGTATAACGGGGATAATACTCCCGTTTCTCCGACCACTCGTCCCGTGGCTTTTCGACAACCGGCACATCCTTTTTATACTCTCGTTCCCGCTTTTCCCGACGCATCTGCATCTCGTTGTCAATCATTTCTTTCATGATATCGCAACGCTCCAGAAGGTTGTAGACGCACTTCTTCTCATAGCGATAGGTTTTCAGCTGTTGATTGATGGGGTCGATTTTCGCAAGATAATGCAACTTGTCCTCGCCGTTTTCCTGCTTGCCCGCCTGATAGTACAGCTTCTTTCGCTCCTTGACAAGCTCGTGGATTTTGATGTCTATCTTCTCAAGATAGTTCAAAGCATCCTCGCCTGTCTCCAGCTTTTCACGACCGATGATGACAGCCGTTTTGGAGTACATCTGCACCTTTTTTCTCTCGTCCCGCATCTCTGCTTTCATTTCGGGAGAAAGCGGTGTATAGGGCGTTTTTGCGCCTATCAGGATGACATTTGGTGTTTTCCATCCCATCAAGAACATAAACACCTCAAGCACTTTCGCCAGCGTGTTCAGCTGACCGGGATATGGGTCGAGTGAGCCGTGCTCCGTCCAATCTCGAGAATGATAAACTCCGTTTTTCTCCTGACGGCGTTTCATCTCCCACACATAAGATCGCTCACAGCCGAGCCTGCTTTCCTCATAATCCATCTCGTTCTTTTCATAGAAAAATTCGAAGTCGGATGGCATACAATCCTCGCCGAAGGTATCGGAAAGGGTTTTGAGACTCACCCACTTTTTTGCAAATCGGCTCTTCATTTTCGCTTTTTTGATGTCAAGCTCGTATCCCATATCATAGAGATATTTTTGCAGATCGCCGTTGCTTGTGGCAAGTCCCAGTGCGGCTTTCAAGGCATCGAACATCAGGCGGTACGGCGTTTTCTTGCCCTTTTTCTCGTCCATATAGAGGACTCTCGGTGCGGCTTTTCGCCGCTTGCCGAGGGTAGAAAGACCGTATTCCCGGCATAAGGCATCAGAAGCGGGTGATAACACCCGCCCCCAATAGTTGTTTCCTGTATCGAGCTTTTTGCCGTCCCGAAAGCTCACGGCCGATATGACATAATGATTGTGCAGGTGGCTGCAATTTGTATGGGTTGCCACCAAAACCTGATAGCGGTTGCCCCATAATTTCTCGGCGAGCTTGACGCCGATCTCGTGACATTGCTCGGGTGTTACCTCGCCGGGCTTGAAGCTTTGATAGGCGTGGTAGGCGATATTTTCGCCCTTTGCTCCAAAGTGCTTCTGTACCTTGATCATTGACTCCAACGCATTGCCGCGGCAATTCAGAGCGGTCACAAGATAGCATTTCTCGCCCTTCTCATAGATAACTTTGTCCTCGTCACCGGCATATGCCATGACGGTTTCAAGGCTCTCAAATGCGGTCTTTTCGGGATTCTCGGCATACTCGATCAGCCGTGAAAGGCTGTCTTTTACCGGCCAGATTTTAGTTACTGCCATCGTTTGCCTCATAGAAGGTCTGCACCCGTTCGTCGAAAGTATTGTAAAGCTCAATCAGCGTATTCAATTCGTTTTTTCCGAATCGCCATGACTGATTGGCTTCAATATTTGACTTACAAACCTTCAGGTAGTCAAGAATTTGGTAGAACTCCTCGGGCGGTAAAGCTCTCGGATTGTGCATGGTTGCGACTTGTCTGACATACTCCGAGATGGATAGTTTGCAGGCTTTCGCATTCCTTTCAATGGTAGCTCTCAGTTTCTTCGACACCCTGATTTGTATCGGGGTGCCGTTGTCTTTTCTTTTGGTTTTCGAATAATCTCTCTTCTTTTTACCTGCCATATAAACTCTCTTTCATATCAAATATTCTCAAAAAATGTGACGATCACGGCGGCGAAAATTCCGTCATCCGTGACGATATTTGCCCAAATTTACGCTCTGCGTGACGGTATGCGAAAGGGGGTCTAAGGGGTGCTCCCTCGACAGACAAAAGCGCGTGGCACTACAGGTGGCAATACGGCTTTTGTCGGGGAGTGGCATGACCACTCCTATGCTCGCTACACATTCAAATCGCAGATTTTCGTGTAAAGGGATTTTTCACGTTTCCGGACGTTTTTTCGGTGCTGTTTTCGGCTCCCATGACGGTAGTGTCGATAGTGACGATGTTTTTATCGCCATGGTATTTTTGTTTTTTGCACGGCAATTGAAAATACCGTCACGACCGTCATATCGTCACGATGCTGTCGCGCGATACCAGTTGTTAAAGAAGTCCTCGAACATCGCAGATGAGTTGTTCTCCTGAGTTTTCGGAAGCTTGGATATCTTCTCCAGCAAGTCACGGAACTCCTTGCTTTCCCCCTCAATCGGGATGATCTGAATATTTTCAACTCCCTGAAATTGGAGGATTTCAAATTCATCGCGACCGTTGAGAAAGGCAATTACCTTGTCTGCCGGGATTGTTGCCTTATAGATGTGTTGCGGAAGTTCATATCCGGCATTCTTGTTGTTATAAACAACAAACCATTCAGCAATATCCTTACAGAGTGTCCAAGACAAACTGTTTGCTACTTCATCAGGAGTATCGCAGGTGGCACGGTAAACAGTAAACTCTTCCAAGTTACGAACGGATTCGGGCAACTCATCACGCCAATTCGGTTTGCGATATTTCAGCGACTCTTTAATCACTCGACGAATGATGTCAATACCATCGCCTTTGTCGGTATAGTGGTACAACGCTGTCTCAAATCTTGTTCTCGGCGGTATTTTGTCGTATCTCTGCTCGAGCATAGCAGCGGCGGTTTCAGCATTATAATGCAGAAACAAATCAATCCTTTTCTCATCGCCGTTGTCAATAGCTTCAATAGCATCGGACACAAAACGATATTTTTCCTGTTCCATTTCTTTGAGAATCTGTTCAAATACACTCTTTTTCATTATCTTTTTCTCCTTCATTCATATCATTGATCGATTCTTTTGTAAGAGGCTTGTCCTCGCCGTACATCAGTCTTATGCTTCTGCCGCTGTTCGTCCTTCCTTTCGAGAAGTCGATGAAGTATTCCTTCTTCAGCTCCGTTACATGGCTTCCGAGGTATCTTGAAAGCGCATTCGGCGACATTTCAAGACCGGTCGCTTTCACCAGTGCATCGGCGGAGCCGATCCATAGAGGTCGCTCGTCTGACAGCAGGGCGCTGACGGCAAGTAAAATCTTGTCGGGCAGACTTGGCAAATTCACATAATCCTTCTCGTCCACAAGCTCCCACTTGGGGGAGTCCCAATCACGTACCAGGTTCAGCTCGCGGTCGCGGATTTCTCGACCTACAACGGCAAGTGTCGCTTCGGGGGATTTCCGTTCCTTTTTGTAGAGTACCATTGAGCCGTCAACGGCGGCTGTGATACCCATAGAACCCGACAGCATTTTGAAAATATCGCTATCTGCCGATTTGCGCGTATGATGCACCAAAATCAAACAGATACCATACCTGTCGGCAAGCTCCTTTACCGCATTTATGAAAACATAATCGGTAGCATAGCTGGATTGCTCCATAGGGTTTCGGATTTTCTGCAAAACATCGACAATCACAAGTCCCACGTCGGGATGATCATGAAGTACGGTGTTCAGCTGTTCCTCGAAGCCTCCGCCGCCCACATATCCTGCTTCGGTTGCAAAGTAAAGATTCTTTGCCGGTTCAAGACCGAACATCTTTTGCATTCGATGCTGGATTCGTCTTTCGACATCTTCAAGTGCGAAATAGATCACACCCGTTTGGTTTGTCTTAAAGCCGAGAAACGGCAGCCCTTGGCTGACGCAGTACGCCAGCTGCAAGGACAGAAAGCTCTTGCCCACCTTGGATGCACCGCCGAGTATGATGGTGCCATGGTCGATCAGTCCTTCTACAATCGGATCACGTTTGTGATAGATCGTATCGTAGATTTCCTCGCACGAACGGAGCTTCACATACCCCGGATATGCAGCTTTTTGCCATTCGAGAATGGCTTTTTCCTGCGCTTCGGGCGTTTGATTCTCATCAATGAATGACGGATCATTCTGATAATGAGGAGAGGTTGGATCTACCTCGGGCTGTGTATCGGTGTTTTGTGTCACCAGTTCTTCACTCATGCACCTTTACCTCCACCTGCCGACATAGAATCCTTGTAGAGAAATTTGATAATCTCGATCTTCGGAATCAAGTACTTTCGTCCGACTTTTGCACATTTGAAAGCACCGCTTCCGATCAGATCGTAGGCAGTTGTAAATACCGCCGCGAGAGCCACACTTGCACGGAGTTTTAGCCGCAGGCTGACGGAGTTTTAGCCGCATTGTC
>CALXXF010000021.1 GCA_944392615.1 uncultured Clostridia bacterium
AAAAAATAAAAACTATTATTTGCAAATATCTATTTACAAAAGGGTAATAATATGTTATAATTACGCAGATATGTATTCACTGAGAGGGAAAAAATGGAAGTTGAATTGAATTTAAAGGTGCTTGTAAATGCCTTGCTGAAGCATCTTATCATTATTTTAGCAGTAGTGCTGATTGTTTCGCTTGCCGTCGGTATTTACACCGCTTTTTTTGTCGCTCCGGTCTATACCGCCTCGACAACATCTCTTGTGATGGTCGATGATCTGAATGCCACGCAAAATTCAAATATCTCCACCACAATAAACATCATGAGCACATATGCAAGAAGTGTTCTCTCTGACAAGACGATGAAGTTTGTGTCGGACTATATCAAGAATGAAGAGTACACACCACAGGTAATAAAGTCTCTTACGACGGTTACCTATGACTCAGGCGGAATAATCCTCTACATTACTGCAATGGGAACTACTCCGGAAAATGCACAGTTGCTTGCCAATGCAGTTACCGAAGCGGCTCAGAGGACGGTTGATATTGCTTCACTGCAGGTTATAAACTCTGCGCAGCTTCCGTTGTCTCCTTCATCTCCGTCTCTCGTCACAAATGTTTTTCTTGCAGCGGTAATTTCGTTTGTTTTGGCGTACGGGATATGCCTTGTAATCGATTTATATAATACAAAGATAGTTTCGGAAAGCCAGCTTTCAACTTCGCTTGGCTTGCCGGTTATAGGCGTTATACCTGTAGTGGATTTTTCAGACGAGAGAATAGAGTACGTGAACAGTTCCGAGGGGGTACATGATGCTGAATAACAACCGTAGCGGAATGCGCAGTAAGCTTTCTTCACTTACAGGCAGGAAGAGGCGTAATGGAAACGTATTTCCGAGAAAATACTATATTTTGAATGAGAAGACTCCATTTGCTGTGAAAGAAGCATATAAGACTCTGAGGACGAATATACTTTCTATACTTGCTGTACACAGGACGTCAAATGATGACACAGTCAAGTTTTGTTTCACAAGTCCAAGCATGGGTGATGGCAAGACTACTGTGTGTGTCAATGTAGCTGTTTCTTTTGCAGAAACAGGCGCTCGCGTGCTGATAATAGATGCAGATATGAGAAAGCCAAAGATACACAAGATATTCAAATCACAGATATCACCGGGCCTTTCTGATTGCCTCAGCGGTTTTTCCACCGTTTCTGAGGCGGTTGTTGAGCATCCTGATATAAATGGACTTTATATAATGTCCGCGGGCAAGATCCCGCCGAATCCCGCAGAGCTGATTCTTTCTGATAAATTTGACGCACTTCTTAAATCTCTTGACGGCGTTTACGACTATGTAATAATAGACGCTCCTCCGGTATGCGTAGTTACAGACGCTGTTATAATAAGCAAGAAAACACTGGGAGCCGTGCTGATATGCAGATATGCCGACACACGGATCGAAAACGCCAAGAAAGCTAAAAATGAGATAGAGCAGGGCGGCGGTACTATGCTGGGCAGTGTTCTTAATGGCGTTGAATTCCGAAGGACGTTCGGTTCGGTCAAATACGAGAGTCAATACGGCTACGGTTACGGTTATTCAGATAATACTGAAGATGACGGGTGATGTCCGGAATGTACGTATCTGCTTGATATTCGCGTGACACGGCCTGGCTGATCCTGTCTTAATAATTTTATGACACTTTGAATTTGTAACTTGTTTCCCGTTTTTTACAATTCTGCAGTATAACGCCACAGAAACGGAGGGACACATATGGCGAGCAATGTTCCAATAATTGATTTTCATGCACATATTCTGCCGTTGGTGGACCATGGGAGTCAGTCTGTAGAAATGTCATGTGCTCTGCTTTCTCAGGCGTTACAGGCCGGCGTGACCGAAATTGTCGCTACTCCGCATTTTTATCCGCACAAGATGACTGTCAGTGAATTTCTTGAAAAACGCAAGATTGGGTTTGATGCACTCTCGAAGAGCGTGAAGGGAACACCGCTTGAGTCTGTAAAAATTCATCTTGGCGCCGAAGTCGCTCTTGAATCCTCTACTAAATATTTGTCTGAACTTGACAAGCTTGTTATCGGAGGGACAAAGGCAATACTTATAGAAATGCCGATGTTCGTTCGCTGGCAGAAATGGATGTTTGACGCGGTATGTGATATTCAGTATAAAAGAAAGCTTGATGTTGTTCTTGCACATATCGACCGTTATGAAGAACGGGACGTGCTCAGTCTCATAGATATAGCGGGGTGCCTTTCTCAGATAAACGCCAGTATGGTTCTTACTCCAGGCGGAAGGAAAAAAGCAAGACAGCTTTGTTATGATGGGCTTTTGCATTTTATCGGAAGCGATGTGCACGATGATGTCGAAAGAAACTATAAAGTGTTGTCAAAGGCACGTAAAAAGTTGAACGGGGAAATGCTTGAATTCTTCTATTCAAATTCCGCTGAGCTTCTTAAATAGTGTGAGTGCATACCGGATAGATGCGTGGAAACATGGATAGCTTTTTTCGGTTGTATGACGATCATGGACAAAATGTTTTCATTTCAGCTTAAGACGACGCGCGATGGCTATTCTTTTCACTTATATAACGACGCATTTAAAATTAAAATTTTGATTTTAATAAAAAACATCCGAGGCAAGAAAAAGTGTTGCCTCGGATGTTTTTTTATGCTATAAACTGGTATATTATTGAATTTTGCGTTGACACGATTTGTTTTTTACCTTTTTTGCTACTCTGACAGATATTGCATCTTTGAGTACCGATATTTCAATATCATGGAATTTAAATATTTCTCCGTCTGCACACAGTGTACCGGCATTTTTTATGTACGCCGTTTTAATGCGCTTGTAATGGAGAAAGGAAGAGTATTTGGAGTTGACGGTCCCATCCGGAAGGAGGTGTTTTCCTTTTTTATAGCCGAGAAAAAATCTCAGAAATTTTATACGTGATACTATATCGGCGTATATAAATTCCATGCTTCCGTTATTGAGAGAAGCAAGAGGCGCACACTTGAATCCTCCGCCATAATATGCGCCGTTTGCGAACAGACAGAGCAGAAATCTTCCGTTTATCGTTTCGATTTTCCCGTTTTCATCGAGAACCGTGACTTCAAAGTTCCTTCCGAGCGGCTTCATGAGCGTGAGAAGCACGCTGATCATATATGCAGCCCCACCCTTTATAAACGGGATTCGTTTGACACTTTCTGTTTTTACGACCACGTCGCAATCAAATCCAAGGTTTATTTCATTTGCAGCGTATCTGTTGCCAAAGCGCAAGAGATCTGCACGCACCGGAAAGTTGTTTTCAAAATTCCTTACATAATCGTTTCCGGTGCCACCCGGATGTATAATCAACTCGGAAGCAGAACCGGCACCCGCTCTCATTACTGCATTTACTGCTTCAAAAACGCTCCCGTCTCCTCCGAAAATGTGTATGACGGCATTCGGGTCGTTTTTACATATTTTCGTTATTGTTTCAAGCGCCTCTCCGGCAGACGACGTAGTGTACATTGCTGTACAAATATCATGTATATCTTCTGCTTTTCGCGAGTAACGAGAATTAATTACACTATACGTACCCATATCAGAGTTCGCAGTTGTTGACAGTTCTTGGGAAGGGAATTACGTCGCGTATATTTGATACGCCGGTCAAATACATAACGCAACGTTCAAAGCCCAATCCGAATCCGGAGTGTCGTGCTGAACCGAATTTGCGCAAATCAAGATAAAAATCATAACTCTCTTTGTCAAGACCAAGCTCTTCAATCCGCTTGAGCAGCTTAAGATAGTCGTCCTCTCGCTGAGATCCACCGATAATTTCACCTATCCCAGGGACAAGACAATCCATTGCCGCCACGGTCTTCCCATCGTCGTTTTGCTTCATGTAGAACGCTTTGATTTCCTTAGGATAGTCCGTAACAAAAACCGGCTTTTTGAAAACGACTTCTGTCAGATATTTTTCATGCTCTGTCTGAAGGTCACAACCCCAGTAAACCTTATATGAAAACTTTTCGTTGTTTTTCTCAAGTATATCAACTGCCTCTGTGTAGGTAACCCTTCCGAAAGACGAATTAACGACATGATTGAGTCTTTCAATAAGCCCCTTGTCAATGTAAGTGTTGAAGAAGTTCGTTTCCTGTGGAGCGTTTTCAAGGACATATGAGATCACATATTTGAGCATATCCTCCGCTGTCTGCATGTCGTCGGAAAGGTCCGCAAATGCCATTTCAGGTTCTATCATCCAAAACTCGGCTGCATGCCTTGTCGTATTGCTGTTTTCGGCTCTGAATGTCGGACCGAATGTGTAGATATTTCTGAATGCCATGGCATATGTCTCGCCGTTAAGCTGACCGCTTACTGTAAGATTGGTCTTTTTATTGAAAAAATCTTTGGAAAAATCCGCCTTTCCATCCTTGTCGAGCGGTATGTTGTCAAGGTCGAGGGTTGTCACCTGAAACATTTCGCCGGCGCCCTCGCAGTCACTTCCTGTTATAATGGGAGTGTGTACATATACAAAACCACGTTCCTGAAAGAACTTGTGTATGGCGTATGCAGTAAGCGACCTTACGCGGAATACCGCCTGAAAAAAATTTGTGCGCGGTCTCAGATGAGGTATCGTCCTTAAAAATTCTACGGAATGTCTCTTTTTCTGCAAAGGATAGTCCGGAGTTGAAGCACCTTCACACACGACGGAGTCTGCCTGTATTTCAAACGGCTGCTGAGCATCGGGAGTTGAAATAAAGCTTCCGCTCACTATTACAGCCGACCCGATATTGAGTTTTGTTATATCCTGATAGTTCTCCAAACTACCGGAGTATACAACCTGTATTGTGCCAAATGACGTTCCGTCTGATATGACAAGAAATCCGAATGCGTTAGACGCTCTGTTCGACCTTATCCATCCGCCTATTTTTATCTTGCAGTCGAAATAATCCTTACTTCTTTCGTATAGCTCACGTACGGTAGTTAATTTTTCCATAATACAAATTCCTCTTGATAAATACTCGTGATGTTCGTTATGTTTTAATGGTTGTCCTGCTAAAAAGCACATCAAAACGGACTGAAGATTCCCATATACACACTATCCGTAGTATTATAGCACAATGTAACCGGAATTTCCACATCTTTTCGAAAAAATATTAAAATTTGCAGCAACAGACATATGTTATCAGCTTCAGATGGTAACATACAGAACAAAACGCAGGATAAAAACTTTTGAAAAATCTTTCAAACAAAGAAAATAACGGTTGCAAAAAAAACGTGTTTATATTATAATCTTATATAGGCGCATGGGGAGGTGTTTGTTGTGTTCAGATATGACTGGGGCCGTTTGAGAATCGAATTTCACAGAAGACTTTTTGACGGGAGGACTGACGAGGATGTTTCGGTCACTTTTTTTACCGTAGAAGAACTTGAACAAAACAGCACGGTCTTTGTTACCGGTAAAGGTGCTCTTGATTACTGTCTAACAGTTAAGGAGCTCGGGGAAAGCGAGATAGTTGTTTTTGAGGCAATGCGTTCCAAAGACCCTCTTCTCAATCTCGACGGCTACGAAAGCAAGGGTGTACTGATAATCCATAAGGACGATATACACAAAACGCCTGTAAAAAATATTTCGTACAATGAGAGCTACTGGTATGAAGTGTCTATAGAGTAGCAGACCGTATTGCAGAATTTGCAACTAAAATACAGCTGAAACATTAATTTTATGATTCGGAGTGCAGATGTACATGAAAAAAAGCGTATTGAGAAATTATGCAAAGTTACTTGCTACCGTAGGTATCAAAGTAAAAAAAGGGCAGGATGTTATAATCAATGCCGGGATTGACCAACCAGAGTTTATTAAAACCCTTGTTGAGGAATGCTACAAGGCGGGTGCCGCAGATGTAAGGGTGGAATGGAATTATCAACCGCTTGCAAAGGTAAATGCAAAGTACCGCTCACTTGAAACCATGTCTAAAGTTCATGACTGGGAGCTTGCTAAGCTTGAGCATCAGGCAAAGACGCTTCCTGCACGTCTTCACATCGTGTCCGACGATCCTGATGGCATGAAGGGAATAGATCAGGAAAAACTCGCTGCTGCAAGTAAAGCAAGGTATCCTGTAACAAAGCCGTATTCCGATAGGATGAAGAACAGACAGCAGTGGTGCATTGCCGCGGTCCCAGGCGAGGCGTGGGCAAGGAAGGTCTTTCCGGGACTTACTAAAAATCAGGCTGTTGAAAAGCTCTGGCAGGCTATAATACACACATCAAGAGCAGATAATGATCCTATAGCCGCTTGGGAAGAGCATAATGCAGATCTGAAAAAAAGATATGATTATCTTAACTCACTGGGAATAGTGTCACTTGAATATAAATCGTCGAACGGGACTGATTTCAGGGTGGGTCTTATGCCCGAATCGGTTTTTCACGGCGGAGGAGAGACGACTCGTTCCGGGGATTTCTTCAATCCCAATATTCCTTCGGAAGAAGTATTTACAACTCCGAAAAAAGGACAGGCAGACGGCGTTGTTTACGCGACTATGCCGCTGTCATATCAAGGTGAGCTCATAGAGAATTTCAGTATCACATTTAAAGACGGCAGGGCATGTGAGGTGCACGCCGAAAAGAATGAAGAACTTTTGAAAAAAATGATAAATATGGACGAGGGCGCCGCATATCTCGGTGAGTGTGCACTTGTTCCGTATACGTCACCTATAAATGAAATGGGTATATTGTTCTACAATACTCTCTTTGATGAAAATGCAAGTTGTCATCTGGCGTTGGGAGCTGGTTTTTGTGATGCAGTCAGAGACTACGAAAAGCTTACCATTGAGGAGTGCAGGGAAAAGGGAGTAAATGACTCGATGATACATGTTGATTTCATGATAGGAAGTGCTGATCTCTCTATTTTTGCCAATACGGCAGACGGTAGAAGGATACAGATTTTCAAGGATGGAGTCTGGAATTTTTAAGATACAACGCTTTTCGTAGTGCGCCTGTGTATTTGCCGCTATATTTACGGACAGTTGTTGCAAATCTGGCTGTTGATGCTGGATAATCTCTTTTCAGAGGCGCATGGCTGCAACAAATGCCGCAAAAGTCTTGCTGCATTTTTACGTCATTCTCAAAGCGCAAGGTCGCTGAGCAACTAAAGTCGATTTTATTGTAAAGTTATGAAATTAACCTTTTAAAAATTTACCTAAGGAGGGGCAAAATGAAAACCGGTATATCCAGTTATTGTCTTTCGCCTGCCATGCACGACGGGGCGACAATTTACGATGTCATTGATTATGCTGTGGGAATAGGATGCGAACATATTGAGTTTGTGCCGTTTTACACTCCGTTTGTAATTGAAAAGGAAAAAAGAATAGACGAAAAATATATCGAAAGTGTGCGAAAAAAGTGCGCTGATTCTGGAATAGAGATTTCCACATACTCAGTAAATGCCGACCTTATTTCCCCTGACGCTGATGTAAGAAAAAGTGAGATAGAGAGAGTAAAGCTTCATATTGATGCTGCACAGCGCCTGGGTCTTAAATGGATGAGACATGATATCGCCTCGTTCAGACGTCCTTTTTCAAGCAACACGCCTGAAAATTTCGAAAGGGAACTTCCGCTCATGCTGGAAGGCGTCAGAACTCTTTACGAATATGCACAGGAAAAGGGCATAAATACGACCCTTGAAAATCATGGCTTTTTCTGCAACGGTGCCGACAGACTTATACGCATAATAACGGCTTCGGGATGCGAAAATCTGAAAATGACTCTTGATGTCGGAAACTTTTTGTGCGTTGATGACGATCCTGTCGCATCGGTAAAAAAATGCATAAAGTATGCACAGATAATACATTTCAAAGATTTTTACATAAGAAAGAAAGACCGTCTTCCGGGGCAGACGGAAATGTTTAATTGCAACAACGGAAGCTGGTTTGAAACTATCGGCGGCAGAATGCTGCGCGGTTCGATTCTCGGTCAGGGAGATATTGACATTCCTGAGATAATACGTGTGATAAAGAGTTCAGAATTTGATGGATATCTGTCCCTTGAGTTTGAAGGAATGGAAGAATGTCACCTGGGTACCGAAATATCTATGAATATGACAAAAGGTCTTTTTGCAACAATACGATGAAGCCGTGAAGATATACAAGTTACAAAACAGGCGAGATGACTATATTGCCGTGCAGCGTACATGCGCTGCACGGCTTTTTCACATGATGATGCAACAAACCTTTCAGCAAATCTCTTATACTTACATGAAATCCTCAAAACAAGCGTGCTTGCGGCAGGAAACGGACGGGATACTTTGCAAAATACTGTTGCAACACCGTATTCTGACGGTTCAGAATGTGTAAAACAGAAGTATAAAACGTACAGGCTCTGAATATCAATATCTGCCAATGTATGTTAGATTAATTTACCTGTTTGACGCTTTGATTTGCATTATGCAAACAGATTTCAGCGCCTTTTGGCGTCGCATACTGTGTATAAAGCATAAATATACACAATCCGCACGTCATAATTTGTTCATAATATTATAAAAAAAACGGAAAATCTTGCTCTATTATCACATCCGACAAACGTCATATTGATTTTTTCTATTCACGGTGTTAGAATGAATCATAAAATATTAACACGGAGGTGTATCACCGCATGAAGAAATTTTTAGCGCTTCTGTTGGTTATCTCCACCATCATCGTCATGATTCCCGCTTTTGCGGTCTCTGCGGAGACTGCAGATGAGGCTCCGACGATGGAGGAGGCGATCAAAGGAAAAGAAAAACTCACACCCTATACCGGCTATTCCGATACATATGAAGGATTTGCCACTATTTCACAGGGTGCGCAGATAAACACCGGCGAGTGCTCTTTCCTTGACGGAAACGTATACTTCGACAAGGCAAATGCCAAAACCCTTATGAGCGGAATTACTCCCAACGAAGTAATCGCTTACGTTGACGGCAGGCTTGCCGAAATGAATCCCAATCACTCCCGTCTTCTCGTCGATAACGGGATACCGAGAGGCTACGGCGGCGGCTATATGTTTTCAATATATAACGCCGATCTTGTGAAAGGCCAGGATGCCGTAGTTACCCTTGTATTTGGCAATACAGGGTACTATACCCAGTTTACCATCAACTCACATATCACGACCCTCTCATATGACAGCGCCGAGGTGATGATCAAGGGCTCGAATGCCACAATCACGGTAAACGGCGGAACGGTTGCTGAGAAGTATTCGCTCAACGAAACAGTGAAGGTTCGTGTGCACGACGACCACAATGACAGAATGTTCACTGTCACGGAGAAGGAAGGCGATACGGTCGTCTTTACATGTACTTCCTTTACGTCCACGACGAAAACCCTTTTCGAGGTCGGATATTCCTCTGATGCCAACGCAAAGGCGTTCAGCGTGACTCTTGACCCTGCCAATAACAAGCCGGGCGGAACAGTTCCTGCTCCTTCAGGTGAAAATGATTTTGCAGTCGCGATCCAGAGCAGAGACGGCGATCTTGCCGGAAATGACTGGCGCTTCCTCTTCACCGCCACCCCAGAGGTCCTTGCAAGCGTACTGGATACAGGCGCTGCCAAGGTAATTTTCAACAAGGGTGACGCAGTCGTGAAGACATTCACGATGTCCTTTGCAAATGACGCTACTTTCCTGCGCGAGGTAACTGCCAACGGAGAGTACTGGTACCCCTCAGAAGGCTATGTTCTCTTCGGATTCATTATTTCCGATGTTCCTGCCTTTGCATGGTCCAGCTTTACAGTACAGGTTGTTAACGGCGAGGATGTTCTGTATGAGGCTACAAATTCAAAATCGATAGCTGAGACTGTGGCTATGGGAGGTTATATCTGGCTGAACGGCGAGAAGAATATTCAGGCTTTTGGCGGAACAGCTGAATCTCCTGTGTCAGGGGATACTATTAACAGGCCCGGAAACGGTGAAGGCCTTCATAATCTCTTTGACAAAACTGCTTCCAAATTCGGTGCAGGAGACTCTCAGGGAAATAAAGGTAACATAACGGTCACATGGAATTACGATGATGCCAAAACCGTGTCGCTGTATGCCATTTACACAGGTAACGACTCCAGAGGAAATAACTACAACAGGAACCCCCTCTCATGGGTTCTCTACGGTTCTAATGACGGAAAAGAGTATGTAGTTATAGATACAGTCGATGACCCGGCTCTTCCGAACGAGGGAGGACAGGGTAAGTATTATGTGGTTGATGAGCCGACACCTTACCAGTACTACAAGATAGAGTTTGTTACTAACTCTGGTAAATATTTCCAGCTTGGCGAAATAAAGATGCTTGAGACAGCTACGGACATCGAGTACAATTTCAATGACATTATAAACGGCGCTACCAACCTTTGGTCCGACCCGGCTCCTACGCATGCCCACGAAGGCCTTGATCAGCTCTTTGACAACAATTCCGGAACGAAATTCGGTTATTATGAAGGAACAAACAAGGTTACAGTGACTTGGGCTTATTCCTCCGCCAAGACTGCTACAGGTTATTCGATAACCACAGCCAACGACAGTACCTATGAGAACAGAAATCCGAAGGGTTGGATACTCTACGGCTCTGTTGACGGCAAAGTTTATGTTGAGCTCGACAAAGTGGCTGTTTCTGATAATTTCAGCAATGAAATGGCTATATACGGTATAGATAACCCCGGTTCCTATCAGTTCTATAAGATAGAGTTCTCTGTGAACAATCATGAGTTCCAGATGGCGGATATCGCGCTTTACAACTGATAAGATACCAATAATGCTTTAATAATTAAGTGAGGATTCAGATATGAAAGAGAAATATGTCGTTCCCGAGGCGGATGTCTCGTTTGTTGATGATAGCGATGTTATAATGGCGTCTCCTACTTTAATCGTTGAAGAAAGCGGCACGATTCCCTTAGTATCTTGGGATGGTCTTACATCCTGGTAATTTGCCGCTTGTCCGGCATGTTTTGAAAACAGCTTTGCGGAGAGGGGCGTGTTGCATTTTCTTTGCGGCGCGTCCCTTTTTCCGATAGTGCATTTTCAGATATCAGGATGTTTTCAGTTTAATAGTTAAATAACCGGAAGAGAAGTGCGGCGTATGCTGCGGGGCTTTTGCGGCATAAATGAGTTTTGTGCCATTTTTATTTTATTGAACGAAATTCGTTTATTCTGTCTTGTTATTTAAAAACTCACAGAAAGTGCAAACCATATTAATGGTTCTACAAATAATTAATACGGAGCGTGACTATGAAAAAACATAAGATAAAGAAATCATTGGCAAGGTGTCTCACGATTTTGCTTATTTTCAGTCTTTTTGTACCTGTGCTTTCGGCATTTTCCTCTGTTCCTTCATTTGCGGAAGAAACATCGGCGCCCTCATCTCCTTCGTACGGTGAAGTAACGAGCAAATATACAAAGATCGAGACCTCGTCCGTTTCTTTCAATACGGAAAAGGGATGTCCTTTTTGGGATGGTAATCTGAACTTACCGGATAACAGTCAACATAAAAAAGTGCTTTTCTCAGATAAGACAAAATCGTGGATTTATGTGAATGGCGAGTTGGCAACATTTGCACCGGCGCATACTGGTCCAAACGGCGCGGGCGGAGTTTATTTTGCTATACTCGGCGTAAACGGCGTAAACATTGAATCAGGTACATCTGTTACCATTACGGTTGCAACTCAGACGCAGAACGGAAATTATTACGGTGAGGCGAAAGCAACAGCTCCTTCCGCTTTGATTGGATACGACAGCTCATATGTAAAATTGATGGGAACCAGAAGTGCGACTATAACCGTTCGCGGTACAGATATTGCATCTAAGTATGAGGATAGTGTTGGCAAACCGGTAAATGTCCGTTTTCATGATGACCTCGATAACAGAGAGTTCACAGTTAAGTCGAATGACGGAACCGAGGTCGTGTTTGAGTGCTCAGCTTTTGCAACTACCAGTAAAACAATAGCAGAGGTCGGGTACGGAACTGACAAAGGATTTGCCGTATTGGTGAATGAAAATATACCGGCCAATCAGCTTCCTGCTGCAGACAGTGACAAGGTCAACGGTTACTATCAGAAAGCACCGGGAGACACAAACGGAAACAACATGAGATTTCTTTTTACTGCGGACGAAGAAACGCTCTCTGCCGGAGAGGAAGACGGAACTGCTCTTTTCCAGACGGGTACGGCAATAATATCCTTTATGAAAGGCGACAGCAAGGTAAGGAGCCTTAAGAGGGGGCTTTCTGAATTTACCTATTTCAGAAGCGTGTTCGCTGACGGAGATCTTTATGAGGCTGAAGACGGTGAGGCTGTTTTCGGAATTGTCATATCAAACGTTCCTGTTTTTGCATGGACAGATATAAAGATACAGATTCTTTCATCAGATGGAACTGCCAAGTATTCCGGTGTCGCCTCCAAGCCACTTTCGGAGGCTGTGGCAATGGGCGGTTACGTATGGCTTGAAGGCGAGCAGAATATCCACGCAGTCAAGGAAGTCGACGGAGTCGTATCCGGTGACGACATAGACAGAGTTGGAGACAAAGAAGGCGTTGCAAGCTTGTTTGACAAGAATGCTCAGAAATTCGGCGTAGGAATCGGTCCGGGCGAAAATACCTCAAAGATAACTGTGACGTGGAACTATGCTGATGCCAAGACGGTTTCCCTCTATGCAATATACACGGCAAACGATTCTTATTTGTACGGAAACAGAGATCCGCTTTCTTGGGTGCTCTACGGTTCTAATGACGGTAGTGTCTATTATGAGATTGACAGGGTCGATAATCCTGAGCTTCCCAATTTTGGCGGATACGGAAAATACTATGAGGTTGACAATCCGACTTCCTACCAGTATTACAAGATCGAGTTCATGACAGAGTTAAATGTGTATTTCCAGATCGGAGAAATAAAGATGCTTGAGACGGCAACGTCGTCACAGTACAGTTTCAACGATATGATCGCTCCTCCTGCTGTGATCTCATCCACGCCGGAAGTTTCGAGTACGACAGAGGGACTTGCACAGCTCTTTGACGGAAATCCCAATACAAAACTCGGATATTACAGCAATGTATCGAAGTTTGAAATTTTTTGGAGTTATGACGAAGCTGTTAAAGTTACCGGTTACTCTCTTACTACGGGTAACGACAGTACCTATCATGGCAGAAATCCGAAGGGTTGGATACTCTACGGCTCTGTTGACGGAATGGATTATGTCGAGCTTGACAGAGTGGAGGATTTTTCCGATAATTTCAGTAACGAGATGTATATATATGGTATAGACAATCCTGGCTCATATCAATACTACAAGATTGAGTTCTTGGTAAACAATCATAAATTCCAGATGGCAGACATAGCTTTGTATATAACTGAAATGCATAATGTATAAAAGAGAAATCCGACTACGCTTGAGGCGCAGTCGGATTTCTCTTTTAACAAAGAACACCTAACATAATCGTGTGGGTAAAATACAGGTATAAATGTTACTTGGCTTTACTTCTCAATAGTTTACCTTTGTGTCTGGTTTTGCTCAAGTTGCGGCGTTTGCTATTGACTTTGTTTTTAGTATGTGTTAAGATAATATAGCGAGAACAGAGTCGAATAATGCGGTTTTGAGCTCTGTCGGAGCTGTGTTTTCGTCTTTGCCGTCAACTTTTAACAAAATATACAAGAGGTCAGAAAGCATGAAAAAAGTTGCTGTTATCATGGGAAGCGACAGTGATCTTCCTGTCGTAGAAAAAGCGATAAATACGCTCAGGGAATACGAAGTACCTTTTGAAGTACATGTATATTCCGCACACCGTACTCCTGAAGAAGCACGCGATTTTTCAGTGAATGCACGTAAAAATGGGTTTGGTGCAATAATCGCCGCTGCGGGTATGGCTGCACATCTTGCCGGTGCCCTTGCCGCCAACACTACACTACCTGTAATAGGAATACCGGTCAAATCGAAATATTTGGACGGCATTGACGCACTTTTGTCCACTGTTCAGATGCCTTCGGGAATTCCCGTTGCAACAGTAGCTATTGACGGAGCGGTCAATGCCGCTTTACTGTCGATACAGATACTTGCCGTTGAAGATGCCAAGCTTGCCGAGAAGCTCGAATGTGCAAGAAAAGACGGAAAGAAAAAGGTGTTTGAAAAGAACGCCGCTTTAGAAGAAAAATATATGGTTTAAGAGCAGCGAGTACAAGAGCAGCAGATTTAACTGCATACTGTAAAAATCAGGCACATTCAAAGTATCCAATGCATGGCGAAAGCACATAAAGTGTTTACATCTGTGCTGCGTTCATGATATCAATACAGTCACAAATTAAGGAGTTTTATATGAGCGAAATAAGAGAAGAATGCGGAGTTTTCGGAATTTACAGCGACAAGACGGGCGGTGTTGCCGCCAGTACATATTACGGACTTTTCGCACTTCAGCACAGAGGCCAGGAAAGTTGCGGTATAGTCGTATGCGATGACGGTGTTTTCCGTTCTCATGTGGATTCTGGTATTGTCAATGACGTTTTTACAACGAGGGTCCTTGAGTCGCTCGGAGAGGGCAGCATTGCCGTTGGACATGTCCGCTACGGCATGGCGGGAGCCTCAGGTAAGGAAAACAATCAGCCTATGGTTATAAACCACGTAAAAGGGCGTATTGCAATAGCCAATAACGGAAATCTTACGAATTACAGAAAGCTGAAGGAAGAGCTTGAGCTTGGCGGAGCCATTTTTCACTCTGTCAGCGATTGTGAAGTAATATCCTATATTCTTACACGTGAAAGGCTCAAGTGCGGCTCAATAGAAGAAGCCCTTAATCGTGCAATGGACAGCCTTGAGGGCGCGTATTCGCTTGTTATAATGTCTCCTACAAAGTTGCTTGCAGTGAGAGATGTAAACGGGTTCAAACCACTCTGCGTGGGCAAGACGGACGACGGAGCGTTTGTGGTGGCTTCGGAAAGCTGTGCCCTTGATGCGGTAGGTGCTCATTTCATAAGAGATGTAGAGCCGGGAGAAATAATAGTTGCCGATAAATCAGGAGTGAGGAGCATACGAGATCATTGCAAAGAAAAAACCGCTTCTCCTTGTGTTTTTGAGTATATCTACTTTGCAAGACCTGATTCTGTTATAGACAAGATGTCTGTACATGCCGCAAGAATACAGGCAGGCAGATATCTCGCAAAAGAACATCCAGTTGACGCAGATGTTGTTGTCGGCGTTCCCGATTCCGGTATAGATGCCGCTCTTGGGTACTCGTATGAGTCAGGAATAACATACGGCCTCGGTTTTATAAAAAACAAGTATATTGGAAGGACTTTTATTGTTCCGGGGCAATCTGTCAGAGAAGATAAGGTGAGAATAAAGCTCAATCCTGTGTCCGAAACGGTAAAAGGAAAGCGTGTGGTGCTTGTGGATGATTCAATAGTCCGCGGTACTACAAGCGCACGTATAGTGAAATTGTTGAGAAACGCCGGCGCTAAAGAAGTCCATCTTCGTATAACGGCTCCGCCTTTTACACATCCTTGCTATTACGGTACAGATATAAATTCAACAAAAGACCTTATCGCATGCAATCACACACTTGAGGAAATAACCAAGATACTTGATGTCGATTCTCTCGGATATCTCAGTATTGAAAGCGTGAAGAAAATCGCTGTTCCTGAGGGCGGAACCGATATGGTTTACTGTACAGCATGTTTTGACGGCGAATATCCGACAGATATTCCCGAGGTTGCAGGAAAGCATACAAAATACGACAGAAAAATTTCCGAAGGAAAAGAATAAGTACTAAGACCGTGGTATTCATTGAAAATAATAAGGCAGGTATATTCATATGAAATCTTTCAGCGAAAGCTATAAAGAGGCCGGAGTAGATATAACGGCAGGTTATAAAGCAGTGGAGCTTATGAAGCGGCATGTCGCAAGAACCAGGACAGGACGGGAAGGTGCTATAGGAGGATTCGGCGGATTATTTGAACCGGATATGACCGGAATATCGCAGCCGGTACTTGTGAGCGGTACAGACGGTGTGGGAACCAAGCTGAAAATAGCTTTTATAATGGACAAGCACAACACGGTAGGTATCGACTGTGTCGCTATGTGCGTCAATGATATTATATGCTGCGGAGCAAAGCCGCTGATATTTCTTGATTACATAGCATGCGGAAAGAATGTTCCTGAAAAGATTGCTTCGATAGTAGAAGGCGTAGCTGAGGGCTGCGTGCAGGCTGGGTGCTCTTTGGTAGGAGGCGAAACCGCTGAAATGCCGGGATTTTATCCGGAAGATGAATATGATCTTGCGGGATTCTCAGTTGGAATCGTTGATAAATCCGCCATAATAGATAATATGTCTATGAAGCCGGGAGATATAATGATAGCTCTTCCTTCAAGCGGCGTGCATTCAAACGGATTTTCTCTTGTCAGAAAAGTGTTCGATGTAGAAAAATCCGATATACGCAAGCCAGTTGATTCTTTGGGCGGGCTTTCGCTGGGAGAAGCGCTTCTTACACCTACCAAGATATATGTAAAGCCTGTGCTTGCTCTTTGTGAAAGTGTTAAGGTAAAAGGAATTTCTCATATAACAGGCGGAGGATTTTACGAAAATATTCCACGCAGCATTCCTGACGGTCTTGGCGCTCGTATAGAGCGTTCTGCTATAAGGATTCTGCCAATATTTGACCTCATTCAGAGTACCGGTTCGATTCCTGAAAGAGATATGTTCAATACATTCAACATGGGCGTCGGAATGGCTGTTACGGTTTCTGCCGACGACGCAGACCGTGCTCTTGATATCCTGAGAGCCTTCGGAGAAGACGCATATATAATCGGGGAGATATCAGGAAAAGACGGTGTTGAAATATGCTGAAGCAGGCGAGAATAGCGGTCCTTGTCTCAGGCGGAGGAACGAATCTTCAGGCTCTTATAGATGCTCAGGGAACGGTTATTACAAGCGGCAAAATCGAGCTCGTTGTTTCAAATAAGCCCGGAGCTTATGCTCTTACGAGGGCTGCAAACGCCGGTATACCTACTGCTGTAGTTCTCGGGGGAGAGGATTTTGACAGGCGTCTTGTAGATACGCTTAAGAACTGTGATATTGACATTGTTGTTCTGGCGGGATTCATGTCAATACTGGGCGAGACCTTTATAAACGAATATGAAGGCAGGATAATAAACGTACACCCGTCATTGATACCGTCCTTTTGCGGCAAGGGCTTTTACGGACTTCGTGTACACAAAGCGGCGCTTGAATACGGAGTCAAGGTCACAGGTGCAACGGTGCATTATGTCAATGCCATACCCGACGGAGGCAAAATCATTATGCAGAAGGCGGTAGAGGTAAAGGACGGAGATACGCCTGAGGTACTTCAAAGGCGCGTTATGGAAGAAGCAGAGTGGGTGATACTTCCGCAGGCATGCGAGTATGTCTGTTCTGATTTTTGCAGCAAAGTATGTGGCGATCAATCAGGCGAAAAAGACTGATAACCGATGTAAGTATAGGTGAGGTACATAATGAACGTTTACGAATGCGCAGATATAAAGAAGATACTTTCAAATAATACATATCCCGGAAGAGGAATAATAATAGGAAAGACTCCTGACGCCGCATGCGCGGCAGTTGCATATTTCATAATGGGGAGAAGTGAAAACAGCAGAAACCGGATTTTTACGGAAAACGGAGACAATGTTACAATATATCCTTTTGATTCGTCTAAGGTGAGCGACCCGTCTCTGATTATATATTCTCCTATAAAAAAATACGAAAACAAGCTGATAGTTACAAATGGGGATCAGACAGATACTGTTTATGATTATATAAAAGAAGGCAGAGGTTTTGAAGAAGCACTGCGTACAAGATGTTTTGAGCCCGATGCCCCGAATTTCACCCCAAGAATATCCGGAATACTTGAATTTGCCGACGGGGATTTCTCATACAAAATGAGTATTTTGAAGAGCTCCGATGAGTCAGGAAGTTCTTGCAACAGATATACATTCGAATATTCTCCTGTATGTGGAGTAGGTCATTTCATACATACGTATAATCATGACGGAAACCCTATTCCCACATTTACCGGAGAACCCGAGCGCATAGCTATTCATGATGACATCGACGCATTTACCGAAACGCTTTGGAGCAATCTTAACGAAGGCAATAAGATATCACTCTATGTGAGATATGTAAGACTCTCTGACGGAGCGGTAAGAAACAGACTCATAAACAAGAACAAATAATTGCAGTTATACAAGAGGCGGAGGAATGTTGTATGAAGGAATTTGAACTGAAGTACGGTTGTAACCCCAATCAGAAACCTGCGAGAATATATATGAGTGACGGTTCTGAGTTACCAATAAAAATACTTTCCGGGCGTCCTGGATATATAAATTTTCTTGACGCTTTCAATAGCTGGCAGCTTGTAAAAGAGCTCAAAGCCGCCGTTGGAATGCCTTGCGCAACATCATTCAAACATGTTAGTCCGACTTCTGCAGCGGTAGGAAAGGTGCTTCCCGACGACCTTAAAAAGGCATGCTTTGTTGACGATATAGATGGACTCGACTCGTCTCCTATTGCATGCGCATATGCGAGGGCGAGGGGAACCGACAGAATGTCATCGTTCGGAGATTGGATTGCCTTGTCCGACGTATGCGATGTTACCTGTGCGCGTCTTATAAAACGTGAAGTATCGGACGGTATTATTGCTCCCGGATATGAGCCGGAAGCCCTTGAAATACTCAAGTCAAAACGCAAGGGAAACTATAATATAGTGGAGATTGACCCAGATTATATACCTGCTGAAACGGAAATCAAGCAGGTGTTCGGCGTTACATTTGAACAGGGAAGAAATAATTTCAAGATTGACAGCGCGCTTCTTGAAAATGTGGTCACGGAAAACAAGAATATCCCTGAGGATGCCAAAACAGACCTTATAATATCCCTCATCACGCTCAAATATACACAGTCTAATTCTGTGTGCTTTGCTTATGACGGTCAGGCTATAGGTGTCGGTGCCGGGCAGCAGTCAAGAATACACTGCACACGTCTTGCGGGAAACAAGGCCGACGTATGGTTCCTGCGCCGTCACCCAAAAGTTCTTGCGCTTCCTTTCAAGGATGAGGTATCCCGTCCTAACAGGGACAATGCAATAGATGTATATATATCAGACGATTATGATGAAGTAATAGGTGATGATGTCTGGAAGGAATTGTTTACTGAGCGTCCTGAACCACTTACGAGGGAAGAAAAAAGAAAGTATCTTTCTGGCATTACCGGCGTCTCGCTCGGAAGTGACGCGTTTTTCCCGTTTGGAGATAATATTGACCGTGCCAAAAGAAGCGGGGTTTCATATATTGCAGAGCCGGGAGGTTCTATAAGAGATGATCTTGTCATAGAATCGTGCAATAAGTACGGAATAGCTATGGCATTTACCGGAATGAGACTTTTCCATCACTAATTACAAATGAAATCGGCATGCAGTTTCTGAAATAGCCTGCCGGGCAAATGGGAGATATGCTGGGATTTTCCTGTTGATAGCATCCCTCTGTTGTGATGCTCTTTTATGCTTTAGCACAGCGCAGCGACATTGCTTTCATATACGAGATATGTTTAACATGTTGCAGATTTCTTTCCATTTTGTTCGGATGCTGTTGCGTGCCGTTTTCTCTGACTTTGTTTTCTATTCTACATCTGCCTGCATGACACAGAGTGGGCGGAAATTAAGTTATGCGACCTGATGTCGCAGATATTCAGAGGAGACAGCATGAAGGTTTTGGTCGTCGGAGGCGGAGGAAGAGAACACGCCATAATAAAGAAAATAAAACAGAATCCCAGAGTAGATGAGATATACGCTCTGCCCGGAAACGGCGGGATTGCACGTGATGCGGTTTGCGTTTCGATATCTGCTACAGATATCGAAGGTATACGAAGGTTTGCACTTGAAAACGCCATTGATTTTGCGGTGGTTGCTCCTGATGACCCGCTTGTACTTGGAGCGGTCGATGTTCTTGAGGATGCAGGAATAAAGTGCTTTGGCCCTGATAAGAAGGCGGCTATCATAGAGGGAAGCAAGGTCTTTTCAAAAGAACTTATGCATAAATATGGGATTCCAACGGCGGAGTACAAAGTATTTGACTCGCAAAAGGAAGCGCTCTCATATCTTGATGAAGCTGAGTTTCCACAGGTAATAAAAGCCGACGGTCTTGCACTCGGGAAGGGCGTTATAATAGCCTTTACCAAAGAGCAGGCAACTGACGCAATAAAGTCTATAATGCAAGACAAGATATTCGGTGCAAGCGGAAATCGCGTCGTTATTGAGGAATTTCTTAAAGGTCCTGAGGTCTCAGTGCTCAGCTTTACTGACGGAAAGACCATTGTCCCTATGATATCTTCGATGGACCACAAGAGAGCCCTTGATAATGACATGGGGCTCAACACAGGAGGCATGGGAACGATTGCGCCGAACCCGTTTTATACAGAGGAGGTTGCCTCTGAATGTATGGAAAAAATATTCCTTCCTACTATAAGGGCAATGAATGCGGAGGGAAGAAAATTCAAAGGCTGTCTTTATTTCGGGCTTATGATAACTCCGAAGGGTCCGCGGGTTATAGAGTATAACTGTCGTTTCGGAGATCCGGAAACGCAGGTTGTTCTTCCGTTACTCAAGACCGACTTGCTTGATATTATGATGGCAGTGCGTGAGGAGAGGCTTGAAAATGTTGATATAGAATTTTCATCTCAGGCAGCTTGTTGCGTCATAATGGCTTCTTCAGGGTATCCTTCAAAATATTCGAAGGGATATAAGATATCTGTTCCGGATTCTTTAATTGAAAAAATATATGTTGCGGGCGCTTCGCTTGATCCTGAAAAGGGGCTTGTTACATCAGGGGGCAGGGTCCTCGGTGTAACAGCAAAGGCAGACTCTCTTGGCGACGCAGTTAAGGCTGCCTATGATATGGTTGGGAAAATAAGCTTTGAAAATGCTTATTACAGACGAGATATAGGAAAAAGAGCGCTTGACGCCATAAATAGCAAGGGGTGATCGTTATGGTATATCGCATATATGTCGAGAGAAAAAAAGGATTTGAACATGAGGCGAATACTCTCAGGGCAGATATACGCGATTTTCTTGGAGTTTCCGGACTCGAACATGTAAGAATATACAACAGGTATGATGTTGAAAATATAACCAAAGAGCAGTTCCTTGCAGCTGTAAAAACAGTTTTTTCAGAACCGCAGACAGACAACGCCACTTATGATTTTGAAAAAGGAGACTTTACATTTGCTGTAGAGTATCTTCCGGGTCAATTCGACCAGCGTGCTGACAGTGCCGCTCAGTGTATCCAGCTGATGGCTCAATGTGACAAGCCTATTGTACGGACTGCGAAGATTTATTCTTTTTACGGAAATCTTTCAGAAACACAGAAAGATGCTGTCAAAAAGTATCTCATCAATCCTGTTGAAAGTCGTGAAGCGTCGTTTGAAAATTATGCAACGCTGAAGGCAGAATATGCGCTTCCTCAGCAGGTAAAAACTATAGATGGTTTTATAGGGCTTGACGAAAGCGGACTTGAAAATTTTGTAAAAGAATATAGTCTTGCTATGGATGTCGATGACATAAGATTCTGCAGGGATTATTTTATTTCGGAAAAAAGGGATCCTACTATAACCGAAATCCGCATGATAGATACATATTGGTCGGATCACTGTCGTCATACCACATTTCTTACAACTATAGACAGCGTAGAATTTGAGGACGAGCTCATCGAAAAATCATATGAAAGGTATGTTGAAACCAGAAAATTGCTCGGAAGGACAAAACCTTGTAATTTGATGGACGTAGCCACTATAGCTGTAAAGTACCTTAAAAAAGCAGGGAAATTAGATAAACTTGATGAGTCAGAAGAAATAAATGCGTGTACTGTAAAAATAAAGGTGGAAATAGACGGCGAAAAGCAGGACTGGCTTTTGCTGTTTAAAAACGAAACGCACAACCATCCGACTGAAATTGAGCCTTTCGGAGGCGCAGCAACATGCATTGGCGGAGCAATACGCGACCCTCTTTCAGGCCGTTCGTATGTTTACGCTGCAATGCGTGTCACAGGTGCGGCGGATCCCCTCAAGCCGCTTGATAAGACTATAAAGGGAAAATTGCCACAAAGAAAAATTGTTACTACTGCAGCGGCAGGATACAGCTCTTACGGCAACCAGATAGGTCTTGCAACCGGTCAGGTAGATGAGCTTTATCATGACGGGTATGCCGCTAAGCGAATGGAAATAGGTGCCGTGATCGCTGCTACTCCTGCAGATTGTGTAAGACGTGAAAGACCGGTCGCGTCTGACAAGGTCATATTGCTTGGCGGAAGAACAGGACGGGATGGCTGCGGAGGTGCTACAGGTTCGTCAAAGTCTCATACTATAGCTTCTCTTGAGACCTGCGGTGCCGAAGTACAAAAAGGAAACGCGCCAGAAGAGAGGAAGCTTCAGAGATTATTCAGAAATCCTGAGGCATCAAGACTTATAAAGAGGTGCAATGATTTCGGAGCCGGAGGAGTTTCTGTTGCTATAGGCGAACTTGCGGACGGACTGGAAATTGATTTGAACGCAGTTCCAAAAAAATACGAAGGTCTTGATGGAACTGAGCTGGCAATATCCGAGTCGCAGGAGAGAATGGCTGTCGTTGTTGACGAGAAGGACGTAAAACGTTTCTGCGAGCTTGCATATTCTGAAAATCTTGAAGCTACTGTTGTTGCGACAGTTACCGATACAAACCGTCTTGTCATGAAATGGAACGGCAAGAAGATTGTCGACATATCGAGAGATTTTCTCAATTCAAATGGTGCTGAAAAGCATATAAACGTAAAAACTGAAAAGGCAGGAGTATACAGAAAACGCAAGGTCGCTGACTTCAGAAAAGGAATGCTTGACCTTGCCCAGGATTTGAATGTCTGCTCAAAGAGAGGCCTTTCTGAACGTTTCGATTCGACGATAGGAGCCGGTAGCGTTCTTATGCCATTCGGAGGAAAATATCAGAACACTCCGGTGCAGGCAATGGTGAACAAGATATCTGTTGAAAAATCCGACACCGATGATTGCTCGGCTATGGCATGGGGTTTCAATCCAATGATTTCCGAAAAATCGCCTTACCACGGAGCATATCTTGCGGTGGTTGAGTCTGTCTCAAAGCTTGTTGCTACAGGCGTTTCGTTTGAGGATGTTTATCTGACATTCCAGGAATATTTTGAGAAGCTCGCAAAGGAACCGTCGCGCTGGGGCAAACCGTTGTCGGCGCTCTTGGGTGCGTTTGACGCACAGATGGATTATTCTATAGGCTCAATAGGCGGAAAAGATTCAATGAGCGGAAGTTTTGAAAACATGGACGTCCCTCCGACGCTTGTTTCTTTTGCCGTATCAACAGACAAAATCAAAAATATAGTTTCTCCCGAATTCAAAAAAACGGGGCACAAAGTGGTTCTTTTAAGGCCTGAGTATGATGGCACAAAAGACCTACCCGTGCCACAATCACAGATTGATGTTTTCAGCGTGGTTTCTTCGCTTGTGCGCCAGGGAAAAGCCATTTCGGTATACACGCCTGGCTTCGGAGGAATTGCTGAGGCTGTTATGAAAATGTGCTTCGGAAACATGATTGGTTTTGAATATGACAAGACTGTTAATTGCGAGGATATTTTCGATTACAGCTACGGGTCATTTATTATTGAACTCAGTAACGATACCGATGTAGAGGGAGCTGTCATACTTGGAAGAACCGTTGATGAAAAGAATATAACATTCAACGGCGACGCCATTGATCTGAATGAATTGCTTTCAGTATATGAGAGCAAGCTTGAAAGTGTATTTCCTTGTGTTATAAAGCAGGGAAGCGGTGAAGTAATAAAGGCATATTCTTATATAAGAACAGGAGAAATGATACGTCCTTCGGTTTCATTTGCAAAGCCGAGAGTCCTTATTCCTGTTTTCCCTGGGACAAACTGTGAATATGACAGCGCAAAAGCATTTGAGTCTGCTGGGGCAGAGACAGATATTTTTGTAATAAACAATCTTTCTGCTGACAGTATATCGGCATCTGTGTCTGAATTTGCAAAGAAGATCGCGCGCTCACAGATAATTTTTGTTCCCGGCGGTTTCTCAGGCGGCGACGAACCTGACGGTTCCGGCAAGTTTATTACAAATTTCATGCGCAATGCCGCTATCAGAGAGCAGATAGAATCCCTTCTTGATGACAGAGACGGTCTTATGTGCGGAATATGTAACGGATTTCAGGCACTTATAAAGCTTGGTCTTGTCCCTTTCGGAAAAATAATCGACATGGATGATACCTGTCCAACCCTTACTTTTAATACAATAGGCAGACACCAGTCCAGACTTGTTCGTACAAGAGTTGCTTCAAATAAATCTCCTTGGCTTATGGAAACAGATGTTGGAAATGTGTATACTGTACCGATATCACATGGGGAAGGCAGATTCATTGCTTCTGAAGGACTTATTAAAAAGCTTGCTGAAAACGGGCAGATTGCCACACAATATGTGGATATTGACGGCAATCCTACGTCGGATGTGCATTTTAACCCCAACAACTCTGTTGACGCCATAGAGGGTATTACCTCTCCCGATGGAAGAATTTTCGGAAAGATGGGGCATTCTGAAAGAATCGGCGAAGGACTTTACAAGAATGTTGAGGGAAATTACGATATGGGCATATTCAGATCAGCTGTACGTTACTACAAATGATGTTGTGAAATAAAAATCAAATGCGCTCTGCATGTGGTATTTGACATGCAGAGCGCATTAACATATTCAGACAAAGTTATTTTGTTTTTTAAACGCCAGTGCAAAAGCTCTTGCACTGGCGAGATTTGTGTATGTAAACTTAATTTTTTACAATTCTGGCAATAAAAAAACCGTCGGTGCCGTTTTCCGGAAGCAATGTAAGCATACCTTCAGAAGAGTTTAGCAAATCTGGACCCTGGGTGTCTTTGAAAGAAAAATCCATCAACGAATACCCGGAATTTTCATGTATAAATCTTTTTACAACATTTTCATTTTCTTTTCTGTTGATTGTACAGGTTGAGTAAACCATTATACCTCCTCTTTTCAGATATGAAGAGGAGCTCTTAAGAATTTCATACTGAATATCAGGCAGACCGTCTGCACTTTCTGCTTTTTTATAACGGAGCTCGGGCTTTTTCGCCATAACACCGAATCCGGAGCACGGAACATCGCATATAACGCGATCCGCAGTCCCGGAAAGCTCGCTTATAGGAAATCTTCCATCATGCTGTGCAACAGAAATTATATTATATCCAAGTCGCTCTGCACCTTCAGATATCAAAGATAACTTGTTTGAGTGCACATCAAGTGACAGAATGTGTCCTTTTGATCTCATGATATTTGCAGCGGCAAACGATTTTCCACCCGGAGAAGCGCATACATCTATAACCGACATATCAGGGCGCGGTTCAAGAGCAGAAACTGCAAGCTGCGACGCTTCACCCTGCACAAAAGCGCTGCCGTCCGCGATGCATTCTGAGTCACTCAGAGACATTCCTGAATTCAGAATGACTCCTGTTGTGCTGTAACGGCACAAAGACATGTCATATCCTGAGGATTCAATAAACTCATCACGTTTTTGTCCTCTGGAAATATTTACGTTAAGACAAATCCGTGGGATATTGTCAAATCCCTTGAGTATGTTTTCAGCTTTTTCGTTACCGTATTGTTCGACGAACAGTCTGCATATCGACTCATCCACAGAGTAGAGTACAGACAGAAACTTTACGAAATCGTCCTTATGAGGCATCAAAATGTCTTTTGCGCAAACACGTCTGAGAACCGCATTGATAAAGCCGGTCGCACGTGACGCATATCTTTTTGCAAGTTTTACGCCTTCGTCTACTGCAGCGCTTTCCGGTATTTTTTCGCAGAACATGATCTGATAAACAGACAGTCTCAGGATAATCAAAACACTTTTATCGAGTGTTTTCAATCTTTTTGAAATATATTGTTGTATAATATAGTCAAGTGTTATAGCCTTTTCTACAGTTCCGTATACCAGCTTGGTGTACAGGTCGCGCTCACGCCCTGAAATTGAATATTTAACAATAGTTTCACTTACGGCTATATTGGAAAATTTAGCATTTTGCTCAATGCCTAAAAGCGTTTCGTAAGCGGCGCGTCTTGCGTTTACAGAAGGCTTGGAGCCGGATACAAACCGACGTGTACTATTATTCAGTATATCTGATTCTTTTGTATTGACGTCATCATGTGCGCTTTCTTTACCAATCTGTTTTTTTTGCTTTTCTTTATACAAGATATCCTCCGTTTGCCTTGGTGCTGTATACCTGATCAACGACCGAGCTTACACTTTTAGTTGCGTCTTCCTCCGAAAATCATGATAAGCCTCAAAAGCTGCAGCAGCGATACGACAAAAGCGGCGAGATATGTCAGAGCGGCGGACGTAAGGACATTTGCAACCATACCTTTTTCCTCAGAACTGACAATTCCGTATTCATCTATTGTTGAGAGAGCCCTTTTACTCGCATTGAACTCTACCGGGAGTGTAATCAGCTGAAAGACCACTATTACGGCATATGCTATGATGCCGGCGTTTATTATATAACCGCCTATTTCTCCCATTGTAGACCCTAAGACAGATATGAAAACTCCGAGAAGTATGAGCACAAACGAAAGAGTAGAGCACAGAGAAGTGGTCTTTACGACGGCATTTCTTATTTTCATAGGAATGTACTCTCTGTCATACTGAATCGCATGACCGCACTCATGTGCGGCAACCCCTATTGCCGCGACAGAATTGCCGTTATACACGTCCTGTGAGAGACGTATCACATTTTGGCGTGGATCGAAGTGGTCGCTCAGTTTTCCGGATATCATTTCTATGTTAACAAATGCCAGCCCGTTTCTGTCCAGTATCTCACGAGCGGCTGTGTAACCGGTATATCCTTTTGAAGAGGCGACCTTCCGGTATTTTGAATAGGAAGCTGAAATTTTAATCTGAGCAGCCACTGAAATCAGGATACAGATTATCAGTATTCCGTATGTCCAAAAAAAATAATTCACGTTATTATCTCCTTAATAATTATCACATAAAAAATAAGCAATGACGGAAACATGAAAAAACAAAGATAGTCAATACATGATCTCATAAACCGCAAAGCGCATGCTAAACAACTGGCTTTTCCAAGATATCTCCAGGAACGATTCTTCTGCCGTTGATATAATCTGCTGCACTCATTCGTTTCCTGCCTTCAGGAAGCAGGGCTTTTATGGCGAGCGCTCCCTCCCCGCATTTTACGGTTATTATGCCTGAGTCGCAGGATAAAACAGTTCCCGGTAAGACTGATTCACTACAGGAAGTGTTACATGGCTCTGAATCAATTATTTTCAGGATTTTTTTGTTGTGAAGACAAAAAGCAAGAGGAAAAGGAGAAAGTGCACGGATGCGATTAAAAATATTATTGGCAGGAAGGGTGAAATCTATGATGCAGTCAACATTTTCTATCTTGCAGGCGTAGCTTGCTTCGTGTTCATCTTGTCTTTTTGGAGTTATAGTTCCGGCTTTAAGTCCAGCGACAGTCGAAACGAGAAGATGTGCACCTACAATAGACAACCTGTCGTGTATTGTCTCAAGATTATCGCTTCTTTCGATAGGAATACAGGCTTTTTCGAGCATATCGCCTGTATCAAGTCCCTTTGACATGAGCATTGTCGTTACACCGGTATATTTTTCTCCGTTCATTATGGCGCGTTGCATCGGGGCTGCGCCGCGGTATTTTGGAAGCAGGGATGCGTGAAGATTGACGCAGCCGTATTTAGGAAAGTCAAGCACGTATTCAGGAAGTATTTTACCGTACGCTACCACGGTTATTATATCGGGAAAAAGAGCGTGTAGAGTGTTTTCAAATGCCCTGTCCTTGAATGTTTCGGGCTGATATACTTGTATACCATTTTCTGATGCGTACTTTTTTACAGCAGACGGCAGCATAGTCATATGTCTTCCGCTTCTTTTGTCAGGCTGTGTTACAACCCCTATTACGTCGTAATTTCGGTCAAGCGCTTCGAGTGGCTTTACGGCAAACTCAGGCGTACCCATAAAAAGAATTCTCATTCTGGATACCTCTTTTTAACAGATAATGCAGTCAAAACAAAATGTATGCTGAAGGAAATACGGATTTATCTCCTGCAGTTTATTATTCCTCGTTCATTTTCCGGATTTCTTCGTCGGTGAGCATATGTTCAGCTACATCTGAATAAAGAATTCCGTCAAGATGGTCGATTTCATGGCAGAAGGCCTTTGCTAAAAGACCGCTTCCGTTTATTATTATGCGGTTTCCTCTGCGGTCAAGAGCCTCAACGGTAACATCCATAGGCCGTTCTGTTATGCCGCATTTTCCGGGCAGTGACAGGCATCCTTCATATGTGCGCTGTTTGCCTGATTTTTTTACTATAACCGGGTTTATAAGCTCTATCAATTCACCTGGCTCCGTCTCTATGACAACAACACGTCTTAGGACGCCTACCTGTACTGCGGCAAGTCCGACACCCTCTGCATCGCGCATGGTTTCCGCCATGTCGTCAAGAAGTGTAAGTATCCTGTCTGTTATTTCAGTGACAGGCCGACTTTTCTTTCTCAGCGTAGGATCCTTTTCAGTTATAATATTCAGCAATGCCATTTGCATGTACCATCCTTACAGAATTTATTCATAGCGTGTTGGGATTTATGTCTACAGAGATGGAAATGTTTTTCTTGTACTTTCTCATCACACTATCAGAAGCGGTTTTAATCATAAATCGCAGTCTTTTATTTGATTTGCACTTTATTACGAAACGCATGCGATAAGTTTCCTTGACCTTATAAACAGGTGCCTCAAACGGTCCGAAAAGAATTATCTTTACGTCGCTGAATTCTCCGGATAGCAATTTTCTGAGAGCACTGTCTGTATCGTACACCGCTTTTTGAAGTATTATCTCATCTGCCGACGAAACGGTTATGAGTGCAATATCGCAAAACGGAGGAAAAACCAACGCTTTCCTTGCCGCAATTTCATTTTCATAAAATGTTTTATAATCCTGGGCAGCAGCGAGAAGCAGTACCGGATGCTCTGGATTGTAGGTTTGTATGACCGCTGTCCCCCTTTTTTTCTGGCGACCGGCTCTTCCGACAACCTGTGTTATCAGTTGAAAGGTGCGTTCGTTTGCCCTGTAGTCATCAAGATATAGGGAAGTATCGGCAAGAAGCACCCCTACCAATGTTACATTGGGGAAATCATGTCCCTTTGTAACCATTTGTGTTCCGAGAAGTATGTCTGCCTTTCCGTTCTTGAAGTCACTAAGCATGCGGTCATATGAGAACTTTTGCTGCGTTGTATCTGCATCCATCCGCATTACACGCGCTTTGGGAAACTCACTGTTAATGGTTTGCTCCGCAAATTGCGTTCCGAAGCCTACGAAAGAAAAAGAGTCAGACGCGCATTCGGGGCACTTCCTGGGTATATCTTCCTCGAACCCGCAGTAGTGACACACGAGCACGCTTTTCTTTTGCCTAATATGGTGAGTGAGAGAAACGCTGCAATGAGGACATGTCGGAACAAATCCGCACATAGGGCAGTTCAGAAAATTGTTGTATCCTCTTCTGTTTATAAACAGGATACTTTGTTCTGAATTGTCAAGGTTGTCGCTTATCATTTTTTTCAGGACCGCACCTACAGGGGATGTGTTACCTCCTGAAGCGTCCGCCCGCAGATCAGATATTATCGTCTGAGGCAAATCGGCTCCTGATGCTCTTTCGGTCATCTCTATCAGGTGATAGATTCCGCTTTTGGCTTTATAGTAGCTTTCAAGAGATGGTGTTGCAGAAGAAAGAAGCATAAAAGCTCCGTGAAACGCAGCCCTGAATCGTGCAATATCAATAGCGCTGTATTTGGGACTCTGGTCGGATTTATATGTGTGCTCATGCTCCTCATCTATAACTATCATACCGAGCCTTGAAAACGGAGCGAAAACAGCAGAGCGTGTCCCTATGCATAAATCAGCATCGTTGTTCTTCATTCTGCGCCACGCGTCATATTTTTCACCTGATGACAGGGAAGAGTGAAATACTGCAACACGTTTCCCGTAAAAAGATATAAAATAACCGACAGTTTGGGGAGTAAGAGCAATTTCAGGTACGAGTAATATTACTTGTTTTCCCTGAGACAGGACCTTGTCTATCAGCTTTTTGATTACAAGAGTCTTTCCGCTTCCGGTTACTCCGTGAAGCAGCGCTGCTTCAGGTTTACCAGAGTAAAGAAGAGAAACTGCTTTATCGTATGATTCCTGCTGTGAAGGCGTAAGAGGGGGGTCTTTTTGTTTACAGGTACGGTTATCACCGGCATATGGATTCCTGTATACTTCTTTTGTTTCCTTACAAACCAGACCTCTTATTTCAAGCGATTTGAGCTGCTGCGACGTAGCTGATATCTCACGTCTTAGAATCTCGGATGAAGATGTACCATGCTCGGCAATGTAGTTGAGAATTGCGAGTATATTGCCTGAACGCAAGCCAGATGAATAAAAACGTTTTTCAGCTTCGTGCGGAGGATACGGAAGGGAATAAAGCGACTCATTTTTTATCTTCTTTGAACCCTCGCCATCGGACGGGATGTACGCATATCCCAAAGAAACAAGAGTATCTACAACAGCCCGCACATCGTCTCCGAATTCCTGAATCAGCATGGACATGGATGCAGGCTCGTTCATACGTATGAAGTGATATACAGTTATCGCTTTTATATTGACGCAGTTCTCATATATCTGCTTGTCTGTGACGCGGTATATATCATGTGATTTTGATATTACTGTAGAAGGTATTATTGTTTTAACGGCGTCACCGATTGAGCAGAATGTACGCTCGCTCAGAAAAAAACACAATTCGAGCTCCTCGTCTGAAAGAGATGCAAGTGCTGAGGAAACGACGGGCTTGAGACCCGATGTGTCTTCTTTTTCCTTGATTTCAGATACAAGAGCTGTCACGTGCTTGTTGCCTCCACCGAACGGAACTGTAACAATATCACCTTTTTTTATTTTCTGCTCAGAACAATTCGGTATATAATAGTCGTACGGACGGTCAACATGTGAGGGCAGGTTGAGGATATACACCGTTGCGACATGAAAAGCCATTTTATACTTCTTTCTTTGACACATGTCTAGACATACGTCAAAACAAACTAAATTTCTTCCGGCATACTGTCAGGTTACAGTGTTTTTACTTTTCTTCGCCTGGAATATTTCCATCTGCGTCCGGAGCATTTGATATTTCGTAATAGCCTTCGTTGAGGCGTTTTATGGCTATTTTCACTGCCTTTTCGTTGCGATAATCACTGTCTATAAGGGACATAAGTGATTTATCGCTCTCTTTTTTGGCTATCATTTCCTCTGCCGCCTCCCTTTGGCGCACATATTCATCTGTAACCATTCTTGCGCCCTTGGCAGTTGCAACAACAAGTGTGTACCTGTTGTATTTTCCTTTTGTAAGCTCATCAATAGAAGGTGTTATCATAGAAAAATCCTTTCATGCTTGTTTTTTTACCATATTTTTTACTATATTAAATGTTAAATGGCATATATGATTTATTATTTCTCATTGTCGGGTTTGGCATCGTAAAAATCTGAAATAAGCTCTGGATTTCTTTTTACGCGACATTTTTCTGCCATTGCGATGCCGGTTATTGTGTCGGCAGCTTCTTTGCTTTTTCCGTCCCGGTTTATTACTACGTAATCGTACATTTCTATACAGGAAAGCTCCTTTACTGCGGTTTCAAGACGCTTTTGGATATCTTCCTCGGAATTTGTTCCTCTTGACCGGAGTCTTTTTTCAAGAGCAGAAAAAGACGGCGGGAGAATCATTATAAAAATGGCGTCCGGACACAATTTTTTTATTTTCATTGCGCCAACAGTCTCTATCTCCAATATTACATTTATTCCGTTCGAAAGTAGCTCATCAACGCGGTCTTTAGGAGTACCATAGTAATTTCCGCAGTATTCGGCGTATTCGAGCATATTTCCATTCTCAATTTCCTTTAAAAAATCTTCCTTGCTTACGAAAAAATAGTGTATTCCGTCAATTTCACCGGTTCTCGGCTTACGTGTCGTAAGTGAAACAGAGAGTGCAAAATGCTCCCTGTCTTCTGTAAGATGAGAAAGGACGGTGCCTTTTCCGCTGCCGGACGGAGCGGATACCACAATCAGTATGCCTTTTTTTTCAAATTCCATTTCAATATCAATCCCCATCAACTTTTTCATCGGACTTTGCTTTAAGCTCTTCCGGACCAACAGATGATAGTATTACGTGGTTACTGTCTGTAATTATCACAGAAAGACACTTATGCCCGCACGTTACATCTACAGCCATACCGTCTTCTTTGGCATCCTGGGAAAGTCTTTTTATAGGAGAAGAGTCGAAAGAAGCTATGCATATGATCCTGTCGGAGTTTATCATGTTTCCGTAGCCCACATCAATTAATTTCAAACTACCACTCCTTTCGGTTTTGTTGCGTGCGTCTATGCGGGTCACTCAATATTCTGTACCTGCTCACGTATTTTTTCAAGTTCGCATTTTATGTCAACTACCATGTGTGCGATGTCTGAGTCAGAACATTTTGATCCGATCGTATTTGCTTCGCGGTTCATTTCCTGTATAAGAAAATCAAGCTTTCTGCCAACAGGTCCGTCGGATAATATTATCTCGTCAAAAGCTGAGAAATGGGAAGACAGACGTACAAGTTCTTCATCCACTGCAACTCTGTCGGCAAAAATAGCACTTTCAGTGAGTATTCGCTGCTCGTCTATTTCCACATTGAAGCTGTCAAGCAATTTTTTTATTCTTGCTCTGAGTTTTTCGCTGTATTCTTCAACCATTCTTTCACTTTGGGAAGATATCATGCTTGTTATTTTTTCTATGTTACGTCTTTTTTCCGTTATGTCGCGACAAAGATTTTCACCCTCCGAGATACGCATGGCAGAAAAGGATTCAAGGGCCTCTGTGAGAAAGGGAAGTACCGATTCAAACACCTTTTCGGAGTCCTCCTCGGATCTTGTTACTACGAATATATCACGGTTGGATGCAACCTTCATAACGGTTATGTCGTCGACAAGTGAAAATTCATCACGTAGTTTCTTTAGTGCGGTTATATAGCTCCCAGCATACGCAAGGTCGGCACAGATATCGCAGGATTGATTTTCCACAGCTTCGATACCAATATAAAGATCAATTTTCCCGCGGCTTATGTATTTTTGAAGGATTGCCTTCGCCTTCTCCTCAAGGTAGCTGTAATTTCTTGAAATTTTAATTGATGGGTCAAAGAACTTTGAATTAACGCTCTTGACCTCGACGGTTATCTTTTTTCCGTCCGCCAGGCCGGTACTTCTTCCGTACGCGGTCATGCTCTTTACCATAACGTACACTCCCCTCGGTATATGTTACATACAACGAGATTTCGCATATAGTGATTATAAATCGAACATACTCCAATCTATATTATAGGTTATATCAGGCTTTATGTCAAGTGAGCTATGTCGTATTTACCCATTTTTTTGTTATACAATCCTGATGTTTGTATTGACAAACCATGCTATCTGCTTTATAATTAGACAGTTATAAGACAGTATGTTTATGGTTGAGAGGGAGTGTATTTTAATGAAGCAAAACAGAACCTACAGAGTTGGTGTAATAGGCGCGACAGGTATGGTTGGACAGCGCTTTCTTGCTTTGCTCGATAATCATCCGTGGTTTGAAGTCAAGGCGCTTGCCGCAAGCTCTCGTTCTGCAGGCAGACGTTATGAGGATGCTGTGGACGGAAGATGGAAGCTCAATTTACCCATGCCTGAAAAGTATAAGGATATGATAGTCAAGGACGCTTCAGATGTGGAAAGTATGGCTGGAGAGGTGGATTTTGTCTTCTGTGCTGTTGACATGAAAAAAGATGAAATAAAAGCGCTTGAGGAAAGTTACGCAAAAGCAGAGATACCTGTTGTTTCAAACAACAGCGCAAACCGCTGGACAGATGACGTACCGATGGTTATTCCTGAGATAAATGACGCTCATCTCAAGGTGATAGATTATCAGAAGAAAAGGCTTGGTACAAGGCGCGGATTTATTGCCGTGAAGCCTAATTGCTCCATACAGAGCTATGTTCCCGCTCTCACGCCTCTTCTCAAATATAAGCCCGTCACAGTAGTTGCCACAACGTATCAGGCAATATCCGGCGCCGGAAAAACCTTTAAGGAATGGCCTGAGATGATTGACAATGTCATACCGTATATAGGCGGGGAAGAAGAAAAAAGTGAACAGGAGCCTCTCAAAATATGGGGAAAGCTTGAAGACGGCGTAATAAAAAAAGCCGAAAGCCCTCTTATTACCACACAGTGCATAAGAGTACCTGTTACAGACGGACACACAAGCGCTGTCTTTGTTACATTTGAAGATAAGCCTTCGCGCGAAGAAATAATACAGGCATGGAAAGATTACGAAGGAGCTCCTCAGCGACTGTCTCTTCCGTCAGCGCCTGAAAAGTTCCTTACGTATTTTGAAGAGGCTGACAGGCCACAGGCGCGTATCGACAGGGATATTTACAAAGGAATGGGAATCACCCTCGGACGGCTTAGGGAAGACAGCTTTTTCGATTATAAATTTGTAGGACTTTCGCATAATACTATAAGAGGCGCTGCAGGAGGCGCTGTCCTGATAGCAGAGCTTCTGTGTGCTGAAGGGTATATGGATTGATTTTTCATTTTATGATATTCAGAGTGTCCTTATCTTACATTATTTTGATAAAGCGTAAATAAAGTTATTTACTACAGATAAGCATAATTGTATTGCATTATAGTTGGCGGTCGTATATTTCGACCGCCTTTCTTATTAGAGCGCTGCTCCCGATGCGCTCTGCACCGGCTTTGATAAAGGCTTCTGCCTGTTCAAACGTACGTATACCGCCGGCGGCTTTTATTTTTAGAAGACAGTGTTCAGAAAAAAGTTTTACATCCTCCAGAGTTGCCCCTGATGTTCCGAATCCGGTAGATGTTTTTATATAATCTGCTCCGGTAGAGTTAAGCATGTGACAGAGAGATATTTTTTCAGCTTTATTTAAATAACAGCATTCTATTATAACTTTGAGTATTTTTCCTTCGCATGCTTTTCTTATGGCAAGTATCTCTTTTTGGCAGTCCGATATTTTTCCTGAAGCAGCATAACCTATGTTTATGACTGTATCGATTTCATCAGCGCCGTTTTCTATCGCGTCACTTGTTTCAAAAACCTTTGCGGCAGTTGAAGAATATCCGTTAGGAAAACCAATTACTGTACATATGCTCAAGTCAGATTTGATATAGCGTTTAGCCGCTTTTACATAACATGGAGGGATACATACAGAGGCAGCGCCGAAAAGGGAAGCTTCATCGCAAAGTTTTTTTATGTCGTTTTCCGATGCGGTCACGGAAAGATTGGTGTGATCGCATTTTGAAATTATTTCTTTAATTATTTTTCTGTCCATAATTTTGATAAACACCTCATTAATATTCTGCAAATATTCTGTAAGCCTGATTTTATAACATTTACTTGTCTGTGTCAACCAGATTTTCAGATGCGATAAAACGTTTTTGCTTGCGTAATAAAAACCGATGATTAACAACGCCGGATGTAAAGGCGAATGGTAAAATTTTTGCATTGATAATCATCGTATATTATGTTAAAATTTTAACATACCGGAAGAAAGGAAGGTACATGAAATTTGAACATAAAAAGAACAAGACGACGAAGAAACAAGATGACAAACCTCGGTTTTATGGCGGCGGTTGCCGCAGTGCTTTCACTTGTTGTGACAATGTCTTTTTCGTCCTTTGCTGCCGAGGACAGATACGCTTCAGATACAGATTTGTATCAGATTTCTTCGGATAGCAACAGAACGATTAAAGTATATGTAAACGGCGAAGAGCTTTATCAGGAAGATAACTTCCTGATAAATGATACAACATATGTTCCGATACGTGCGTTTGCAAACGCCATGGGAAAATGTGAGATCTCGTGGTCAGACGAGGGACATGCTGATATATCTGCAGATTCTCTTGAGATAATCGCATATCAGGGTTCCAACATACTTATAGCCAATGAAAGGTACATATTCAGTTCAAGTGAAATTATGAATATAGACAGCAGGATATATGTGCCTGTAAGGAGTATGGCTAAAGCGTATTCGCTTTCAGTTAATTGGAATGCAGACGATTATTCCGTAGATCTCGGAGGGATTCCGACGCCGCTTGAGAGTGCCGATGAATATTATAATGAAACAGATATTTACTGGCTTTCACGTATAATAAATGCTGAGAGCGCAGGAGAACCTCTGCTCGGTAAAATAGCCGTGGGAAATGTTGTCATAAATCGCTCAAAATCGGAAATGTATCCCGATACTATATACGGAGTTATTTTTGACAGGAAATACGGAACACAGTTTTCACCTGTGGATAACGGAATGATATACAACGTACCGGGAGAAGAAAGCGTGGTAGCTGCTAAAATATGTCTTGAGGGATACTCGCTCAGCGATGAAATATTGTTTTTCATAAACCCGCGTATTGCTACTAATAATTGGGTTTCCGTATCAAGAAAATATGCCTTTACAATAGGAAATCACGATTTCTATATCTGATTGCGTACTTGTGATATACACGATTATGTAACTCAGAATACGACCATTACAATTAAAAAACTGAAACAAATAAAGTGATTGACAATCAACAGATATGCTTATCACTTGTTTGCAAATTCAGCTCCGTGAGAGAAGAGTGGATAAAACACTAAAGTCGCTCACGGGGCTGTTTTTTCGGTAAAGCATGGTTTAGGGCAGTTTGCCTGACGGCATTGTCAATTATACTTAAGATAAATTTTGTATAATTGAGAAGGGCTTTTTGATGGTTAACTCCTGCTGTTATCATATACAGTCGTCCGAGACTTTATTTTTGTGTTTATTCATCAATGGTCTCTATTACAAATTGATATATATATTACAAAATAAATATCGAATTAGTTGATTTTTGTGTAGACAAAATAAAGCGTCCATGATATAATTGCTTCTGTAAACCGGCTTTGTGTGCGGTGTTTTAATATTTTGGAGATTTGCTATGACTGTTTTATGCGATGAATGCGGTGTTGCATGTGCAAATATGTATACTGTTTATAACGACAATCGCCAGGCGCTGATTATAGATCCGTGTGATGCTTTTATGGCTGAGATGCATATAAACCGTCTCTCGTTGACTGTAAAAGCAATCCTCCTTACTCACGCACATTATGACCATGCCTCCGCATTATGTGATATTGAAAAAATTGTTCCGGGCGTACCGTCGTTTATACACATTTTGGATGGTCCGTTGCTTTCCGATCCTTCCAAAAATGTAGCTCAATTATTCGGAATACCTGATTTTTCAGCAAAGTGTTCTGTTTATATTGAGGACAAGGATATTATTACTGCTGGTGACTTTTCCATACGTGTTATTCATACGCCCGGTCATACGCCAGGCTCTGTATGCTATCTTGTGGGAGATAATCTTTTTACCGGAGACACGCTTTTTTGTTCAAATATAGGCAGATGTGACCTCTATGGTGGTTCGTACAAAAATATGAGTGAGTCTCTTAAAAAGGTTAAATCTCTTGATCCGTTACTCAAGATATATCCTGGACACGGTCCTTCTACCACGCTTAAATTTGAAATTGAAAACAACTTCTTTCTTTCTGATGATTCAAACCTATAGTTTTTGATTCTCTTGGATGCCGGTCGTATTGCGATGTCTGATTCGTGTCGTATTGCAATGTGCGATGTTTGATTCGTACGGTATCAATTATCAATAGTTATTAATTTTCTCTATAAACTTTTTTCAGAGGTGACACACCATGGATTATAATCGTATTGCAGAGTTACTCTATCCTGATATTGTTGAGACTCCTGAGGATATATTAAACAGGACGCCTGCAAGAAAGCTCAAAGAAGGTGCAAAAGTTACACGGCTTGCGCCTTCCCCTACCGGATTTATGCATTTCGGCACGCTGTTTCCCGCATTGGTTAACGAAAGGCTTGCGCACCAAAGCGGAGGTGTGTTTTACCTCAGAATTGAAGATACCGACCTTAAAAGAGAGGTAAAAGGCGCCGAGGATGATCTTATAAATACACTCTCATATTATAATATAAAATTTGATGAAGGCGCTCTTCCAGATGGAGGCGATTTCGGAGAGTATGCTCCATACCGACAGAGTAAACGCGCATACATTTATCAGGTATTTGCTAAAGATCTTGTGCGAAGAGGAATGGCGTACCCGTGTTTTACATCTGCAGATGAGTACGAACAAATAAAGAATGCAGATGTAAAACAAATTCTTTCTGAAAAGGTCTGGACTGCCGAGGATGCCCAAAAGCAGAAGGAAATTATAAAGCAGGGACGCCTGATAACAGAAAAAGAAGTTGAAGAAAATTTGAAGCAGGGTCTTCCCTTCATAATAAGGCTGTGTTCTGACGGCGATCCCGACAAAAAAATACGATTTACAGACCTTGTCCGCGGAAATCTTGAAATTCCGGAAAATGACGAGGATTTTGTATTACTGAAATCTGACGGTATACCTACGTATCATTTTGCACATGCGATTGATGATACGTTGATGGGTACAACACATGTTGTTCGTGGCGAGGAGTGGCTTCCGAGCCTTTCAAAGCACATACAGCTTTTCAGGTATATCGGAGCCAAACTCCCGAAATACCTTCATATATCTCAGCTCATGAAGATGGACGGTAATTCCAAAAAGAAGCTGTCAAAGCGGGACAAAGGAGCGGCTCTTTCTGATTATAAGGCCGACGGATATCCTGCAGAATCTGTAATCGAATATGTGATGACGCTTCTTAACTCAAATTATGAAGACTGGAGGCGTGCAAATCCTGATGCAGACTATACGGAATTTCCATTTTCAGTTAAGAAGATGAATGTTTCAGGCTGTTTGTTTGATTACGATAAACTAAATGACGTTTCCAAAAATGTTATTTCACGCATGTCCGCTGAAAAAGTATACGATGAAGTTACCCGGTGGTCATGTGAATATGATAAGGAGCTTTTCGGACTTGTTTCTTCAAATCCGGAATATGCCAAAAAGATATTCTCAATAGGACGGAATTCCAAAAAGCCCCGCAAAGATTTTGCTGTTTGGAGAGATGTCAAGCCGTATATTTCTTTTTTCTATGATGACATTTTTGAAGTAAGAGACAGTATTCCGTCAGATTTTTCTGCAGATGATATAGGAACGGCCTTGGGCACATTTGTAAATGAATACGATGAAACTTCAGATAATTCCGAATGGTTCGAGAAGGTAAAGTCAATAGCGGACAGACTTGGTTTTGCATCCGATATGAAAATATATAAGCAGGATCCCGGTGCTTATAAAGGCAGCGTTGCAGATATATCCATGTTCCTTCGCGTCGCGGTAACCGGACGTCTTAACTCCCCCGATCTCTACGAGGTAATGCATATACTTGGTAAAGACAAAGTTATTTCAAGGATTAATTCATTTATTGATTCTTTGAAAGAATAATTTTATATCGATAAACAAATTTTAATTACGTAAAATGGAGCTCAAATATGGACATAATGGAAGAAGAAATAGGCGGTAATTTTATTCATGACATAATAGATGCCGACCTTGCCGCCGGGGTCAATGATACTGTTCACACGAGGTTTCCCCCGGAGCCGAACGGATATTTGCACATAGGAAGCGCCAAAGCGATATATATAAACTGGAGTACGGCTAAAAAATACAACGGACTTTTCAATCTGAGATATGATGATACAAATCCTGTCAAGGAAGACGATGAGTACGTTCAGTCGATATATCAGGACCTCTGCTGGCTCGGCGCTGTTCCGAACGGCGGCGTTTTCTACGGCTCCGATTACTTCGATAAGTGTTATGAGTTTGCCATAAAATTGATAAAGGACGGCAAAGCGTATGTATGCGACCTGAGCGCTGATGAAATGAAGCAGTATCGCGGCACGCTTACAGAACCGGGAAAAGACAGCCCGTATCGCAACAGAAGCGTTGAGGAAAACCTCGATCTTTTCGTCAGGATGAAAAACGGCGAATTTCCGGATGGTTCCAAAACATTACGTGCGAAGATAGATATGGCGTCTCCAAATATCAATATGCGCGATCCGGCGATATACCGTATTGTCAGAGCCGTTCATCACCGTCAAGGGGATAAGTGGTGTATATACCCGCTTTATGATTTTGCACATCCTATACAGGACGCAATAGAAGGTATCACGTATTCGCTCTGTTCTCTTGAATTTGAAAATCACAGACCGCTTTATGAGTGGGTCGTTGATAATATTGACTTTGAAAAAAAGCCTAAGCAACGCGAGTTTGCGCGTCTTAACGTCACATACACCGTCATGAGCAAGAGATATCTGAGAAAACTTGTTGAAGAAAAATTGGTTGACGGTTGGGATGACCCAAGAATGCCAACAATATGCGGACTCAGGCGCCGGGGATATACTCCTTCGTCAATATTTGATTTTGTAAAACGTGCGGGAGTTGCAAAGGCGTACAGTATAGTTGACTATGAACTGCTTGAGCACTGCATAAGAGAAGAGCTTAACGAAAGTGCAGACAGAAGGATAGTTATACTTGATCCTGTAAAGGTCGTTATAACAAATTATCCTGAGGGAAAAACTGAATTTTTCGATGTTTCAAACAATCCCAACAAGCAGGACTCCGGAACACGCCCACTTCCCTTTACACGTGAGCTATATATTGATTCTTCTGATTTCTCCGAAAATCCCCCGCCGAAGTATTTCAGGCTCAAGCCAGGGTCTGAGGTGAGGCTTATGAGCGCTTATATAATTAAGTGTACAGATGTAATCAGGAATGAGGACGGGAGCATAAAGGAAATTCATTGTACCGCTGATATTGAATCTGGTAACGGCAAGCCGGCAGACGGAAGAAAAGTAAAAGGGACAATACATTGGCTTGCTGCCGACCACACGAGAGATATCGAGGTGGCTCTGTATGATAAATTGTTTACTATACCGAATCTCAACGACATGGGCGAAAATGAGACTTATGACGATTACCTTAACAGGGATTCGGTGAAGGTGGTTTCGGGCTGCAAAGCTGAGCTTGCACTTGACAATGTCGACGGAGTGAGATATCAATTCGTAAGGACCGGATATTTCATTAAGGACATAAAGGCAGATAACAGGTATATACGCATTACGGAGCTTAAAGACGGCTTTATAAAAGGAAAACAATAAGCAAAACAGAAAGCGTAGCCGTTGTGTAAAGCACACGGTTACGCTTTCTTTATGTGCGCTCGGCATGCGCTATCACTTGGCGGTGAAAGTCCGCTACAGACTTGGCAGTAGGAACTGTTAGCTAA
>CALXXF010000022.1 GCA_944392615.1 uncultured Clostridia bacterium
CCTTAGCTAACAGTTCCTACTGCCAAGTCTGTAGCGGACTTTCACCGCCAAGTGATAGCGCATGCCGAGCGCACAAACGCGAACACCACCAAAGAAGTGTCTTTGGTGGTGTTTTTATGTCGGTGGAAACTTGCGAAAGGCTCCCTCTGGGAGGGAGCTGGATTTTGCGTAGCAAAAGACTGAGGGAGAGCGCGTTACAATAAAATTCGCATAAACTGAAGGTCCCGCAGGCTCCTTCCACCACTTCGTGGTCCCCCTTCCTCCCGAGGAAGGCTTTTGCGCTCCATTTCTCTACGGATAGTGGGTTCGGGCTTCTGCCCGATTGTGCGAGGACATCCACGCGCTATGCTTGCCCCAGACGCGAGCGTTGGGAAAGCAGAAATTCAACCCAAGGTAGAACTTTCGCAATAAAACTCAATATGTTTACTATTTCAAGTTGCGTTTTGCCATGATATAATATAATCACAAGATAGCTATCTCAAAAAATCTTGGAGGATAGAATATGTTAGATCAAAAAATCTTTGGCGAAAAGCTTCGCAATCACAGAAAAAAGCTTGGAATGACGCAGGAAGAGGTTGCTGAAAAAGTTGGAGTATCTCCGCAAGCGATTTCAAAATGGGAGGCTGGAGATTGTTTGCCCGATTGCTTCAACTTAAAAGCTATCACTGATGTTTACAAAATTTCCGCTGATGTTCTTCTTGAAACTGAATCGGATGGCGATATTGATGCTGTTGCAAGCAAAATTGAACAGCTTGGAACAGAATTTATTTGGGCAACAGCAAACTGTGATAGATACAATAATAATCTTCATCAAGAGCTGGGCGATGATCTTTGGAAAATGTGGAAGGGTATCTATTTCGCAGAAACCGGGAGTCGAAAGATTCAAGAAGAAAGTAAAAATCAAGGAAATCTCAGAATTATCGGTTCATATGGAACGAAAATCTGGGATGAGCAAGGCGTGGCTTGCGTGATTAAATCATCGCTGATCAAGCAACTCTCTCCTTTTGACGCAAACACGATAGAAGTCATGCAGGCACTTTGCAGTGAAGAAGGCCAAAAACTAATATTGGCTTTGAACTGTGACGTTCCAACATCAAAACAATCACTCATCGAAAAAGCCAATATTGAAATATCCCGTTTGAATGAGCTCTTGCTTTTGTTTACCGAAAATCGTATTATTGAATTTGTAGCAGAAAATCGTTCGGATAACAGAGGATATTTAATTTGCGGTCATTGCGGTATTGCTGCATACATGGTACTTACAGCAATGTATGTACTAAATAAAAAGAATTGTACCGTTTCTCAATATCTCATAGGATGATTGACTTTCTCGCCCCGCCTCGCGCGGGGCTTTTCTTTGCTTTCTGCGTATCAAAAAGCCACCACGAAAAAACGTGGTGGCTCATTTCAATTTTACCGCTAATTTTGCATGCGCTCCCCCGCGCGTTTTTTATTTTGCAATTACTCTTCCCAGTTGTGATAAACGTCCTGTACGTCATCATCATCTTCAAGGTATTCAAGGAGGAGATTCATTTTCTTTATATCTTCCTCGTCGGAGAGAGTTACATATGAGGTCGGGATTTTGTCCTCCTCCGCCGATACCACCACATATCCCTTGCCCGCAAGAGCAGTCTTGACAGCCTGAAGGTCAGACACCTCTGTCGTCACCTCATATACTCCGTCCTCAGCTGAAAAATCCGACGCACCGGCTTCAAGAGCGTCTTCCATCAGCTTGTCCTCGTTCTTTACGCTTTCGCCGTCTATTATTATGACCCCGGCATCGTTGAACATATACGAAACGCAGCCACTCTGTCCGAGATTTCCGCCGAACTTGTCAAAATAATGTCTTATAGCGCCGGCAGTGCGGTTCCTGTTATCCGTCGCCGTCTTAACTATGACGGCGACACCTGAAGGACCGTAGCCCTCGTAGGTTATTTCGTCATAGCTTGCCGCATCATTTGCAGAAAACTTCTTTATTATTCTGTCTATATTGTCGTTTGGCACATTGAGAGATTTTGCCTTGGAAATGAGGTCGGCGAGCTTTCCGTTAGAAACGGGATCCGGTCCCCCGTCCCTTATTGCTATCGCCATTTCCTTTCCTATCTTGGTAAAGACCTTTGCCCTCTGAGCGTCGGTCTTTTCTTTCTTGTGCATTATATTTTTCCACTTGCTGTGTCCTGACATGTTCTACGGTTCATCCTTTCGTATATCCTGCGTATATCTTACTTGTATCTTTCGTTTATTCATGTGTCGGCGCACACAAGGCATAAAGCTCTGCGGGCACGCCTTTTCATTCTCAGATCTTTGACGGGGTTTTCATGCAGATTATGTGAAGAGCGCTTCCGAGCACCGTTTTTGCTGCCGATACAAGTCTGACCCTCGCCATGTTCACACCGGTATCGCTTATTATTCTGCACTCCTGATAAAATTTATTGAAGGCGGTGCAGATATCAAGCGCGTACCTCGTTATATCGCAGGGCTCATATTCCTCAAGCGCCGCAATAACGACCTCTGGGAAGCGTGCGAGCTCCTTTGCAAGGGCAATCTCGCTGTCCCTTTCAAAAGGGAGCTGAGTGTCTTTATCGTCTGCCGCGGCTTCACATGCGCCAGCCTTTTCGAGTATCGAGCAGCAGCGCGCATAGGTATACTGCGCATAAGGTCCGGTATTTCCGTCGAAGGAGAGCGCCGCCTCCATCGAGAAATCGCTGTCCTTTATTCTGCTGTTGAGCAGGTAGTGGAACACAACTGCTCCCACGCCTATAGCGCTTGCAACGCTTTTTTTGTCCTCAAGGCCGGGATTTTTTTCGTTTATTATTTCAAGGCATTTTTCGGTTGCCGTATTAAAAAGGTCTTTCAGCAGTATGACGTTTCCGGTCCTTGTGGCGAGCTTTTCCCCGCCTATCGACAGCGTTCCGTAGGGAATGTGGACCAGTCTGTCATACCAGTCATATCCCATGAGCTCCACGACCTTGAACCACTGAGCGAAGTGCAGACTTTGACCTGATGATGTCACATATATGCATTTGTCAAAATCGTACGTGCGCTTGCGATACACAGCCGCCGCAATATCACGTGTTGGATACAGCGTTGAGCCGTCGCGCTTCAGAATGAGGCACGGAGGCATGCCGTATTTTTCCAGATTTACTATCGAGGCGCCGTCATCAAGCTCAAGCAGACCTTTTTCACGCATTATGTCTATCTGCTCCTGCATTTTGTCCGTATAAAAGGACTCTCCGCAGTATGAATCGAATTTTATTCCCAGAAGCTCGTATGTCTTTTTATACTCGGCTATCGAAATATCTATGAACCATTTCCACAGCGCGATATTTTCCGGGTCGTTCTGCTCAAGCTTTCTGAATTCCTCTCTTGCAAGGTCGTTGAGGGACGGGTCCTTCTCCGCCTCTTCGTGAAACTTGACATAAATGCTCACAAGCTCGTCTATGCCGTTCTTTTCTACCGCCTCTTTGCTGCCCCACCTTCTGTAAGCATATATTTCTTTCCCGAACTGCGTTCCCCAGTCTCCGAGATGATTTATGCCTATGCACCTGTATCCTGAAAATTCGTGAAGATTTTTAATAGTATGCCCTATGACCGTGGTGCCGAGGTGACCTATATGAAAGGGCTTTGCGACGTTCGGAGATGAGTAGTCGATAACCACCGTTTTTCCCGCTCCGCTGTCGTTTTTGCCGTAATCGTCTCCGAGGGAATTTATCCTGTCAACGACGCTTTTCCAATATTCTTTCTTTATCTTTATATTCAGATATCCGGCGACAGCCGAAGCGCTCTCAGCCTCGTCGAGGCAAAGAGAATCCGCAAGTTCTTTTGCAATGACGGCAGGATTTTTTCGCATAGTCTTTGCGAACCTGAAGCACGGGAGCGCGAGATCCCCCATAGATGAGTCCGGAGGATATTCAAGGCAGGAGAATATTTCGTCAACGGACAGCACCCCGCCTGTAAGCCCGAATATTGCCTGCGCCGTTTTCTTTTTCAGTTCTATCATGCTGTTGAAATACCTTTCTTTTACTCTGACGACAACCGCTGGTACAGATACCCTGAGCTTCAGGCTGCCAGGAGCGTACCCGGTCAACCGGCGTTTCAGACACAGCTGTGCCGCCGCCTCACCGCGCCGATCACTGGATATGTTATCACACATTGCCGTCTTTTTCAAGTGGTACGCGGGGACAAAATGTCAAAAACCGCTTTTTTTACAAAAAATGCATGCTCCGGCGTCATAAAACACGGTATTGTAACCATGACAGCGCTTTGAAGCATGCCCCAAAAACCAGGCGGCAGTAAATACACACCTGCGCGTAATTCAGATGCAAAAAAGCGCGCCCTCCTCAAACAGGCTGACTGTGGGCACACAGCCATCTGTCCGATGCAAAAGCGCCGGTCAGTCAACCGTAAGAGGCACGAATGCTGCCCCGATAAATTCTGCCAGACTGTAAGGAGATATTCTTATCTGCTTTCCCCTTTTTCCGGAAGATACAAAGATCGTGTCGAACAACACTGCAGTCTCATCTATAAATGTCGGAAAACGCTTTTTCATTCCTACAGGCGAGCACCCTCCGTGAATATAGCCCGTAAGAGGGAGCAGTTCCTTCTGCTTTATCATCTCCACTGATTTTGCGCCTGCTGCACGAGCCGCCTTTTTCAGATCGAGCGTTGAATTCACAGGCACTTCAAATACAAAGAACTCCCCTTTGTCTGAACGGGTAACAAGGGTCTTGAAAACAGAGAACGGGTCCTGACCGAGAAATTCCGCCACAGCCATTCCGTCCTCAGCATCTTCCGGATAATCAAATCCCTCGTAGGCTATGCCTGCCGCCTCTAATTCCCTCATTGCATTGGTTTTTTCGCTTTTTTCCTTTTCCGCCCTTCCGCCCATGGCAACCTCCGTAAACAGCTTATAATGCAGCTGATAATACTCAATTATTATACCGTTTTTTTCAATATTTTTTCTTGCTTCAGATGCTTTGCTCCGCCTTTGTCTGAAATCTGCCGGGGTAAAAATCGCGGCGCCGGGCAGGTGTGCATTTTTCTTTTCACACGCGAAATCCCGGGAAAAAGTTTCCTTCTTCCCGGGACATATCTGAATTTGCGGCAAAACATTTCCGAAAAAGCATCCGCATTTCTCTTGCGCTGTCGCCATGCTCTGTCAGAGCACCTTTGATAGAAAATCCCTCAGCCTCTCGTTTTCAGGAGCTCCGAAAATCTTGTCCGGCGTTCCCTCTTCAACTATGCTCCCGCCGTCCATAAATATGACCCTCGTGGCGACCTCACGGGCAAAGCCCATTTCGTGGGTAACTATCACCATGGTCATCCCGTCGTCGGCAAGGTCTTTCATGAGGCTCAGCACCTCACCCACCATTTCGGGGTCAAGCGCACTCGTCGGCTCGTCAAAAAGCATGTATTCAGGGTCCATACACAGCGACCGCACGATTGCTATCCTCTGACGCTGTCCGCCTGACAGCTTTTGAGGATATTCGTCCTTCTTGTCCGAAAGCCCGATGCGCTCAAGGAGTGCAAGAGCGTCCTTTTGGGCTTTTTCCGGGGTCTTTATTTTCAGCTTGACAGGCGCGCACACAAGATTCTGCATCACAGTCATGTTGTTGAACAGATTGACATTCTGAAAAACCATGCCCATCTTGCGCCTTGCCACGTTGATGTTTATAAAATTCTGCTTCCTTATGAGGCGCATCTCCCTGGACGCCGCGCGCCCCTCATATTTTCTCAGAAGATCTTCTTTTTTTATCTTGGCGACGATATCGTCAAGCAGCTGCTGCGTAGGCTCTACACCCTTTCCGACAATAGAGGCGCAGAGCTTTTTTGCCGTTCTGCTGGACTCTATGACAGACCTGTGCAGATACGGATCAGGCGGCGTTATGAGCTTACCGTCCAGCCAGACCTCGCCGTAGGTGGGTTCCTCAAGAAGATTCATACACCTGAGCAGTGTGGACTTGCCGCTTCCGGACGGCCCTATTATAGCAACCTTCTCGCCCTTTTTGACCGTGGTGGAAAGGCCCTTCAGAACCTCAAGCGAGCCGAAATTCTTATATATGTTCTTTATCTCTATCATCGGCTCACGTATATCTTCAGCCGGCGAAAGGTTGCTTTTATCAGCGTTGATCACTTACGCGCATCCTCCTTTCCGCAAACCTTATGATAAAGGTTATGACAAGGACTAAAACGAGATAAACAAGCGCCAGCATTATATATGACGCCATATACTCGAACGTGCTGTTCGCCATATTCTGAAATGCCCTTGTGACATCGACAACCGCAATGAAGCTCACTACCGACGTCTCCTTGATAAGGGCTATAAACTCGTTGCCGAGAGTCGGTATGACATTCTTGACGGCCTGCGGAAGAACAACTGAGATGAGCGTCTGTGAATAGTTGAGTCCGAGAGCTCTTCCCGCCTCCGACTGCCCCTTGTCCACAGACAGTATGCCCCCTCTCATTATCTCGCAGATATACGCCCCTGAGTTGAGTCCGAACGCCACGGTAGCCTCTGCCACGGACGATATCGATATCCCGGCAAGCGGGAAGAGAACGTAGTGGATTATGAGAAGCTGAACGACCATAGGAGTGCCGCGGAAGACCGCAACGTACACGTTGCTTACAGCCGCAAGTACCCTGAAAACAATCTTTTTAGACGGGACCAGCTTGAATATAGCGAGAATGCTGCCTATCACAAGACCTATGAGAAGGCCTCCCAGCGCTATGATCAGTGTCGTGCGCAGACCGGCAAGAACGGCCTTATACGCCTCGGCACCGTAAAACTGGTCCCAGAACAGACCCCAGTTTATGCTCACTTGTCTTCGTTGAAGCTCTTCGCTATCATGATAGCGGGCTGTTTGTCGATAATAACGGCGTTGACCTTACCGTTCACAAGGTCCTGAACGGCAAGCGCTCCGGCTGTATATCCGTTGGTGGTGAGGTTTGTAAAGCCGTCATAGCCGAAGGACTCATCGCCGTTTGAATACATATATCCGGTGGTCCCGTTCTGCGTTCCGACGATAAAGCTCTTTGACTGCTCCTTGAGGATAGCGACTATGTCGTCAGCGCTCTTGACATCCTTGAATGTCTCGTCGCTCTCAAGAGTGATGAGGACCTGAGCCGACTCATAGTACTCGTCGGTAAAGTCAACCTTTTCAAGTCTCTCGGCATTGACGGTCATTCCCGCCATTCCTATGTCGGACTCACCGCTGGTGACCGAGGTGATAACCGAGTCAAATTCCATGTCGGCGACATACAGAGTCTTGTCGAGCTTCTCGGCAAGAAGGCTTGCAAGCTCTATATCTATTCCTGAGAGCTTGTTTCCTTCATAATACTCAAAAGGCGGGAAAAATGCGTTTGTTGCGACAACGAGATACTTATCCCTGTCGTTGCCCTTAGGTATGGCTGAAACTGTATTTTCATATGTGAATGTAGCGGTTCCGTCGAAATAGGAACTGAGTATTTCATCAAATTTTCCGTTTTCCTTGAGCTCGGCAAGAAGATCGTTTGCGGCATTCTTAAGCTCAGTGTTTCCCTTTGCAACCGCGAAAGCATAACTCTCGGCAGTAAGCTCATATTCGGTGAGAACCTTGACCTTTTCCGCCTCTTTCCCTGTGCAGGCGCCGAACGAGAGCAGCATTGCCGCCGTAAGCAGAAGCGCCATTAAAATTGCCATTACTTTTTTCATTCCTGTTACCATCCTTCTGATTTCAGCCCCGGCGTTTTTCCGGAAGTGTCGCTCCCATCTGCAAAAGCCGGGCCCGATATTTTGATTTCGTCACTGCCGCAGTACAGTAAAAATGTACAGCGCGCATGTCAGAATTGCGCAAACAGCGCCGCCGTCAAGACAAAGACGACTCGCCCTGCCAAATTTGACCCGTATATTGTAGCACGTTGACGGAGTCAATTGCAAGTGATGATTAAATATTCCGGAAATATTGCATAAATTACATAAATATCCGCATTTTTACAGTTAATTTCATTTTTTGCAGACAAAATGAGGTGCATTTTCCGGGTCTCAACGAGATGTCCTTGATTCATCTGTGCATTTCTTCGGCATCTTAAGTACTTTCAGTATTCCGGGCAGTATATCAGGTATCTTTTGCCGGTGCACTCACTTTCATGAACGGGCTTTGACAGCTTTGTGACTGCCGTACTGTCTGATTCAACTTTTTTCAGCCGGCATTCCGTATATTTTTTCAGCGGGAGGCGTTTTTTCGGGAGTAGTTTTTTAATCAAATTTCATTCAATAGATACGATTGCTGAATCCGAAAAAGCCGAATCCGGACAACATTTTTCTCAGCCCGCCAGCTGCACCCATCACTTGCGCCCGACTATGTCGGCGGAGCGCTCTCGCCCGGCTCTGTCGGCGGAGCACTCTCACCCGTCTTTGTCGGCGGAGACAAATGAATAATTTTTCATAAAACGGGTTTGTCAGGTTTGTCTTACTGGTTTGTCCGGAGCCGTCTTATCCCTGCACTTCGCTTTTCTCAAGGCAGACGACCGCTTCGACGTGTCCGGTACGCGGAAAGAGGTCAAAAAGATACACCTTTCCGTACCTGTAGCCGAACTCCTCAAAAAGACGGCAATCACGCGCAAGAGTATCCGGATTGCAGGAGATATAAACGATTCTCTTTGCACCGCAGTCGGTCATCCTTCTTATCAGGCTCTCCCCGCATCCCTTGCGCGGCGGGTCTGTCACTACCACATCTGCTTCATTGAGCGCCTCGGCATTGGCATCCGCGCACACAAAACGCGCTCTTTCGAGTCGGTTGAGCCCTGCGTTCTCCCGCGCATTTTCAACTGCCTGTGGTACTATCTCTACCCCTGTGAGGCAGGCCGCGCCGGAATTAGCAAGCATGTAAAGCCCTATGCTCCCGACTCCGCAGAAAAGATCGGCTATTCTGTCGCCCGGCTCTATTGCCGCAAGCTCAAGGGCCTTGGCGTAAAGCATCTCCGCAGCCGGAGTATTGACCTGAAAGAACGATTCTAAAGACAATTTGAAATCGAGAGAGCACATGCGTGCGATGATATGATCCTCTCCCGCAAGAACGGCGCTTTTTCTGCCCAGTATCACATTTGTGTTTTTGTCATTTATATTCATCATCACCGACTTTACGCCGGAATGGCGCTCCATGACATAGCCTGCAAAGTCTGGATACTCCCGCGCAAAGGAGGATGACGTCACTACGACGGCAAGTGCCTGCTGGAGGCTTTCCCCGCCGTCACGTATAAACACATGACGCAGTAGCCCAGTTCCCTTTTCTTCATCATATATCGGCACCCCTCGGCTTTCGGCATACTCCATCACGGTTCTTAAAATATCGGTAATGACTCTTTTCTGAAGCATGCATCCGGCGTCCGGAAGTGGGACTATCCTGTGACTCTTGGCAGAAAAAAATCCTGCCGTATATCCTGGGCCCACGGGGAATTCCGCCTTGTTGCGGTAGTGATCCTTGTCGGCGCTGATGACGTCTGATATATCGGCGCTCAGACCCGCCTTTCTGAACGCTCCCTGGACATAACGCTTTTTCAGCTGCTTCTCGTAATCATAATCTATATGTGCATATACGCATCCGCCGCATTTCCCCGCCGACGGGCATGAAGGCTCCGAATAAAAGCGTGAACGGACGAGCAGTCTGTCTATAACGGCGACAAGGTAGGACGGCGTTGCCTTTATCACCTTCACGTCAGCGACGTCCTCTGTAACGGCTCCCTTCACAAACACGACTATTCCGGCCCCGTCGCTCAGCGGAGCCCTCCCGATGCCGTATCCGAGATTATTCACGTCGGTTATGGCAAGACTCTTTATGATCGTATTTTTTACATATCTTTCCATATGCCCTCACAGTACTTAGAACAGTAGTGCGTTATTTTCAACACCCGGCAATCACAATATTAGCACAGATAAGTATTTTTGGCAACAGCTGCGGCAAAAATACAGAAAGGCTTGTTTTTTGCCTTCGGCAGGATTTGCTTTTTTGCCCTGAAGTCTACGCATTTATTACGTGTTTCTGCGTGTTTATGCTTCCTGCTTGCAAAAATGTGCTTCAGCATGTTGATGCGCCGTTTGCACCGGAAACCGACAAAGCATGCAACAGGGATAAAAAGCACGCATCCCGGAGCAGAAGGTGCAGCACAGCGGGCAAAAGTCAAAGTAACTGCATAAAATTTTTTTGTTTGTTTACTTTTGGCTCATCATATGGTAGAATACTCCTTGCCGCCGAACAAACGGGGCGGCGCAGGGCGGCAAGTGTGGGCGTTGCCCGGAGCCGTCGTAAAATACCGGATTTCAGGTATATAAACCAACGAAACGGAGGCGTCTGTTAATGAAAATATCCGCGTTTAACAAAATCCTGCGCCGAGTTTTTTCAGCTGTCTGTCTTTTGCAGGTTGTCTGCCTTTTGCTTACCGGATGCGCCCTTGCCGGAGGCGACCCGGATACAGAGATTTTTCTTGCCAAAAGCCAGGAGCTGACTGAAGGCGATTTCCCCACGGTGCGCGAAGATGTGGCGCCCGACAGCATGCTTTTTTCATATCACTTTTTCATAGAACCCGATGATGCGGTAGAAAGCGCCGAAATTCTTTATCCGGCAGATCCGTACGGGAATATTCCGTTTTTTGTGGGCATACTAAAGACAAGCTCCGCAAGCGATGCCGCCCGTCTCAGCGGCATTATATACGAAAACCTGGACTATAACAAGCTCGTATGCGCCCCATATGAAAAAGCGTTTTGCGAGAATTCCGGAAGCGTCGTCGTTCTGATAATGGACATTGAACCAGAGCGCGCGCAGTCAATTCTGAATGCTTTCCAGGAGATTGCGGGCAAAAAATAACGGAGTTGAGCCCACTTGCTTTTTTCAAGCGCGCTTTTTCTTTTTGTTTTTCTTCCGGGCGTTCTGATTATATACTATCTTCTCCCGGCAAAAGCCAAGAATCCGTTTTTGCTTGTTGCAAGCATAGTTTTTTATATTTCCTCCGACCCGAAGTCGGTTTTTCTCCTGATTTTCACGGCATTTCTGAATTACGCCTTTGCCCTGATAATAGCAAGGCGCAGCCGCTTTTCAAAGGTCGCTCTGATCCTCTGCCTTGCGGCAGACTTTTCCGTACTCTTCTTTTTCAAGTATTCGCACTTTTTTCTGTCGCTTTTCTTCGGCGATTCTGTACCGGAGCCGGCTCTGCCCGTCGGAATCAGCTTTTACACCTTTCAGGCGGCAAGCTACACAATAGATGTTTACAGAAATGACTGCCGGTGTGAGAGGAGTTTTCCCACATTTGCCACGTATCTGTGTCTTTTCCCGCAGCTGATAGCCGGACCGATAGTGCGTTACAGCGATGTAGAAGACAGTATGCTTTCCAGGCAGCGCGGGACGGTGCGCTTTTCCGACGGAGTTTTTCTCTTTGCCAGGGGGCTTGCAAAAAAGGTGGTCATTGCCGACTCTCTTTTTGTGCTCGGAGTCGGTTATGCGGAAAGCATGCAAAGAGACGTGCTTTTTTCGTGGCTCTACGCAGTTTCCTTCACGCTCAGAATATATTTTGATTTTTCAGGCTACACCGATATGGCAAGAGCACTCGGAAAAATGTTCGGCTTTGAATTTCCGGAAAACTTCAGACATCCGTATGCCGCAAAGACAGTATCAGAATTCTGGAGAAGGTGGCACATGACTCTCTCCTCCTGGTTTCGAAGCTATGTCTATATTCCTTTGGGAGGAAACCGCTGTTCCAAGGCGAGAAACGCCTTTAATATCGCGGTCGTATGGGTGCTTACCGGATTGTGGCACGGGGCAAATTTCACATTTATCGCATGGGGCGCTCTTTACGCGCTTCTGCTGATTGCAGAAAAAATGCTCTTTCCCGCACTGCGGATAGCGCTGACTCAGCTGTTTGACCGCCGCTCCCGCCGCTCCTTTAAGAAAGACGGCGGCAGGCCTTATGTAAACGCTCTTGCTGCCGGCGAGGTTCCCGTAGCATATTCACCCGGCGCCGGCCAAAACGGCATGCCCGACAGCGCCGAAGGCTTAAGCTCTTCTGCACCGGTAAGCTCTTCTGCACCTTCCGCGCGACCGGTGATTGCTTCCGCAATGCTTTCTTTTGCGGGACATGTATACACCATGTTCTTTGTCATATGCGGATTTGTGATATTCAACGCCGATTCGCTCGGCTCGGCTTTTTCAACGCTTTCCGACATGCTTCTCATATCGGGCGCTCCGCTTTTTTCAACTGTATCGCTTTATTACCTCAAAAGCTACTCTGTCCTTATTGCAGCTTCCTCGGTGCTTTCGCTGCCGGTGGGCAACCGATTGAAACGCATTTTTCATACGCTCGTCGGGCGCTTAAACGGCCGTCTGCCATTTTCAATATACGGCAGGAGCCGGTTTGTACGCCGCCTTGCCTCGCTGGCGCGCAATGCCGTAAGACCTGCGGCGGTGCTTGCCTGTCTCATGACAAGCTTGTTTTTCATTATAGGCGGTTCGTACAAGCCGTTTCTATATTTCCGGTTCTGAGAACTGAAGCACATCTTCAGTACAACATTTGCCATTCTCTACCGCCCCTTTTGCGCGCGACTCATCGGACACTCTGCGCGCGACTCGTCGGACGCTTTTAAAAATCCATATAACAAGGGGCTTTCAAAACCGACACCCGTAAAGGCACCCTCAGTATAAAAAATCACGTCGCATCGGAATTTTTTGCTTCTGTCGGAGGACAAATGAACAGAATACGACTCAAAAAGAAAAAAACGACTTCAGCACGCAGTCTTTCCGATACATTGACGATCGCTGTGTTTTTTCTGTTTATGCTGATTCCCGGCATTTTCTATATTCTTCTGAAGCCGCCCGCTTTTCTCGAAAGCGAGCGCAGAAGCGCGGAAGCAATGCCGGAAATATCGCTTTCCTCCATTTATGACAAGGAGTATTATGAGGATTTTGAATCATTTCTTCTCGACGCTTTTTTTGCGCGCGACCTTATGATCCGGGGCAAAAACCTGTTTTCCACAGACATACTGATGCAGACAGACGTTGACGGCATTATGAAGACCGACGACGGAGTCGTAAAACTCCTCATGGAATGCGATAAAGCGCGTATTTCAGAAACGGCTGAGACCTTTGACAGAATATGCTCGGAATATTTTCAACAGGCAGGCGGAATATACCTCAGCGTGATTCCCGGAAGATCCTTTTATTTTTCCGACTCTGAAAAGCTGTGCTTTGAGGAATGCTCAAATACACTCGACAGAAAAATGAGGACCCCGCACTCAACGGTGGACCTGACCGGTGTTTTGTCCCAAGACAGTTACTACTGTACCGACATCCACTGGAAACAGCAAAAGCTGCTCCCGGTTGCCCGCCTTATATTGGATGCAATGGGCAGGGCATTTCCTCCGACCGTGTTTTCAGAAACAGAGCTCGGAGAATTTACAGGCACGGTCGGCTCGCAGTCTCATCTGTGCGACGAAACCGACATTCTCACTATCGTGACATCGGAATACACAAAAAAGGCGGAGGTGTCCTATCTTGTTTCCGGAGAATCGGGCGGTGTATACGACACAGACGCTTTTTATGAAAGCTATGACAAGTACGACGTCTTTCTGCGCGGCGAGACCACAGGCGGCGCCAACAATTCCTTTATAAGCATAAAAACGGGGAGTAGCGGAGGGCGTCTGATAATATTCAGAGATTCTTTTGCACGGTCTCTTGCTCCGCTGCTTCTCGGCTCGTACAGCGAAATAATACTCATAGATCTCCGCGCAGGAAGCGGCTCGCTCGAAAGGTACGCCGACCTGCTCTCAGGCAGTGAGGACACGGACGTCCTGTTTCTTGTAAGTGCCTATGTTGTGAATACGACAGCCATAAAATGACAGTGCCGGAAGACTGCCCGTAACACCGCCGCACGGTATCTGCCAAGGCAGGATAAAAGTCCTGCGCAGCGGCGCAGGGCAGCGGCGCGGGAATTTTTGCGGCAAAAAACAGGTAATTTATATACCCGGTGATAAAGAGGCACACCCGGACGCATACTAAGAAAAAACAAAACAGGCGGACAAAAAGTATGCGTCATATAAAATTCATGCTCGTGTCGGTCGTTGCCGTTGCGGTACTGACTGCTCTGGCGATATCGGCATTTTCTCTTCTTTCATCCGGGAAAAGCTCTCCCGCTGCCACCGGCACCGGTGACAGCGACTCCGGCAGTTCGGAATGCTCTTCGGAGACATCATACAATTTTCTGTTTCTCGGCGTCGACGAAGCCTCGTCAAGCAGCGACGTTATCATGCTTGCGCGTTTCGACAAAACCGGGAAAATATCGGTAGTGCAGATACCCCGCGACACATACGTGGGTGAAATGGGAAGAATAAATACCGTTTTTGCCTCAGCTTGTGCAAAAGCGCTGTCTTCCGGACTCGACAAAAGGCAGTCCCTTGAAAAAGGAGCGCAGGCAATGAGGGATTTCTTTTCCTCATCTCTGGGGATAAAAACCGACGCCTATGCGGTTCTCACGCTTGAGGCACTCGAAAACATTGTGAATGCCGCCGGAGGAGTGGAGGTATCTCTCGACCGCGATCTCGACTATGACGACCCGTCTCAGGACCTCCACATCCATCTGAAAAAGGGTGATGTCTGTCTCGACGGAAAGAGCGCATGCGGTCTTGTGCGCATGCGGAGTGCATATCTTTCGGCAGATTACGGAAGAATGGATGCACAAAAAATTTTCATGGCAGCTTTTTTCAAAAAAGTAAAGACTTCTCTCTCACCTCTTGAAACAATAGCTCTTTTGAAAGCCGCATACAGCTCGACTGTCACAGATATGAGCATGACGCAGTTGGTGAGCTTTGCAAGAATAGCCCTCAGGGCTGACGAAGAGGACATACTGTTTTCAAGCGTGAAAGGGGAAATGTACAAAACCGAGAGCCACGGGGCTGTCATCGTCGCAGAGATACTGCAAAAAGAAAATCTTGAGGCGATATCGGCAATATTCGCCGGAGACGGCGATACCGAGGCTGATTATGAGGCTTTTTGCGACGGCACGGAAGAAGCGCGGAGGATGTTTGAAAAAGCGCCGCTTTACCCCCTCTCGTTTTCGTCTGTCAGGGAAATAGAGGAAAACGGGATAACGATACGTTAGCATCATGAGCAGCGTATCCGCCGTCTTTCCAATCGGCGGATACGTCTGCTTATCAATATAATGTCGTTATAATGCCGTCACATAATGATTCCTGCGCCGCCCTGTAAAAAACACAGTAAACGGCATAAAGGATACACATATATATATTAAAATTCTGAAGAAACGGGGGAAAACATGACTCAGGTTGAAATATACACAGACGGTGCCTGTAAAAACAATCCCGGTCCCGGCGGTTGGGGAGCCATACTTGTCTGCAACGGCAGGGAGAAGGTTATGTCCGGCGGAGAAAATCCTACCACGAACAACCGCATGGAGCTCATGGGCGCAATAATGGCATTTGAGGCTCTGCGTTACCCATGCCGCGTAAAATTCTGTTCCGACTCGAAATATGTGATAGACGGGCTCTCTAAAGGTTGGGCAAAGGGCTGGAGGACCAGAGGCTGGAAAAAGGCTGACGGAAAGCCTGCTCTGAACCCCGAACTTTGGGACAGACTGCTCAGGGCGACAGAGCCGCATGAAGTAAGCTACATATGGGTAAAAGGGCACAACGAGCACCCTTATAACGAAAGATGCGACGCCCTTGCAGTTGCCGAGGCAAAGAAAGCGGCGTCGGGATAAAAGGCAGAATTTTGCAAAGATGACGGGCTGTTATTACGCTTACACTGTTTCCGAGCCCGCACCTCTGCCGCCTCGCGCCTTGCACACATTCGGAAGGTTTCACGGTACATAAGCTGAAAATTCAGAAAGGCGGGCAGATCATGTACCGATCATCCTGTGTATCAGGCATAAGCGGAGGAAAAGCAGAAAGAAAAATCAAGCTGATGTCTGTAATATTCGACGATATTTCCGACCGCGACGCAGCTCTTAAAATAACAGCCGAAGCCGAAAAGGGACACAGCGGATATGTAGTGACACCAAACGCAGTTATTTGCCGGCGAGCTTTTTCCGACCCGCTGTTTGCACAGCTCATAAACGGGGCTGCGGTGGTGCTGCCGGACGGAAAAGGCGTGAGACTTGGGGCAATGCTCAGTGGCGACCGTTTTTTATCCGACTCAGCCTCAGGCGTGCACACCGGATGGCTTGCTGCCGGATATTCGGCGCTTAACAAAATTCCAGTTTTCTTTCTGGGAGGAAAAGCCGGAGTTGCAAAGAAGGCTGCAGAAAAGCTGAGCCGAGCCTTTCCGGGGCTCAGGGTAAGCGGGTACTGCGACGGCTTTTCACTCGACGAAGAGGCAATGGCGGCACTTGTAAAAAAATCGGGAGCGCGTCTTGTCTATGTATGCCTCGGAAGTCCTCGTCAGGAGTATTTCTGCAAAAAGCTTTCTGATGAATGCGGGACTGTCTGTCTTGCGCTTGGCGGAAGCCTCGACATATATTCGGGGTGCAAAAAAAGAGCGCCGTCTGTTCTGGTCAGCTGCGGTCTTGAATGGCTGTTCCGTATCGCATGTGAGCCGCACAGGATCTCGGCGGTCCCGGAGATAATATCATTTCTTTCGGCATGCGCATTTTCCCGCAGGAAAACACAGGGTAAGCACAGAGCTAAAACGGCAGATTTCTGACGAGTGAGCGCCACGCCTCTTTGAACGAACCGACATTCCCGCACGAACCCGCCTTTCCGCACGAACCGACATTCCCGCGCGAGCCGACATTCCCGCGCGAGCCGACATTCCCGCGCGAGCCAGTCCCTCCGGATGCACCTGTCTTTCCGGACGCATAAAGCCGCATCAAACTATTCCGCCCGATAAAGCTTCCGGGACGATTCACCTTACCCGCAGCTTGACCGGCGTCAGGCAGGACATTCTTTATCCCCACCCTGAGCTATGTCCCGGGGCGGGACATGCCCGCATTTTTCACGATTAGGCTTCAAAACTCTTGAATTATCGCAAACTTAGATGTATAATAGACGGTGTATATGCCCCGGCACGTACAGCCCTTGCCGCCGGGGCAGCAGATATAAAAAGCTGAAAAAGGGGTGTGCCCGCTTGAAATCAAACGGAACCGTAAAATATCTCTCGTCTGTGACAGCCCTTCTCGTCGTTGGAGTGGCGGGGGTTCTCGTGCAGACCGTTCTTCTTAATCTTTATTATGTCTTCGACGACATGCTGTGGGCACACGGGACACCTTCCGGTGTCGGCGCGGCGTTTTACATAATCGCCGCGGTATCTGCCGCAGTTGCTGTTGCCGTCGCTCTCATGCTGAAAAGACACCTTGCGGGAAAAAATGTACCGGGCGCTTCATTTGACGCGGCCTTTTCCCGTACGGACGAGTCTTTCCCCGGTGCTGAGCTTCCGGAAAGAGCCGCGGCGGCGGCATGCGCTGCCGCAATGGTATTCGCATTTGCCGCGCAGTTTTTCTCACCGGCATACGACCACCTTCGCCTGATCCTTGATTCTTCGTACGTCAACTACTATTCACAGGCTGCCTTCGCACACACCGCATGCCTTGTGCTTATTTTGCCTGCAGTTCTGTATTTTGCTTTCTGCGCGGCGGGAAAGCGCGCACCTGTGGCAACCTGTATTATTCTGGTTTTCTTTGTCATCGCGTTCACTCTCAGAGTGTACTACGACATGTCAGTCATACTTTCGAATCCGCGCAGACTGTCTTCAATATTCAGTCTTATAATGTTCTTGCTGTTTATAACAGCCAAGTCGGGCACCGCTGACGATTCGCGGAAGCCTGTGCTTGTTGCTCTGTCGGGCTCAATAGCGTTTGTTTGCTGTCTGCAGGATTCCCTTCCCAATCTCGTTCTCAACCTCTCAGGCTCTTTTTCAGACGGTATACAGGTGTTCTACTACCTTACAATGTTCACATTTTCCCTTTATGCGCTTGCATGTGTGAGGACCTGCATTTTCCGCACCCTCTTCCCGCTTCCGGCGGAGGTAAGCACAGACTATGACCAAAACGTCCGGGAGGACACTCAGAGTGAAGCTGCCGGTTCTGAAGGCGCAGTCTGTCAGGAAAATTCCGGGGAAAATTCCGACGGAGAGCACGGCGATCCTCTCGCAGACTGCGGGCTGACACGCGATCAGATCGAACGCTTCTATACGATACTCTGTGAAAAGACAGCAGAGTCCGCGCGCGAAAACTCTGAGGAGCCGGACCCTGATAAAATAGGAAAAGGCGCGGCGCTTTTTATCAAAACCCTGCTTGAATCCGGCGAACGTGAGGAAAATGTACGCAGGATACTGTCTGTCATAGAAAAGGAATCGCGTAAGGAAAAAACGGAAAAATCCGAAGGCACACCCGCTGCAGAATGCGACGCTTGCGTAAAGCCGCAGGACGGAGGCGAATGCTCAGGCTCAGGCGATGCCAACGACGGCGGCGAATGCTCAGGCTCAGGCGATGCCAACGACGGCAACGAATGCCCAGGCTCAGGCGATGCCAACGACGGCGGCGAATGCTCAGGCTCAGGCGATGCCAACGACGGCGGCGAATGCTCAGGCTCAGGCGACACTTCAATATGAGAAAGGCGGTATCGAATTATGTTTCCGAAGGACGACAAAACCGACGAACTTTTTGACGCGATACTGACGCTGTCCAGTCGTGAGGATTGCTATCTGTTTTTTGAGGATCTCTGCACAATACCCGAGGTCAGGGAAATGTCGCGCAGATTTCATGCCGCCAAATTGCTCAGCGAAAATAAAGTCTATACCGATATCGTGTCACAGACAGGACTTTCAAGCGCAACAATAAGCCGCGTGAACCGGGCGCTGCTGTACGGCAGCGGCGGTTATGCCGAAGTAATAAGGCGCCTCGGCGAAAAAAAAGGACAAGAATAAATGACAGCTCCGCACAAAAGGGGCATGGAATATACCGGAGGAAAAATGAGCGACCAGTATACAGTGCTCGCCGGATTTTACGACGAGCTCAATTCCAAAGAAGACTATGAGGCAATACGGCGGTTTGCGGAGAATGTCTTCACACTGCACGGCATAAGACCCGGCGACACACTTATAGATATCGGATGCGGGACGGGAAAGCTGACCTGCATGCTTTGTGAGGACGGGTATGACATGATAGGCTGCGATATATCGGAGCAGATGCTATGTCAGGCACTGGCGAGGGCCGACGACGCAGGAGTCCGTCCGTTTTTCATACGGCAGGACATGCGCTCTCTTGAGCTGTTTTCTCCGGTTCAAGGCGGCTTCTGCTTCTTCGACGGCATTAACTATCTGAACGACGTCCCGGAGCTTTCGCGCACTTTTGAGCGTATCGGCGAAAGTCTTGTTCCCGGAGCCGTTTTCGTGTTCGACGTCAACTCCGAATACAGGTACGAGTCTGTATACGGGGAAAACACATATGTTTACGATGAAAAAAGCGTCTTCTGCGTATGGCAGAATTTTTATGATGCAAAAAAAAGAAAATGTGATTTTGACCTCACATTTTTTGTCAAAAATAAAGAAGGAAACACATACGTAAGAAAGCAGGAGCACCAGGTACAGACCTGTTTCAGCCATGAAGAGGTGCTCTGTGCAGTAGAGGGCAGCGGCTTTTCCCTGCTTGGTGTTTATTCAGGCCCCGACATGTCGCCCCTGTCTCAAAAAGCCGAAAAAAGATACTACGTCATAAGAAAAAGATGACCGCCCTCTTTGAATGCGCGCGGAATCAGGGCGGAGAAACCGGGAAATTCATGAATTTTAAAAAGATTTTTTTCATTACCTGTGGGTTTGTATTTCTCGCCCTCGGCATAATCGGAACAATCCTCCCGGTAATGCCGACTGTGCCGTTTTTGCTCGCGGCGCTGCTCTGCTTCTCCAAGGGCTCGGCGAAACTTCACAGGTGGTTTATGCGAACGTCAATATATAAAAAATATATCGAATCGTACACCGAAGCCCGCTGCATGAAACCGATAATGAAATTCTATTCTATAGCCGGAACCACGGTGTCGGTAGGCATAGCCTGCTGGTATCTGAGAAAAATCCCGGTTCTGGTCTTTGCGGCTCTCGTCATATGGCTTGCCCTTGTGCTTTATTTTCTGTTCGGCGTAAAAACTCTTAAAAATAACGACTGTCAGAACAGATACAGATACATGCGCAAGGTGCTGATTGAAGGAGAGCATGACACAAAAGCTGTAAAAACACTGTCGGACGTCTTTGAGGCAACAGGAAAGATAAAATCCTCGCTCGGAAAAATTCCCCGCGTCCTAATACTGAGGATGAGCGAACCTATAGAAAACGAAAAGCTGTGCGAGCTTGCGGAGAAGGCAGGCTTCAGACTGGAGCAAATAATTAATATAGAAAACCGGACTGCCTGATTTCAAGGGAATAAGTGCTGACGACGTCAGAAGGCTATTCAAGTATGAAACATGCCGATATCCAAAAAAGCTATTTAAAAACTCAAAGAAAACGCACACGACATTTTTTCACATGTCCGTGTGCGTTTTTTCGCAGGTCGACCCTGCTTCATTCTCCCCATCCGGCTGCACGGTGTGTTCTCTATGCCCTGCAGTATTTACTTTTTATTTGAACCTGAAAGTGAGTTCCGCTCCCAGAAGACCCCGTCTTCATATCCCTGTATCCGCCTGTCAGTCTCCGACAACGAAAGACGGTATTCGGCAAGCGCGCAGTAAAACGGATCTCTTTCTATGCCTATATAGCGCCTTGAGAGTTTTTTTGCCACCACAGACACTGTTCCTGAGCCGAGAAAAGGGTCGAAGACTATGTCGTTTTCCTCACTTGAGGCAAGTATCAGCTTTGCCATGAGTTTTTCCGGCTTCTGAGCAGGATGCGGAGTGTTTTCCGCCATAGACCAGTAGGGCACGGAAATATCGTCCCAGAAATTTGAAGGATATGTATTTCTGAAGCGCCCGCTATCTGTCTGCTCCCAGTCCCTGGGCTTGCCGTCACTTCTGTAGGGCGCCAGAACGCGCCGCCGCATCATGACTCTTTCGGGGTGAAAGACGTATTTGTCTGATACGGTCGCAAACCATATGTCCTCCATCGAATTTTTCCAGTTTGAGCGCGCCCCCCTGCCCTTTTCTCTCTGCCAGGTTATGCGGTTTCTCAGAACGAGGTGTTCTCCGAGAACACGGCATATGACCATTCCGCTTCTCCAGTCACAGCAGACATAAACCGAAGCAGTCGGCTTCAGAAGCGGCAGAGCGCTCTCTATCCAGCTCCGTGTGTATCTTTCATACTCGGAATCTGTCATTTTTGAAAAGACGTCGGAATTGAAGCTCTTGTTCAGATTGTAATACGGGTCGGCTATCATAAGGTCGACGCTTGCGCGCGGTATACCGCGCATCGCTTCAAGCGAGTCTCCGAATACGGTCCGGCACACTGCGTCCCCGCCCTGCGCGCATTCTCCAGCCGAAATGCATCGGGACAGATATTTACCGACATCGGAATCGCTCAGTTCTATGGTTTTGTTTCTAACCGATTTCATATGTTCACATTCCCGCAAATAAAAATAATAATGAAGCGCATACGTGATATCAAAGCGCATATGCCGCACAGCGTTATTTTATCACGGCGATCTGCTTTTTTCAAGTTCTCACCGTAAAAGACATATTTCAACATATCAGGCGGGAACAAAATAAAAGCGCAGGAGCGCACCCGACTTTGCCGGCGGCAGCAAACATTCTCAAGGGATGCGCGGGTATTGACTTTTTTATATCACCGTGATAACATGATACCGTATGATGCGCACATAAATAAGGAGGAAAAAGCGGTGAGCAAACGACAGGACGACATAGAAAAATGTGAATTTCTCCATGTACACGAAGACATCGTCAGCGAGGTAAAAAAAGACATGCCGGGAAAGGCGGAAAACGCCGCTCTTTCCGAGCTTTTCAGGGTATTCGGAGATATGACGAGAATAAGGATACTCTCTGTAGTCAGCCGCCATGAGATGTGCGTATGCGATATAGCGGCGCTGCTCGGAATGACGCAGTCTGCCATCTCGCATCAGCTCCGTCTTCTCAAAAATTCAAAGCTGATAAAATCGCGGCGCGACGGAAAGACGGTATTCTACTCTCTTGCCGACGAGCATGTCGTGTCTATAATAAACTGCGCTCTCGAACACATACGGGAATAGAGAGCTTGCACAGACTTACTGCAAAGCGGCGGCCCGCAGGCGCTGAAGAATGTACGTCAAGGTCTTTTTGCGACATGCGGCGCGTTTTGCCATGCATACAATTACGGAGGACTCATGAAAAAAGCACTGCTCCTTGTAAATCCCCGCTCCGGCAAGCAGACGATACGCCTGCATCTGCTCGACGTAATGGATATACTTTCAAGAAAATACGATCTCTCGGTCCACATAACGCGCTCTTCCGAGGATATAATCGAAACTGCCGCAGGCACGGATTTTCAGACCGTCATAGTCTGCGGCGGAGACGGGACCCTGTCTAACACCGTTAATGGTATTCTTCAAAACCCGCGGAGTTCTGACATCTGCCTCGGCTATATACCCTGCGGCACGGCGAACGATGTTGCCGCCACTCTCGGAATTCCAAGGAAATTTTCTGCGGCGGCGGCATATGTATGCCGCAACCTGCCACATTCTCATGATGCGGGAAAATTCATGGACAAAAGCTTTATATACACAGCCTCGTTCGGAATGTTCACTCAGACATCATACCGCACGTCACAGAACATGAAAAACGCGCTCGGAAACTTTGCATACCTGCTCAACGGGGCATCAGAGCTTCTTTCGCTGAAGGATTACGACATACGTATAGAGTATGACGGAGGGGAATTGGACGTCAGAAGCGCTGTTTTCTGCGGAATTTCAAACACCATATACATGGGCGGCGGTCTCATATGCCTGCCGTCTGATTATGCCCTGCTCGACGACGGCAATCTTGAGCTTCTTGTGATAAAAAAGCCGCGCAACATTTTTGAGCTTGAAAATCTTGTGAGATATCTGGTAGAAAAACAGTATAACAACGAGTACATGACCTTGCTGCAATCGGGTTCCTTCAGGGTGCATTGTCAGCAGCCCATTAACTGGACGCTCGACGGCGAAGCCGGGGGAGAGCACTCCGACGTGACGGTGAGCTGTCTGAGTCATGCGGTAAATCTGATAAAGCGCTGAGCGGCATTGAAGGCGGCGCGTGTCGCCCCATATGGTTGTGCTTCACTTCACTCGCCGCGCCTTGCGGGTTTACCGGTATTTTATTTTCATGTGCGATACTGTAAGCGTAATCTGATGGTGTAAACAGGCGTACGGCACTGCACGGTGAATGACGCGCGTCAGATACCGCCTCAGACATGAATCTCAATGAAAGGAAACTTCACAAATGACAGACACGGTTGACGGACGCTCGGTGAAAGAGCAGGAGCTCACCATCCGCGACCTGCCCTCAGAAAAGGCGCTCGGAGAGTTTCTCCTCTATTACAGGCAAATAATGATGCTGTACGAGAGCGCCGTTAAATGTATACTTACACGAATTGAAATAATGACAAAGAAATATGAGGTCCTTGGCGAGCGCTCTTTGATACGCCAGACCAGCTCGCGTATAAAAACTCCGAGAAGCATATACAAAAAGCTTGAGACCCGCGGGCTTCCTTTTACCATTCGCTCTATGATGGAAAATCTGAATGATATAGCGGGAATACGTATAATATGCGAATATGTCCGTGATATATACGAGGTGCGCGACTTTCTGCTCTCAAAAGGAATGATGGAGCTTGTAGAAGAGAAGGATTACATTGAGCATCCGAAGGAAAACGGATACCGCAGCCTGCATCTCATAGTTGACGTGCCGGTGCCCCTGAACAACGGAGAAAAGAACGTGCGCTGCGAGATACAGCTTCGCACCACGGCTATGGACTCATGGGCAGGACTGGAGCACAACATGCGTTATAAGAAAGGGCTGCCCGAAAACGCACAGGCGAATTCAGAGCTCAGGTTGTGCGCAGACATGCTTGCCAAAACAGATAAAATGATGCAGAGTATAGCTGAGGAGCTCGGCGTCTTTGATAAAAAACGCAGTTACAGCAAAGCACTCCCTTCACCGGAAACCTGATTTTGCATGTTTCGTTCATACTCCGGTACAAACGAAACACAGCCGTAAGGATATAAAAAAAGGATTCATAAAAGACTGTGTCCTCACGTTCCGGATGCGCCATGAAACGAAATATTCCGGCTGTTCTCTGCCCTTTGGGGCAGCACAGCGGGGGCATGCCAGCACAGGGAAAAGACGGCGCGTCTGCAATTGGACAATATAAAACAGATAAAACAAGCACACCGCTGCATAATGCTGCACAGCGGTGTGCTTTTCATTTGTCCGGTTTTCAGTGCTTCTGTTTTGGCTGACGACGTATGAAAAAGCTGTCGGCAGTAGCCTGCAAGAAGCGCAGGCATCCGGCATTCTGCGGGATATGCCCTGCATGCCGGTTTGTCAGGCAAGAGCGCCGGCGCTTGCGCTGCCCAGCACATCCCACACTATCCTGTATCCCTCAGCAGTGGGATGTATCCCGTCCTCGCATATAAGCGAGCTGTAGTCCGAGCTGTTCATGAACCGCGCTCTGACATCCGCAAGTACGCATCCTGTTTCTTCGGCTATCCTTGCTACGGCATCAGAGTACATCTTGTGAAAACGATATATGACATTGACGTCTCCGAGCCATTTTTTTATATTTTCCCTTCTCGATTCATCGGACTTGCTTACCCATTCAAGATATTTTTCTGAATCTATCGGCGGAAGAGTCATCAGTATAGGAGTCACATTCTTCTCCCGGAGCTTTCCTATTATCTTTTTCATATAGGCGCAGAATGCATCGAGAGGCGTTTTTGGCGAATGCTCCTCTGTCGGCGTGAGTGCTATTTCCGTCCAGTGGAAGTCGCTGTCGTTTCCCCCGTATTCTATTACGGCGGCTGCAGGAAGGTCGCGCTCAAGCGTATCCTCTACGCACTTGTACCCTTTGTCTATAGTACAGCCGAACTTTGAGTAATTTTCTATTTCAATATTGTACTTCTTTTCCTCTTCGTCAATAAATGACTGCCCTATCCTCTGGTACCGGTTGGTGGCTTTGTTGAGGATGACTCCCCCTAATATGGAATCTCCGTATATGTTGAGCTTTTTCATGTTCATCCTCCTGTATAAAATAATATGCCGTATCCGGAAAAGAACGGTCAGATTCAGGCTTTTCCGCTCATCTGTCATCTGCATCCCTTTCACGGCATATGATAGCCCTGCGATGTGATGGTGATGTGACGGGTCAGAGTATATCAAGCCAATGCTCCGAGAAATATTAACTATAAAACAAAGAATTTGTATTTGCATTACGTAGTATTAAATACTATGTGACGTATTATAACACCCTCTTGACTATTTGTCAATACCATGTTATAATATTTCAGAGATATTTTACAAAAATGATTTGTCATATCAAAAAACATGATAAGGACGGTATACCTCAGATGGATACAGCGAGTTTCGCCTCCTTCAGGCTCCCGCGCTGGAACGAGCTTCCGGAAATAGACCTCTATATGGATCAGGTGGTCAGCTTCCTTCAGATGAAATTGTCTGCATTTGACGGAATTGCAAGCGATTCTCCGGTGACTGCGACCATGATAAACAACTATGTGAAGCAGGATCTGATAGACCCTCCTGTAAATAAAAAGTACAGCCGCAGCCATATAGCGAAGCTCATGATAATTTTCATACTCAAAAAGGTCATGTCCATACCTGAAATATCAGACACGCTTTACTGCATAAATAATATTGTCAACTTTGAGGAAGGATATAACACCTTTTGCGAAAAATGTGAAAAATCCGTCACTTCTCTGAGTGAACGCAAGCAGGACACCGGTCGCGAGGCGGAGCGAATAATCGGCTGCGCTGTTGACGCCCTTTCACACAAGCTGTACGCAGTCGGCTGTACGAAGGAAATAAAGGATGCCCTTGAAAAAGCCGAGCTTGAAAACAGCGCCAGAATGAAAAAGAAGCCGGAAAAGGAAGCAAAGGCACAGGAAAAGCAGGAAAAGCAAGATAAAACTGAGAAGGCGAAAGAGCCTGAAGTCACAGAAAAAGTTTCCTGCAGGGACGAAGGAAACGCAGATTTGTCCGGCGCTGACAAGGAATGAGCGCATTGACGCTGGTAATATAGACAGACACAGTCAAAAAAGGCGGCCTGATGTGACAGCAGGACAAGTATCACAGGACGTGTGTGCCAAAAATGTATCGCAGGACAAGTACCACGGACGTGTGTGCCAAAAATGTATCGCAGGACAAGTATCACAGGGGCGCGGAGCGCATGACGCCGCACTGTCTGCGCGTTTTTTCATGCGGTACTGCGCGTTTTTTTCATGCGGTAAAGAGAACGAGAACGCAAACAACGTATATTAAAATATCACAAAGGCGATGTCAGAAAACGTCGCCTTTTTTGTCGTTTCCCGGTACAGGTCACGGGCTCATGCGTTCTGGCAAAATACGGCAAAAAAGAGGGAGCAATGAGGATTTTTCTCTTTACAATCAATGCGCGGCATGTTATAATAGCGGTGTATAATTTACTGCTGGGATATCGAAAGGATTGAATATATGAGTATGAAAAAATATCCTCTTAAACTCTCTGCCGTCTTCAAGGAAATAATATGGGGCGGGACAAGGCTCAAGGAAGAATACGGCAAGGTCTGTGACCTTGATAAGCTCGCCGAATCGTGGGAGCTCACCGTCCGTCCGGACGGCATGAACGTGATAACCAACGGTGAATATGCCGGAATGACGCTCGGAGAGTATCTCGGTGAAGAAGCCAAGGGCTTTCCTCTTCTCATAAAGCTCATCGACGCATGTGACAAGCTCTCCATACAGGTACATCCGAACGACGAATACGCCATGAAAAACGAAGGCGAATACGGCAAGACGGAGATGTGGTACATAGTAGACGCCCTTCCGGGCTCAAAGCTGGTATACGGGCTTTCGGGATATGACCCCGACACGTTCCGCAAAGCTCTTGCCGACGGAGAGTGTGAAAAATACCTCAACTACGTTGACGTAAAAAAGGGCGACGTGTTTTTCATTCCTTCAGGCTGTGTTCACGCGATAGGAGCGGGAATACTCATTGCCGAAATACAGCAGTCCTCCAATGTCACGTACAGGGTGTACGACTATATGCGCCGCGGAAAGGACGGCAAGCTGCGCGAGCTGCACGTCGACAAGGCGCTCGACGTCATTGTTGATTACAAGCCGGAGGAAATAGAAAAAATACGCTATTCATGCGGACATCATGAAGGCTGTCTTGCCGACTGCAAATATTTCAGGGTGGACAGGTACACAGGCGGTGACGTGACGCTTGACGCAGAAAACGGCTTTGTGCATATTCTCTGCCTTGACGGCAAAGCGGAGGCAAACGGCGTCAGCTTTTCCAAGGGCGAGAGCATATTCCTGCCCGCCGGGCTCGGAAAAGTCAAAGTGTCCGGAAGCTCTTTCGACATAATAACCTCGGTCGCAAAATAAAAAAGCGCATGAGAAAAAACTGCCGCGCTGTATTCCGCAGTCGGATAATACCCTCTTCTCATGAAGACGCCGTCAAAGCGCGCTCACAGGAAGACATTGCGCCGGTAAAAGCGAGGGCACTAAATATCTGTCACATATAACTGTCACAAATAAAACATATAACCGATACGAAGGAATGACATTATGGCTGAAAAAATGGTAGAGCATATCACGTCAATGGACGAGGATTTTGCTCAGTGGTACACAGACACTGTAAAAAAAGCGGACCTGATAGATTATTCGAGCATAAAGGGCTGTATGATATTCAGGCCGTACGGCTATGCTCTCTGGGAAAATATCAGGAAGCTGCTTGATGAAAAGTTCAGAAAAACCGGGCATGAAAACGTATATATGCCCATGTTTATACCGGAGAGCCTTCTCAACAAGGAGAAGGAGCACGTAGAGGGCTTTGCTCCCGAGGTCGCATGGGTCACGCACGGAGGAAGCGAGCCCCTTGCTGAACGCATATGTGTTCGTCCCACATCCGAGACACTCTTTTGCGAACATTATGCAAATATAATCAGGTCATACAGAGACCTGCCGAAGCTGTACAACCAGTGGTGCTCTGTGGTCAGATGGGAAAAGACCACCCGCCCTTTTCTCCGCAACAGAGAATTTCTGTGGCAGGAAGGTCACACGATGCACGAGACAAGGGAAGAGGCGATAGAGGAGACTCTGCAAATGCTTAATATCTACGCCGATTTCCATGAAAATGAGCTGGCTATACCTGTGATACGCGGTGAAAAAACCCCGTCCGACAAATTTGCCGGGGCTGAAAACACATACTGCATAGAAGCCATGATGCATGACGGAAAGGCTCTTCAGGCAGGCACTTCGCACTTTTTCGGAGACGGATTTGCAAAGGCATTTGACATAACGTACACCGACAGAAACAACACCCTCCGTCATCCCTTCCAGACGTCATGGGGCGTGAGCACAAGGATGATAGGCGGCATAATAATGACACACGGCGACAACAACGGACTGGTCCTTCCGCCTGCGGTGGCGCCAATACAGGTGGTGATAATACCTGTTGCAGCGCATAAACCGGGGGTCATTGAAAGCGCCAGAAAGCTGGCGGACGAGCTGTCCGGACGCTTCCGTGTCAAGCTTGACGACAGCGACCAGTCTCCCGGATGGAAATACGCCGAATACGAGATGAAGGGCGTTCCGCTTCGGATTGAAATAGGTCCGCGCGATATAGAAAACGGCGTGTGCGTCACAGTTTCAAGACACGACCGCAAAAAGGTAACGGCTGATCTCTCCGATATTGCCGACACGGTTGAAAAAAGGCTTGAGGAGGTCCGCGCAGGACTTTACGAAAAAGCGCTTGCCAACAGAGAGGCGCGCACCTACAAGTGCAGGACCACCGACGAGATAAGAAAGACCCTGGCAGGTGGAAAGGACGGCTTTATCAAAGCCATGTGGTGCGGAAGCGAGGAGTGCGAGAAAAAAGTGAAGGAGCTCTGCGGAGTGGGATCCAGATGCGTCCCGTTCGAGCAGGAACACATCTCTGACGTCTGCGTGTGCTGTTCCAAGCCGGCTAAGCTCCAGGTGCTCTGGGGCATAGCGTACTGATACCGATATAAAATACTGTTATAAACGGATGAGAAGGCGGCGTACACGCGCGGACGCACGTGCCGGTGCCGTCGGTCTCATCCGCCTGATGACGCCGTGCTTTTCACCTTGTCCGGGCAGACATATGCAGGATAGGCGAAAGGACTTACGCGGTGCAGGGAAAGGAACTATCCGGAAATGAATACACGAAAACTAATTGAATACATAAATTCAGGCGGTCTTGACAGCGTCTTTTCCGGTCTTTACGGAAAGTCCGCCGTCATGTCACAAAGAGAGCGCTATTCCGGAGCTGTGAAAGAATACGAGCGCCTCTATGAAGAGGCTGATGTAACCCTGTTTTCTGTTCCCGGCAGAAGCGAAATATCCGGAAACCATACCGATCACAACGGAGGAAAGGTCATTGCCGCCTCTATAGATCTCGATATAATCGCCGTGGCGTCACCGACAGATGACGGCGTTGTGAAGCTGAAAAGCCGTGGATTTGATGAAGACACGGTCGTTCTGTCCGAGCGCATGGCTGCAAAGGAGATAAAATACAGCGCCGCCTCTCTGATTGCCGGCGTGTGCGACGGGTTTATAAAAAGAGGTCTGCGCGCCTCCGGATTCCGCGCTTACACGACCAGCAATGTCTTCAAGGGCTCAGGCCTTTCTTCATCGGCGGCGTTTGAAGTCATGATAGGCAATATACTCCGCACACTGTACAAAAACGACGTGTCAGACATAGAAATAGCCAAGATTGCGCAGTATGCCGAAAATGAATTTTTCGGCAAGCCCTGCGGGCTGATGGACCAGACGGCTTGCGCCGTAGGCGGGCTCATTACAATAGATTTCAGAAATTCCGAGGATCCTGAGGTTTCAAAGCTCGATTTCGATCTCTCGGCGCACGGCTGTTCTCTTTGCATCGTGGATACGGGAGGCAATCACGCCGATCTGAACGAGGACTACGCTTCAGTGCCGGAAGAAATGCGCCGCGTGGCTTCTTTGCTCGGCGTCGGCAAGCTGAGGATGACCGACAAGAAAACCGCGCTTGAAAACGCTGTTAAAATACGTTCCGAAGCCGGGGACCGCGCCCTTCTGCGCGCGCTTCACTTCTTTGATGAAAACGAGCGTGTGACAAGGCAGGTAGAAGCGCTGAAAAAAGACGACCTCGATACTTTTTTTGAGCTTGTCACCCAGTCCGGAAACTCCTCTTTCAGATTTCTGCAAAACGTATATACAACTAAAAATGTCTTTGAACAGGGGCTTTCTCTTGCACTCTGGCTTGCAGAGGACTTTATAAAGGAAAACAACATCAAAGGTGCATGCAGAGTCCACGGCGGAGGCTTTGCGGGTACAATACAGGTATTTGTGCCAGAGGAATGCGCCTCGGCGCTGAAGGAACGCATGGAAACCGTCTTTGGACCCGGTTCCTGCCACATTCTTTCGGTTAGGATGCAGGGCGCCGTTGCACTGATCTGAAACAAAGGCAGAAAACAAATCGGACTGTAGTATACCAGGCTGTAACACAACGGCTGTGGCGTCTTTTTTAACGGGAAAGGTTTTTCCGGAGGGCAGGGCTTGAACACAAAAAAACACATACAGATATACACTCTCTTTTCCGGTTCCTCCGGAAACTGTACGTACATAAACTGCGGCGGGACAGAGATACTTATAGACGCCGGCGCATATTCGCGGGCAACCGAAAAGGCTCTAAACAGTCTGGGTTCTTCGCTTTCTTCAATAAAAGCTGTGCTTGTTACGCATGAACACAGCGACCATATAAAGGGACTTCCCGTAATATCGGGAAAGTACCGGATACCGGTGTATGCCGAGAGCGCCTGCGCGCTGAAAATAAAGGGCGTTAAGCCTTTTCTCCTCAACACCTTCACACCGGGAGAGGAAATCGAAATCGGGCCTGTTGCCGTCAGTTCATTCCGCACGTTTCACGACAGCAGCTCGTGCTGCGGCTTTGTGGTGAAATACTCGGGCCACAGCTTCGGATACGCAACCGACACAGGCCGTCTGTCTGATGAAATATACCAGAACCTTTTGCCCTGCAGCGCTGTGATTCTTGAGGCAAATTACGACAGGGATATGCTTTTTTCCGGAAGCTATCCGCACTTTCTGAAGCTGCGCATAGCCTCCGATACCGGTCATCTCGACAACGACCGGAGCGCTGAGCTCTGCGCCTTTCTTGCTTCTCATAACACCAAAAGGGTGCTTTTGTCCCATCTTTCCGCTGAGAACAACACGCCTGAAGCAGCGCTCAGAGCGGTACAAAGAAGTCTTGCCGACTGCAGCTGTCAACTGTCAGTTGACATCGCGCAGAGATTTATGCCCACGGAGCTTGTTGACCTTTATGTTTAATGTCACGATCATATGCTTTGGCAACATAAAAGAAAAGTACTATAGAGACGCTTTGGCGGAATACGAAAAAAGACTAAGCGGATACTGCCGCCTCAATATTATTGAGCTTCGCGACGGCGCCGACGCTCTTCCGCTGCTTCCGAAGCGCGCCTGCCGGATAGCGCTGTGCGTTGAGGGCAGGCAGCTCTCGTCAGAGGAACTCGCGGATTATATTGAAAAGCGCTCTTTGAGCTATTCGGATTTCTGCTTTGTCATAGGCGGATTCGACGGGCTCGACGAGAGAGTAAAGCAGGCATGTGACATGCGGCTTTCTTTTTCAAAAATGACATTTCCGCACCGTCTGATGCGGGTTATACTTCTCGAACAGCTTTATCGCGCATTTGACATAATTGCCGGCGGAAACTATCATAAATAATCAAAAGCTCCGGATCTTAAATGCGGAGCTTTTAGCTCGGATGTTCTCCGGAGTCGGGATTTCTCACCGCGCATTTGCCGTGGCAGCCGGGAAGCACCAACGAACCGCCCGCATGAAAAGCTGTCCCGAATAAGCGGTTTTCCCCACATAGTGATTTCAGCGCGCGATTTGACACACAAAAAATTTGACTTAATGATCTCATGATAGTTTTGTTTGCGGCGGGCATTTGTTTGCGATGCGCGTCCGCATGATCCGCATGTCATAGTTAGTATACGCAGGCAGCAGGACTTCTGAAAAAAGTCTGACACGCAAACTGCGGAAAGCTACTGGCTAACAAGCCAATGATACAGAAAATATAAAAAGGCGGTAACTGCCATGCGCAAGGAGTTAGCCGAGCAGGCTGAAAGAGTGGCTCGTCTGCTCGTTTCATCACAAGGGGTGCTTGCGTGCGCCGAATCATGTACAGGCGGCGCTCTGGGATCCTGTATAACAGCAATACCGGGAAGCTCATCATTTTTTACCGGAGGAATAATCAGCTATTCAAACGAGATGAAAAAGGCCTGTCTTGGGGTACAGGACAGCATTCTATCTTCCTTCGGCGCAGTAAGCGAGCAATGCGCAGAGCAAATGGCTCTCGGCGCCCTCAGACTTCCCGGCGCGACTATATCCGCAGCTATAACCGGAATAGCAGGACCGACGGGAGGAAGCGATGAAAAACCTGTCGGCCTGGTATATATTGCAGTTGCCGACAAAGACGGCACGGTCGTTCGCCGCAATCTTTTCTGCGGATCACGCGACGATGTCAGGGCCGCCTCGGTCATGGAGGCGCTTGAGATGCTTGAAGAACTTATATGCAGCCGACAGAGACAACCGCTGGTCTGAACCCGCTGCTTTGACCTTATAAACAGCTTGCCGAACATGTAAAGAAGGTAAAACGCCTCTTTCAGCACGCTGTAACATTAAATTCAGCCCGCATTTTCCGGCACTTTCGCGGCCCGCTTTGCCGCACGCACTTTCGCGGTTTGCTTTGCCGCATGCACTTTCGCGGCCCGCGTACCTTTGTAGCGCGCTGAACTGTTTTAACATTTGTTTATATTATTTGAAAAATCTCGGCATAAAATAATTGAAAGGTGTTTTTTGTATGAAAATATCGGTGATAGGATGCGGACGCTGGGGGGCTTTTATAGCCTGGTACCTTGACAAAATAGGCAACGAGCTCACGGTATATGCCCCGGATGACGCCCCTCAGATACACGAATTTATGAAAACCCGGACGAACGGCACGGTCACCTTCAGAGAAGAGGTGCGGCTCACTACAGATCTGCGCGAGGCAATGTCATCCGATATCATTGTAATATCCATTCCGTCTCAGAATGTGCGTTCGCTCATGACTGAGATTTCCGCTTTTGAGCCGCGTTCCAAAATATTTGTGCTATGCATGAAGGGCATAGAGATTTCAACCGGAAAAAGGCTTTCCCAGGTGGTCGGAGAATTTTGCGGTCAGAAGGAATGCTCAAATTCGATAGCAGTGTGGATAGGTCCGGGACATCCTCAGGAATTTGTAAGAGGAGTTCCAAACTGCATGGTAATAGACTCTGAAAACGAAGGGGTAAAGAGCATGCTTGTCAACAGCTTCTCAAGCTCCCTTATCAGATTCTATTACGGAACAGACCTCATCGGAAACGAGATAGGCGCTGCAACCAAGAATATAATCGGAATAGCGGCGGGAATGCTGGACGGATACAACGTTTCATCTCTGAAGGGCGCTCTCATGAGCAGGGCTACCACAGAAATATCGAGGCTTATAGGTGCTCTTGGAGGCGATATACGTTCAGCATACGGCCTTTGCCATCTGGGAGATTATGAGGCAACTGTATTTTCCAAATACTCGCATAACCGTGCCTTTGGCGAAGCGTTTATAAAAGGCGAAAAATTTGAGGCGCTGGCAGAAGGGTATTATACAACGCAGGCTGTGCACAGAATATCTGCAAAGCTGAACGTTGACATGCCGATCTGCGAGGCGGTATACAGCATACTGTTTGAGGGGGCGTCTCCGGACACTGTACTCAATTCTCTCTTTTCGCGCTCGCTCAAAAGAGAATTTGCATAATAAGTTTCTTACAAGCCGGGTATTTTACGAATGCTGTAAGTTTTTGCAAAAGCCGGGAGTATTGATCCGCCTGACATATGACGCCAAGGTACTGCCGGATGTTCAACAAAAACTGTACTGATTTCAGCCGACGTGTCGGTTGATTAATGATAAGAAAAGGCGGCGGAAGCGGGGGTGAACGGCACGGCGCAGGAGAAAAAATACAATAAGCTCATGACAAACACAGCAATAATAGCCATGGGAACACTGGGCTCAAAGGTGCTGGTTTATCTTCTTGTAAGACTTTATACCTCCGTACTCACAGCTGCGGAATACAGTATTGCCTCAAACATCACCGAAATGGCAACGCTGCTCATTCCGATTGTCTCCTTCGGAATTTCCGAAGCGGTGTTCCGCTTTGCACTTGACAAGAAATACGACGAACGAAGCGTCCTCAGCAGCGGGATCGCCGCATTTCTGCTCGGTGCGTTTTTCTTTCCTGTTATCATTCTGATACTTTCGGGAATAAATTATTTTGACGGATATATATGGCTTATCTGCATCTATACCGCGTCCAGCATAATTCACAGTATATTCGCGCAATTCATAAAAGCAAAGGCACGCTTCAAGCTCTTTGCAGTACAGGGTATCATAAACACCCTTATAATGATAACCTGCAATGTGATATTCCTTATTCCGCTGAACATGGGCGTGACCGGATATGTACTTTCGGTAGCGGTTGCAGACACTCTCACATCGGTGTTCATTTTCTTCTTTTGCAAACTTTGGAGAATGATCTCCCCATACGCTGTAAAAAAACAGCTTTTGGGAAGAATGCTGCTGTACAGCCTTCCTCTGATTCCGAACACCATGTCGTGGTGGATAACAAACGTCTCCGACAGGTACATGATCACATGGATGAAGGGAGATGTAGTAAACGGATTTTACTCCGCTGCTTACAAGATACCGACCCTTTTGATGGTTCTCATAGGAATATTCAACAGCGCATGGAAATATTCCGCAGTCAGCGAGCGCTCAGAAGAGGAGGGCGCGCGCTTCTTTTCAAATGTGTATGAGGCATTTCTGTCGGCAATATTCGGCGTCAGCGCAGTCATAATCGCCTTTTCAAAGATTATTTCGGGTATAATGTTCGCAAGCGATTTCCGCGACGCATGGATATATATACCTGTATTGACGCTTGCAATGGCGTTTTCCGCCCTTTCCTCCTTTACAGGGACGGTATTTATAATAGAAAAAAAGGGAACCTATTCTCTTCTGACATCGCTTATAGCGGCAATACTGAATATAGCCCTGAACCTCTTGCTCATTCCGCTGTTCGACGACCCGTTGCTCGCCGCAATGGGAGCCGCGACTGCAACGCTTGCCTCGTACTTTGTGATGTTCATATCTCGTCTTGCCCTGTCGCGGCAGCTCATACGATACAAAGCGCACGCCCTTTGCACCTTTCTCAATATACTCACCGTGTCGGTAATGGCCCTGACAATGACGCTTGAAGTTCCGTTTTACCCGGTTTATCAGGCTGCGGGGCTCGCCGCCATGCTGTTTATTAACAGAAAAACGGTGATAAAGGCGCTCAGAAAGCTAATATACGAGCACAAGAGCTGATTTTCCTTTTCCTTCATTCAGAAAATGCGCGGCATAATGTTTTCCGGCAAGCCGGCGGCTGCATCAAGAGTCGGAAGCACGAAATAACATTGCATTCAAAGTCGGCGCACTTGAATATTGTCTTCTGTCTGCTCTTCGCCGGCACTCTTGAATATTGTCTGCGCCTGTCTCATTAACTGCTATCCACTGTCGAGCAGTCAGTCTTCCCTTTTATCTGATTTATCAGACAAAAGCATTAGAAGACCGAATATCAAAAAAGTCTCATCCTCCGCCTCTCCGGAAGCCAGGAGTATCGATATACCCATTATAAGAAGCTCTTCAAGCGTGTAACGGGTCCGGAAAAAATCCCTGACGAGCTGTACCGCCTCATCATTTACTTCGTTGCCTTTGGAGTTTTCCGATCCTGACCGATGCGCCATATGTTGAGATGCTTCCGGGGTAGAATCAGCACGCGCGGTTCCACGCATAAGTGATGAGAGACCCGACAGCTCCCTTCTCCCGTAACCTCTGCGGTCTTCTTCAGTGTAGCGCGGAATCTTTTCCGCGGCGTCCGGCGCTCCAGTATTCTGCCAATCGCCCGGTATGCCCGCGTTGCCCGGTCCGCCCGCGTTGCCCGGTATGCCAATGTCGTCCGGTCCGCCCGTGTCGTCCGGTCCTCTATGTACTTTCATCCCGTCCCAAGCGTTGTTGCCCTTTTCCCCATCGTCGGGATTTGAGTATCTGCGCAACGAGCCGGGTACACTGCCGTATGGCTCCGGAGGCTCGACCCTGCCCTGGGTATACGGGGCACCTGAGGATGGTTTTTCACCCGGATCATGAGTAAAGGAAAAATCACGCGGGTCTTTTCTTACTGTTCCGTCCAGCAGGGAGAGTATACGTCTGAATCCTTCAATGCCATCTCTGAGTGCCCTTTTGTCAGGATTCATGCTGAATGGCGATTCCGTAGCCCTGCTGTTTTCGGCATTTGCGTCTGAAAGGGCAACCTGCGGTTGCTCATCAGACATAACGTCTTCCGGCATTGACAGCTCATTCTGCTGTAAAAAAGCAGTTCCACCATATCCCGGAGGCGGGCTCTGGTCGTAAAATCCCCCTCTTGCTCTCCTCTGCGACGAAAGTTTCTTTGAATACACCTTACTCCTCCTTCACAAGCCGAGATGCTTTGCGGCGCTCATCAGATCGATAAGCTTTATCACAAGATCGAGTTTTTCTCGTTTATCTTCGGCAATATACAACTTAAGTACCTCTAACAGCCTTCTGTGCCGTTCCTGAAGCGGCGACGCGGTTTGCTTTGAAAAGCCGACGTTCCGGTATCCGGCATTGCTGTCATCATAGAAATCATCTTTTACAGTGCCGTCTTCAGCATTCTGCCTTGCTGAGCCAAAGCCATCGGCGGGTATTATAGAATCGAGCAAACCGCTCTCCGACAGTTTTCCCGCCATATCAAGCGCCTTTTTGAACATTTCCGGGTTGTCAAGTATGCTTTTCAGCATTCCGTCCAGTCCGGCTCCCTGTTCTGTGCTCAAGAAAATTCCTCCCCGTTCCCAAAATACGGCAATATTGCGTATAAACGTGCCGCCGCATATCCGGCGCCCCTATACCTGTTGTCTCTTTACATGCGATAACATGCGATAACATGCGATATCATACAAACGCATGTAATGCCTGCGGAGCCGGCACCGGAGCTACCCCACAGAGCCGGCACCAGAGCTACCCCACAGAGCCGCCACCAGAGCTACCCCACAGGGCTGGCACCCGGAGCTACCCCACAGAGCCGGCGCCAAAGCTTCCGCGCAGAACCGGCACCGGAGCTACCCCACAGAGCCGGCACCCGGAGCTTCCACGCAGAGCCGGCACCGGAGCTACCCCACAGAGCCGGCACCGGAGCTACCCCACAGAGCCGGCACCAGAGCTACCCCACAGGGCTGGCATGTAGCTGCACATCCTTGCGATTAAGGCAATTCGCAGCTTGCCGCCTGACCGGTAGCCCGTGTATTCTCTGCCGATTATTTCATCGCATAACAGAAGCTACCGATTCCACAGGACAGGCGATAACGCAAGCGGGCGCATGCGGCAATAATGGCAATTATTCTGTTGAATATTTTACCACCGGATTTTGTATTATTGTTTTTTTATCGAATAGAGTATTTTTTGTGCACGCTGTTCTCCGACTACCGATAGAATACGGTTTATATCTTTACTGTCTGCATTCTGGAGCATTTTTTTCACAGCAGGCGAATTGGCGCTCGCCTTTTTTGCCCGTTCCGGATTCATCCCCATGGCAATAGATATTTCATATATGAGTTGTGCAAGCGCCTCCTCATCCAAAGAGCGAAGCTGCTCCGGTGTTATTTTCATCCTGTCACCATCCTCTTAAGGAATTTGCGGCTTTTTGCCTCATCTCCATTATATTCTGAAAAACGGAGTTGGTTATTATCAAAATAATTGTTTTTTCCGACACACACGGAAAAACCGAGCCGATGAGACGTGTGATGGCTGTACATTGTGACGCAGACTGCTTCATACACCTCGGCGACGGTGCCCCCGGATTTATGTCTCTTTGTGAAGGTGAAGGACTGTTTGCTCTTGCGGTAAAAGGCAACTGCGACTTTTACAGCCAGTACGAGCTTCCTTCAGAGATAATTCATAAATTTGAAGACTACCGTTTTTTCATAACGCACGGAAACAGATACGGGGTGAGCTTCTCCAAGCAATCTCTGGAGGAAGCAGCAAGATTAAACAGATGCGACGTCGCATTGTTCGGCCATACCCATGTGGCATATTCAGAATATATCACAGCGGACGGAACTTCAAAAAAAGGGCTTTACCTCTTCAATCCCGGAAGTCTTTGCATTCCGCGCGACGGGGCATGCTCATACGGAGTCATAATAATACGCTCCGGGCAGATTTTATTCAACAGCGCCCTGCTTGACGACTTAAATAAATGAGCCTGCCGCCATTCAGTACAGCCTTTAAATCTGAAAACTGTACGGAAGTAAACTTTTTTCAGTCAAAAAAGACGTGCCGGCTGTGAAAAATTCTTCATTATTTATCGAGAAAGTCATTTGTTTTTATTGTAAACAAGCCCTGCGGAGGAAGACATGCGACAGCAGAATATTCAGTACCGAGTAAAAAAACGCATAGGCGGCGCCTGCCTTGTTTGCGGCGTATTGCTGGCTACAGCTGTAGTTTTCATATGTCTCGACGCCATGGACGCGGGCATAAAAATTGTAAACCGCTCCGCCTGGATCCTGCTTGTTCTTTTGTCAATGATGCTTGCCGGCCGCTTTATATCAGGCGAGCACGTATATCAGATAAACGATTCCGGCGTTTTCACGCGCTTTGAGATATTTGTCACGAGGTTTAAGCGCTCAGATCGCGTTTTTTTTATAAATCTCAACGGCAACGAAAATCTTTACAGATACACAGGAAAGAACAAAAAAATATGCAGAAAAGCGAAAAATAAAGGAAACTTTGTATCAAATATGTTTCCGAGGGAAAAATACTGCCTTGTTTTTGAGGAAAGCGGAGAACTGAGACGCATATTCATAGAATGTGACGAATATCTCTACCATGCTCTTTCAGCTGTTTTTAAAAACGGCGATGACGACGGCTCCGGTGAAAAGCGACAGTAGTCGGGAAAAAGCTATCCGGGGTTTTGTCACTTACAAAGCACCGTCGGTTGATACATGCGAAATTCCGCAACCGGTGGTTGCGTTGCTACGACGCCAAGGACGCCTGCAATCGCTTGCATAAGCGTTCCCGTGAAGCATTTTCATAAAATGTCTCGTAAAATATTTTCATAAAACGTTTCATAAAATAATTTAGTAAAGTGTTTCTTTAGCTGTTTTTTAAGCGCTTCGGCATTGCTGTTGCCCTGATTAAAGCAGCCGGAGCAAAAATAAACACAACCTGTTGTCGCGACACGTGTTCACAGCCTGTTGTCGCGACATTGGGCTGCAGGTCATAGTTGCAGCCTGTGTATGCAACTTGTTATTTGCAAAATATATTTGTAGCCTATTGCTGCAACTCATAGTTGCGCCGTAATGTTGATAAGTGTGAAATGTGCTTGGCGGAGCAAAGCGCAGGAATATCAGTTCCGGCTCCCGAAAGGATAACCATAATTATGACAGATCTGCTAATCAAAATTTTCATACGCGAGGACAAAAAAGGATCCTCAAATCTGCGCGCAAGGTACGGTGCGCTTTCAGGCGCCGTAGGAATCATCACGAACCTGATAAACGCCGCGGTAAAGCTCATCGTCGGTTTTACAGGCTCAGGAGTATCTGTACTTGCCGACGCTGCAAACAATCTTTCTGATGCAGGAAGCTCGCTTGTGACATTCGTGGGATTCAGGCTTTCGGCAAAGCCGCCGGATAAAACTCATCCTTACGGTCACGCGCGCATAGAATACATAACCGGACTCATCGTTTCTTTCATGATAGTAGCGCTCGGCGGTTTTTTTCTCATAGAAAGCGTCGGCAAAATATCCTCAGGCGAAGGCAGCGATTATTCTGCCGTGGCACTCGTTTTTCTCGGTCTTACTGTCCTCATTAAGCTGTGGCAGGCATTTTTTTACAAAAAAATTGCTTTAAAAATAAACTCTGCAGCCCTTCACGCCTCGTTTTTTGACAGCATAAGCGACGTGGCGGCAACGTCTGTGGTACTTGTGTGCGCGATCATTTCCAAACTGAGTCCGCTCGACATAGACGGCTATGCTGGTGCCGCCGTGGCGCTCTTTATAATAGTCAACGGATTCAGGCTTATCGTGAGCACTGCGAGCCCGCTCCTCGGCGAGCCACCGGATAAAAACCTTGCCGAAAAAATCAAAGCTCTTGTAATGTCGGTGGACGGGGTCATCGGTATACACGACATGATAATACACAGCTACGGCGCTGATAAGATATTCTGCACCCTGCATGCGGAGGTACCGTCAACTCAGAATATTCTTCTGAGTCACGACATAATAGACGACATCGAGCGGCGCGCGGCGTCGGAACTCAACGTAAACCTCGTAATACACATGGATCCGGTGATGCCACCTGATGAGAGAAGCGAGAAAATAAGGAAAGCGGTAGAGGAAATTCTCAGCGGGATATCAAAGGAAATAAGATACCACGATTTGAGAGCAGTTTTCGGAGCCGACCGCACTACTGTGAGCTTTGACGTCGTGATTCCGTCTGACTTTGCTCAAAGCGACGAGGATGTCAGATCCGACATAGAGAAAAAGCTCAAAGCCCTGTTTCCGGAAGCCGTACCGATAATAACTGTAGACAGAGATTTCAGCGATATAGCCGATATATAAACATTCGCTTTGCCTGTGGCAGAATAATATTCTCTATCAAATCAGATAAATCACGGTAAAAAAGCAAAATCCGAATACTCCGTCCCGGGTAAGCCATACCGGGATGAGCAGCCCGTTACGACAGCGCGGCAGAAGATTCGGATTCAAAATCAGCACAATCGAGTAGGTAGAAATCAATCCACCTCTCACACCACCGTACGTGCCGTTCGGCATACGGCGGTTCAATTCAAATT
>CALXXF010000023.1 GCA_944392615.1 uncultured Clostridia bacterium
GGAGTCGCTTTCGGGTTGGTCGGTAACTACCTCCCAGCGGACTTTCACCGCAGAGCATTGATATGCCCGTCATACTAAAAAGGCGCGCCGGAATTTCAGCCAGCGCGCCTTTTGCCTTTTATTTAATTATCATCTTATTTCCGTTTGGCTTATGTGCCATTCCCTTTCATATTTGCCGGACGCCAACCACGTGGCGGACAAACATGAAAATCAAATCAACACCAAATAAGGTTGAAAACACTCAGGCATACAAACTTACAGGTATCAAAAATTATTTCTTACCCTTGTTGAGCATATTCATAAGATATGTAAAATCATCATCCTCACCGTCTGCTTTGGCTGAGCGGTGAGCAGCATCTGAATCAGCAGACGACTTTGCCTCGGTTTCAGGCAATTGTTCCCTGCCGCCTATACCGGCACTTCTCTTCTGGGGTATAGCCGTAGAAAACCCAGTAGCTATAACTGTAATGCGCATCTCGTCCTCGAGCTTGGGATCCGGCATGGTACCGAAAATTATATTGGCGTCCGGGTGAGCCTCGTTTGTGATCATGTGCATTGCGGAATCCATTTCGTCAAGTCCGACATCGGGAGAGGCAGTGATATTGACGAGTATTCCTCTTGCACCGGAAATAGAAGTCTCAAGAAGCGGGCTGGAAATAGCGAGCTTGGCAGCCTGCTCTGCCTTGTCTTTTCCCGATGCAGCTCCGACGCCCATATGCGCAAGACCCGCATTTTTCATAACAGAAGTCACGTCTGCAAAATCGAGGTTGATTATACCATAGTTTGAAACAAGATCGGCTATGCTCATCACGCCGTGCTTGAGAACGCTGTCTGCTTCGATAAAGGCATTGAGGAACGTGATCTTGGTGGTGGATATCTGCTTAAGCCTTTCATTGGGAATTACGAGGAGTGAATCTACATTTTCAGAAAGTCTGAGTATGCCTTCCTCTGCCTGCGCCATTCTCTTTCTTCCTTCAAAATCAAACGGCTTTGTTACAACAGCAACAGTAAGAATACCCATACTGCGCGCTATTTTAGCAACCAGAGGCGCGGCTCCCGTTCCTGTTCCTCCGCCCATTCCTGCTGTAATGAATACCATGTCGGCGCCTTTAATAGCAGCTTCTATATCACTGGAATTTTCCTCGGCGCTCTTTGCTCCGACTTCGGGATCTCCTCCGGCACCGTGTCCGCGCGTGATCTTCTCTCCTATTGCCACCTTGTATGAGGCAAGAGATTTGATAAGCGCCGCTTTATCCGTATTGACAGCTATAAATTCAACATTCTTTATTCCGCTTTCAACCATGTGATTGACAGCGTTACTTCCGGCGCCACCAACTCCGACGACCTTGATCTTGACATTAAAATCCGCATCAAAATTTTCTTCGTACGCCATTTATTTTATGCCTCCCGAAATCTCTTATTTTGTGTTCCTTTTATCACATAGATACCACATATACCTATATTATAGCATCGGGGAGCTTTTTTCAAGGCTTTTTGGAAATGTTAACTTTTTATTTACAATTATTAGCAAGATTCTATATTGTCACACAACATAGTCTAAATCATAATAACAATCCGGGTAGACGCTTATGTCAATATTACCTTTCAAGGAAGACGGATTTTCGCCCAGCAACTGAGCGCACGCCTTCAATTTCTGACTCAGCAAAGAGAAATCTCCTATTACTATTTCAATGTTCTCTGATACTGTCATGTTTATATAGTATTTATCTGTCAGGTCGATATAACTGACGCTGTCGGCAGGAAAATTTTCCGAAAGTGATCTGATAAAATCGCCCACATATTCGCATCCGTCGGCAAGCTCCATATATTGTGACACAATGCAGCTCTTTACAAGTGGCATTTCCACATTTATCGCATTACGTATAGACAGCAACGCCTCTTCTGAATCAAAGCGATCTATAACCTTCATTGCATGATTGAAGAGAAAGAACTCGCCGCCAAGCTCAAAATAAAACGTGGTATATTCTTCACGAACATTTAAGACAATTCTTGAAGGATAGTCTTTTTCTACATAAACGGAGCGTATATAAGGAAACTTCTCTTTCAGCGTGTTTTCGATATTTTTTTCTGAAACAAAAAGTATATTATCATTGAGTTCTATACCGGCGCAAGATAATATCTCCTCATTGCTGTATACGCTGGCTCCGGCAACATCTATAGTCTTTATCCTGAACCCAAAATTTATAAAAATAACAAGTATTATTACAAGTATCAACAGGGCAGATGCGAGCATTATCAGAGAGGCAGTAAGCCTGAGTTTGCCTTTTTTCTGCCTGTATCGCCTTATATTATCGTCGCTTCCCTTTGCAGAAGACCGCTCGCCTCTGTTCATAGTACTTTCATCGGAGGGCTGCTGTTCCCTTTTTGCCCTTCCGTTCTTTCCTTTCTATTGTTTTTTCTATTTCCGAAAATATCCTGTCAGAACAATCTCTGATATAGAATTCTCTTATGTTATCTGAAAGTGTCAGACGCTTTTCTGCTGCTCCGGGAGCAGAAACAAGCTCGTTGACAGCATCCTGAAGTTTCACTTTTGCATCACAGTCCTCTATTACCACAGCCGCTTTCCTTTCCGAAAGCAGTGCGGCATTTTTGCGCTGCTGATCTGCCGTCACGTTCGGAGACGGAATGAGAATGGCTGCCTTGGCGCATGCGGCAAGTTCTGCAATAGTAGACGCACCACTCCTGCATATCACTATATCGGCATTTTTCATTTTATCGGCCATATCGTAAATATATTCTGTAACCTTTATATTTAAAGACCTGTCGCATCCGCACAGCGACAGCTTTTTCATTACCTCTGCATATTCACGGGTCCCGGTGGAATGCTCAATATTTACTGCAGGATCGCCGGCATATTTTTTTATAAGCTCCGTCATCGCCTCATTTACTGTATGAGCGCCAAGACTTCCTCCGAACGAGAGAATGTTTATGTGATCTTTAGGCATTCTCCTGAACTTCTGTGATGTCTGGGAGAGAGTACGTAAAAACGCCGGAGAAACCGGCATTCCAACTCTTTCCACCCGTGCAGAGCATCCTTCGAGATACCGCTTGGTTCCCTCAAAATTGACAAGTATAGTGTCCGCCTTGTTCATAAGTGTTCTGACGGCAAAACCAGGCTGCGCATTAGATTCATGAAGCATGGACGGAACACCGAGAGCGCTTGCAGCCCTTATACACGGCCAGCATACATAACCTCCGGTGCCTATCACTATATCGGGCTTAAATTCACGTATAATGCTTTTACATTTTCCTATCGCACGATAAGCCCTGTAAAGCGTGAGTATGTTGGAAGGCGAAAGAGAACGTGAAAGGCCGGACAATTTCAAAGTATGTATATTTATACCCTTTCGCCCGGCAAGCTCTTCCTCTATGCCACCCTTGCTGCCGACATATTCTACGACTGTTCCCGGACGTTTTTGCTTCACGATATCAGCAATGGCAAGCGCAGGATTCACATGTCCGGCAGTTCCTCCGCCGGTTATAAGTATCCTCAAGACCATTCCTCCGTTTCTTCAAATCCAGATACCGCCCCGGCACAAAAATGTCGCGGCGATTTTGTTAATGCTTCAGGAATGCCGGACAAGTAGCATAAACACAGCGCGCTTAATAACGACTGCGGGGCTCAGGGCTTAATATATGTTAATACACGCTTTTCAGATGCTGCCGAAAAATCTGTTGCTGCTTTAATATCAGCGTAAAATGCAGTGATATGAAATATACCCTGTCAAGGTACAGACTGCATGACAAATTACTTATCCATGTGTGCCCCGCGTGATATTGACAAAAGTATTCCCATTTCTGCCATGAGCATTACAAGAGAGGAGCCTCCGTAGCTTATGAATGGAAGAGATATTCCTGTATTGGGAAAAACTCCGGTTACAACAAGCATATTAAGGAACGCCTGTATTCCGACATGGCCTGTTATGCCTGTTGCAACAATGGACGAGAACACATCGGGCGCATTTTTGGCTATAAAAAATCCTCTGTATATAAACACAAGATAAAGTGCAATAAGCCCGACAGCCCCGACAAATCCGAGCTCCTCGCACACAATTGCAAATATAAAATCATTCTGAGGCTGGGATACAAACAAATGCTTCTGATAGCTGTTTCCGAAACCCGTTCCGAAAAATCCGCCGGAGCCCACTGCATATTTTCCCTGCACTGTCTGCCAGGTATCGTCAAGAATGGTATAATTCTCCGGTTTAAGCCACATATCTATTCGTTTTACCACATAATCCGGTATTATGCCTACTATTTTATTCCAGGATTCATCCTTGAACCACACAATAAGAAGGATCACGCCGACCATAAAAAGTCCGCTTCCACCGAGTATTATAAACCATTTTTTATCTGCCCCAGACGCCCACAGGCAGACAACTCCGATCATAAGTATAATGAGTGTGCCGGAAACGTGATTTTCAAGTGCAATAAGAGCGGCGGCAAGAAGCACAAAAGCGCCCGGCTTCACAAGACTGTTCAGAGTGCGCACGCCGAAGCCCAGCGAAGTATCATATATTTTTCTTCTGTACCTGTCGGCATACCACGCTATAGCGAGAACCAGAGTAACCTTCATTATTTCAGAAGGCTGAACCGAGATGGGTCCTATAACCAACCATCGCTGAGCCGCCTGAGCCGCTATTCCTATGAGAAGAACCAGAACGAGCAGTATAAGCGTTACACAATATGCCGGTATCGCCGCAGCCTTTATCACCTTATAGTTTATAAAGGATATCATAATCATTGCGAGCGCGCCGAGCAAAACCCACATAAGCTGCTTTTTAATAAAATATGTACTGTCGCCGTAACGCGAGTATGCGTATGCATGGCTCGCAGAAAACACCATCACTGAGCCAAAACATACAAGTAAGAGTATTATAATAAGCATCGGGCGGTCAAGCATTCCGGTAGCCAGTATAAAGGGGCGTTTCTTACTCGCCTTGGCGTTTTCTTCATCAGCGATGTCCGCGGCGCCGTCCGGACTTTTTATTCCTATTATAACACCGGTATCCGCTGTGACATTGGCACTTGCCGCGGCATTGGCGCCAGCATGCCCTGTGGCGTCTGAGGAAATCTTGCCAGAAGCTGAATACCCGTTTTTTTCCTCTTTCAAATCAGCACCTCATTTCATTTTACACGCCGTTTGAATTGATCTGTGTGATGTATGACGAAGGGATCCGGCTGAAATCTGAAAAAGCAATCGTCATAATAGAAAAAGAGCCAAATGTTTTTATATTCTGCCGGAATGAGCATGGCAGTGCTGTGCCGCACAGCGTAATAATTTACCTGCACCAGACATCAAGGCATGTTTACAGGATATCTGACAAAGCTCTTCGATACAAAGGCTTTGCTCTGCTTTTTGAGATTTTCGCGGCACATTTACATTTTATCGCGTCAGATACCAAAAAATGCAAGAATACAGAAAATGATTGTAACTGAACAGAAGACGACCACTATCTTCATTTCGCTCCATTTGCACTGCTCAAAATGATGATGAATAGGGGCCATCTTAAACACTCTCTTGCCTGTAAGTTTATAAACAGAAACCTGAATTATATCAGAAGCCGCTTCTATAACATATATAATACCTACAACGAGAAGAATCAGAGGGTTGTCAAGCATGTACGCCATTGAAACGACAGCGCCTCCCAGAAAAAGCGATCCTGTATCTCCCATGAATATTTTGGCGGGATTTATATTGTATACGAGAAATCCGAGGCATATTCCTATGATAACAGCCGCAAGTATAACGAGATCGCACATAGCTGCGACAGCTCCTGCAACTGCAAAGAAGCATGACACAAAAAAGGTGACAGATGCAGCAAGACCGTCCACACCGTCGGTAAGGTTTACGCTGTTCACTATGCCGGTTATTATGAGTATGGAAACGATATACCAGCCCCAGCCCAAATAGACCTCGATATCTGCAAACGGAATGTACAACACTGCGCTGAAATCCTTCAGATAAGCCACGTATATAGTGAAGGCAGTGGCAACAACAAACTGAAGAAGAAATTTCACCGATGCGGAAAGCCCTTTGTTTTGCTTTTTGAAAAATTTTGTGTAATCGTCAATAAACCCTATTGCGCCGTTGGCAAGTGTGAATAAAAACACAGCTGCAGTTATTCTTACATCCTCTACCTGATTGCGGAAAACCGCAAATGCGATAAGCAAGACGAACATCACAAAATAAGCAAGAAGAAAGGCAAGTCCGCCCATTGTTGGAGTGCCTTCCTTGTTTTTATGCCATCTCGGACCTATGTCGAGAATTTTTTGTCCCATTTTTACACTTATCAGCTTTGGAATGAGCCATTTTGTAAAATTCTTCGAGATCAGAAACGATGCCACGATTCCTATAATAAGATACGCCACTATCTCTTTGTTCATATGTTGTCCGAGCCTTTCAGTTTCTTTTATCAAAAATCTTATTTCTGTGACTGTTCTTGCATTTTCCCCTGAGTTTAATCTTTGTTTCTCAAAAATTATCTTTGCATGTATGATATCACTTTTTCAAGTCCGACGGCGCGGCTTGCCTTGAACAGTATTATGTCTGAACTTCTTGTTATCCTGTTGAGTGCTTTTCCGAGCCTCTCAGATTCTCCGGGGCCGAAAACATAGATATCCTCTATGTTCATACCGAAATTTACCGCAGCCTTTGCAATTTCCGCCGCCCGTTCTCCAATGGTCACAAGTACGTCTATATCGTAGGCTGCCACCTCTGCTCCTACTTTTTTGTGAGCATCTGCAGAAAAATCGCCGAGCTCAAGCATATCGCCGAGTACTGCCACACTGCGGCAGTGTTTTCTTTTTGCCATGTCTGCAAGGACTTTCAGAGCGGCATTCACCGATTCAGGAGAAGCGTTGTAACAATCGTCCATTATGATTCTTCCGCCGCTGTTATATACATTCTGGCGCATTGCAGCGTTTTTGAACTTTTTAAGACCACGTCTTATTTCAAACTCGTCAAGTCCTGCGATTCTTCCTACCACCCATGCGTATGCCGCGTTTAAGGCATTGTGAGCGCCAAGAGTTGGTATAGTTATACTCTCAAACCGTTCGCCATTCATAACGATGTCAAAAGCCGTTCCGTTTTCTCCCTCAGTTATATTTTCTATTCGGCAATCGGATTTTTTATTCTCAACAGCCACATAAACAGCGCCTCGTATTCCTGCAAGCAACGGCTCATCACCGTTGAGTATAAGAACACCGTCAGGTCCGAATCCCCTGACTATCTCCAGCTTGGCATCTCTTATTGCCTCTCTTGAACCGAGCTTTCCTATATGAGACATTCCGATATTTGTTATTACAGCTATTTTGGGAGCCGCAATTCTGGAAAGATATTCTATCTCTCCGGCAGCGCTCATACCCATTTCGAGGACTACGGCGTCATTTTCATATGAAAGTCCGAGCAACGTCATGGGAAGCCCTATTTCGTTGTTGTAATTTCCGAAGGTCTTCAGCGTGTGATATTTCTCACTGAGAACCGCATATATAAATTCTTTTGTCGTTGTTTTGCCAACGCTCCCGGTGACTGCTACAGTAAGCGGGTTTATTTTTTCCTTATACGTCTTTGCCAATATTCCAAGTGCCTTTTTGGTATCCTCAACAACAATAACACAGCCCGGAAAGTTCTCGGGCACGCGCTCCGCAAGCGCACACACCGCGCCGTTTTCAAATGCAGGCACGACGTAGTCGTTTCCGTCAAAGCGATCCCCTCTGATTGCAATGAACAAAGCGCCCCTCGGTACATCTCTTGAATCTGTTGTTATTGAATTTATTCTCACATTGCCGGGATTTACAAGCTTGCCGCCGGCAAGTTTTGCTATTTCTTCTGCGGTTAGCCCGCCTTTGACGCTTATTGTCATTTCATGTCACGCCTTTCACGATGTATTGGAAATCAAGCGGCATGTCGGGCACCTGCCCGGCATGGCTCAGCTTTTTTGCAAAGAAAATATGCTTTTGATTATGTTTGGTTTTATGACGCACCTGACCGTAAGAAAAATCTCAGAATAATATCACGTTAAAACGGGATACCGGGCAGCGTGTCTTTCGGATAGCGGCAAGGCGGCGTAAAGACGCCGCCGTTTGCCGATGCCGCGCACCCGAAAAATATATATCAATCTCTTTTCAATAAGCCTGAATAATATGTGTTTTATCAGTAATCGCCATTTTTCAACGACTCTTACGTAGCACAGTTACGGCGCGATATCCTGTCAAGCAGTATCCCGCGCTCCAAAAAAGCATGTTTTCCAGAAGCGTCTATCTGGTACGTCTCATGCCCCTTCCCGGCAACAAGTATGATATCTCCCTTTTGCGCAGAATCTATAACATATTCGAGGGCTTTTTTCCTGTCGGGCTCTACAATAAGAGCGCCCTTCTTTTTTTTCATGCCGGCGAGAATATCGTCTATTATTGAAAGCGGGGGCTCGCTCCTTGGATTATCGCTGGTAACTATTACCTCGTCAGAAAGTCCTTCAGCTATTTCACCCATCAAAGGCCGCTTGCCTCGGTCGCGGTCTCCGCCGCATCCGAAAAGCACGCGCATTCTTCTTTTTTGCTTATCCTTTCCCGCATACTCGCACAGCGCTCCGAGCGTGCGTGCAAGAGCATCCGGTGTGTGAGCATAATCTATAATGACCGTATAATCAGAATTGTATATTTTTTCAAGTCTTCCTGGTACACCGCGGAACTCCGAAATTGCTCTTACGACACATTCTGGGTCTATACCGTTTTCAACTGCCGCGGCGGCAGCAGCAAGTGTATTCATTATGTTAAACTCGCCGGACAAATGGCTCTCTATTACAAGACTGCCGACAGGAGTATCTGCCTTGTATGCAATTCCGTCCAGAGAATCCTTCAAAATATTTGTGACTCTGTAATCTGCCAAAGCGCTTTTCCCGTACCCGCAAGCCCTGCACGAACAATTCTGAGAGGCTATATAGCTGTTTATATCGTCATAATTGAATATTCCGAGCTTGCACTGCTCGAACAGCTTAGCCTTCGCGCAGGCGTAATTTTCCATCGTCCCGTGAAAATCAAGATGATCCTGTGTAAGATTGGTGTATATACCGCACTCAAACGAGATTTCAGAAACTCTTTCAAGCGCAAGAGAGTGACTCGAAACCTCCGTAAAGAGATATTCAACCCCGTCGTCAGCCATATTGCGCAGTGTTTCGTACAACAGCTCAGGAGGATCTGTTGTATTTTCGCTCGGTTTTGACTTGCCGCACCAGAAGCTTCCGAGCGTGCCGCTCGTTCCGCAACGATACCCCGCCTTGGTGTATATGGAGTTAAGTATGTTAACTACACTGGTTTTGCCGTTTGTACCGGTAACTCCGAACACCTTTAAATCGTTCTGTGGATCATGATACCATGCAGAATAAATGCTTGCCGCCGCTCTTCGCGTGTCCGGCAGCACGATTTCCCCGGGCACTCCGAGACGTCGTTGCGTAACCACTGCGACAGCGCCTTTTTCAAGTGCCTGCATTACATAATCATGCCCGTCGTAATGCTCGCCCTTTATACAAATAAAAAGATTGCCTTTTTTTACATTTCTGCTGTCCACCGAAATTCCGGTTATTTCAACATCTTTTTCAACCGCGACCAACTGTGACAGCTTCAAAATAATACCTCTTTTCCGCGTTTGGAGACCTGAATTCCGTGTCAGATGTCTCCGAAATCATTTTCTATGTCGTCTGGTTCATCATACAGGCAGCGTATTGTCACTACAGTACCGTATTTAACGCTCGTATCGGCTTCGACGCTCTGTGACACTACTTCGGCTCCCGCACCGATAGAATAATTTGTAGCGCCTGATATGAGAATGTTAAGTCCCTTTGCACGAAGCGCTCCTATTGCCTCTTCCGCAGTCATTCCAACGACAGACGGAACTGTAGACATCCTTGATGATGACGAAATATCGTTTGTGTAGAGAATTATCCTTCCCTCAGACTTTGTGACTTTTGCCCCGTAAGCAGGCATCTGTGCGGTAACCACGTCGCCGTCTCCAACTATCTCGTAAGACATGCCAAGCTTTGCAATGGCGAGTATTGCGCTGTCAACGCTCTGACCGGTATAGCCTGGAACTGATATTGCAGCTCTTTCCATTTCTTCAGCGGTATAGTTCCTTTCAACACCGAGGTAAGGAAGGGCTTCAGAAAGAAAATTCGCCACATACGGAGCTGCTACGGTACTTCCGTATACGGCTCCCTTTGGTTCGTCAACTATTATGAGAACGGCTATCTGAGGCGCATCAGATGGTGCAATCGCAACGGTGGAGCCTATTCTCAGATCCTTTTCGCCTGTCTCCGGGTTAACTGTATCGCGCTTCTCGGAGGTACCTGTTTTGGCTGCGATCTTATATCCTGCCACATATGCGTTTTTAGCTCCGCCGTCGCCCGAAACTCCTTTTTCGAGCACATCGAGTATTTCCGCACACACATCTTCTGATACAACGCTGCGCTTGACCTCTGTGCCGTACTCTACAACGGTGTTTCCTTTTGAATCCACCAGCGCGCTCACCACGTGAGGAGTGACAAGATTGCCGCCGTTTGCTATTGCCGAGATAGCCGTTATCTGCTGTATCATGGTCGTCTTGAAGGTTTGACCGAAGGAATAGCACGCGAGACTTACAGGCCCGAAATTACTGAAGCTTGAATATATGCCCGACGCTTCTCCGGGAAGATCAATGCCTGTTTTTTCCATGTAGCCGAGCATTGAGAAATACTCGTAAAACTTTTCATTGCCTATTTTCTGCGCTACCTGTATAAGTGTCGGGTTGCATGATTGCTGAAGCATTGTAGCATAATCGTGCGTACCGTGCCCCGATGTCTTATGACAGTTTATACGTCTACCTGCCACATAATAATAGCCGGGGCAGCTATAAGTGTCTGCAAAAGAAGTCACCTGTTCTTCAAGGGCGATTGCCGTAGTCATTATCTTGAACGTTGAACCAGGCTCATATGTCTCGCTTACCGTTTTGTTGTTCCACATATTGTATATAAGCGCAAACCTGTATTCATTGGTATAAGCGTTATATTTTTCGGTATATTCTTCGCTTCCCGGTTCATACCCCAGCTTTACAAGCTCCTCTTCTATTACTCCGCTTTCAACGTAGGCATCATATTTTCCCTGCGCCTCTTCATTCAGCGTATACGGAGAATTGAGGTTCGCCGTGGGATACTGTCCCATAGCGAGTATCTCTCCGGTATTGACATCCATAACTATACCTGCCACCTTGTTGCCCGCTTCTGCGTTGACATAAGCGTTATAAAGCTGCGCTTCTAACATCTGCTGCAGAGTGGAATCTATCGTGGTGACGACGTTGAGTCCGTCGTTTGCCGGAACATAATAATCGTACGCCGATGGAAGACTCTGACTCTGTCCGTTTTTTATAGTTATATATTTCCCGTCGGTACCCGAAAGATAACTGTCGTATTGAAGCTCTATACCAAAAAGCCCGCTGTCGGTGCCCATTGAGCCTATCACATTCGCGGCAAGATCTCCGTTCGGATAATAACGCACGCTTGATGCCTGAAGATAGATCTCGGTTTCAAATCCGTACTCGTCAATGAAGCTCCTTACCTCGTCGGCAGTGTCCTTGTCAACCTTGTTTTTTATCGTCTCGTCTTTTCTGTTCGGCTTCTGAGTCTTTTGAAAAATGTCGTCATATTCTACACCAAGTATTTCTGACAATCCGGATGATATCAGCTTTGCGTCATCCTTGTTTTCGTTGTCATCCTCCTGAATATCGACAGGCGAAATAAAAACCCTGTAAGCAGTGGCATTTGCGGCAAGAGTCATCATATTTCTGTCATAAATTATGCCCCTGACGGCTTCAATCACCGTCTCCTGCTGTATGTTGTTTATAACCTTGTTCTGATAATAATCATAAGACAATATCTGCATGGAGAACAGCTGTCCTATTATTATCGAGCATATTATAATGAGAATTACAAAGAGGATTTTTATTCTTGAATTTATGTTGTTTCTGATATCGCTGTTGGATTTCATTTCTACCGTGCCTTTCAGAAAATCTGCACCGCAGTACAAGACTGCGTATCAGGAAAAATCAGGAATCATAAAAATAAAAAAGAAGGACTTCCGCTTCAACACAAGAAACCCCTGCCTTCTGCACGTCCTTCATTCTGTTTTGTCGTTCCTGTCATCGCTTTCGGAGGACTGGGGAGACTTGATCATCCCGAGCTCATCTACTGCATATCTTTCAAAAGCGACCATGTCGTTTTTTCTTTCCAACTCGTATTCAAGTTCCCTGTTTTTCTTGCGGAGCTCGCTGACTTCCCTGTTAAGCCCCGACACCTCAAGCGATATCTCGTTCAGAGCAACGCTTCTTCCTATTGCCGTCATAAGCAGAAGCGTAAGAACGAAGAGCGCTGCCGCCATTTTTATTGCAGCGTTTTTTTTCTCTTTTTTCTCATCAGGAAAATCCGGTAATGTCGACATGCTTTCCTTTCAGGGCGTAATCACACCCGGACCGTTCTTACACAATTCAATATAAATCACGGACGGTGTGCCGGCGCGTGCCCTTGCGCCCGATCACCCGGAGGGCACGCGCACGGATAATACACACCCGTATTTATATTTATTTTCATAATTTCTCTACTATTCTAAGTTTTGCGCTTCTTGAACGCGGATTTTCTTCAAGCTCCCTTGCTGACGGAAGTATCGGCTTTTTGTTGACAAGACGAACAACAGGTTTTCTGCCGCAGACACACACCGGGAAATCCGCCGGGCATATACAGCCCGCACAGAGAGTGGCGAATGTCTTTTTTACTATCCTGTCCTCCAGGGAGTGAAATGTAATAACCGCCAGGCGACCGCCCTTCTTAAGCATGCCGACAAGTTCCTCAAGAGTCGGGGCAATAACGTCAAGCTCTCCGTTGACCTCAATGCGTATTGCCTGAAAGCTCTTTTTGGCCGGGTGGTGACCCCCGTTCAGCGCTTTTGCCGGAAGCGCCTTTTTAATCACATCGACAAGTTCAAAAGTGGTCTCTATAGGTTTTTCGCTACGCGACTTAACTATGGCGGAGGCGATTTTGGGAGCGAAGCTCTCCTCGCCGTACTCAAACAGCACTTTTCTTATCTTTGCCTCATCGTAGCTGTTGACCACGTCGTAAGCGCTAAGCGAAGAATCCTTATCCATCCTCATATCAAGAGGAGCATTTTGCATATATGAAAAGCCGCGACTTGCGGTATCGAGTTGATAAGATGAAACGCCCAGATCGATCAACGCACCGTTGATACCTTCTATGTTCAACGACCCGATAACTGATCGGACGGATGAAAAATTCGAATGAAAAAGAAATACTCTGTCTGAGTAAGGCCTGAGCCTGTCTTTTGCAGCGCTTATAGCCTCGGCATCTCTGTCGATGGCGATAAGTCGCCCTTTTTCACTGAGACGACAGGCAATCCCCGAACTGTGTCCGCCTCCTCCGGCAGTGCAATCGACATATACTCCGTCCGGCAGTACGGACAGCCCTTCCATAACTTCTTCAAAAAGCACCGGATAATGTGAAAAAGATGACATTTTATATATACCCTGAGGTTATTGTAAAGATAACACGCCCAAATCAATTACCGCACCGTTGACACGAGCCTCGCCATTTACAGTTCCTTCAACGACTCGGCAATTGATTGGGCGAACGATTAAAATCAAAACTTGTTCAATATGCAGCCCGGATACCGTATTACATTCCGAGTTCGGCAAGAGCTGCCGCAATCTGATCGGCACTCATGTTGTTTATCACGTTCTCATACTCCTGCTCGCTCCAAATTTCAACGTGATCCCCGACGCCGACGGAAACGATGTTATAAACGTTTCCTTTTTCCTCCTTATCGTCATCGCTCTTTTTTCCTGCGAGCTCAGCGTACTCAACCAGATTTTTCGGAATAGCTATTCTTCCCTGCGAATCTATGGTGACCTCTCCGGAAAAACCGTAAAGCCACCGGCGGACTGCCCTTGCCCTTATCGGAGGAAGCTCTTCAATCTTTTCCTCAAATTTCTTCCACCCTTCCGCTGTATACAGGGTCAGGCACTTGTCTACCCCTCTGGCTATGACGACCTCGGAACCGAGCTTTTCGCGGAGCTTGGACGGCAAAAAGGTGCGCTTCTTCGAATCGAGTGTATGTCTGTACTCGCCCAAGAACATCCTTTTCGCTCCCCTTTCATCTAATTCGCTCCACTTTCATCCACAAGCATATTATATCCACAAACAAAAAGCATTTCAATACCTTTTAGACCTCATAATTCAATGGGTTTCGATTTTTTTCCGAACACAGGAACGTGTTTTTCTTTTTATCGCCGACAATTCGAATATATGTTCGTTTTTTCCATTTTCTGTCAACAAAAAAATATTTAATTTTGTTTTTTTCACCATTGTACGACACAATTTACACTTATTTAATGTCACATACGACCAAATGACGTTGTAAACGGTTCTGATTCGCCAAAGACATTTATAACAACCTGCCATGACGACGGGGCGGGATTATGTGAATGCAGTATGACTGTAAAAGCGGAGCGAAAGTAAAAGCCGCCGGATACGTTTCCAGGTATCCGGCGGCACTCAGGCGTAAGGCATGACAAAATGTTAAAAGCAGAGCGGCTCGCCGGTGGGTCGGTTGGAGCCTGGCCCTGCAATGGTAATGTCTTCTATGGCAGAAGTTCAGTTATACATCACGGCATGCTGCCGTCATCAGCACTTAGTGAATTTCATTTAAGGATTGACGATATAATTTCAAGGGTAGATTTGCAAAGCAATCCGTCAAGCGAGCCGCCATTTGATATGGCCCGCCTTGCAGCAGTGGAGCTTATGTGACGATGCTGCTCAAGACACGGAAAAAATATTGTTTCAAGCGAATCATTGTAGCTCTTGTTCACGTTTGCCATGAACATTTCGTACTCTATATCTTCTATTCCGCGCAGACCCCTTGCAACATAGTGTATTTCGTTTGCGCGTGCATAGTCGGCCACATAGCCTCCGAAAACATCAGTATGCACATTTCTGTAACCGTTTTCCCTCACCAACTCAGAAAGCATGAAAAGCCTCTGCTCTTCGGAAAACATGTTTGATTTTTCAGCATTCCTGAATACACACACGATTACATCGTCAAATATATCGGAGCATTTTCTTATTATATCATTATGACCCAGTGTGGGCGGATCAAACGTCCCGCTGACAAGCACCTTTTTAGACAACTTCCTCACCGCTTTCCTTTTCGAGAAGAGTGACATACGTCTTTGAATAGCGCGTAAATCTTCTCACGGTGAAGCCCTCCGGGCTATACGGCGACGGATTGTTGCTTTCGCAGACAATTACAGCGCCGGAAGCAAGGGCGTCTGCATTACAAAGCTGTTCTATGGCATCCGATATAAAGTTGCTCGCATATGGTGGATCGAGAAACACTATATCAAACTTTTCCCTGCCTCTGAAGCCTCTTATGACAGCCTTGTAATCGCTGTTAAGGACGCGGCACTTTTCATACAGATGCGTCTTCTGTGCGTTTTTTTTCACTATTTCACACGCTTCTTTGCTGATATCGGATAGTGTCGCGGACGCGGCACCTCTTGAAAGCGCCTCAAGTCCGAGTTGTCCGGAACCGGCAAAGAGGTCAAGTACACGTCTGCCCTCTATATCAAACTGTATCATCGAAAAAATTGCTTCTTTGACCATTTCGGCAGTGGGTCTTGTAACGTCGTCTCCCGCGAGTGTCATGAGTTTGGTCCCGCGCGCGCTTCCCGTAATTATTCTCATCTTTTACAGTTCCTTTCAGCTTTACTTGATAAACTGCGCTCAATAAATTCCGGTCAGTCATAGCATGTTTTTGGCTGGCTGTGCTGTCCTGAATGAGTCAAATCTCAAAGCCGGCTCAAACAGATTTATCTGCCTCAGGTGTCCGGGCACCCGTCTTTTGACTGCCGAAATATTCAACTATGTTTTCTGCATCCCGGCGAGATATTCCATTTATGCACGAAAGCTCTTCTACCGATGCCGCAGATATTCTCTTAATGGTTTTAAATTCCGAAAGCAGCAGCATCGCCTTCTTTTTTCCTATACCGCTTATGTCCTCAAGGCTTGAATGAACGAGACTCTTGCTCTTTGCGTTTTTCATCGTCTTCACAGTAAATCTGTGAACCTCTTCCTGTATCCCGTATATGAAAACAAAAACCGAATGCTCGCGAGCTATGCTTATTTCCGATTCCCCGTCGGTAAGCGAGCGTGTTTTGTGATGCTCATCCTTCACCATTCCAAACACCGGAATGTCAACGCCTTTTTCTCTGAAAAGTTCCTTTATAACAGATACGTGCCCTTTTCCGCCGTCCAGCAAAAACAGGTCCGGCAGCGGCTGCTCATCCGCATGTGAAAGTCTTCTGCACAATGCCTCCCGCATTGATGAATAGTCGTCAGGTGTGCCGGAGACACTGCGTATCCGGTATGTTCGATAATGGCTTTTGTCAGGCTTTGCATTGCTGTAGGCAACAAGACCGGCAGTAATGTTGTCCGCACCGTAATTTGATATGTCAACTGCCTCAATTCTTTCCGGGACCACCTCAAGCGCAAGAAGCGAAGCAAGCTTGATAAGCAGCTCGCTGTCACGTTCTGCCTTCATGTTGTATTCTCCGGCGTGTATGCGGGCATTCTCATATACCATTTCACAGAGCTTTTTGTGGATACCTTTTACAGGTACTTTGACATTTACCCTCCTGCCGTTTGCAATTTTTCCGAGATACGACGAAAGCAGCGCAGATTGCTCTTCATCAATGGGAAATCCGACATATATCTGTCCCGGTATATAATCGCGCCTCATGTATAGGTCACATAAAAATGATACTACAGAATCACGGTCTACAAGCTTTTCTCCCGTAAAGATGAAATTATCGGAATCTATGACAGCTCCCTCCCTGACATAGTATATTGCTATGCAAGATACAAGCTCGTCAGAGTAAAGAGCTACAACATCATATTCGTCGCGTGGAGCTCCCACTATCTTCTGCTTTTCCCATAGAAACGAAAGAGATTTTATCCTGTCCCTGTAGAGCGCCGCCGCCTCATATGCCATATTATCAGATGCAAATTTCATTTTTTCTTCAAGAGAGCGTTTTACCTCGCTGAAATTGCCTCTTAAAAAGCTCACTATTTCTTTGAAAGACTCTCTGTATTCTTCCTTGCTCACTTTTCCGGAGCAAACAGCCGAGCACTGACCTATCTGACTGTATATGCACGGACGAGTTTTCCCGATATCCCTCGGGAAACGCTTGCTGCAGACCGGAAGCATAAACGCCCGGTTGATTGTCTGGACAAGATTTCCCGCCAGGGCGGCGGATGAATACGGCCCGAAATACGCCGCTCTGTCGTCACATCTTTTTCTGGTAATGAAAACACGCGGGTACTCTTCGTTAAGCGAGACTTTTATATACGGATAGCTTTTTGCGTCCTTGAGAAGTATGTTGTATTTCGGCTTGTGAAGCTTTATCAGACGGTTTTCAAGATTCAGCGCTTCAATTTCACTGCTTGTCAGCATGTAATCGAAATCGCGCACGCAGCTTACCATAGCCGCTGTTTTGGCATCCTTTTCGCTGTCCTGAAAATACTGGCTCACGCGATTTTTCAGGGCTCTTGACTTGCCGACGTATATTATTTTACCGTCTGCGTTTTTCATCAGATATACCCCGCTCTGCAACGGAAGACCTGCTGCCTTTCTCCGCAATTCCTCTATTACAGCTTCTCTCATCGCGTCGCCTCCTTCAATTCCAACTGTTGAACATGCATGCCGCACCGCCGCATCACTGCGCCGGCATCAGGACATGTATTTCATTCGTCTTCGGACGATTATAAACGTCAGTTCAGACACCGGCGTAGTTTATCGCCCTGCTTTCATCAACCGGTAAGCATGTCATGAAAACAGACGCCTTTGCAAAAATGAGCAGACAAAACCTGTCTGCTCATTTGTTATCAGATGTAATTTTGCTTTTATTTTCCGACCGGAATACCGTTTATTCTCCGACAAGCCCGTTGTCTATAAGAGAGCAAAGCCCGTCTATCGCAGCTTTTTCATCGTTACCGTCAGCAATGAGAGTGACAGACATTCCCTTTGCTATTCCCAACGACAGAACGCCCAGAAGAGACTTCGCGTTCACTCTTCTCTCATCCTTTTCCACCCATATGGAGCATTTGTACGAGTTGGCTTTCTGAATGAAAAACGTTGCCGGTCTGGCATGAAGTCCCTGCAGATTCTTTATGGTTATTTCCTTTGATATCATTACGTTCCTGCTCCTTCACATCAAATAAAGCATTACAAAATCCACTTTACATTCACCGCTGATATTATAGCAACAAAACCAGTGAAAATCAATAGTGTATTTGCAATTTGAGCTTAGTTTTGAGGAATTTCGGTGATTATAACAGTTAAATTATATGAAGATGAGTAAATATTGAGTATTTTACCCACATGCAACTGAACGCCCTGCTCTGAGGAAAAGCCATCATCATTGTATCTTCCGGAAACTGATATACTGCCCTTTACAACAAACGTCTCAGGATCCGTAACTTCAGTAAAAACGGGATTGCCTTCATCATCTTCCGATGTCACCACATCGACAGCATTAGACACCGAAACGGCTGCAATCTCCCCGAAAATCTCCCCGTCGAGCATCATTGCATCCCCCTCTTTTACGAGAGCTACTTCGTTCTCGGTGAGCCCGTCGCACATAAAGGAAATGGTGACCTTCTCCGTGGGAACAGATTCTATGAAAAAGCTTGCTATAACATTTCTGAATATTATTCCCACGACACATAGGACAAGAAGTATCAGTATGAGAAAATCAAGAGCTGTAACCTTTGCTTTGCGAGGCGGGCGATTCTTTTCATCACCCTGCACCGCGTCGGTCAAGGAGGCACGATTCTTTTCGCTTCTTCCCTGTTCATTCATCTGATGCGACCTCCTGTATAGAAATACATCTGCAAACGCCGGTAAAATACGTTGTTGTAAAGCCGAAAGATTCTGAAATACGCACAGGATTTCCGCCCACAATATATGTCCCGTCGCGCACCGATGCCTCGGCAAGCACAGTCACCGTATAAATTCCCTTTCCGGGATATTCCGCATAAACAAGCACCTGCGCGCCGTCTTCACCCACCGTATACTCCCCGGTCGATACCATAAGCGGACTCTTTGAGGATATTTCGCTTATCTTTCCAATCGTGTTCCCGCCATCTGAGCTCATAAACTTATCGCCGACAGAAAACTGAAGCTCTCCGTCGCGGTTGAGAAGATCATCGTCCACCTCAACCTCAAACGCTATCAAAACATCCTTTGAATTGCGCTGATCCTCAGAAAATCCGAACAAATCGGCATCAGAAAAGAACATTACATAGATAAATACCGCAACCGCAACAAGAAAAACAGCTATAAGAAAGAAGTCTATAGCGTTGAATCTACCGCGGCGCTCGTTATCAACACTTTTTTTGCTGTTTGAATACATAATTCCTCCGTTTTGCAGGCACATTTCAGTACCTTCGGTAAAAACTTTGACACTACCGCCGTTTGGCAGCTCAATACGACAGTTTCCTTTTAATCACACCCGTTTCTGAAACATCAATGCCTTCGCGCAAAGCCGTCTTTTTTCTGGCTCTGGATTTTCCACTTACTTTTATATCAAGATCGAAGGCATCCGGTTCTCCAAAGATGAACGTTTCAGTATGATCCGCCTGACGTCTCACAGATGTAATGAGTCCCATCATTATCCAGAAGCACAGATAAATCCGATAATTGTACCAGATATAATCGGTAAGACCGTTTATAAGCAACGCCAGTATTCCGCAACTCAGGGCAAGCACTGCGAGCGAATACACGTTCCTCATACCCCATTTCTCAAACAGCGTGAACGCACTTCTGAACAGGAGTATTACAACAAGGATAAAAACAAAGAGCCCGCAAATTCCAAGCTCAGCAAGTATCTGAGCGAACAGGCTGTGTGCATGGGGAGCGCTTTCTATTCCGGAAAGCGCGTAATCGGGATATACCGCGCGAAATGCCGATTCTCCGACACCTATTCCCGAAATGAAGTATCTTCTCACCATCCTGGATACCCCGCTCCAGATGTTCATGCGGTATATAACGGACGAGTCGGAAAAAGTAACTATACTTGATATCCTTTCGCTTATCGGCTCCGGTGCTACCGGAAGAAATATAAATGCCGCAAGAATTAATATGACTACCCACGGAAGACTCTTGTGTGTTCTTACAACCAGCATGATGACGACTGATACAGCGAGCGAAAGCCACGCTCCGCGCGACCATGTCAGCGCAAGACACAGAAGCGACATTGCCATTGTGACAAGCGAAAACGTCGTGCGAGTCTGCTTTTTGGAAAACATAAGATACGCGGAAGACATAAAGAAAGCGATAAGAATATACTCTGCAAGAACGTTCGGATTTTCCCACAGCGAGAATACACGTCCGGATATGGAAGCAAAGACCTCATTATCCTGCCATATGTCGCTCTGTAGATTCAGCGCTCGCTGAAGTATGCCGATAAATGACACTATGATTGACGAAGCCATAAATGCAGAAAGTATTCTCTCTACCCATTCCTTTGACTTGATCAAAGCAGTTACTGAAAAATAAATCAGCCCCATTACCGTCATGGTTATTGCAGCATTGAATGAAGCGATCCCACCGAATGTTATCACACCGCCGAAAAACACGAGTATGATAAACAAAAATATAAGTGAATCAAGCGGATCCATAGCAAAGCTTCTCTTTCCACGCAGGACCTTTATAAGTGTGCTGATAAGGACGCAAAGACATATGATCACAGCAAATATTGTGGGATGGCGGAAAAGGGAGTAAAACGGAAGCGTGAACACCAAGAATAAAAGGCCGAATTCGGGTATACACGTTATTACGGAAATCAAAGCTATCACAGCCATAGTTCCGAGAAATCTGGCGGGCGGGATAAAAAATGTAATCAAACCGAATATCATCCCTATGACAAATACAAGACCTGAATTTCTCTTCATCACCCTTCCGTCAATAGCCGATGTCCTTATTCCGAGAAGATTTTTAAGGACGAATCCGGTTATACGACTTTCAGCCATATAGGAGTAGAGTGATACCTCCCTTGTAAATATAAGCGCCATCGACACTGTCATGAGAATCACTGCGGCTGACATAAACATTATGGAAACCACATTATCCTCGCCTGAAAACGTAGCTACGGCAGGTAGCTCTATACCGCTCCTTGTAAACAAAAGGCACAAAGACTGTGTTATAAGCATGAACAATGCAAATGAAAATGACAGAACACCGTAAGATGACACGGGAGTATACAAAAGCCTGTCTTTTATCGCCTTGAATATTCCGACAGTCACGCTCCTGTCGAAAGCGGAGGAAAATCTGTCCGTAAAGTTCATAGGAAGCGATTCTTCGTCATATACAAGTACATCAGACGCCTCTTCTGGCATCTTTTGTCTCTTGATAACGCTGTTCTTCCTGACAAGTCTTTTCCTTATATATGAAAATTTTCTTACGAATTTCGTCTGCTCGAATTTCTCGCAAAGGCTGTCGTAGCCCGACATATACCTTCCAACAACGCCCTTCCGTGCTGCGCGGCGCACAAATTTTACAGACCGGCCCACAGCGCCTCCGGGAGTTTCGCGGTAAAAAGCGCTACGCCTCCTTGCCGGCTTGTCTGACGATAATTCGCGTGCCGGTACATCTTTGCGGCTTTTCTTATCGTTTTTCTGCTTCAAAGCTGAGCCTTCCCCCTTCGTTACACGGTTTCTTGTATCATCCAACCGGAAGTCGCGCATCCCGATACACAATACACAGTACCGTTTCAGACTGATTCCGCCGCCATGCAAACATGCGAAGATATGTTCATGAAAGCAAATACCCTCCGGCAGACGCTGATGAAGGATACAATTCACACTTCCCCGGCGGTACTAAGATAATGAGATATCAAGACATTTGATCTGATACAGAAATGCTGCATTTCCAATCTATTGTAATGATTCGATTCAAAAAGCTTAAGACAGTTTTTGTCACAGCTGTTTCTGAGATAAACAACAAGCGAGGACAGGTGTCAAAGAAGGTCAGGTCGCTTGTCCGCAGTAATCCGAAGCGCCTCACGCCTTCTCCACTTTTCAATGTCTTCATGGTTTCCGTCAAGCAGGACCTGCGGAACACTCACCCCTTCAAACGTCCTTGGTCTTGTATATTGCGGGTACTCGAGAAGTCCAGATGAAAAACTTTCGTTTTCGTAGCATTCTTTGTCAGAAAGCACCCCCGGACAAAGCCGTGAAACCGCATCTATTAGCAGACACGCAGGAAGCTCTCCCCCGGTAACCACGTAATCTCCCACGGATATTTCCTCATCAGCTATCATGTCTATTGCTCTTGCGTCTATACCCTCGTAATGACCGCATACCACTATTATATTGTCATATCCCGCCAGACGGGCGGCTGTTTTTTGTGTGAACAAACTACCTTGCGGAGACATATAGACTGTTCTTACTGTTCCTTTCAATTTCCTTAGCACGTCTGCATGACAGTCGCAGACCACAGGCGCAGCGATCAGCATGCCCTTTCCGCCGCCGTAAGGAGTATCATCCACGCGCCTGTGCCTGTCTTTTGAATAGTCTCTCATATTTACCGGGAGTACAGTTATAAAACCCGACTCGCGCGCCCTGCCAATGATGCTCTCAGAACATATTGTGTCCACATATTCCGGGAAAAGCGTCATTACCGAAAAAATCATAACAGCCCCTCTATTACCGAAATGTAAACTCCTGCCTCGGTATCCACCTTCCGTACAAACTGCGGGACAACAGGAACGTACGCCTTTTTACCGTCGTTTTTTGTCACCTCATATATGTCTCCGGCTCCGTAATTCACAACGTCGCTGACAACACCGTAACACTCCCCTGTATCTGAATCATAAACAGGAAGTCCTATTATATCTGCTATAAAATGCTCGTTTGCGCCGATCGGTATATCTTCCCTGTCTGCATATATTATGCTGTTTTTAAGTCTGACTGCTTCCTCAAGACTTCCAAGCCCTTCAAAACCCAGTATCACACGATTTTTGAATACAGCGGATTTTTTTACGTCAAGACGCAAATAATTTCCTTCTTTTGTCCTGATATAGAGATTTTTAAGAAGCGACAGCTGTTTCGGAGTATTACAATACGACTCTGCCGTAACATCTCCGTTTACCCCGTGGGTATTGATTATCTTCCCGGCTTCAAGATATTTGTTCTTCATATGTCTTCCAATCCTGCCCTGAGTTTTCAGGAGTATTTATGCGTGCTGTTTTTATATTGTTTTGTCGATGGTGTAACTTACCTGTTATTTTACCACAATACGGTTATTTTTTCAATATTTTTTCAATAATATTTCGACAATATAATATCTGACGACGGCATCAGGACAAAAGAGCGCATATAAAAGATTTTCAATTACGTAAGCGTTGCTGCTGACGCCCGTGTTTCTCAGAATTTATGAGCTCGTTTGCGTTGCAAGTATGCCGCAGCCGCAACATTTTCGGCTCATCATTCTTTCTCGCATAGGATACAGATTTTAAGCACATGATTTCAAATAGTGCCTTGCCCGCGAACAGTCGTGCATTTCACCCTGCGCTTGCCTGACATGCCATAACGAGCATGTCATAATATTCTGAATCAAAATGCCTGCTGCGCATGAACCGGCGCAGCTTATACCGCCCCATTCGCTGTAAAAAATCTCTTTCGCTTCACACAGAATTAACATTTGACGTTTAAAATAGACCGACATATGTTGAAAGACGCATATCGCGTATGCTGAAAACCGCGAGGTACTGCGGTAAAAAGAGCACCAGAGTTCATTTGCCGAAGCCTGTTGCCTGAACATCCGGTACATCCGTCGCATGTGTGAAACGCATGAACGGTTCAGAAAATTCAAAGCAGCATAGATACTCGTTTTCAAAGCATAAAATTTATTTTTTTACTTTACAAATATTCGCAGATATGGTAGAATTAAGGAAATACAGTCTGCACGGAGAGCACCATATGAATACATTTACCCAACCCGTTTCGCAAAAAAGCAATATCAGAGCGTTTGTCTTGCTTGTTATAGGCTTGCTGGCGGCATTTTCTGCTCAGTGGCTGGGAGTATTCATGTTTCCTGTATATGCGCTTTCAACCGCTCTCATCGCCTTTGCTCCTCTCAATGCGGGCGGCAAAGGGCTCCGGCTTACATGCATGATCGCGGGGCTGATTATACCTTGCTGTATGATTCCGGCTTCATTTTTTATCGGAAACGGCATACTCTCCTTCACGCTTTTTATACCGGTTGCGTCGCTGCTGATTATTTTTGTCAGCGACAAGAAGAGGATGAACCGTACAGCTACGATAATAAGCATTTCAGTTTTTGTAGCGGTTTTCATTGCACTGTCTGTGATACTGGTTATATACGGACTGTATTCATCGCTCAGCAAGGACGTGTTTCTGGACATACAGTCCAAGCTGACCGACTCGGAATGGCTCATCGATTATCTTTCCGAAGTCAACCCGGATGTCGCAACAAACGAGGTATGGCTTTCCGTAACTGACGAGATTCTCTCTGACATCTTCAACCTCTTCGTTTGGTTCGCGCCCGCTATTCTCGCCTTTGTGGCCCTTGCATATGCCTGGATGACAACCGCGGTATACCGCTTCTTTGCAGTTGTCAGGCAGGACGAGACAACGCGGGATTATTCCGCATGGAATATCACGATGAGCGGAGTCTCCGCGGTGGTGTTCCTTGCTGCGATTCTGTGCTCTTTTCTTTCATCGTATTCCGACGTCGATGTATTTTACGTGGTATCTTCAAATATAGCATACATCCTGATGCCGGGATTTGTGTACTTCGGTTTGAAACATTCATCGGTGTTCTGGAGCTTCCTGTGTATATTCATCATGTTCTGGAGCTTCACCGGCGCTATTACGCTGCTGTCGCTCTCAGGAGCTTTTGCCGCCATTACAATAAGCTTCAGAAACCGTCAGAAGACATGACTTCATATGTACAAGGAGCAAGTAAGCGGAAGCATTCATAAAAACGTATCCTAACACACCGTTCGTGGCATTCTGAGACAGTTGTCTGCTATCCGCTCTCAAGCACAACCGGCATGTTTTTTCTCGCCTGTACAGGACAATGTTACTTATAACACATGTAAACGGGATGGACGAATATGGATAAACAAAAGAAAAAAGGTACCGGCGCCCTGATCGCTCAGGCGGTCGTACTTACGCTCGCAGCCGTCATAGTTCTGCTTCTGATGCAGATTATGAACAGCAAAGGTATTTCATTTCCGACAGCCTTTCTCATATCCGTTGGGATATACGTGCCTGTGTGTGCTTTGGCGTCGGCACTTATAACTTACTTCAGTTTGCGGAAAGGTCATGTGATCTCATTTGACGATGTGACGGCGGACATGCCGAAAACGATATATGACGGTCTTGCACTTCCGATAGCGATTTGTGCCGACAACGGACTTGTACTCTGGCATAACGACGCTTTTCCCCTTATTTCTCCGGAGGCGCGGGCACGCAACTGTACGCTGCGTTCAATAACCGGCATGGGAACAGATGCGCTTACCGAAGACACAGACGGAAAAGGGATACTGTGGACTTCGGGTGACAGAATATACAGGATTTTTTCAAAGACGTATCCGTCCGGGAAAATGCTTGTCTGGTGGAATGACGTCACGGTTGCAGAAACCGAGCAGAGACTTCGCAAGGAAGAGGAGCCGTTCATCGCCTACATCGTAATAGACAATCTCGATGAGCTCATGCAGATTGAGCAGGAGAATACGGCATCTATTGCTTCATCAATATCTCACCTGCTTATAGAATGGGCGCTTGGTGAATCGGGGATACTCAAAGAATTCGAAAGAAACAAGTTCGTCTTTGTCTTCAACAAGAAGGCGCTCGACCGTTTCATAGAAAACAAATTTTCCATTCTCGATAAAATACGCTGGATACCGACCGGCAAAAGCGACTTCCCTGCTACTGTATCTATAGGCGTGTCAACGATATCCGGCACAACTCTTGTAGAAAAGGACGCAGCTGCGCGGTCTGCCATTGAGCTTGCCCTCGCGCGCGGAGGAGATCAGGCGGTTGTCAAATCCGAAAACGGAATTGAGTTCATCGGCGGAATGACAAAGTCCTCGCAGAAGCGCTCCACGGTCAAATCGCGCACTGTTGCCGATAAGCTCACGAGTCTGATATATGACAGCTCAAATGTCCTTATAATGGGACACAGATACGCCGATTTTGACGCATTCGGAGCATGTATAGGCATAGCACGGCTTGTGCTTCAGTTCGGCAATCCCTGTAATATAGTCGCCGACCCGACTAACATGGACCTCGAAAAATGCTACGAAATGCTCAAATCACTGCATCCCTACGACAACATGTTCATAACGGCGAACGACGCCATGGAGCTCAACAATTCCGATACCCTTCTCATAATTGTAGACGTCAACAATCCGACACAGTTTGAATCATCTGAGCTTGCACGTGCTGTAAGAAAAGTTGTCTTCATAGATCATCACCGCGTTACAGGAGAATTTGAGAGAACACCCCTGCTCCACTATATAGAACCATCGGCTTCGTCGACGTGCGAACTTGTCTCTGAAATTCTTGAACAGACGCAGGCGGGTACAAAGCTTTCGAAATACGAGGCAAACCTGATGTTCGCTGGTATAATGCTTGACACAAAGCGCTTCGTAGTCAACACAGGAGTAAGGACATTTGCCGCGGCTCAGTACCTTCGCGGGCAGGGAGCAAATCCGAATGAAGCTCAGGAGCTCTTCAAAACCAGTCTGGACGATCTTATCCGCGAGGCAAAATTTGAAACAAATGTTCAGATATACCGGAAAATAATAGCGATATCAATAAACACAGATACTGATAATACACAACAAGACCGCATCGCAGCTGCAAAAGTCGCAGACAAGTTGCTTACAGTACACGGTGTGCGCGCCTCATTTGCGGTATGCGTTATCGGCAACTATATAAGAATCTCCGCACGCTCTACTGGAAAAATAAATGTGCAGAAAATACTTGAGACACTCGGCGGAGGCGGACACTATGATTCAGCCGCTACCCAGATGAACTGCACAGTGGAAGAGGCAATAGCAAGTCTTAAAGAAGCAGTGGATATGTATCTTGATAGCTGAAGAGGTGCGTCGGGCAAAGCCCAATACATTGCCTTGGAAAGATACTTGATATCAGAAAGCTCTATACATCAGGCCTGATTTAACGGCATGAAGCAGATTATGATTTTTTACAGTTATCCATTACTGCAATTCAGCCGGATTGCGCAGCAGACACCGGCATCGGAACTGCTGTCGGTGTCTGCTGATTTTATGCATATAGGGCTTAAAGCCCGGCGCAAATGACCATGACCATACAATCACACACTATGAAAGGAATCAACATATGAAGGTCATATTAACATCAGATGTGAAACCACACGGAAAAAAAGGAGATTTGGTAGATGTGTCAGACGGATACGCGCGCAACTACCTCTTTCCCAAAAAGCTCGCTATTGAGGCAAACGCACAGGCAATGAACGAGCTAAAAAACCGTGAATCATCAAAAAAATACAAAGAAGAGACAGAAATAGCCGCCGCCAAAGAGCTCGCCAAACAGCTCGAAGGAGTAACAGTCAGGATTGAGCTTTCCGCAGGTAGCGATAAAAAGCCTTACGGCTCTGTCACCGCCAAAGAAATAGCAGAAATACTCGAATCTGAAAAAGGCATTAAAATAGACAAGAGAAAAATAGAACTCGACAAACCCATACGTGCATTCGGGGGTTTTTCTCTCGACGTAAAACTCGGAAACGGGATAATCGGAAAATTGAATCTCATCGTCACTGAGAAGAAATAATCCGGCGCAAAGCTAACCTGTATAAATATTATATATTTGAAGAAAGAAAGTAAGCGATATGCCGTTATCTGAAAATCTCGCCCGGAAACTTCCCTTTTCTCTCGAAGCTGAGCAATCTGTACTCGGTTCGATATTGATAGATCCGGAAATACTTGGCGACGTCGCCACCCTGCTGAAGGGTGAGGATTTTTATCTGGAGGAGCACCGCGAAATATATTCTGCCATGCAGAAGCTGTTTTTACAGAACAGGGACATAGACCCTGTAGTACTGTCTGACATGCTTGTGAAAGAGAATGTATATGACGCGGAAAGGTCAAAATCGTACATCAGAACGCTTGCCGACGTTGTTCCCTCCTCCGCCAATGTTCACGACTATGCTGCGATAGTAAAAGACAAGGCCCTGCTTCGCTCGTTGATTTCAATATGTTCTGATGTGTCAGAACAGGCGTATACCGCGCAGGACGATGCGTCAAGAATAATAGACAGCGCGTCGGGCCAGCTTTTTGCACTTTCACAGCTGAAAGAGCAATCCGATTTCAGCCATATACGTGACATAATAGTAGAGACCTACGCACATCTCAGAGATCTTGCCGAAAACAATGCCGACACCAAAGGTCTCGATACAGGATTTTCCGGTCTTGACAACGTGCTCGTCGGCATGGGAAAGGGCGATCTCATACTGATAGGCGCACGTCCCGGTATGGGAAAAACCTCGTTTGCTCTTAACATTGTATCAAATGTCGCAAAAAAGACCGGGAAGCAGGTCTGCGTTTTTTCCCTTGAAATGTCAAAGCAGCAGCTTGTTGAGAGAATGCTCTCAAGTGAAGCAATGATAGAATCGGGAAAGCTACGCAGCGGCGCCCTTGGGAAAGACGACTGGGACAAACTTGCGCGCGCATCCGAATTTCTCGCCGGATGCGACATATATATAGATGATACCTCAGGAATAACGATAACCGGAATGAAGGCAAAGCTGAGAAAGATGCGCAATCTCGGACTTGTCGTCGTTGACTACCTTCAGCTCATGCAGAGTGACAGGCGTATTGACAACCGTGTTCTTGAAGTCGGAGATATTTCAAGAAATATGAAACTCATGGCAAAAGACCTTGGGGTACCGGTTATTTGCTGTGCGCAGCTGTCAAGAGGTCCTGAAAGCCGAACAAGCAAGAAGCCGATGCTTTCTGACCTCAGGGACTCAGGAGCTATAGAGCAGGACGCTGACATAGTTCTGTTTCTCTACAGAGAAATGTACTACGACGACGGAACGGGAAAGGCACAGGCAGACGAAAACACCGCCGAGGTCATAGTTGCAAAAAACAGGCACGGAAGCACCGATAACGGAATAAAGCTCGGATGGTTCGGTCAGTTTACAAAATTTGCAACCGTAGACACAAGAGAAGAACAATGATGCCGATATGAAAGGCGGATGAAAATTGAACTGTAACTTTCCTGTCTCGCGCGACCCGGCGTACAGAGTTTTTCTGAGTACACTGCTGGATTATGACATGATGAGAGATGCCTCTTCCGTACTTATAGGACTTTCCGGAGGAGCGGACTCCTGTTCACTGCTCTGCATGTTCATTGAATACAGCCGGTCACACCCGATAAAATTGAAGGCGATGCATGTCAATCATATGATAAGGGCGGCAGAGGCTGAGAGAGACGAGGTATTTTGCCGCGAATTGTGCGAAAGCGCCGGAGTTGAATTTGAAGCTGTAAGCGTAGATATACCCGATATAGCCCAAAAAAGCAAAAAAGGTCTGGAGGAAGCCGCACGAGACGAACGCTACAAAATATTCCGCACAACGGCGCTGAAGGAGGGTTTTGACAGGATCTCTGTCGCTCATAATGCGCAGGATAATGCAGAAACCGTTATATTCAACATGACACGCGGAGCCTCGGCTACCGGAGCTTCAGGCATAGCCCCGGTGAGAGAAAATATAATTCGTCCGCTTATAAGGCTTACGAAAAGCGAAATAACAGACTTTTGCCAAAGACATAATATCCGGTATGTGATTGACAGCACCAATTCCGACATAAACTATACAAGAAACTTCATACGACATGAAATATTCCCTAAATTAAAACAGTTGAACCCCAATGTTGAAAAAGCGTTTTCCAATTTTTCGGCATGCCTGTGTGAAGACAACTCTGCACTGCTCAGGATTGCTGAGAACCATGTAAGTGAAGGAAAAACTGATGTTCTCAGGTCACTTGAACCGGCTGTACTGAAAAGAGTGCTTATATTGAAGGCTGCCGGGGCTGGTATCTCCCTTTCTCACTATCAGCTTGAAAAGACGGCAGAACTTATACTGAGAACCTCAAAGGACAGGACAGTATCCTCCGTCTCGCTGCCTGAAGGAAAGGCGTTTTTCATTTCGGCTGACAGGCTGGTCATAGGAAAAGATATTCCTGCAAAGGAACGTGTAAAAAAAGAACCCGGAATAACTAAGCCCTTATACTACGGCAACAACACCTTTTTTGAGTACAGAATATCGCTGGGCACGGTGCCAAGGGACGACGCTGACGAAAACGCGCTCATTTTCAGCATTCCGGAATCAGAAATACGCGGCTCGCTCTTCGTAAGAAACAGACTCCCGCAAGACACATATGTCTGTGCCGGAATGACTAAAAAAATAAAGAAGATGCTCTGCGATGCCGGAAGCAAAATAGAAGAGCGCGGCAGGATTCCGTTTGTCTGTGACGCAGACGGGATACTTGCAGTATACGGACTGCCGCTTTCTGACAGAGTAAGAAAAAATGTACCTTCGGCTGCAGATAAAAGTACACAGGAGCCGCTGGTATTTGTATGTATTGAAAAAAGAGCGGAGTTGACTGAAAGGAGCGGCATTTTCCATGACAATGACAAATAAGATCAACGGTGACAAAGAGAAAACTGCCTGCAATAAAACCACTGAAAAGGACCCTGCTGTTTCTGAAATTCTCGTAAGCGCCAAGCAGCTTGATGAAGTGATCACGCGTATGGCGAACGAAATAGACCGCGATTACGACACTCAAAAAAAGCTTCTGCTTCTGGTCATACTCAAGGGCGCGGTGGTGTTTGCAACAGAACTTATGAAAAAAATACGACGTCCGGTTGAGATAGACTTCATGCGCGCATCATCTTACCGAGGGACCGTCTCATCCGGAAACGTAAACATACTTCTCGATATCGACAGAAACGACATATCTTCTCTTGATATACTGATAGTCGAGGATATCGTAGACAGCGGACGCACCATGAGTCGGCTCACAAGCCACCTTAAAAGCAAGGGCGCGTCGTCGGTAAAGGTTGCGACACTTCTTGATAAACCATCACGAAGAGAGGTAGAATTCAAAGCCGACTACGTAGGAATCACCATAGATGATCATTTTGTGATAGGCTACGGAGTGGATTACGACGAAAAATACAGACAACTTCCGTATATAGGAATATTGGATCCCAGATTTTATAAAAACAGTTAAAAAGCCTACCCGAAGGGCGAAACGGCAGGAAGGCGACTGCGGTATGACACAGCAGCCTGTCCGGCTTAATTGTTCGGGGGAAAGGACTTTTCATCGTATAGTCATACTGGTGAAATAACAGCATAACATTTATGAAAAGAACCGTACGCAATGTAATATCTTACATTATTCTTGTTGCACTCGTCATCGTAATAGTAGCGGTGACAATGGGGGTATTTTCGCCCAAAGAGCCGCTGATATACAGCGATATCGTTGAGCTCTTTGCCAATATAGGCACAGACGAGGAGTCGGTAAAGACATTTACGCTGGACTCAGGAAATCAGCTCACCATAGAAACGACAAAAGGCCGCGAGATATATTTCAAGTTGCAGGACAGAGAGCGTTTCTACGAGGATTGTCTTGTATACGTAACCGCATATAACGACGAGATGCGCGATACAGGCGGTGAACTGCTGCAATACAACCTCAAAGAACCTACTGAAATACCGTGGTGGGTCAGCTTCCTTCCCTTTGTGATAATAATAATACTCGTCATCGTGCTCTACGTGTATGTGATAAACCATGCCATGGGCGCAGGCGGAGGAAAAATAGGCTCATTCGGAAAATCAAGAGCCAAGATGACGCAGCCTGACAACAAAAAGCGTGTTCTTTTCTCAGATGTTGCGGGTGCCGACGAAGAAAAAGAAGAGCTTCAGGAAATAGTACAATTTCTCAAGGATCCCGGATACTACACAAAACTCGGTGCCAAAATACCTCACGGGGTACTGCTTGTAGGTCCTCCAGGAACAGGTAAAACTCTTTTGGCAAAAGCCGTCGCCGGAGAGGCAGGAGTTCCCTTCTTCTCAATTTCCGGTTCTGATTTTGTTGAAATGTACGTCGGTGTCGGAGCTTCAAGAGTACGCGATCTGTTCGAAAACGCAAGAAAGTCTCCCGCAAGCATAGTATTCATAGACGAGATAGACGCAGTCGGAAGACACAGAGGAGCCGGTCTCGGCGGAGGTCACGACGAAAGAGAGCAAACACTCAATCAGCTTCTTGTTGAGATGGACGGCTTTGCCGGAAATGAAGGTGTCATCGTCATCGCTGCCACCAACAGACCGGACATTCTCGATCCTGCACTCTTGCGTCCCGGACGCTTCGACAGACAGATAACCGTAAATTATCCCGATATAAACGGACGAGAAGCAATACTCAAAGTACACTCCAAGGGAAAGCCATTTGAAAAAGATGTGGATCTTGCCGTAGTTGCAAAGTCAACTGTCGGGTTTACCGGAGCGGACCTCGCAAATCTTCTCAACGAAGCCGCGCTACTTGCCGCACGTCGCGGAAAGGCGCTTATCGGGATGAGCGACATCGAAGATGCCACGATGAAAATAATTGTCGGAACTCAAAAGAAATCTCTTAAAATCAAGGAAGAGGAGAAAAGAAAAACGGCATACCACGAGGCGGGACACGCAATAGTGGGACACGTTCTTCCCCATATAGACCCTGTTCATCAGATATCGATTATACCGAGCGGAAGAGCTCTCGGATATACGCTCAACATTCCGAAGGAAGATAAATTCAGCGTATATAAAGAAGAAATGCTTGAAAATATAGCAATGCTTCTCGGAGGAAGAGTCGCTGAAAAGCTGATTTTCAAGGACATATCCGGAGGAGCGGCAAACGACATCAAGCGTGCGACAGAAACAGCTCACAGGATGGTTACAGAGCTCGGAATGAGCGATAAGCTCGGTCCGATACTCTTTGGCTCAGGTCAGAGCGAAATATTCCTTGGAAGAGATTTTTCATCAGATCCTAACTATTCCGAACATACCGCTGCTCTCATCGACGAAGAGATCCACAGCATAATAATAGGAGAATATGAAAGAGCTGAGAGAATTCTCAAAGACAATATAGATAAGCTCCACTTTATCGCAAAATATCTTCTCGAACACGAGGTCATGGATTCCGACCAGTTTGAGGCTGTGATGAATAATGACTCCATTACTCGTGAAGAGGTGGAAAAAATAGCAGCTGATAAGAAGAGCCGCAGTGAAAAGGAAAATGAGGAGAAACGCAAGATAGATGCCGAAAAGGCAAGGCGTGAGGCGCAGCAATCGAACGACACGTCCTTCGGGGATCACGTGAATTACACAGCACCGAAATACGATTCTCCGAATTACGACAATGATCCGAATTTTGCGAATGAAAATAAAAACGGTGAGGAAGGCTCTGATTCAGAAAAAAACGAAGCTGATAAACCAGATAACGATGATAAAAACAGCTATTGAAAAAGAGCGTGCCTGAAAGACGACCGTTTTTCCAGAAACTCTTTGTTACACTGTTTCCAACTGTATATCCATTTCTGACTGTATATTGAAAAAACGCATAGAAAAAACGTCACATCCGTTATGGGTGTGACGTTTCATTTTCAGTTTCAGTTTAGGTTTTACAACACCCGGCTTGTGCGCAGAATGTAAGTCTGTTCAGGTTTAAACAAGAAAAGACAGACATGAGCAACCGAAGCGCTACAGATGTCTGTCTTTTGGTGGATAAATAGTAACGTAAAACGAATTTATTTATGTAACAGACAGGCTTTATTTGTAATTTTTTCTTTTACTAC
>CALXXF010000024.1 GCA_944392615.1 uncultured Clostridia bacterium
GTGGATTTCTTCCGCCAGCGGCGGATTTAACTGAAAAAAGCACGCCAAAGCGTGCTTTTTTCTTGGCAGGGGCGTAATGAAATCGTGGCGTTGCCACGATGAAATCCTCACTTTGTTCGGATGAAATCATCGGCGTACCGCCTCAGATGAAATCAAATCCGCCTCCATCTCCCCGCGAAGCGGGATTTCATCGCGAAGCGATTTCATCCACCAAAGGTGGATTTCTTCCGCCAGCGGCGGATTTAACTGAAAAAAGCACGCCAAAGCGTGCTTTTTTCTTGGCAGGGGCGTAAGGACTTGAACCCTAGACATGCGGTTTTGGAGACCGCCGTTCTACCGACTGAACTACACCCCTGTATAATTTGCAGAGCGCCGCGGCAGAGCTGAAAAATGTGCCCGGGTCTGCATCGCCCGACCATTATATCACACTCTGTTTAGAATTGCAATAGCAAAAATGCAGTTTTTTTTACTTTTGGGCTTTTTTGTTGAGGTTGTCAAAAAAGCGGGAAAGACATTTTTGCGCTTGCGCAATTGCGCAGAGCGCCCAAGAGGGACAGGCATAAACAAAGTTTTTACAAAGCGAAAACCGGGGGATAATCTGAAAATTCTCCCCCGGCTTTTACTTTTACAACCATCCGGTATCAATCACACAGTGAGTATATTCAATTCGGCGCACGGCAATTCGGTGCACAGCGGACTGTACGGCTTATGATGCCGCTTTTACCGCTACTATGAATCCTCCCATGTTGTCGCCGGATATTACATACTCGGCGTTGGCTCCCACGGTTATTTCCGTGTTTTCCTCGGAGGAGGCTGCCACATAGGAGAGATTCCACTTGCTTCCGTCAGCTGCGGTAACGCTCTTTATGCTTCCATCCTTGACGCCGGCAAGATATGCTTCAAGAGTGGTTGTGACTCCTGCGGCGTTTATCGTTCCGACATATCTGAACACGCCGGATCTTTTGCCCTCAGGTATCCCTTCATAGATGAATCCGTATTTGCCGCAGTTTGCCTTGAACCATTCTTCATATGTCATCTTTTTTCCGTCTACGTTGACGGTCTTTGCTTCGTAGTTGAAATCAAGTAATGTGTCGCCGCTTGCCGACCTGATCCTCACATCAAGCACAAGACCGGTGCAGTATTCGTTGGTAAAGGCGGATGAATGTGAAGAGGTATACCCGTTTACAAGAAGCTCTCTGCTTGTTCCTGAAACAGACTCAAAGGTCGTCGCAAGAGCAGCGAATGCTTTCAAAGCCTCCTCGCGGAGGAAGGAATCGTACCCTTTTGTGGGAAATGTCTTTATAGAATTGTCGGCTATGCGGAAAAATCCGGCTTTCTCCGCGTCTGCCTTTGAGATATCGTCGCCGCCGGCAAACATTGCGCCCGTGTTGTAATCATACGGGAATGTGGCGTTTACAAGGATCAGCGGACCTGTTTTTGAGTCTGAGCTCTTCACAGTGACCTTTCCGGTGGAATCGGCTTTGCTTACAGTTTCATATATCTCGGGATCTACAGGATCAACAGGAGTCGACGACGTGCCGGACGTCGACTCATCTGTGCCTGAGGTTACGGCAGGCGCTTCGGATGTATCGGCCGGTTCTGTTGTACCGACCGGGTCCGTACTGCTGCTCCCTGTCGGTGTCGTTACGTCGTCCTTGCCGGAGCTGACGATAACGGCGATGACAAGAATGATGACCACGAGAACGAGCGCAAGCACCATTATGAGCATGGTCAGATTCTTTTTTGGTTTCCCCGGGGTCGGGGTACCGGTTTCTTGCTTTTTTTCTTCCATTTTTGATGACCGTTCCTTTCTTTGGTTCCGGGGACCGACTTTTATACCACGCTTGAGCGCTGAGTCTCCGGATCTGAAAAATCTCTCTCTCAAGCTCTGTGCGCCGGACAATCGCCGTGCACGTCTGCTTAATGCATATTATACACCGACGAGCAAATCACTATATTAATTTTCTTTTAATAAAATATTAATTTTTAAAATGCAGTTATAATTTGCATCGCCTTATCATATATATCCGCTTTGTTGTGTCAAAAAAAGGGGTTTTGCGCTGTTTTGAAAAAATTTTCTTTTTTCTTCATCTGCCGCAAAGCGGTTGCGTTGATCCGGCGAATAAATATACGTCAGAAAAGCGGAGATTCATTCAAAAGACGTTTACTGAAATCAGCGTGGAATCAATACCAGATGACGGAAGAATGCGGAAAAGAGGATTTCTTCTGCCAGGAACAGCTCCGGCGGGCAAAACAAAAAAACAGCAGTGCGTCTACTGCTGCAGAATCGGGACATATGACTGACCACACCACATGGAATATCTGACGGACGACAAGACGCCGGCAGAGCGGACGCGGAGTTAATTACCGCGCTTGTCCGGGTGTGCGGACGCGGAGTGATTGTCCGCGCTTGTCAGGGTGTATGGACGCGGAGTGATTGACCGCGCTTGTCCGGGTGTGCGGACGCGGAATGGGGCGTCCGGCAATGCCGGTCTTTTACGCCTCATTCCGTTTTTCAATTATCATCTGAGCAGCGGAATTTTATGTATATGTCTGCTGCAAGACATCCGCATGACGATATCATGAGTGCGCTCATGACGCAGCGCAGCATCTGGTAGGAAAGCGCTATACTCTGCTGTATCTTTTCAGGCGGCGCGGCGGCGACATAAGCCGCTGTTGCCAGCGTTACCAGCGTCACGAGCACGAGAAAAAAATAAAGAAGCCGCGCAGTCACCTTTTCCAGCTCGTGGTGCAACTGAAACCTCCGTTCCGGCAGGATATAAAGCCTGTCTTTTTATTTTTTTTACCTTGCTTAATGATTTTATCACAGGTAAAAGTTCTGTGCAATGCAAAAAATAAGGTCATTTTTCCTTTATTTGCAGTTTGCGCTATGCTCCGTGGGGCGACTGTCGTTTTGAGCTTTATTTTTCTCCGGAACGTCTTTCCGCACCGGAAGCGGAACAGGATATAATACGCGAAGCCGGGCGGTGCGCGAAGTCGGCGGTGCGCGAAGTCGGGCGGTGCGCGGGCAGGAGCTGCCTGTGAATAATATCTGCGACCTGTAAAGCATGTTTTCAAATGTTTTTTCGATTAATATGTTGATTTTTGACGGCAAATAAGTTATAATATCAGCGAATTGAGATTTGTAAGTATCTTTTGAATCAACGTAAAGGAGAAAAAACCATGAGCAACACCTCAAACTGCGAATATGCAATGAGCCATGAAGTACAGGCCATGTGCAAGGTCGCAAAAGGACCTGATCACGGTCCCGCTCCAATACCCGAGGAGGGCAAGTGGATACAGTCAAAGCAGATAACCGACATATCCGGATATACACACGGCGTGGGCTGGTGCGCGCCTCAGCAGGGTGCATGCAAGCTCTCCCTCAACGTAAAGAACGGGGTCATAGAAGAGGCGCTTGTCGAGACAATAGGATGCTCCGGCATGACTCACTCTGCCGCAATGGCTGCCGAGATACTTCCCGGCAAGACCGTTCTTGAAGCGCTTAACACCGACCTTGTGTGCGATGCCATAAACACAGCTATGCGCGAGCTTTTCCTTCAGATAGCGTACGGACGCACACAGTCCGCCTTCTCTGAGGGCGGTCTTGTCATCGGCGCCGGCATGGAGGACCTCGGCAAGGGCGCCAGAAGCATGGTAGGAACCATGTACGGCACCAAGGCGAAGGGCGTCCGCTACCTCGAAATGACAGAGGGCTATTGCACGAGAATGGCGCTTGATGCAGACGATCAGGTAATAGGATACGAGTTTGTTTCTCTCGGCAAGATGACCGATTTCATCAAAAAAGGCATGGAGCCCAATGAAGCGTATGAGAAGTCAAAGGGCACCTACGGCAGATTCGCCGACGCCGTGAAATACATAGACCCGCGTAAAGAGTAATTTGGAGGTATATCGAAATGGCAAGTTTTGAAGGTTACGAAAGACGCGAGGCCAAGATCCTCGGCGTTATAAAGGAATACGGTATTTCCTCTATCGACGAATGCAGGGATATCACCCTTGCAAAGGGCGTGGACTGTGACAGCATAGTCCGTTCGACGCAGCCTATCTGCTTTGAGAACGCCGTATGGGCATATACCGTCGGCGCCGCCATAGCCATAAAGAAGGGCTGCACCAAAGCTGCCGACGCCGCCGCGGCTATAGGCATCGGGCTTCAGTCATTCTGCATTCCCGGTTCTGTCGCCGAAAACCGCAAGGTCGGTCTCGGACACGGAAATCTCGGCGCAATGCTTCTCTCGGACGAAACGGAGTGCTTCTGCTTCTTAGCGGGACACGAGTCGTTTGCCGCAGCAGAGGGCGCCATTAAAATAGCGCTCAATGCCAACAAGGTGCGCACCAAGCCCCTGAGAGTCATTCTCAACGGTCTCGGCAAGGATGCCGCTTTCATTATTTCGAGAATCAACGGATTTACATATGTAAAGACCGAGTTTGATCCTTTCACCGAAACAGTTACAATAGTTTCCGAGACCCCATATTCTGAGGGTCCGAGGGCTGACGTCAGATGCTACGGAGCTGACAATGTCCCCGAAGGCGTTGCCATAATGAAGCTGGAAAAGGTCGGCGTTTCCATCACCGGAAATTCCACCAACCCCACCCGCTTCCAGCACCCCGTTGCAGGCACCTACAAGAAATGGTGCGTTGAAAACGGCGTCAAGTACTTCTCCGTTGCTTCCGGCGGAGGCACCGGACGCACGCTTCATCCCGACAACATGGCTGCAGGTCCGTCCTCATACGGAATGACCGACACAATGGGACGCATGCATTCCGACGCGCAGTTTGCGGGTTCGTCCTCTGTTCCCGCTCACGTCGAAATGATGGGCCTTATAGGCATGGGCAACAACCCCATGGTCGGCGCTACCGTTGCGGTGGCTGTGGCTGTTGAAGAAAGCATGTCAAAGTAACAGGCGAGGCGCTTGACGGCGCGCCCTGAGCGGGCATGACGCCGCGGCGACCGGCAAAGACGATATCCGTCCGGCGAGCCCTGTACATATATCAAACATATATCAAAACATAAGACACGGCGCCGTGTGCTTCGAACGGCGCCGTGATTTTTTTGTCGGTGCAGCAAAAGTGCAAAAAATCGGGCAGAAAAGCCTGCAAAAAGAGAGATTGACACGGGTTTTTCAATGTGGTAAAATATTAAATGCAGAACACGCCGCATGATAGTACAAACGGCGTACGGCGGACAGGGTCTTGTCGGCAGGGTCGGCATGAATGTGTTGATTCTCCGATATCATATGCAACGACCGACGCGGTAAATCCGCCTGACTCTGCGCGGCAGATGCTTTTTTGTATCCGGCTGACACTTGTGATTTATGAAAAAATTTATGAAAACGCAGTAAATCCGCCTGACTCTGCGCGGCAGATGCTTTTTTGTATCCGGCTGACACTTGTGATTTATGAAAAAATTTATGAAAATATGGTGAAAACCAAAAAATATAAACGGAGGAAAAAATGGCACAGAGATTTATTCTTAACGAAACATCCTATCACGGCAGCGGAGCTGTCGGAAGCATTGTAACCGAGGTAAAGAGCAGAGGCTATAAAAAAGCCCTTGTCTGCGCCGACGAATCTCTTGTTAAACTCGGACTTTCCAAAAAGGTCACCGACCTTCTCGATGCAGCGGGTCTTCCCTATCAGCTGTATACCGATATAAAGCCCAATCCCACCATAGCCAATGTAAAGGGCGGCGTAAGTGCGATACAGCAGGCGGGCGCTGATTACCTCATAGCAATAGGAGGAGGCTCGTCGATAGACACAGCCAAGGCAATCGGAATAATCGCCAACAATCCCGAATTTTCCGACGTTCGCAGTCTTGAAGGAGTTGCACCCACAAAGAATCCGAGCGTGCCGATTATCGCGGTTCCGACAACCGCAGGTACGGCTGCCGAGGTTACGATCAACTACGTTATAACCGATGAGGAAAAGAACCGCAAGATGGTCTGCGTGGATCCCCACGACATTCCGATTATCGCGGTCGTAGATCCCGACATGATGTCCACCATGCCCAAGGGCCTTACCGCAGCGACAGGCATGGACGCGCTTACTCACGCCATAGAGGGCTACATAACCAAGGGCGCCTGGGAGCTTTCAGACATGTTCCACCTCAAGGCAATAGAGATAATCTCGAAATCCCTGAGAGGTGCGGTTGCAAACACCCCCGAAGGAAGAGAGGGCATGGCTCTCGGACAGTACATTGCCGGAATGGGCTTTTCCAACGTCGGTCTCGGAATAGTACACTCCATGGCTCATCCGCTCGGTGCGCTCTACGATACTCCTCACGGAGTGGCTAACGCAATAATACTTCCCACCGTGATGGAGTACAATGCTCCGGCTACTGGTGAAAAGTACAGAGATATAGCCGCCGCCATGGGAGTCAAGGGAACCGATACAATGAGCTGCGAGGAGTACCGCAGGGCAGCTGTTGCCGCTGTCAAGCAGCTTTCCGCAGATGTCGGGATCCCCGCCGACCTCAAGGACATAGTAAAGCCGGAGGATCTCGATTTCCTCGCCCAGTCTGCGTATGACGATGCCTGCCGTCCCGGAAATCCGAGAGATACGAGTGTTGAAGAGATAAAGCAGCTCTATCTTTCTCTCATGTGATGCTCTTTTTCAGCATATTCTTTGACTGATTTTCTCCGGCCCGGAGGTTGATTTCCCCGGTTTTCAGAAATCCGGCGGGTGCGGCCCCCGGTTCGGAAAGAGAACGAAAATAAAGCAAAACGAAAAATCCGTCCTCCGTGACGCACTGAGCGCCCTGAGGACGGATTTTTTACTTTTTAAATGCCCTGCAGGCGCTTTCAGGTGTGCCTTCTTGCCTGCCGGTGAAAATGCCGGCGTTTATTCCGGGATGATACGGGTCTTTTGTGCGTCTGCGTCAGTCGCAGCGTCGCAGGTAGTATTCGCCTGTTGTGCCATAGACAAGATCGCTGATGTTGTCCTCCGGGGAATCGAAGAAATAGCTGTATTGGTATGAGTCGAGCTCGACGGTTTTCCAGTCAGAGGGGCATCCTATGAACGAAAATGCAGCCCAGCCGTCACCGGGATCTTCAAAAATGAGCTCCGAGAATCTGGAGAGATTGAACGCAAAGGGCTCGATGTAGCGCACAGTCGCCGGTACCGTAAAGGAAAAATCCTGTACTCCGAACTGCGAGAAGGAATATAGTCCTATCGTCTCAAGAGAGGCGGGGAGCGAAAGCTCCTCCACAGAGGTACAGAAGCGGAAGGCGTAGCCGCCCACTTCCTCCACTCCCTCCGGTATGACTATCTTTGTAACTGCGTTGAACGACACAAACTGATATTCTCCTATCGAGCTGAAGCCCTGCGGTATATTGAGCTCTGTCAGCTCCCTGTAGTCATCGCCGGAGCGCAGATAAAAATGTGAACAGGCGTCGTAATTCAAGGAGCTTACCGACATCGGGTTTGAGTTGTTATAAAATTCTATCTGCATCCATTCTTCAAGGGTCCCGTCGTAGTAGACGCGAAAATCGGAAGAGCTGTCCTTAGTATACAGTCTTACGCCGTCAAAGGCGTTCTCCCCGATTTTTTTAATCGACGCCGGTATGACTATTTCGCCGAAATATTCGTTCATAAAGGCGGCGCTGTCTATCTCGGTCACGGGTTTTCCCTCGTGTTCTGCCGGAATGGTGATTTTATATGCATTTCTGTCACAGTGATAATCGGTTATCATGTACGTGCCGTCGTCCTTCAGCTCAAAGTCGAAGGTTATCACAGGCTCTGCGGCGGTCGTGTCGACGGAAGTGTCGGTGCCCCCGCCGGAGAAAGAGCAGGAAGACAATGCCGAAACAAGCACTGCCGTCATTGCTACGGCGACGATACAGAGAAGGACGCGGTATCTGTAAAAAAATTTCATGTGCTTTTTCACCTCTTTGTTCGGGTTGTGTAATTAAAACTCAGGATTTTTATTAAGGCGTATTATCTGTCAAAAGGCGTATTTTCTGTCAAAAGGCGTATTATCTGTTTAAATCAGGACGGTGCGATTTTCTGCACCGTCCTGATTTCTGTTATTTTCTTCCGAGAAGCTCTATCTCGGCAAGCGAGATATCATTTTCGGATGTGAACTTTATGAGATAGTGAGAATAGCTTCCGCTGTTTTCAAGCGAGAACGGCTTTGTATACTGTGCCCATTCAAAACAGATGTTTCTCCTGTCAAGAAGGGTGACGAAGTCGCAGCCGTCAGCTGCGGCAAGCACGGTGAGACGGCTCAGTGAGCAGCCCTCGCTTGCAGGCGAGGTAAGGGTGAGCGCCTGGGCGTTTACCGGCTCCGGGAAGGATATCCCGACAGTGGCGCTCTTTGAGAACACAGTCTCTGTCTTTGAATTGTTGTCGAACGCAGCCGAAACAGTACCGCTGTCAGACGAGACGGTGATCCTGTCGCAGCGCGACGAGGTAAAGCTGTCCGATACGCAGAAGAGAGCGTCTGACGGTACGAGGTCTTCCCTGTATTCGATCTCGGCGCCCTTTGCAGTGAGCGAGAACGGAGCGCTGCCCTTTGCCCAGTCTGAGGGCTCGCTTCCCATTTCAAATTCAAGCAGGCCGCCGCCGGCAAGCTGTTCATGGGTTATAACGCATGAGCAGAGGGGCTCTCCGTTGAAGCGGGCGCTCTGTATATATATGTTTTCATCGCTGTTGTTCAGCGCCCTTATGCAAAGCGGCTTTTCACCTATTTTAACGGTCACTTCGCTGAAGGCGGGCGAGCCTATGGTGTATTCGGCGCTTCCGACGCACAGCGGATAGAAGCCGAGACAGGAGAAAAGATACCAGCAGGACATCTCTCCGTTGTCCTCGTCGCCGGGATAGCCCTGTCCGAATCTTCCGCCGACAAAAAGACGCCTGTTGCAGTCGCGCACGTATTTCTGCGTCTTATAGTGCTCGTCTGTAAAGTTGTACATGTATATTATGTGGTGCGAGGGCTGGTTAGACAGACCGAGACGGCCGAGCTTGACCTCACGCATTTCGCGCTGCTCGTGTATGCCTCCGAAATCGTCTGTCGCGCCGTATCCGCGGTATACGTCGCAGGTCGTGAGTATGGAATCTATCTTTTCCGCAAGCGCCGCCTTTGAGCCGTAAAGCGAGGCAAGACCTTCGCCGTCGAACACAACTCCCACAGACATATTGTAAGCGTCTGTCTCGGTGTAGTCGCGTCCCCAGAACAGAGGGTCGTATTTGCCCTCATGGCTGTTTGCCGTTGTAAAGGAGCCGTCCGCTTCTCTTCCGCGGAACCACTTGTTTTCCGTGCCCTCGCCCATGTCGCAGAACAACAGGGCGTAATTCATGGCGCGGTGCATATAGTAATCGGCGGCGTCGAGATACTCGCGCTTTTTTGCGGCATCCTTTTCCTCCGCCGCAAGTATGGTCGCCATCCTGTAGATGCCGTAGTCGTTTATGTAGCCTTCAATCGACCATGAGAAATCCTCATGAGACCCCGGAGTATAGCCGAGGAAGACGGAACGCTCCATTCTGGTGCGCCCTCCGTTTCTGGGTTCTGAGGGATATACCGCCCCGTCCTTCACTGCAGATTCGTACGCGCCTTTTCTGTCAAACTCAAAGCCCTTTGCCATGGCGTCTGCGAAAATTATGTCGCTTGAGGTGCCCACCATGCAGTTTACGCCGCCCGGAGCCGACCATCTCGGCACCCAGCCCTGATCGCGGTAGTGGCGAACAAACCCGTCTATAAGCGCGGGCAGCTTGTCAGGCGAGAAGAGGCTGTATCCGGACCATGCCGTCCTGTAGGTGTCCCAGAATCCGTTGTTTATGTAAAAGACGCCCTCTTCGACCTTTCCGGAATAAGGGCTGCGGTATTTCCAGACGGGGTTTTCCGGCGTGCCGGTGTTTTCTGACATTATGTTCGGGTATTTGTACAGATAGTAAAGGGCTGAGTACACCGATTCCTTCTGCTCGGTGCGGGCGCCCTTTATGTCGGTTATGCAGGAAAACACCTTGTCCCATTCGTCGGCTGCCTCAGAGCAGATCGCCTCAAAGCTCTTTCCGGAAAGCTCATATTCGTAATTGCGGGCAGCCTGTGCTCCGTCTATATAGGATGTCGCGAAGGTCATGAGAACCTCGTCTGTATCCGGCGCGAAGGTTGCGACAGCGCTTCTTCCGAAAACAGCCGTGCTGACAGGGATGCGGTCAAATCTTCCGTATATGAACATCCTTCCTGAGCCGTTGCTTTTGTGGTCTGTGTAGGCTACAAAGCTGCCGTCGGCGCCGAAGGTCACCTGGCTGTCCCCGGTGTGGTTGTCGAATATCACGCTGCGGTTTGCCGCCGTCTTGCCGTATGTGAATCTCACCGCGACACCGTGGCAGGCAGGGGTCATTTCAAGGGACGAATCCCTTGCGTCCTTTCCGTCGTCTTCAAAGCTGACCGAATAGTAATGCGGATGTCCCGTTTCGTTATCGTGCGAGAAGATGTTTTTGAGGGATTTTGTCTCTATTTCTGCGGCGCTCTTAACGCAGGCGGCGTTTTTCGAGGTGTTGACCATGAACTGCCAGGTCCCTCTGTCGCCTATCCAGATGGAGGGCTCGTGAGAGACGCTCATGCATATTATATTGTCTGAAAAATAGTCGTAGTGCTTGGAGGTGTCAAAGTTGGTGCAGGGGGCATACATCGAAAAGCCCTGCGGAACCGTAACGGCAGGAGTGGTGAGACCGCGCGAAAATGCGCCTGTATCGTTTGTCCCGCGGAATATCGTCGCCCAGTGGCAGAGCCGCGTGCGTTCTTCCTCGGGCTTGTCATATACAGACACGTCGTCAAAATACGCGCAGAAATCCCTGTCCGCGTCCTTTTCATATTCGAGAAGTATTGCTTCAACTGTTTTGCCGGCATATTCTCCCATAGAAGCGTAAAGCTGGTTCCACTGGTGGGTATAGAGCGTCCGGCTCTTTCCCTGGGCTTCTGCTGAAAGCGAGTTTCCGTTCTGGTCGGTCAGCTCCGCTATGCTGCCGTCGCTGAAGCGCACCCTGAGTGCAAAATACATCTGTGTATAGCCGTAGTCGTAATGCTCTCCCGTAAAAGCGGGAAAGATGTGGTATCTGAACACCGTATCGCTGCTGACGGCAACAGAAAGCCCCGTGAAAAGGGGTGTGACGAGCCTGCCGGCAGGAGCTTTTCCCTCGACGCATAATGTATGTGCTCCCGATATCCCGGTGTGTTCGGGTCCTATCCAGGTGTCCTTAGGGCCGTCCTTTACCGAGAGCGTGAGAAAGCCGTCTGTCTTTTCGGCAAAATCCTTGTCAAATGTCGTCGAAAAAAGCACTTTTGCTTTGGTTTTTTCGGGTATTAAGCCTTTCATGTAAACCTCCGTTTGTAGTGGATAAATGGGTCTTTATTTGTGCGTTTCCTGTGCGTGACGCTCGGAATTTGACTGCGCGTGATGCACAGGCGCCGTATCTGTCATGTCCGCAGGACAGAGCATATAACCGTGATTGCCACTATATCTTCTTCCGTCACTGTGCGTCCTCTTCAGAGCGTACAGATCAAGTTTATATGATTATATCATAGACAAAGTCCGAAATCAATGCAAAAACTCACTTTGTTCTTTATTTTTTGCCGGTTTTTCAGGAAGGTGTTCCGCTGACAAAAATACGGAATTTGAAAAATAGGTGCCGCCGCTGTAAGCCAGACTTGATTCAGGGAGGGATGTCGGCGCAGAAGGAAAATATTTTTAAAAGTTTTTGAGGGGGGCGGGGAACTTTTTTCAAAAAGTTCCCCGGTAGGTCGGCGGGAAAGCTTAAGGCGCCGCAGGAAACGGCGCCTTAAATGCTGTTTTCACATATAATAAATACCCGTGAATGGTTTTAGATCGCATGTTGAAAGGTCAGACGTCGAGCTTCATGTCTCCGGGCTTTATCCAGCCGATCTTTCTTAAAAGCTCGCTTACTCCGAGCGAGACAGCGGCGGGGAGTATCACATGTACCAGTAGTATCTGCAGAAGCGCCGCGTACCAGGAAACAGGCTCAAACAGACCCTCGACTCCGGTTGTCATTACCGAAAAGCCGTTTATCTGGCCCACTATGCCCGACGTGCCCATGCCGGATCCGACCGCGTTGTTCGTCATTCCGAAGAGCGCCGACGACACAGGCCCGACGACTGCCGACGCAACCGTAGGCGCTATCCAGATTCTCGGATTTCTGACTATATTAGGCATCTGAAGCATAGATGTGCCTATTCCCTGTGAAACAAGCCCTCCGAATCTGTTCTCGCGGAAGGATGAAACTGCAAAGCCCACCATCTGCGCCGAGCATCCCGCCGCCGCTGCCGCTGCCGCGAGCGCGAGTCCGTAGCTTTCGCCGGCTCCTGCAAAAACCACGACGCCTATGGCGGCTGACGATATGGGCAGGGTGAGAGCCATTCCCATGACGACTGCAACTATTATCCCCATGAGCAAGGGCTGTCTTTCCGTTCCCCAGCCGACAAAATTGCCTACAAGCGTCGTAAGTGACGAAACCGGTCTTCCAAGCAGGAGCGCCGCTACGCCGCCGGATATCACTGTTGCGATCGGAGTGACCAGAATGTCTATCTTGGTTTTTCCGGAGAGCAGTTTTCCAACCGCAATACCGCAGAGAGCAGCCAAAAATGCGCAAAGCGGATCACCGGGCTTCCCGGAGGACATTGCAGGAAGCGTTTCGACGCTTCCCTGCGCCAGGCCGAGCAGGTCTGAGCCAAAGGCTCCCAGCATGCCGCACACGCCCGCCCCAGCCGTAACCAGGGGGCTCTCCCTGAATTTATAGGCGATACCGACGCCTATTCCGGCGCCCATAAGGCTTTTTGTGAGATTCGCGACAGATGCAAGGCATTTGCCTGCAAAGGTGTCGGGCAGAGCGCCTATTGAGGCTATCTGTCCGAGTATGGTGCCGACGATAAGCGTGGCGAAAAGGCCCATCGCCATGCCGCTCATGCCGTCAATGAATATCAGCGAGAGAAATTTTTTTGTCCACCCCGCCGCGCGTTTTCCGCGTCCGGAGGCTTTGCTTCCAGTGTCCTTCATTGAGGTTGCTCCTTTTGCATTTTCAGGATTTTTTTCAAAAGGCACCTTTGAAAAGGTGCCTTTTGAATATTTGTGATTTACGTTGTCTTATCACATCCGGCTTTGCGGCTTCAGAAGGGCTCTCGTGCCTTCCGCGACGTGCGTGTGCCTCCGCGACGTGCAAGTGCCGCGCCGGACTTCTGTCAGGCTTTTTTGAGAGATATGCCCAGGCTCTTTTCCACAGCGGCGAGAATTTTTGTGCAGACCTTGTCCGCTTCCTCAAGGGTCAGGGTGTGGTCCTGAGCGCGGAGCAGCACCCGGAACGCGACGCTCTTGCTGTCCGGCGGCATCTTGTCTCCGGTGTAGGTGTCAAACAGCTCAACGCCCTCGCACAGAGCTCCCGCCGCCTTCCTCATTATATCCTCAAAGCAGGCGCTCTCCATGTCTTTCGGGCATATGAACGAAAAATCGCGCGTTATTGCCGGATATTTCGGCAGGGGCTTATACTGCTTTTTGAGGTTGGATATTCCGAAAATGAGGTCAAAGTCGAGATATGCGACATAGACCTCGCGCGAAAAGCCGTAGTTTCCGGCAACCTTCGGGTGAATCTGACCGAACACACCGAGATTTGCCGCTCCGCCGCGCGCGCTTATAGAGGCGCATCTTCCCGGATGGAAGGTGGGGTCGGACGGGCTTGAAATATATTTTACATTCTTTATCCCTGCGCAGCAGAGGATGTTTTCGACCATTCCTTTGAGGTCGTAAAAGTCTCCCTTGCCGTAAAAGCCGAGCGCAAGCATGGTGTGCTCCTCCGGAAGGAGCTCCGGGTCTTCGTTGGGTATATAGACATAAGCCAGCTCATACATGCAGGCGTCCTCTGAGTGATAGTTGTTGTTTCTTGAAAGAACGTCCATGAGCGACGGTATGAGCGACGTTCTCATGACGCTTGTGTCCTCGCCGAGCGGGTTGGATATCTTCACTGTCCTGCGCTCCGCGCAGTCTGCCGGAAGCGCTATTTTATCAAGCGTGGAGGGGGATACAAACGAGAAGGTCATGCACTCGTTAGCGCCCATGCCGGTGAGCAGCCTGTGTATTCTCTCCCTGAACGCCTGCCTTGGCGTCAGGAGCCCCGCCTTCACGTTGCAGCGGAAGGGCGTTGATTCTATCCTGTTGTAGCCGTATATGCGTATTACCTCTTCGGCGATGTCGTTCATTGTGGACAGGTCGGCTCTGAATGACGGAGGTATTATCTTGTCATCTGAAATACTGCATCCGAGCTTTTCAAGAGTCTGCGCCATGTATTCTTTTGAGAGAGACACTCCGAGAAAGGCGTTTATCCTGCCGCTTTCAAAGGGTATCGCGACACAGGGCTGACGTCCTTTGTAGACGTCTACACAGCCGCGGGATACCTTTCCGGCTCCGAGAAGAGCGACAAGCTCGCATGCTCTGTCAAGCGCGGGCATGACGTTTTCCGGGTCGAGTCCCTTCTCAAATCTCGACGAGCTCTCGGTCCGCATGCCCTGCGCCTTTGCCGCAATGCGCACAGTAGCCCCGTCGAAGTTTGCGGATTCAAAAACCACTGTCCGGGTGGAGTCTTTTATTTCGCTGTTGGCGCCTCCCATTATGCCTGCCAGCGCCACCGCCTTTTTTTCATCGGCAATGACGAGCGTGTTTTTGTCGAGAACGTGCTCGCTGTCGTCAAGGGCGCGGAACACTTCCCCGTCCGCCGCCTTCCTTACGACTATGCGGCCCCCGTCCAGCATGGAATAATCGAAGGCATGCATTGGCTGACCGTATTCAAGCATAACGTAGTTTGTTATATCCACTATGTTGTTTATCGGACGGACGCCCGCGGCGTAAAGTCTCATGCGCATCCACAGAGGAGAGGGCTCTATCTTTATATCCGTCACGACCCTTGCCGCATAGCGTCTGCACAGCGCCCCGTCCTCGACCTCCACAGACAGATAATCCGATATATCCGCTCCATGCTCTGTTACGACCGGCTTTTTCAGAGAAAAAGGACGGTCGAAGGAGACGGCGCTCTCCCTTGCGAGGCCTATCACAGAAAGACAGTCCGGACGATTGGAGGTTATTTCAAAATCTACGACCGAGTCGTTGAGCAGGAGGACATCCCTTATATCTGTCCCGATGAGCTCCCCGGCTTTGTCTATGACGTCGTTCAGTATGAAGATACCGTCCTCGAAAACACCGGGAAATTCGTGAGTGGTAAGGTCAAGCTCCCCTATTGAGCAGAGCATGCCGCAGGAGTCTACCCCGCGCAGCTTGCCCGACTTGATGACCACGTCTTTGGGAAGACGGGCAGGCGCCTTTGCGACCGGGACGACGGCGCCTTCAAATATGTTCTGCGCTCCGGTCACGATCTGTCTGTTTTCGCCTTCTCCACAGTTCACCGAGCAGACGAGCAGATGGTCGGAATCGGGGTGCGGAGTTATCCTTTCTATCCGTCCTACCACGACGTTTTCAATACTTTCAGCCAGAGCGCAGAAGGACTCCACCTTGGAGCCTGTGTCGGTCATTCTGTCGCAGTAGTCCTTTAGCGGGATGTCGGTGACATCCGTGAAATCCTTGAGCCAGTTTATCGATAATTTCATGACAGAGATCCTTTCGGCAATTCCGGAGGGCTCAGAGCATTGCCCTGAAGCCGTTTCCGACTATATCGCTTGTATTGTCCACCACGATGAAGGCGTGGGGGTCTATCTGTTTTATCGTGTCTCGCACCACTTTGGACTGGCGGGTGTTCATTGCAACAAGGAGAATGTACTTTTCCTCGTGCGTGTACACTCCCATTCCCTTCCACATGGTGGCGCCGCGGTGAAGCACCTTGTTTATGTAGTCGCCCACCTCGTCGGGATACGTGGTTACTATCGTAAAGTATTTCGACCGGTTGAGGCTTTCTATAAACTTGTCTATTATCATCGCCTTGGCAAACAGACCAAGGGTGGAGAGCATTCCTATCTCGATACCTCTTATATATGCCGACAGCATGATGACAAAGTCTACGTACAGAAGCGCGCGCCCGCTCTCTATGCGGGTATATTTCTTGAATATCATCGCCACTACGTCGGTTCCGCCGCCGCTTCCCTTGTTGTAGAAGATTATCGCGGTGCCGATGCCGGGCAGCAGGACCGCAACGCACATCTCAAGAAAGAGGTTGTCGGTCAGCGGGAAAAGTCCCGGATATACCGTTGTGCCGAGATATTCTATGCCCATTCCGACCGCCGACAGAAGAATGCTCGTGTAGACGGTCTTGAATCCGAAGTCGCGTCCGAGAAAGGCGAAGCCGACAAGAAGAAGGAGTATATTGAATATCGTGGCAAATCCGGCGGTCGTTATAGGAAAGCCCTCAGGCAACACATGTGAAAGCATCACCGATATGCCGGTGACCCCTCCCATTATGAAGCTGTTGGGTATCAGGAACACATATAGCCCTACGGTGACGATGAGAGTGCCCACTGTGAGCATGAAATACTCCTTGAGCACCGTTTTGAACTTGCTGTCCTCATGCATGATGGTGTTTCTTACCATAGCAGGTTACCCCTTATAACCGGTTTACGGTCAGAACTGCCTGAGAAAACGCAGATCGTTTTCATAAAGCAGACGCATGTCGTTTATGTTGTATTTGCGCATTACTATTCGCTCAATGCCGAGACCGAAGGCAAAGCCGGAGTATACATCGGGGTCTATGTCGCATCCTGCGAGAACCGAGGGATGGACCATGCCCGCTCCGAGTATTTCTATCCAGCCCTCCCCCTTGCATACGCGGCATCCCTTTCCGCCGCATACGAAGCAGGAAACATCGACTTCTGCAGACGGCTCAGTAAACGGAAAGTGATGGGGCCGGAAGCGCAGGCGGGTCCCTTCTCCGAAGAGCTTTTCTGCAAAATATTCGAGCATTCCCTTGAGATCGCCCATCGTTATCCCGCGGTCCACTACCAGACCCTCAAGCTGGTGGAACACCGGAGAGTGCGTGGCGTCAACAGCGTCGGAACGGTACACCCTGCCGGGGCTTATTATCCTTATCGGAGGCTTTCTTTGCTCCATTGTCCTGACCTGGACCGGCGAGGTCTGGGAGCGCAGAAGTATGTTCTCCGTTATATAAAATGTATCCTGCGTGTCGCGCGCCGGGTGATTTTTCGGTATATTCAGCTTTTCAAAGTTGTATTTGTCGTATTCGACCTCCGGGCCCTCAACGATGTCGAAGCCCATTCCTGTAAATATTTCGCACAGCTCCGCCTCTACCTTTGCAAGCGGGTGCCTCTGTCCTACGGCAGGCTTTCTTCCGGGGGCGGTGACGTCGAGCTTTTCGGCGGCAAGACGCCTGTCAAGCGCCTGTGCCTTCAGCTGTCCTCCCCTTTCAGACAAAGCGGCTTCTATCGCCGTTCTGACCTCGTTGGCAAGCTGACCTATCACAGGCCTTTCCTGGGCTGAGAGCGCTCCCATTCCGCGCAGTATGGCGGTAAGGGCGCCTTTTTTGCCCAGATAGTCTATCCGCACCTTTTCGATCGACGCCTCGTCCTGCGCCGCCGCGGCGGCGTCAAGGGCACTTGCTCTTATTTCAAGCAGCTTTTCCTTCATCTCAAATTTTCCTCACAATTACAGCTTTTAACAGCTTTTTACGGTTTTTTTAAATTTTTTATGGTCGTCTGAGACCTTTACGGTCTTCTGAAGCCTGCTCCGGACGGCGATCCGTTTTACGGCATGCCTGAAGGCTGCCGGAGCCGCCGTAGTCACATGACGGCAAGAAGCGTATTCAGGCGGGGGGAGGTCCGACTGCGCGCCTGCGATTTCGATAAAGCGCCGGAGGCGGGGGGTCCGACTGCGCGCCTGCGATTTCGATAAAGCGCCGGAGGCGGGCTCAAATAAAAATACCCCGCCGCCCAAGCATAGGGCGCGGAGTCACGGTCACACGCTGTACCACCTAATTTCGACGCGCATCCGGAAAAAGGAAAGCAGGTTTCGACCGCTTGCTCTTCCGAATGATTTTCCGTCCTTGTTGGCCCGTAACGCGGGTCTGCGGGGACCGCTACCGAAAAATTCACGGACCCGACTCGGGAGGGAAATGCGCTGTCCGCACTCGGAGACCCGCTTTCAGCCGCGGCGGTTCTCTCTGTTTCCGATTCTCCTGCATGCCAAAACACGGCAGGGACGGGCGTTGCCGACTCCTTCACAGTCACTTTTACGTATATTTCACCGACATTATAACAGCACAAATGTCGGTTGTCAATATACGCATGGCAAAAAACTTGACGAAAAAATCTTTACTTTTTGATGAATATGTTGTACAATAGATAATCGGAGATTGTTGCCGTTCAGGCAGACGAAAGACTGTCCGAAGGTTTTTACAGCGCCTTTTTGAAAATCCGGCTGAAACCTTCCGAAAGCTGCCCGCAGGACGGATAATTTCCGGATCAAGCAGGATCAATACAGATCGATATTGATGCGGATGCGGAGGGTAGCTATGCCAGAACTTCTTTTGCCGGCGGGAAACCCCGAAAAGCTTCGGATGGCTCTTCATTACGGAGCCGATGCGGTGTATCTCGCGGGAAAGCGCTTCGGCATGAGGGCTTCCGCCGACAACTTTACCGAAGAAGAGATCTACGATGCGGCAAATCTGTGTCACCTTTTTGGGAAAAAGCTCTACATAACCGTCAATACCAACCCGCGGACCCAAGAATACAAAGAGCTTGCTCACTTTTTCGACAGCATAAGGGATTCGGGAGCCGACGCGCTGATAATAGCAGATGTAGGCGTATTTTCGCTCGCCTCCAGAATGCTCCCCCACACAGCGCTGCATGTTTCGACTCAGGCGGGTGCGGTGAGCGCCGCAGACTGCGACTTCTGGTATGAGCGGGGTGCATCAAGGGTGGTTCTTGCAAGAGAGCTGTCTTTGGAGCAGATAAGGGAGATAAAGGAGCTTGCCCCGAAGGGCCTTGAGATAGAGGTCTTCATACACGGGGCAATGTGCGTTTCCTTCAGCGGAAGATGTATGCTGTCGCATTATCTGACCGGCAGGGACGCCAACATGGGGGCGTGTACACAGCCCTGTCGATGGGAATACAACATGTACGAGCTTGAGGAGGTCAAAAGGCCGGGTCTGCGAATGCCCGTGACCGAAAATGAGCTTGGCACATTCATAATGGCGAGCCGCGACCTGTGTATGATAGAGCATATTCCTGAGCTTGTCGGATCGGGCGTTGACTCACTTAAAATAGAAGGACGCATGAAAAGCGCCTACTACGCCGCCGTTACGGCAAACACCTACAGGATGGCTCTTGACGCATATGAGGGCGCTACATGCGGCGCAGGATATGTTTTCCGCCCTGAATGGAAGAGAGAGCTTGAGAGTGTGAGCCACAGGGAATACAGCACGGGATATTTTTTCACCTCTGTACGCGACGACCCGCAGCTTGTCAGCGGAGGCGGTTATATAGGGGAGAAAATGTTTGCAGCCGTTGCGGAAGGCGGCGACGGCACCAGGGGTTTTTTCATACAGCGGAACAAAATATGCGAGGGCCAGAAGGTGGAGCTGCTCACCCGGTCAAAAACAGGGATACCGCTTATAGCGCGCGATATGCGCGATGAAGACGGCAGACCAATAGAGTCGGCGCCTCACCCCGGCATGAGGTTCAGCATAAGGACCGATATGCCGGTTATGAAGAACGATATACTCAGAAGCGCATTATAACCCGAGTGCACAATAGTGTAAGTCGCGGAAGGCTGCCGGATGAGTTAAAAAGCAAACAACGGAAGGCCGGCGGGGGAGTTAAAAGGCAAATTGCTGTCCGGCGCGGAGCGTCCGGATAAACAGGAGGTGATGAGATGGGAGCGTGGGGATATCTTGTCCTTTTTATTGCGTGCCTTCTGGCTACAGGCGCGCTCACTCCTCTTGAAATAAGGCTGTGCCGCCGGCGCTCTGCCGCCCCCGGTCTTTCCCTTCCGCTTTTTCTCGCCGTCCTGATGTACGGAGCCTCTGTATTTGCCGCATTCTTCCGTGGACCCGGAGCATTTTTCGCCGTTATCGCGTGTACGGCGCTGCTTCCGGGAGCGATTTGCTTTGAGTACATTATTATGAGGACCCGCCGCAGGTCGCGGCTTATCGAACGATACAGAAATCAGAACAGCCGCAAAAGAGCGGCTGCCGCAACGGCGGAGTTTACCGAAAGGCTCGCAGGATTTTCCTGCGATTCCCCGATAGACGACCAGACTCAGCGCAAGATATTGACCCTTCTTGCCGCCGACGCCGACAGAAAAATGATCGCCGAAATATTCAACTGCCGTCAGCAGGACATAGACTATATAGACAAGAGCTTCGCAAAGTACTCTGCTGCAATGAGGGAAAAGGAAGAGGAAAACACCTTTTCTGAGCCGGTGTCTGCGGATCAGGCGAGCTTTTTTCTCCAGCTCATGATAACATCGACTCCGAAAAGTCTGCGCTGTTCGGAGGAGCTGCTCTGGAGCCGTTCAAGCGTGACCCGGCTTCTTTCTGTCGCAGGCGGGAGGACGTATTCGCCTCGCAGCGCCGACGATTTTTTGTTTAGGTGCGGTCTTTTTGTGCCCGAAAAGACCATTGAGTCTGCGGTGCGGGGCAACGAGTCGAAGAAATGGCGGGACACCGAATATCAGAAGATAAGGGCGTCCGCACTTGAAAACAACGCGATAATATACTGGATATATACCGTCGGAGAGGTCGGCGTCGGGCAGGGAATGAAAAACTGCAGTATGATAGCCGCAGTTTCGGGCGACGGTAGATGTCTTTTCGGTGTCTACAGGAGCACCGGAGGATTTTCAGATTTTGTCAACAAGCTGCCGCACGAAAACGCGGCATGCATATACGCCGTGCTCTGCGACAATTATGACGCATATTCTACCGCAAGGATAAAGACGCTCCCGGTGGTTCTTTTCGGACTCAACAAAAAGGCATATATACCCGAAAACCCGCCGTTTTCTCACGGGGATTCCGTAAGAGCCTGACCTCGGAGTAAGAATGTATTTACAGCGGCGTATCTGGGCAAGACGGTATTTACAGCGGCGCCTCGGGTCAAAGGCAGGGACGTGCGTCTGCTTCCGGCGCAAAACTATTTATTATCTTTTTATTATCTTTCCGGCGTCTTTCCGGCGGCACCCTGAGGCATCGGAGCGCCTGAGGGGCCGGAGCTTGATTTTTTATCAGGGAGGACAAAATATATTGAAGCGATCACGATCACACACAGTAATAATCGAGAAGATAAAGGAATCAGTGTCTTCAGTTCTCCCGGTGACCCTTATTGTTGCGGTAATGGCTTTCACCTTTGCGGAGGTATCGTCGGGCACATTCCTCTCGTTTTTTGTGGGAGCGCTGCTTTTGGTAGTCGGAATGGGACTTTTCTCTCTCGGCGCTGATATTTCCATGGCAAAGATAGGCGAGCATGTCGGAAAAGCCATGACAAAGTCAAAGAGTCTTCTGCACGTGATTCTCCTTTCCTTTTTTGTGGGGGTCATGATAACCGTGTCGGAGCCCGATCTAACGGTGCTTGCCGAGCAGGTTTCGGGCGCTGTTGAAAACTATATTCTGATACTCGCCGTAGGGCTGGGCGTCGGCGTCTTTCTTGTCCTCGCAATGCTGAGGATAGTGTTCGGAATAAGGCTGGCGTATCTTTTGTTTTTCTCATATGCGGTGATATTCGTCCTTTTTCTGTTTGTCCCGGATAATTTCATTCCCATTTCATTTGATTCGGGAGGCGTTACCACCGGACCGATGACAGTGCCCTTCATCATGGCGCTGGGCGTCGGCGCCGCTTCCATGCGTTCGGATAAAAACGCACAGGCCGACGCTTTCGGACTTGTCGCCCTTTGCTCAGCCGGTCCGGTAATTGCCGTGATGGTGCTTGGCATAATATTCAAGCCCGCAGACGCTCCGTGGGCGCTCGAGGCTTTTCCGTCCGATACTACCGTTGAGATAAGCAAGTCGTATATCTCGTCCCTGCCCTCTGAGATGGGGGAGGTTGCGTTAGCTCTGGTCCCGATAATCGCGTTCTTTCTGATATATCAGTTATTTACCGTAAAACTCGGCAAAAATCAGATAATAAGGATAGTCATAGGCGCTTTGTACACTTATGTCGGACTTGTCCTTTTTCTTACCGGAGCCTCCTGCGGCTTCATGCAGATGGGCTACGAGATGGGGAGGACAATATCGACCGGACCGCTGCCCTTCATAATAGTTCCTCTCGGCGCCGTCGTCGGGTACTTCACCGTCAAGGCGGAGCCGGCGGTTGCAGTCCTCGAAAAGCAGGTTGAGGAAGTGACCTCCGGAACAATATCGAGGAAGGCTCTCGGAGGAGCCCTTTCTGCGGGAGTTGCAATTTCTGTTGCGGTTTCAATGCTCAGAGCGCTTACCGGTATACCGCTTTCCTTTGTGCTTATTCCCTGCTATGCCGTCGCGTTGTTGCTCATTTTCTTCACCCCGTCGGTCTTTTCTTCAATAGCTTTCGACTCAGGCGGAGTGGCGTCGGGACCCATGACGTCCGCTTTTCTGCTCCCCCTTGCCGCCGGAGTTTGCGACGGTGCAGCAGGCAGCATAATGACCGACGCTTTCGGAGTGGTCGCAATGGTCGCTGTGACTCCTCTTGTCGCAATACAGATACTCGGTATGGTATATAAGATCAAGGTCAGCCGTCTTGAAAAGAAAAAGGCGGCGTCCCGCAGCGACGATATCATCGAGCTCTGAATTTCTTTTTCCTTTGTTTCATGCAGATTGTATGCAAATCCCGTGCGCAAATTCCGTGTGAAAATTCCGTGAGCAACCCCGTGCGCGCCCCGCGTGCAAATTCCGCGCGCGCCCGCGCAAAAAATGCAAAAAACCGGAGGACGCCGGTGCGTCTGTATGCTGATGCCTTTGCGCAGCTTTTTCTGCCTGACCCGGCGCTCACCGGAGCTGGCTTGAACCGGAACGGGTGCGTCCTCAGGAACAGGCTTGATATACTGAAAAGAGCGGCAAAGCGATATCTGTCGTCTTTCGCCGCGGAATCTTCAGACTGTAGCGGCTGTATGTCGGGCAGTTATCACCCGGAGCCATACGGTGACAGCCGGATTCGTGAGAGGCGGGGCGGTTTTACCGGCGCGCAGCATCTTCAAAAATGTTTATGTACCCGAATTGTTTTATCAATGTCTGACCGACACGTCTGTTTTACGCTGTCCGTGTCTGACCGACATATCTGTTTGTATTCACACTTATTCCATCCATATCTGTTTGAGCCGCATTTGCGGTATGGGAGATTATCATGAAGGATCTGAACCTGCTGATAACAATAACAAGACGTTCCGATGAAAATGAGTTTGAGAGCTTTTTTGCCGGATGCGGTCTGCCCGTCATACTTTCGGCGCCCTGCGACGGCACCACCAACTCGCAGACGCTCAGTCTTCTGGGCATAGAGCGCACCGACAAGGCGGTCTATTTTTCGGCGGCTACCGGGGATGAGGTCAGGCGTGTTATGAAGAAGCTCAGAAAAGAAATGTACATCGAACTGCCCGACAGGGGCATATCCGTGGCGGTGCCGCTCCGAAGCGTGGGCGGAGCGTCGGCACTTGCCTATCTCACGCATTCAGAAATAAATGAAAGGCGGGACGACCCCATGGAAAGCGAATTTGAGTTGATTGTTGCAATAGCGAATAACGATACCACCGATATCGTCATGGACGCCGCAAGAAGCGCCGGCGCAAGCGGCGGGACCGTTCTTCACACCAAGGGCACGGCATCGGCGGAGCACGGAAAATTTTTCGGCATATCGATAGCCGAGGCGAGAGAAATGATATTCATAGTGACGCCTTCCGCGAAAAGGCAGGCGATAATGAAGGCGATTATGCAGGGAGCCGGAGCCGACACACCGGCCAATGCCTATGTTTTCTCCATGCCGATAAGCGCGTGCGCAGGCTTTGCCTCTCCGGATGAAGCGGATCCCGGCAATGCCGATTAAATCGAATAAAATCTGAAAGGAGATACAGAGCAGGATGAGAAAGACCAAAATAGTATGCACAATAGGTCCCGCGAGCAACAACGAGGCAGTGCTTGAGGAAATGATAAAAAAGGGTATGAACGTCGCGCGCTTCAATTTTTCGCACGGCACGCACGAATATCATCTTGAAAACATAGAAAGAGTCAGGGCGGCGAGGGACAGATTAGGGGTGCCGCTTGCCATAATGCTGGATACAAAGGGACCTGAGATAAGGCTGCGCGAGTTTGAAAACGGCGCAGTGACAATAGAAAAAGGCGGCCGCTTTACGCTGACCACCGAAGAGGTCACAGGCAACGACAAGAGGGTTACGGTGAGCTATAAGGAGCTTCCGAAGCAGCTTCTCCCCGGCACGGTCATTCTCGTAGACGACGGGAAAATATCGCTGAGAGTCGACGATACCAGCGATACCGAAATAAACTGCACAGTAACTGAGGGCGGCGTGTTGCGCTCAAGAAAGAGCATAAATATACCCAACGTGCACATAGATATGCCCTACCTGAGCGAGCAGGACAAGGCCGATCTCTGTTTCGGAGTAAAGCACGACGTGGATTTTGTGGCGGCCTCCTTTGTGCGCAGCAAGGAGGACGTCATAGAGCTGCGCAAATTCCTCGACTATCACGGCGGGCACAAGATACGCATAATAGCCAAGATAGAAAACATAGAAGGCGTCAACAATTTTGACGAGATACTCCTCAACTCAAACGGTATAATGATAGCAAGGGGAGACATGGGCGTCGAGGTGGAATACGAAAAGCTGCCCGGAATACAGAAGAGATTTATAAGAAAATGCTATCAGTCGGGAAAGATGGTCATAACCGCGACGCAGATGCTCGAATCCATGGTGGAGCACTCCACTCCCACCAGAGCCGAGATAACCGATGTGGCCAATGCCGTTTTTGACGGCACATCGGCAGTGATGCTGTCCGGAGAGACGGCAATGGGAGTCGATCCCGCGCATGTGGTGGAGGTCATGGCGAAAATTGCCGAGCAGGCTGAAAACGACTCTTTTTTGCTCAATGCATATGTCGGTATACTTCACGACATAGACCAGAACGACACCACCAATGCAATATGCGACGCGGCATGTACTACGGCAAGAGACCTGGGTGCAAGCGCTATAATTGCGGTCACAAAATCGGGCGAGGCGGCGAGGCGCTGCTCAAAGTTCCGCCCGCGCATACCGATAATAGCAGCCACTCCGGAGATAAAGACCTTTCATCAGCTCGCCCTGTCATGGGGAGTGCTTCCGGTGCTGTCGCTCAATCAGACCGATGCAGACAAACTGTTTTTGCACGCAGTTGACTGCGCCAAGCAGACAGACGCCGTCAAAAAGGGAGACACTGTTGTCATAACCGCCGGAGTGCCTCTCAACATACCCGGAACCACAAATACAATTAAAGTGGCGGTCGTGTGAACCCGTCCGACGCCTGTCTTTGATCTGCGCCGGAGCCGGTATTGTGCGCAGGACGCCTATAGCTGCCTTTTAAAAATATACTGCGGAAAGAAAGAGCATTTCTCTTATTCTCGCATATATGTACCCTCTGTCGCTTTGAGGCAGGGGGTTTTTTCCTTTTCCGCATTCCACCGTATATGCCGGAATCAGAAGTTCCCTGCTCACCCAATCGGAAAGACCGCCGTATGAACCCGTAAGCCCAGCGGCTCCGAGGTCTGTTTTTTCATCCCTGTATCCGCTTACACGCGAGAGAAAGGCGGCTCCGGCTATGCATTCTCTTGTGTTGTGACTGAAGATCACTTCTCCCTGAGTGTGGAAAGACAATACCGCGCAGAGCCTGCCGCCCTGCGCCCCTGCCGCCGACAGCCTGTTTACCAGACGCGCGACCGCCAGCGTTTCAGGCTCGCTCTCAGGATATTCTCCGGAGTAGCCGGATGCGCCCGGCTGTATACCCAGGCTTTTTTCGAGCTGCTTGTACTCGGCAAATCTGTAATTATAGTTGTGATTGGGATCAACTCCGCGCGCGTTTGCCTGCCAGTGCGAAAAATCGCCGCTGTTTTTGTTGAGCGACCAGAGCTTTGCCCCAAGAGGCGTGTTCTTGTCCGCACCCATAAGGGCTATATCCACTCCGTCCGGGTTTACCATAGGCAGTATGACAAGAGTACGTCTTTCGAGAACGTCCCGGCAGTCTACGCCGAAGCGGCGCCCGCCCATGTCTGCTGCCGACGCAAACTCCTCCGCAAAATCGCACAGGAGCGCGGAGGTGATGTACTCACTCCCGTGATGTGCCCCGGTGTAGAGCAGTCTCTTTTCGCCGCAGCCTATAAAAAGCGCGCGTATATTTCTGCCGCACAGGCTCCTGCCCACCGTCTGACAGCGGACAAAACGGTGCGCTTCGGCAAGTCTGCCGAGGCGTTCGGCAAGCTTTTGCGACGCATAGCCTTCTTTTCTTTCTTCCTTTTCGCTGATATTTTCCGTAAACGTCACCTCTTCCCGGTATGTATCCGTTTTCCCGCCACCGCTCTTTTTTCGCCCGGCGCCGTAATGACAAACGGATATCCTTCGCTTCATTGATATTCTGAAAAAGACGGAGATATTACGTATCCTGACATAAATACTGAAATTTTTTCTGCGACATACTTTATCGCGCTCAATCAATACTTGACAAAACGCCGCGGCAGTATTAAAATATACAGGTAGCAGTGTGCAAACATGCGGCGGAACCGGAAAAATACCCGGCGCAGAGAAAAAGCGCGGCTGCATTTCCGGCTTGCGGACATTGTCTATGTGATGTCCATGTGACCGGATTCATGACAGAAACAAGGAGGTGTAATATGCTCAATCCAGAAACAGCGGTTCTGGCAATTTCGAGTTGGCTTCTGCCCGCCGTGATAGGCGTTGCGGCTATAGTGATAGGCGCGACGCTCGGTTTTTTCGCAGGTATACATTACCGCAAGCGGATAGCCGAGGCGGAGATAGGCTCCGCCGAGACTGAGGCGGCAAAGATACGCGAAGAGGGCGCCAAGGCGGCGGAAACCCTCAAAAAAGAGGCTTTGCTTGAAGCCAAGGAAGAGATTGTCAGACAAAACAGGGATTTCGAAAAAGAAGTCAAGGATCGCCGCGCGGAGATATCCCGCCTGGAGCACAGATGTGTCGCCAGAGAGGAGTCGCTTGACAAAAAGCTGGAAAATCTCGAAAACAAGGAAGCGCAGCTTGACAAAAAAGTCAAGGAAAATGAAAAGGCAAAGGCTGAAATCGAAAAGATAAGGCTCCAGTGCCTCGAAAAGCTCGAAACAATATCGGGCTATACGGCTGAGCAGGCAAAAAACGAGATCGTCTCCGAAATAGAAGAGGAGGCAAAGCACGCCGCGGCTGAAAAGCTGGTGGAAATTGAAAAGCAGCTTAAAGAAGACGCCGACGACAAAGCGAAAAATATCATTTCACTTGCTATATCAAGGCTCGCGTCGGAACATGTGGCAGAGGCTACAGTCTCGGTGGTTCCCCTTCCCAACGACGATATGAAGGGCAGGATAATAGGCAGAGAAGGACGCAACATCAGGGCGGTCGAAACGCTGACGGGAGTTGATCTCATAATCGACGACACTCCGGAGGCAATAACCCTTTCGTGCTTTGATCCGGTACGCCGGGAAATAGCCAGACTTTCACTTGAAAAGCTGATAGCCGACGGACGCATCCATCCTGCAAGAATAGAGGAGATGGTGGAGCGCTCAAAGAAGGAAGTCGAAACGCAGATAAAGCAGGCGGGAGAAAGAGCCACCTACGAGACGGGACTTCACGGCATAAATCAGGAGCTTGTGAAGCTGCTCGGAAGACTCAAGTACCGTACAAGCTACGGGCAGAACGTGCTCGACCACTCCATAGAGGTTTCGCTTCTCTCGGGAATGCTTGCAGACGAACTCGGAGTAGACAGCGTTCTTGCCAAAAGAGCGGGACTTCTCCACGATATCGGCAAGGCGCTTACCCATGAGACAGAGGGCTCGCATGTGCATATAGGCTCGGATGTCGCAAAGAAATACAAGGAGAGCAAGGACGTCGTTCACGCTATAGAGGCTCACCACGGCGATGTGGAGCCGAAGACGGTGATAGCTCTCATCGTTCAGGCGGCTGACGCAATATCGGCGGCAAGGCCGGGAGCGCGCCGTGAAAATCTCGAAAACTATATCAAGAGACTTCAGAAGCTTGAGGAAATAGCCAACAGCTTCCCGGGAATAGACAACTCCTTTGCAATACAGGCAGGACGCGAGATAAGGATTATGGTGAAGCCGGACGAGATATCCGACAGCCAGATGGTGTCAGTAGCCCGCGATATCGTGAAAAAGATAGAGGCGGAGCTGAAGTATCCCGGACAGATCAAGGTACATGTCGTAAGAGAAAGCCGCGTCATAGATTACGCGAAATAATTCGGATCCGCTTGTCATATAGGGCGGTTTACATATAATTTATATATAATTATAACCGAACACACTTCCCCGACGTCCGGGCAGGGCGCGAGGGTATTTATATGAAAACGGCACACGGGAACGGGCAGGCGGAAGCGATGCCCGCCCGTGTGTTGTCTTGTGTCATGAAATGAAAGTTTGTTATGGGAGAGTATATGAACATACTGTGCATAGGCGACATAGTCGGACCTGCCGGAGTTGACTTTGTACGCGGAAACCTCTGGAAAATACGCAAAGAGTGCTCTGTCGGGCTTGTTGTCGCAAACGGCGAAAACGCCGACCCGGGAAACGGCATAACCGCACAGACCGCACGTGAGCTGTTTTCCTCCGGTGTGGATGTGATAACAAGCGGCAACCACGTATGGCAGAAAAGCTCGGTGTACGATTTTCTCGACGACTGCCGCGAGATTCTCAGACCCTGCAACTACCCGGAGGATAATCCGGGACACGGGTATGTCATAATGCGCGTCCAGGGGCTCGATGTGCTGGTCATAAACGTCCAGGGGCTTGTTTTTATGGAGCCGATAGGCTGTCCCTTTACAGCGGTAGAGCGCATACTCTCGGAATGCGCAGGAAAGTACGAGCTCAGCATTATGGACATACACGCCGAGGCGACCTCGGAAAAAATCGCGCTGGCAAGACACTTTGATGGCAAAATAAATATAATATACGGCACCCACACGCATGTCCCTACCGCGGATGAAAAAATATTGCCCAACGGAAGCGCATTTATTACCGATATAGGAATGTGCGGCGTGACCGATTCCGCGCTCGGGGTGAAGGTCGGACCGGTGATAAACAAACTGAGAAGAAAAATGCCGCAGAGATTTGAGCTTGCCGAGGGTGATGTCACAATGAACAGCGCGGTTTTTGTATATAACACACAAAAATTATGCGTAGAATTGGTAAAAAGAGTGAATTTTTCATAAACCACTTGATATTTTACATTTTTATGTTATAATTAAATAAAAGAACACAGAATGTCTATGTGAAAAATTTTCGGCAAATTGTCAAACGCCAGATAAATAATGCGTAATATTGCCTGGTTACAGAAAATATTGCGGAGCGCATGTCGCGGCGCCGGATGAAAGGATCGCCCCGGTCGATAAAAATTGCCGTTTGGCGTATGATTATGCATTAAAAGCAGATAATCATCCGGATGCAAAAGAAAAAACAGGCTGCCGGAAAATCACTGGCACAGATAGAATGATGTGTCCGCCGCAGGCTCTGACAGAGAAGAGTCTTTACGGACGGCGGAAAATGACGTGCGCATTCAGCGCAGGGAGACTCATAGAGAGCGCATTTTATTACAATACACCGAAACAAAACGACATAATAACGCTGATATAAATGCGAAGCGCAGATATCCATATTTTATACAGCGCTTAAGGAAAGCGATGACCGGTGAGGGGGGATAATGCGGCAGATGCCGCAAGCCGGCTTCAGACTTCCCTTCCGCATCTGATTGCACTCGTCGAAAAAAATACTCAGCGAGGTGCACCATGGAATTACTTAAGGTTTCGGCAAAATCAAATCCGAATCTTGTTGCAGGGGCTGTTGCAGGCATTTTGCGCGAGGATAAAGAGGTGGAGCTTCAGGCTATAGGGGCAGGCTCGGTCAATCAGGCCGTAAAAGCCATCGCAGTCGCGCGCGCCTTTCTCGCGGATGACGAAATATCCATAGCATGTGTCCCATGTTTTACTGAGGTCTCGGTTGGAGAGGATAAGAGAACGGCGATTAAATTTGCCGTGGTACGTGTGGCGCTTACATAGCGTGCTGCCCGCGCACTGGATGTGCGGATGTGTCGGCTTCACAGCCCGCGGTTTTTACATGTTTTCAGTACGAACGGTATCATGTTGCCCATATGGTAAAGTCAGCCGCCGGTATGAGCGCCCGTGTACCGTCTTCAGCAGTCGGCCCGGACAATCGGCGTCGGCAAAAACGCACTTCCCGACGGTAAGCTCCGTGGGAAGTGCGTTTTGATTTTTAAAAAATATAACCGCCCGGTTTTCTTCCGTGCGGTCCTTAAATAAAGAACGGCGCATGCCGGGCAGGCTTTTGCCGAAAGAAGGGCGCATGCGGGTAAAAAGAAACGGGTCCGGAAGGTATTCACCTGCCGGACACCTGTTGCTTATTATGTTATTTGTGCCTGCTCGTTTTGGGATTGACGAATGAACGCCAGTCGAGATCCCCGCTCTCAAGCGCGCGGACAAGGACCTCAGCTGTAGCTATGTTTGTAGCCACGGGAATGTTATAGAGGTCGCACATACGCATTATTTCGTTGTCACTGTCGATCCGGTAGCCCGATGCGGACGTGTCGCGGAAAAAGAGGAGAAGATCAATCTCATTGTACGCCACCCTCGATGCTATCTGCTCCGTTCCCCCTTGGGGGCCGGGCATGACCGTCTCAATCGAAAGACCCGTCGCCTCCGAAATATACTTTCCCGTGGTGGCGGTGGCACAGAGCGAATGCTTGCACAGAATACCGCAATATGCTATGCAAAATTCCGTCATAAGTTCTTTTTTCTTGTCGTCCGCAATGATTGCAATTTCCATTTAAACATTCTTTCCTTTCAGTTGTTAGCATAAATGTACATTGTAGACGAAAACCGAGGAAAGAAAAGGACATAAACTGTCTTAAATGTAAAATATGCCGCCTGTATTATACCACAGGCGCATATGGTTTGTCAATGAAAAAAATTTGTTTTTCAGCCGTTTTTAAAATTATTTGGCCGCCATTGTGTTGACAGGTAAAAAAGTGTGTTATATAATGGTATTACTGCAAAAAAACGGCTTGTACGCCGCATGTGCAGGGATTACAGTTCCAGAAAGGATTCCGATGAAAAAAGAAAAGATTTTGCGCCGGCTTGCGGCTGCGATGATTGCGATTTCTCTGTTGCTTTCGGCCCTGCTTACTCTTTCCGGATGTTCGGAGGACGACCCCGACGGAGCCCCCTCCGGGATGAAGCTTGCATCCGACCCGAAGGTCGTAGACTACTATCTTTACGTTCCGGAGGACTGGATAGTCCTTGAAAGCACCGGAATGACGCGCGTTCAGGTATCCGCCGCCGATACCTCAAATGTCATTGTCACCAACCATGCAAACAGCAAATTCCCCTCTTACTCACAGTCTATTGAGACCGTCCGCAAGTATTACGACTACTATATCGAGCAGCTAAAGTCAAAATTCGATACCAAAGAGGCAGAGGACGGGGAGGCAGGGGAGGTCTCAACCTTTGAAATAGTTTCCGACCCCACCGAGATAACTCTGAAAAAAGGGGACGGCGAGGTCGCAGCGCTCAAGGTCGTGTACAAGGCACAGCTTGACGGTACCGAAATACAGCAGATACTTGTCGTATGTTACGAGGACGACTACTTTTACAACATCACGCTGACAACGGCACCTTATATTTATGAAAGTAACGAGCCGCGTTTTGAAGCGATAATAAAAAATTTCAAATTCAAGGATTGATCAGGTGTCTTGAAGTGATATATCTCGACCACAGCGCCACAACGCCTGTCTGCCACGCCGCACGTCGTGCGGTGCTTGAGGCGTTCGATTCCTTCGGCAACCCCTCTTCTTTGCATTCGGAGGGGCTTAAGGCGCAGAAATTGCTTGATGAATCGAGAAAAGCGCTTTTCGGAGCGCTTAACATAAGGAATACGCAGGCTTACAGGGTGATATTCACCTCGTGCGGCAGTGAAGCCAACAATCAGATAATTTTTTCCGCCGCGGCGTCGCGCCTGAGCCGCCGGACAGACGGCGCGCCATACCGCATAGTGACTACCGACAGTGAGCATCCATCTGTAGAAATGGCGCTTAAGGAGCTTGAAAAAAACGGGGCAGACGTCGTGAGGCTCTCCACAGTCAAAGGCGTGATTGACCAAAACGAACTTGAAAACGCCGTCGACGAAAGAACTGTGCTCGTCACCATAATGGGCGTGAACAACGAGACAGGCGCGGTGTATGACACACGGGCGCTTTTTGCGGCTGCAAAACGCAAAAATCCCGGCGTGGTGACACACAGCGACTGTGTACAGGCATTTATGAAAATACCGTTTTCGATGCCGGCTTCTTCAGCCGACGCAGTGACTCTCAGTGCGCATAAGATAGGAGCACCCAAGGGCTGCGGAGCACTGGTCGTGACCGAAAAGCTCTCAAGGGCATTTTTGAGGCCCTTCATACACGGCGGAGGACAGGAGGGCGGATTGCGCTCCGGAACGGAAAACGTGCCCGGAATAGCGGCTTTCGGAGCGGCTGCCGCAGAGCGTTTCAGCTCGGCAGGCAAAGAAGCGCTTCACGCCCTGTCGCTGCGCGAAGCTCTTCTCTCTGCCCTGCCCTCAGAAATCAGGGTCAATTCACCTGAGAGCGTCTGTCCGGGTATAGTCAGTCTCACCTTGCCGGATATAAAGAGCGAAACAATGCTGCACTTTCTATCTTCAAAGGGAGTTTTTGTGTCCTCCGGTTCGGCGTGCTCTTCAAACGGGCACAAGAACCGGGCGGAGAAAAGCCGGGTACTGCTGAACTTCGGTCTCACCGAGAGGGAGGCTGACTGTACCATTCGACTCAGCACCGGTCCTGACAATACAGAGGAAGAAATGCTGTTTACCGCCGAAGCGCTCAAGGAAGGTCTTTCAACACTCGTCCGCATTCGCTGAAGCCGCCGCCATGCTTGCGCTGAAGCCCGGAGCGATACTTTTTCGTCTTCCGCCACTTCTGTTTTTCCTTCCTGCGTTCACGACGCCGCGTAACAGCAGATATAACACATCATATGAAAATAAAAATCCGCGACTGGATTTGTCCCGTCGCGGATTTTTTATGTGCGCTCGGCATGCGCTATCACTTGGCGGTGAAAGTCCGCTACAGACTTGGCAGTAGGAACTGTTAGC
>CALXXF010000025.1 GCA_944392615.1 uncultured Clostridia bacterium
GTTCTTTTTTGATGTCTGCCAGCGTCTGTTTCTGCATTCCGGAAAAAGCAAACCGGTCCTGCTGGATTTATTCCAGCGGGACCGGTTTTAAGCTGTTTTTTATTCATTATATCCGGCGTATCCTGCCACGGTGCAGTACGGCTATGGTGCGTTTGCAGTGCGGCTATGGCGCAGTTGTCCGAGCAAAGGCTCGTGTTCGTAAGCAGCGGTCTTTGCATCTGCAATTCCTGTATTTATGTTTTGATAAAGCCTATTGCGTCGGTTATGGTTTTTTCCAGTGCCTCTCGTCCGTATTTGTCAACATCGGATTTTGATTTCTCGCCGTGGGTGAGGCATCCGGCTCCGCCTATGCATCCGCCTGTGCATGCCATTCCTTCTATGAAGTTTCCGTCCAGCACGTTTTTCGATGCTTTCAGAAGAGCGACGCGGCACGCTTCTATGCCGTCACACGACACCGGCTTATATTCAAAATCCGTTATATTCTGCTCGGCAAGAGCCTGCTTTACCGCGTCGGCAAGACCGCCGCTTCTTGCAAATATCCTTCCGTAGTAGGAGGCGTTGTCAAGGACGTCCTCATCCATGGAGGTGATATCGAGATTCCGGCTGTCGAAAAGCGCCTGGAGCTCCTCAAATGTGAGCACGCAATCTATATACGGGCGGACCTCCGGCTTCTTTATCTCGGCTTTTTTAGCGGTGCACGGGCCGATGAATATAATTTTGCAATCGGGATCTGTGGACTTGATATATTTTGCTATGGTAGCCATAGGAGACAGGTTGTGTGATACATGTTCTTTCAGCGCAGGGAACTGCTTTCCTATGTAATCTACAAAGGCGGGGCAGCAGGAGCTGGTGAGGAATCCTTTTTCAACCAGCTCGGCAGCTTCGTGATATGCGACCATATCGGCACCGAGTGCCGCCTCCACAACGGTGTAAAAACCGAGAGCCTTGATTCCGCTTATAACCTGGCCGAGCTTGGCATACATAAACTGGCTTGATATGGACGGCGCCACGACGGCATACACCTTATAGGCTTTGTTATCGTCGCTTTTCTTGAGTATATCGATGGCGTTTATTATGAAGCTCTTGTCCATGATCGCGCCGAAGGGACACTGATATACGCAGGCGCCGCATGCTATACATTTTTCATTGTCTATTTCAGCCGCTTTGTTGGCGCCCATATGGATCGCTTTTATCTTGCATGCGTTTTCGCACGGGCGCTTGTAGTTGGTTATTGCGCTGTAAGGGCATACTTTAGCGCACGCTCCGCACTCAACGCACTTGGTCTTGTCTATGTGCGCGCGCTGGTTGTGGTCAAAACTGATAGCTCCGCGTTTACACGCCTCCTCACACCTGTGGGCTATACAGCCGCGGCAGGCATTGGTGACTTCATAGCCTCCCATCGGGCATTCGTCGCAGGCGATATCTATTACCTCTATTATATTGGGATTTGTTGAGTCTCCGCCCATTGCAAGCTTCACTCTTTCTGAAAGAATAGCGCGTTCCTTGTACACGCAGCAGCGCATGGTTGCCTCGGTACCGGGGACTATTTTTTTCGGGATATCGACAATATTCTTCAAAAGAGTATCTTTATATGCTTCCTCTGCAACGGTGCGAAGAACCTTGTATTTGAGCAGCTGAACTTTTGTATCAAATTTTCTCATTGAAGGACAGTCCTTTCATTTGCTGTAGGTCTTTGCACCTTGGTCTTAGTGCATCTACCGTACATCTTTTATCTCAGAAATATATCACCTTTATCCGTTTGCCCATGTTTTTGAGGCACTCGGAAAGATTGTCAACAAGTCTCATCTTAATGTTGAAATTTATCGGTAAATTCGGGTTCTGATGCGCCGGGTTCACCGCTCTTCCGACAAAAAAGTTTATGTCGGTCGCCTCTTCAAAGAGAAGCTGCGATATCAGCGAGGCGCCGTCCTTTTTGGTTATCCAGTTTTTATAGCTCTCATTGTCGGCAAGGTAGTCTTCGGCGTATTTAAGCACCTTGCTGAAGGTTATGACGCCCTCTGTAACGAGGTCCACACCGTCAATGTGAGATATGGGGGGAATGTCAGGATCGGGAAAATCGAGGCTTGTGACTACTTTTTTTCCAAGATAATCGGCTGCTATGGAGGAAGTGGTTCCTCCGCAGACTATGTGCTTGCCCTGCTTGGAAAAGAAGAGCGACATCATTTTAGAGCAGTCGTCTCTGTTTGACGGAGGACCTATGACGAGATTCATAGGAACTCTGCTGCGTATCTTTATTGTACATACTGTAGCGTCGTCTCCCGGCTCACCGCCGTAAAGACCGTAGCATTCGTCAAGAAGTATTGTGGTCAGTGTCTTTGCGGTAAAACCGACGTGGGCAAAACCGGTCATGAATTCGATTATGTTTTCACGGCTCCAGCCAAAATTCATGCTCATTCCGATACCGGCATGCGGCACGCCGTCGCTCATGGCTATTATTATATCGCCTTCGCAGACCTTTATCTTTGTTCTGTATATGTTTTTACCGCCTATTTCGAGAAGCTCCTTGGGATAGTCGAGGTTTTCGCCGTTGCGCAGCATTATTATGTCAGGATTGTCGTACTGAAAAAACTCGGCGTTTTCACCGTCTGATATCCTTATTATTGTGAAGGTGGAGTAAGCCGCCTTTCTTACGGAGCAGACGGGAAGTGTGGCGGCAACAGTTTCGACACAGTCTTCAAGCTTCATGCCCTGAGACAGCATCGTGGATATTATCTTTGATGTCAGGGTGGAAAGTATATTTGCCTTTACTCCGCTTCCCATTCCGTCGGCGAGCACGACCAGTGAAGAATCCTCATTATTGAGCACGGCGACCTTGTCTCCGCACAGCTCTTCATCATGCTTGAACAGGCTGTTATAGCCTATGTCGGTACACAGATTATTCATTGCTCAACGACTCCTTCAGCTTTGTGAGGGCTATCTTTGTCTCTGCCGTGGTTTCACCGAGCAGGGAGGCAATCTCCTGTACCACGCGCATCTGTTTTTCAATGACCTTGTCTGTAACTTCTATTGTGCTGTTTCGCATGCTTTCTTTTTTCGCCTGTTCGGTTTCGGCATCGGTTATGTCTCTCATTATGCAGAGCAGTATGTGGTAACTCTTGTCATAGACGATGGTCTTTTCAACGTACTTTTTATATTCTGCGAGATAGTCGCGCTTTCCTGTGATGTTTATTCCGCTGTTCTGTACTTTTACAAAGTCAGAAGGTTCAAGTATTCGTATCACAGGCTCTCCAAGCACGTCAGACGCATTCCTGAGGTTCATTATATCGAGAGCGGGGCGGTTTATCTGCTGTATTTCCAGCATGTCGTTCAGCACTATTATCCCGTTAGGCGTATTGCGAACGATTCCGTCATTAAAGCTTTCCGCCCTGTCCTTCAGATAAGGCAGACACATCGATACTTCCGCTTTTCCCTGTATTACTGCGACAGCCTTGTCACGGCACGTGTTATATCCGCAGCTTCCGCAATTCAGCTCGTCTTCAGGCCTGTTCTTACCCATCTCCTTCAGTACAGAGCGTATTTCATCCTCGCTCGGTACCCTCAGATTGGGATTTAGAGCCGGCCGGGTTATTTCGGACTTTTCGGAAGGGAGCGGCTCTACTTCGAAATCGAGTTTCTTCTCGGCAAATCTGTTTATCGCAAGCGTGTCACGCACGACTCCGCTGTGAGATTTGCTCATGACCGGACCAGCTATACATCCTCCGCGGCACGCCGACATCTCCACAAAGCAACCCTTTAGATTTCCGTTTATTATATCCTTCAGAGCGTTTATGCAGTTTTCCACGCCGTCTACAGCTATGTATTCATATGTCTGACCGAGGTCCATGCTCTTTATTATCCCGCCGGTCGTGGGGAAGAAACGCGCCCGTCCTCCCTTTTCCTCGTCCTTTATGGAGGTGTCTATTTTTATGCCCTCCTTGTCAAGCCATGCGGAAAGCTCATCAAACGTAAGTACGCAGTCGGTGTCAGCCTGACCATGCCTTATCTCATCCTTCTTTGATATGCAGGGCCCGATAAAAACCGTTGCCGCAGACGGATCGCGTCTTTTTATGTCGGCACAGTGAGCCTGCATCGGCGTCACTACCGGTGCAAGGAAGGGAAGAGCCGTGGGAAAATATTTCTGTATAAGGAGGTTTACTGTATGACAGCACGATGAAATGAGAATATCGGTCTTATTCTCGGCGAGAATTCTTTCATACTCTTTTTTCACAAGTGTGGCGCCTACGGCTGTCTCCTCAACTGCTGCAAATCCGAGCTTTTTGAGTGCGTCGGTCATTGCAGCTATTCCCGCTCCTTCATAGTTAGCGGCGAAGGAAGGGGCAAGGCTTGCCACAACGGGGCGTCCCTGTGCAAGAAGGACCTTGCATTTTTCAGTATCGTCAACTATGTATTTTGCATTTTGCGGGCAAACAACAAAGCACTCGCCGCACAGTATGCACTCATCCGGTATAATATGCGCCTGATTTCCGGAAAAGCGTATCGATTTTACCGAACAATTCCTGATGCACTTGTAACAGTTTTTACAGTTAGATTTTTTCAGTTTGATTATCTCCTGCATATGTTTTACCGACCCTTCGTAAAAGACTCAGAACCGAAAATGCGCAAAAGCGCACCGGAAGCAGCCGCTCTTTCGTTAGTAGCTGCTGCTTTTTTACGCTTTTTTTGCATTGGTCTTTGAAAGAAATTTTTCACTGTTTATTATGAATCGCTCGTGAGTGCCCTCGCCTATGAGGCCGCACTCGTCATATGCCTTCACGGTGAATACAAGCCGTCTTCCGTCTATTTCGACAAGCTCGCTTTCACATGTCACATCCATCCCGACGGGTGTGGCGCTTATATGCTTGATTTCCACTGAGGTCCCGACGGTAGACATCCCTTCGCCGAGTTCGCTTTCCACACTGGTGTACGATGTCTTTTCCATAAGAGCGATCATGGCAGGGGTGGCGAATACCGAAAGAAGGCCGCTTTCAAACGAGGCAGCAGTATTTTTCTCATTTACAGTTATCCTGAGTTTCCCCTTTATACCGGTTGTAAGCATCTTATACCGCCTTTTTGCAAAAATGTCACTATACCTAAGCTTGTCAGAAAGGCGCGACAAGTGAGGGAAGAACATCGTTGTTGAAAAAATCTTCTGTCGTTTCGGGGGACAGCGAATACATTTTTTCGTTCATGGTCACGCAGACGCCGTTCTGACAGTTACCCATGCAGAACGCCGCGGCAAGGTCTATCTTGTCGGTGAGATTGTTTTTCTTTACGAGTTCCTGAAGCTTCTCCACTACCTGTCTTGAACCTTTGAGATGACATGAGCTTCCGATGCAGATAGTTATTTTCATGATCGATTTACCTTCCTTAAGTAATCTTCAGTTATTTTCGCGGCTTACACCGGCTTCCCGGTCCTGCCTGCGAATATGTTATGGCATCCGGAGCGGCTTTACCTGCCCCGGTTGTCTCTGTATGACCGATTCCGGCTTTGGCGCTGCGTTTCATTGCAGATGCAATTTTCAGGGCAGGGCTTTGCCGAGCCTTGCCTGCGCCGTTTTTACATATTTTGCACATTATTCAAATAATCCGCCGCAGGACTACCATTTTCAGATGTCTTGCGGCGGATCATTCGCTCGCCTATACTTTCTTAAGGCACTTATTATTCGTAGTCAACGACATCTACCCAGTGCATGAGCAAAGCCTTTTCTTCCGGCTTGCCCTTCACAAGCTGCGATGCAGCCACGATGGGGATCCACTTCTGGACGTACTGCTTTGCTGTGTCGCTCTTTTTGCAGAACAGCTTCAGATAGCTCTCAGCGGTCTCCACCTTGCCGGCAAGGCAGAAGAGAAGATAGGTTCTTGCCGCGTCCGCAGAGGCGTTGCCCTGAGTGGCATGGGACCAGTCGAGTATAAAAGGCGTACCGTCAGAAGAAATTATTATGTTTGAGGGGTTGAAGTCTCCGTGGCAGACCTTGTCATGAGTCGGAAGCGACTCAAGTCTTGTATGAAGGTCATATCTCGTCGTAGCATCGAGATTCGACTGGGATATCTTCATGTTCATCTTGTCCTTGAGTTTGCTGAGCAGCGGAGATTTCTTCGCATGGACAGAGAGCTGAAGGTCAACGAAGAGATTGAGATATTCGGTCATTTTGTCGGGGTTTTCTTCCATGAGTGCTGCAAGCGTCTTGCCGGCAATGAAGTCGGTGACTATTGCCCACTTTCCGTCTATCATGCATACTTCTCTGAGGGAGGGAACCGAAAGCCCTGTCTCCTCGACTCTTGCGTGATTGAGCGCCTCGTTGAGAATGTCAGACTTCTTGAAATCCTCGTTGAACACCTTTACTGCGATATCGCCGTCACGGTATATTGTTTTGGTCGTTCTGACCGCTATAACCTTGTCGAGTTTCATCTTCAAATTTCCTCCTTATACTCTTACGTTGGTACCGTAGTAAGCATTGAGATACATCTGCTTGATTTCCGACATGAGCGGATAGCGCGGGTTGGCGCCGGTGCACTGGTCGTCGAATGCCTGCTCGGTCATGTCGTCGAGTCTTGCGAGGAAGTCGGCTTCATCGGGTACGTAATCCCTTATCGTCTTCTTTATGCCAATCTTCTCTTTGAGCTCGTCTATAGCCTTTATGAGACCCTCAACCTTTTCCTCGTCCGTGTTCCCGCCTATGCCGAGGTAATCGGCAACTTCTGCGTAACGGGCGAGCGTGTGAGGATGGTCATACTGCGGGAAAGTACCCATCTTTACAGGCACCTCGGCGGAGTTGAAGCGTATGACCTCATCTATCATGAGGGCGTTCGCAACGCCGTGAGGCAGGTGATGGAAAGCTCCGAGCTTGTGAGCCATTGAATGGCATACTCCGAGGAACGCATTTGCAAATGCCATACCTGCCATCGTTGCGGCGTTTGCCATCTTCTCTCTTGCAACAGGGTCGTTCGGCCCGTTATCGTAAGCTCTGGGGAGGTACTCAAATATCATCTTGAGGGCTCTGAGAGCAAGGCCGTCTGTGTAGTCGGTTGCAAGCATCGCAGCATATGCTTCAAGTGCGTGGGTCACAGCGTCGATACCGGAGGCGCTGGTAAGTCCCTTAGGCGCGTTCATCATCATGTCCGCATCTACGATAGCCATGTTTGGCATAAGTTCATAGTCGGCAAGAGGATACTTGACGCCTGTCTTTTCGTCTGTAATGACGGCAAATGGCGTGACTTCGGAACCTGTTCCGGCTGAAGTCGGGACGGCGATGAAGTATGCCTTTTCACCCATCTTGGGGAAGGTATATACTCTCTTCCTTATATCGCTGAACCTCATTGCCATGTCAAGGAAGTCTGCATCCGGATGTTCATAGAGAACCCACATTATCTTGCCTGCGTCCATAGCGGAGCCTCCGCCGACAGCGATTATGCAATCGGGCTCAAACGAGCGCATGAGAGCTGCGCCTTCCTTTGCACATGCAAGGGTGGGATCCGGAGCGACATTGTAGAACGTGGTGTGAGTGATTCCCATTGAATCAAGTTTGTCGGTTATGGTCTTTGTATATCCGTTCTTGTAGAGGAAGCTGTCTGTTACTATGAATACCTTTTTCTTGTTCATCACGCTCTTGAGCTCATCAAGCGCGACGGGCAGGCAGCCCTTCTTCAAATAGACCTTCTGAGGTGCCCTGAACCAAAGCATGTTCTCTCTCCTTTCGGCAACCGTTTTGATGTTTATCAGGTGCTTTACGCCGACGTTTTCGGAAACAGAGTTTCCGCCCCAGGAACCGCATCCCAGAGTGAGCGAGGGAGCAAGCTTGAAGTTATAGAGGTCGCCGATACCGCCCTGTGATGAAGGAGTGTTGACAAGTATACGGCATGTCTTCATGCGGGCTGCAAATTCATCGAGTTTGGCTTTTTCAGTAATCGGGTTGAGATATACCGAGGACGTATGTCCGTATCCGCCGTCGGCTATGAGGTGCTCTGCCTTGTCCAGCGCATCGGAGAAATCTTTTGCCTTGTACATTGCAAGCACGGGCGAGAGCTTCTCATGCGCAAACTCTTCAGAAAGTTCTACGCTTGATACTTCGCCTATGAGTATCTTGGTCTTTTCGGGCACTTCCACCCCTGCAAGCGACGCTATCTTGTATGCTGATTGTCCGACTATCTTGGCGTTGAGCGCTCCGTTTATGATTATTGTCTTTCTGACTTTGTCTATTTCTTCGGGCTTGAGGAAATAGCAGCCTCTGTCTGAAAATTCCTTTTTGACCTTGTCATACACGCCCTTGAGGACTATGCAGCTCTGCTCTGAGGCGCATATCATTCCGTTGTCAAAGGTCTTCGAGTGTATTATTGAGTTTACTGCAAGGAGGATGTCAGCAGATTCGTCGATTATAGCGGGAGTGTTTCCGGCTCCGACTCCGAGAGCGGGCTTTCCGCTGGAATACGCCGCCTTCACCATGCCCGGGCCTCCGGTTGCAAGGATTATGTCCGCTTCCTTCATGAGAAGGTTTGTCATTTCAAGTGAGGGGGTGTCTATCCACTCAATGATACCCTCCGGAGCTCCTGCTTCAACGGCAGCATCGAGAACTACCTTGGCAGCCGCTACAGTAGAAGCCTTTGCTCTGGGGTGAGGGCTTATGATTATACCGTTCCTTGTCTTGAGGGAAATAAGGGTCTTGAATATCGCTGTGGAAGTCGGGTTCGTCGTAGGAATTACAGCAGCGATGACGCCGATAGGCTCGGCGACCTTCTTTATACCGAATTCCTCGTCCTCTTCAATGACTCCGCAGGTCTTTGTGTTCTTGTACGCATTGTAAATGTACTCTGCAGCGTAGTGATTCTTTATGACCTTGTCTTCGACCACGCCCATTCCGGTTTCTGCAACTGCCTGTTTGGCAAGCGGTATTCTCGCTTTGTTCGCAGCAACTGCAGCAGCGAAAAAGATTTTATCGACCTGCTCCTGTGTGAAAAGCGCAAATTCTTTCTGTGCCTTTCTGACTCTCTCAATGGCGCTCTCAAGCGCCTCTACATTGTCAATGGTAGCGCGTTCCTTCGTCTTGTTCATGTCGGTTAGACTCCTTCTGTTTTTTATGCTGATTTTTTTCGATATCATCTGTATATGGCCGTGTCCGGCTAATTCATTCCTCGTCCTTATCCGGACTTGTGTCTGGCTCCATCAGGTGGCGCGACAGCAGCGCCAGAGACGCCGCCATATTTTCGCTTTTCACCAGAACTCCGGGAGGTGCATTCAGGTGTACCGGAGCAAAATTCCAGACAGCCTTTATCCCGCAATCGACCAGCTTGTCGCATATCTCCTGCGCGTGTGCGGCAGGGACGGTTATTATCCCTATCCTGATATTGAGGCGTTTGCAGAAATCCGTCAGCTTTTCCATCGGGAGGACCGCTTTTCCGCTCTCGTCAGTTCCGCATTTCGATTTGTCTGTGTCGAACGCCGAGACTATATTGAGTCCGTATTCGGAGAAGCCTTTGTATGACAAAAGCGCTGTTCCGAGTTTTCCGGCGCCTATGAGGACCGCATCCTTGGAATTGGTACAACCCAGAGTGTCCTCTATATCGGCTATCAACTCGGCGGTATCATATCCGGTTTTCGGACGGCCCTTGTCGCTCACGGCGGCGAGATCCTTACGGACCTGTATTTCACCAAGCGAGAGCGCCGCGGCTATTGTTCTGGCGGACACATTTTTTTTATCCGGCAGTACTCGTCTGAGGTAGGAAAGATACGCCGGAAGCCTCTGCAACGTTTGCAGTGGTATTGCCTGCTTTATCTGCCTCACCGCCTTCTTTGTCTTGCTGATTTGATTATACACCGGCGCTGTGGTTTTGTGAAGATGCTTTTTAGGAATATAGATATTCCTTTATCGATATAATGATATCTAATCAGACAAAAACGCTATGTTTAAGTCAAGCGATTTGTGCATATTGTCGTATTATCTGCAGGTCGCATTGTTAATGAAGAGAAGAAAGGTCGCTTACAAGTCCGTGTCCGAATATTTTTCGCACGCTTTTTTCGAGGCACGAAAAAAATTTCCTGTCTGCGTCTGTCGGACGGTACCCCTTCCGGAAAATGAGCATGTCTGTATACGCATTGTCCGGAAAATCGCATTCCTTCTGGACAAGCGAATATTTTTTCAGTGTATTGTCAGGAAGTCGTGACACCGGCATAAAGGTCGTCGTAACTTCGCTGAGGAGCTCAAACTGGCTCGCACGTTCGTAAAGGGTGATAGTGTTTTTCTTGCTCTGCGTATCTGCAAGCTGTCTTGCCTCAGATATGGGAAGGGAAGGTATGTTTATGTCTCCGTGGACAAGTTCTGTATATCCTGCAAGGTCATGCCAGTCTATATGCTCAGCTGAAGCGAGGGGGTGTTTTTCAGACATCGCAAGAACATACCCGAATTCAACCAGCTTCCGGTATCTGAGCTCGCGCTCGTCGAGCTCTCCGAGAAAATATTTTTCGTATATATTCTGATATCTGACTATTCCGAGTCTGTTTATTTCGTTTGAGACATTCTTTATTATCCTTATGGAGTTTGTCTCGCGGTAGTTGAGCATCATATTTGAAACGTCGCCGAAGGATGAGGCAAAGTCGGTAAAGGCCGCCGAAATATAGCTTGCCCGCGGGACGGATATATCGAATTTCGGTATATCTGTATCCGATGGCCTGAACAGGCTTTCAAGTTCATCAGCCCTCCGTATAACTTCTTTTGCGCGCAGAAGAAGTTCCTTGCCTTTTTCGGTAGGCACCATTCCTTTCGGAGTTCTTGTGAATATCGTGATACCTACGCTGTCTTCAAGCTCTTTTATGGCTTTTGACAGCTTTGGCTGTCCTATATACAGATTTTCCGCCGCTTTTGAAACTGAGTTGGTCTTTTCCACCTCAAGGGCGTATCTGAGATTCTGAAGATTATTCATTATGAATTTGTGTCGTCCTCCGCGGATTCTTTTTAGCCCGTTCAGTTGTTTCTGGCTGTAAGCTCCGAATATATCCAAAGTATGCGTCTGTGGAGGTAATTACTCAGGTCGTCGACACAGTCGGCATATGTCATTTCTGAAAGAGAAGACCACACTATGTCGTTCATTTCTGACGAGGTATTGAGATAAGATACCAGCCGGTCCGCCTCTGCTGTGATAAATTTAAGAGCTGCCGGAAGGTAATATTCGATGAATATTTCGCTCGCACGTTTTTCAAAATCCTCGTGCTTCATGAGTTCCCGGTAAAATTCCTTCTCGCGCATGAACCACCCCTCAGGGTCGGTGGTTTCAGCCGAATACCCGTAAGCTATGTCGTAATCCCAGACAGGCCCTGCGAATATCTTTTCGGACTCGTCGTCGGCGGGCTTGTAGAAAAACTGGCTCGTAACCACCCCGTCGTGGTTTTTGGATATTTCTTCTATCCAGTATTTTTTTACAAAGGAATCGAGATCTATGTATTCGGTGTAATATTTTCCTGTCTGTGGATTGTACCCGTCGTCCGAGAAAAACGCGTCCTCGGCGTTCTGAAACAGGGTGTATATGTACATCGCCTGCTCGTAGCTGACGTATTCAGGAGATTTTATGACGTAGTAGTACCCGCGACTTGTACAGAAGCCGCATTTTTCAGCTGCAAATCTGTCGGGAAGCTCCATTTCAACAAGGTAACCTCCCGTTATCTCGGACAGCTCCGGAACCGCGTTGTAAAATTTAACGAATCCTTTGCCGTTGTGCGTCGGGACCATGCGCTGCGCGCCGTAATTACCCGACGGGCATGCTCCCTTTATATCGTCCTCAAGGTCGTGTATGTGCACGCGGTTGTCACCTATTTCCACCTTTTCGGTCAGGTAATAAAGACCCATGTATTCGCCGTTGACAAACAGGTCCACATGACGCCCGTCAGGTGTGAAGTCAAGTCCTGCCGCCGAAGCCAGATAGTTTGAAAGATGATTTTTCAGCATCGAGGGATCTATTGCATTTGCCTGGAGCACCCAGTTTTTAGAGCTTCCAAGTCCCAGAAGATTTTCTTTCTTTTCGAGTTTAAGCGCGTATCCCTTCTTCTCCGGAGTATTCCATGACCAGTTACCGCGTCCCTTCAGGTACATGGTGCAGGGAAGTGAATCGTCTCCCTCGCGGCTCTGATATACGGTCCTCCAGCCGTTTGAGGAAGCTGTGCCGTCAGAGCACTCAAGGCTCATGTTTCCGTATGCCTTTGTCTCTTTTGTGAGGTCGCTGTTCATGTCCTGAAATGTGCCGAAGCTTTCATCTATTTCTATACACAGGGAAGGCAGTTCTGAAACTATAGCCTCTATAGTGTATTTTTTTCCGCTAATGCTCACGGTCTTGGCACTTTTGTCCTCGGGATCCGTAAAGTCAGCAACACGACCGAATTTTATCTCTCCTTTGCTGTCCAGGGCGTGATAAACCACGCGCGAAAGGTCTGTCCTGCATGGCAGTATGAAATACATTGTATCACCTGACAGAACGGGCTCTATGTCAAAGTAAAGCCCGTCGTTGTACTCCTCAGGTATAACAACGGAAGAGCATTCAACTGCCACATACGGAAGCTCGTAATAATCTTCAGGCACTGATATTTCAGGCTGCTGCAGAGACGTATCGGACGGCGCCTGTGTGTGTTCGGAATCGGGCGGTTCCTGAAGTGATGTACCTGGCGTGGATTCGTCATTCTGTACTGTCCCGGATGTTTCGTCACATTTGTCAGTATTGCCGGCGACGTCATATGTACAGGATATCAGCATAACTGTCAATATCAATGTACATATCAGGGCAAAAGCCCTTGCTGTCGTTGCCGCAAAGTCAGTATGCCGTGCTGTGCTTGTCTTTTTCTCTTTTTCCATCGCGGTTTCCCCGCGGCGATTTGCGCCGCTTACCGAATAAATATCGGAGATAAAATGTCTACCAATAAATATCGAAGATAAAATGCCGGCAGTGCTTTTACGATGGTGCCGTACTTGCGCCGTTTTTCACGGTACCGAAATAACCGCGCCTTCCGGGCGTCGGGCGCACGGAGGCGCGGCGCCTTCGGTCATGTCATATTTCGAATCCAGCGTATTTGAGCACAAGCTCGGAGAAAATGGAGTTTGCCCAGGCAAACCATGAACGCGAGAAATTGTATTCGTTGTCGGCATCTATGCTTTCATGCATGTAATATGTACCGGCATGTGAGGCAACGAGCATGTCAAGTATGTTTTCTATCTCCTTGTCATCTTGCGACGTAAGCCCCTGGAGCGAAAGTGATATCGGCCACACGTACCCTTTGTCTGTGTGTGGGCTGCCTATTCCGCGCAGCACCTTGCCTGTGAAATAATACGGATTGTCCTCAGAAAGAATAAATTTCCTGGTATTGACGTAGATGGGATCAGAAGCGTCGCAGTATCCGAGATAAGGCGCGGAGAGAAGAGACGGTACGTTTGCGTCGTCCATGAGATTGTAGTTTCCGAGCCCGTCTGTCTCATAGGCGTATATTTTACCGTATTTGGGGTGCTCGTATATCCCGTATTTCTTTATTCCCTCATTGATCGTGGCTGCCAGCGCCTCGGCTCTTGCGGCAAGCGCTTTGTCCTTGTATATCTCTTCTGCTATTTCGGAGAGATATCCGAGCACTACGACGGCGTACATCTGAGAGGGTATGAGATAGTTGTAAACACATGCGTCGTCAGATGGTCTGAACGCGGACCATGTCATACCGGTGTAGCAGACCGGCTCGCCGTGACCGCCTCGCGTCATTGTGTCCGACTGTCGGCAGTTCATACGTTCGAAGGTATAGCTTGATTTTTCAGCGTGGTGCAGCTCGGTTTCCCAAACGTCCAGTATTATGAGAAGTACCTTTTTGAAGTCCTCGTCGAGATATGCGCATCTTCCTGTCTTTTTCCAGAACTTGTAGGCTATGAATATCACGGAGCAGAGAGAGTCAACCTCATATTTTCTCTCCCATACCCAGGGGGAGCGGAATGTTATGTCGTCCTTGTGACCGAAATCATTGTCCTTTTCGTTGAACGCATTTGCATAAGGGTCCTTGGGTACATAAATGCTGTAGCGGCGTATCATCTTTTCTATTATGTCGGCAAGTTCTTCGTTCTGGGCTGCGACGGGAAGATAGTGGTGCACCTGTGCGGCACTGTCTCTGAGCCACATGGCGTGTATATCTCCGGTTATGACAAAAGCGCTTCCGTCGTCGAGCAGCTTGGTGGTCGTTTCGAGCGTGTTGGGGTAGCATCTTGCGAACATGAGCGCAAGGTCGTCCCTTTTCATCTCATGCAGTCTTGCACATACTTTATCCACCTGGTCTTTAAGGATATGTGAAAATTCGTTCATCTTTTTCTCCTTACTGTATTTATGTCCTTTTGTCTGTAATGATGTACAGTGCCTGCCGCGGGCGTCTTTTTCATGCCGCGGACTCTGATTGCAACACGACTATCCGATTATATGATAACACGTTTCTTCAATCAATTCAATAGTTTATTTATCATTAATTCACCATATTTCACCAATATTTATCAATTGCCTTCAATTTTTATTTAACAGTTCACTTCGCGCAAGTTCTGTGCGCCTTATTTTATTGACAATGATGGGAGCGGGTGATATAATTACACAGAAAAGGTATGGCAGTGACCGCGCTTTTCCCGGATACCGTAGCATCTGTACACAGCGTGCTGCGGATTCTGCGGAGAGTAAGCGGTCGTCGCGTTTTTTGCCCTCGGCTCGCTGCGGCAAAAGCACGACATGGAAGCGGGTGAGATTCCCGCACGAGTCCGTCGCCGTGATCGGTATGCAGTGCTCTCAGCGGCACAACGCTTTGTTGTTTTTCGCTTGTACTTGAGCTGCATGCCGTAAGTCGAAATACTTGCTGTCTGCATCCGCAAAAGCGCCGCGGCAACCGGTAGCTTTTGTAAGCGGCGGTTTTTGCCGCCGCCTGCGTCGAATATGCCTTGTCGGGAGGCGCGTCGCGGAATACCTTTTTCCTAAAAAATCGGTCGCAGACCGGAAGGAAAGGTATACTTGGAAAAATGAAAAAAATTTCACTTGCTCTCATATGTGTTTTGCTGCTGTCTTTGCTGCTTGCTGCTTTTGCAGGCTGTACCGATGAACCGGCTTCATCGACAGACGACACGTCCGCTGCAACGACAGACACGTCCTCCGAGACGCCTGAACAGAAAATTTCCATAACAGTCAAAGTGGTACACGGGGACGGCAGTCAGAAATCTTTTGTAATAGAGACTTCCGAAAAGACGCTCCTCGGAGCCCTCATGCAGGAGAACCTGGTTGAAGGAGATGATTCATCCCCCACGGGCTTTTACATAACCACTGTCGACGGGGAGACTGCGGATTATTCTGCCAACCAGAGCTGGTGGTGTCTTTCAAGCAATGGTGAAATGCTTATGACAGGCGCCGGAACTACCATGATATCCGACGGTCAGAATTACGAAATAACATATACCATAGGCTGACGCATACCAAGACCGACGCATGCCAAAGGCTGATAAAAGGACTTGGCAGTCAGGACATCCGGATAAGCTCGCTTAAGTCGGGTTTTTCAGGGCAGGAGAGGCGTTTCCCCGGCAAACGTCTTCTCCTTCCTTGCTGGGATATGCTGCGACACGATTCACAGTCAGGTTTTGCTTTGCACGAACATTCAGGCTGACATTCAGGGACATGCATACGGCAGTTCTGATGCCTTTGAATGCGCTGAGGAAGCTTAGTATCCCTGACTTAAAGACCGTTAAGCGCGGAAGATCATGGAAGGCAGCGGCAGAAGAAAAGCTTCTTGACAAAGTGTAAAAAACATTTTTGTCAAGGTTTTAGGCAGGCTTTCTGAAGCATCCGGAGGACATCCGGATGTTTTATGGATAATGTCGGTTCTGGAAACAGATTTCAATATTCCGATAATTTGAATATGGTTATGAAAACACATTACAAACTTTTTTCACTTATACTTTGTGCGATACTCGGAGCGCTGATATTCGCTCTGAAAATTTGTATGGCACCGTTGCCGAACATAGAGCCTGTCACTCTTATGCTGATGCTAATTACACTTGTGTTCGGCGCGCGCGCGTTTGCCAGCGCCTCGGTCTATATATTGCTTGAGGGCCTTGTTTACGGATTTTCGCCGTGGTGGCTGTGCTATGTTTATATATGGCCGCTTCTGATTTTTTTGACTCTTCCTTTACGCAAATACCGAAGCAGATTTTTGTTTTCCGCTGTAGGCGGCTTGTTCGGTTTTGCCTTCGGATTTCTTTTCATCCCGGTGTTCTACTTTACCTATGACCTTTCTGGAAAACTGATCCCGTATATAATGGCAGATATACCGTTTGACCTGATACACGCGGGCGCAAACGTTATAATAGTGTTCTGCCTGCTGCCCCCGCTGCGTACGGCTTTTGAAAGGATACTCGGCAAATATACAGCGCAGTCCAGCCTGAGGAGTAAAGCACGCCAAAACGACCTGGATACCGAAGGAAATGAAGATGCTGATGCGGCGCGCAGGCGCAGGACTGCAGACAAGCTGCACTGACAAAGCTCAGTTTACAGGTTTTATGCCGCGTTTATGCCGGACGCATGGCTGACGTAATCATGATAGTATGTGAAGAGATGAGGCAAAGACCGTGGTCAATTTTCTGAAGTGCCCTCTATTTCATGATGTCAACCGAGCAAATGGTCTGAAATTCAATAGTAATTCAATAGTAATTCAATAGTAATTAAGAAGCGATGCGCCTCCGATACTCTCGGTGGCGCATCGCTTTTTTGCCGTTAATGTGTCGCGGGGCTTTCATCGCGATACCGTTAAACTTTCATAGCGATACCGTTAAATTTTTAAGACCTGCTCCTGCAAAACCGCATTCAGCGGTCATGGTATCAGACGCTCTTTATTCTTCTTGCTTCCAGATAATATCTTTTGTCACATGACCTTCCCATTGAAAATGTCTTTCTCACAAGGGCGCCGTCGGTGGATACAGCGGGGAACAGCTCGTCTTTTGACATCCCGTCGAACAAAAAACCGATGTGAAATTCGGATGACGCTATCCTTGCAGTTTCCTCTTTTCCGTGTATATAGTCTATGCTCAGATCATCGTGGCAAGCCAGATACCGGTCCAGAAAATCCTGAAGGACGGTTACCGGGAGCGACGCAACCGCAGGTATTGAAAGTGAACGGCAAGCAGAGCCGAATACACAGTCTATTTTGTATGACCGGGTACACTCGCGTTTTTCAAAATATCTCTGCATATCTGAGATTAAGAGCTCTGGATCACAGCCTTTTATAACACGGTATATCGGCTCAAACTCCAAAGAATCGTCGTGTATGTTCACAATCTCCGAAAGGGCAAATCTGGAAAGCGGGTCGCGTGTGGATCTGTAGCATTCTTTGGCTGCCGCAAGAGAATGATTTCCGTCTCCCACCGCGAGGGCAAAGCCCTTGCGCTCAAACTCTGACATGACAGACAAGACAGCTGTCTGCGCCGCGGCATCTATGAGATACCCTTCTATATGTCCGCCTTCTTCCATCAGGTCAAATGAGTACAGGCGGCGGAACTCGTGTTTGCGCGCCTCAAGAGCTGAAAGCAGGCGGTCCTGGGGGTCGTCGGCAAGAAGCATAGTGTGAGGCAGTTCAAGCGGCGCGTTTTCCCTTATCTTTACTCTCGGAGGTATCCTCTCAGCAACCGTCGCCTCGGTGGCTCGTATTGGAAGTGAAGAAAGAGGAGCGTAATCATATGCCTCAAGGTCTATGCAGCCAAGGAGTCCGCGGCGCAGCTTTCCGTTTGACAAAAGCCTTTCCGTATACACCATTGAATTTTTGTATTCGGAAAAAAGGCCCTGCTTCAGGTAATCGTCCATAGTCTTGTTTATCTCTGCTATTCTCTGCTCAGTCCGGTCATTAAGGTATATTTCCGGCAGAGTTATGTGCAGGGCACTGGGGGAGGAGCCCACGATGCGTTCCACCCTGTCCCAGTATTCCTTTTCCGATGTATGCTGGTCGCAGGCTATGGTTGCCCATTTTTGAAGGTCACATTCCGGTATAAGTATATCGGCTCCCTTGAATATCATAGCGCTTGGCTCCTTGATCGTTTTTTTACTGTGAACAGCGGAATGCACCGGCGGTCTGCTGCTGTTCCCCCGGCGCTGTTCCGATAAATTTTTTATAAGTTCCGTGTGTCTCATACAGTTTCAAGACAAGTGCTCATAAGCCCCTGTGCGCTTTCTGACGCATGTAAAAGACTCAGGTGCAGTTTTGAATAAACAGAGACTGTCTGAGAAATCACGCATTATGAACGAGATGAGAAACATTAAACGGGAGATTGTAAATCATGGGCGGTGATCCGTGAATCATGATTTGGGGTCCGGTCTTCCGGGAGGTCCCGGAGGCATTTTGTCATAGCTGCCGGGAAATTTTTCAGGATGCTCCCCGCCGGCAGGCTTTTGATGAGAGCGTACCGCGGGAACGAATCCCTCGCTGCGCACGCTTTCCCCCTCAGACGAGATGTACCGCTGTGCCTGAGTTGAGAATAGCGTGTAGTAATCTCCTTTTAGTTCCATGAGCTCTTTGTGATTGCCCATCTCTGTTATTCTCCCGTTTTTCAGGACGACTATTTTGCTTGCCGTTGTAGCCGATGAAAGGCGGTGAGAAACAAATATGGTAGTTTTGTCTTTTTTTAGCTCATCGAATTGATTGAATATTTCCTGCTCAGCAAGAGGGTCGAGCGACGCTGTGGGCTCGTCGAGTATCAGTATATCACTGTCGCTGTAAAACGCTCTTGCCACGGACAGCTTTTGCCACTGTCCGATTGACAGCTCAATGCCGGTCTGTTCAAAATACCTCATCAGAGGTGTTTCGTATTTGTTGGGCAGAGCATCTATAAAATCCTCTGACGCAGAATGCTTGGCGGCATATTCCACCTCGGACATATTTATCGGTTTTGACGTGTCGCCGAAAGCTATATTTTCCTTTACGCTCACCGCGTATTTACCGAAATCCTGGAAAATTATACCGAATATTGAATACAGCTCCTTCGGGTCGTACTCCCTTATGTCGGTGCCGTCAAGATATATGGTTCCTTCCGTGGGATCATACAGGCGGGTGAGAAGCTTCAGAAGGGTAGTTTTCCCGGCGCCGTTAAGTCCCACAAGAACGACGGTATCACCGGGCTCAAGAGTCAGGTTTATATCGCTCAGAACCTTTCTGTCACTTCCCGGATACGAAAAACTCACGTGCTCAAATACCACACGGTGTCCCTTGCCGCGCGCTACCGGGGGCGGAGCGGGGGATATTGATGCTATTGTCTTTTTTTCATTCATAAACAATATCATATTGTCTATGAACAGGGTGCCCTCGTATATCGTGGCTGTCGTGGTTATCAATGCGGCAACGGCTGAGGATACGGAATTGAGTGCATTTGTGTAGAGAGAATAGTCACCTATCACGTTGACGCCAGTCGCTATCATATAGAAGAGAATGCAGTTGAGCGTAGAGGTGGCAAATGTGATGAATATCTGCCATATGCCTTCGTTCCTGACAAGACGCTTTATTCCCTTGAAATATCCGCGGAAAACGTCGTTATATCTTCCGATGAATATGTCCGAAAGATTGAAAAGACGCATTTCCTTGACAAGATCCTTGTTTACAAGAATATCAGAATAGTATGACATCTGTCTGCGGTCCTTTGAACGGCGGCGCATGTAGAGAAAATTCTTGCGCCTGAAATAGAAGCTCACGACCGCCGAAAAGATGGAAAGCAATATAAAAGCAACCATGAACACCGGCGCCGCCGCGCTGAGATTCGGAAGAACGCCGACAAGTATCACAATGAACGAGACCATGCTGATTATGCGGCTGACCATGGAGAAGGTCGAGTTCAGAATATTCACAGGTCTTACGCCTGCCTCGCGGTTTGCATTTTCCATTCGCTCATAAAAATCAGGCATGTCGAAGGACGAAAGGTCTATTTCCTTTGCCTTTGTCATTATCTTGACCTTTATGTGATTTGTGACGACCTCGCTTGATATGCGTGTTATTATGTTGTTTATCCCCGACACGAAGCTTGTGAAAAATGTGTAGCCGAACTGCCATATTAGGGCATAAAGCACATCCTGCATTTCCTTGTTGCCGAGATACGATTCCGTCAGCACGTTCAATAGGTTGGCGGAAATGTATGCGCCGATGACAGGAGTCACACCGTTGAACAGTGTCATGAAGAGCATGACTATCAGTAGCGAAGGCTTTGCCTCCCATACAAGAGCCACTATGTAGAAAAGTCTTGAAAAAAATCCCGCTATGACATTTTTGAGGTAGCGGGGGACCTCTTTTATCGATTTGGGCTTTGGCTCTCTGAGTTTTGCGTTCATTTCTTCGCGCCCCGGCCCAGGAGGACCGCCGAATCCAGGACCCATATTATACCCCCGTACGCGGCGCCTTGACGGTGCCGGAAAAATTGGTGTATTGACTGTGCAAAGGCTGCGCAATCTATTTATACATCACGTCTATTATACATTTACGTCCGGCTTGTGTCAATATTTACCGCCGAACATAGCGCAGTTTTTTGACAAACTCTCACCGTGAAGGACATCGGGTGACGAAAAATACCGGTTATTCCGTCACATTTGTGTTGACAAAGCAGGGAAAAGTGTTATAATATGTTTGCGGCGGGTAATCTTTTCAGCCTGCCGACGAAGAGTAAGAATCCATTCGTCAAGTGTTCCGCGGACGGGGAGTTGCCGCGGAAACGAAAAGTCTTTTATCAGAGCCTCTGCGTCTGAGATTCTGTGAATGACTTGCGGTCTGGGTTCTGCATCCCGCTTCACAAGACAATTTAAGAAGTGCGCGTAATGCCTGCTTTATTGTCGTTGCGAACGAGGGTAAAGGAGGTATTTTTTATGGAAAAAAACAATTCCCGCAAAAGAAAAAATCTAAAAGTCCTTGTCTTCTGCGCCCTGCTTGCGGCGGCGGGCGTGGTCCTCGGACAGTATCTGTCCATAAAGATAGGCAACAGCATCAGGATAGGTTTCGGAAATCTTCCTGTCATAATGGCAGGATGTATGTTCGGACCGTTGGCAGGAGCCTCAGTTGGTATTGTATCGGATATAATAGGAGCAATTTCCTTTTACGGTATAGGAAGTGTAAATCCTATCATAACGCTTGCCATGGCTGTTGAGGGAATTCTTGCCGGTCTGATAGGACGAAAGCTCACGGCGACATCTCTCGTGGCGGCTGATTTTTCGGCTCATATAGTTGGGGCTGCGGTCATAAAAAGCATAGGGCTGTGGATTTGGTACAGGACCCCGGCACTTCAGATATGGCTAAGGGTAGGCTCCACTCTGATTGAGGCGGTTATCGAAAGCGTTCTGCTTGTCGCACTCTTCTGCAGCAACACTGTGGTGATCAAGAACGTCAGAAAGCTGTCGCAGTGACGACGGTAAATAAAGTAAAAGATTGGTTACGGACTATAATGTGGAGCATTATAGTCCGTAATTGCAGCAGGAACCAATATCCGGACGCGGGAATCTGGAGGCGGATCTGCGGTGACGCCATTCATACGGAAGTAATAAAACGAGGTGCTTTATGACATACGAGGAGGCTCTTTCATATATCCATTCTGTGAGCTGGAGGGGAAGCAGACCGGGTCTTGAACGCATAGGCAAGCTGTGCCATGCCCTTTCGGATCCTCAGGAAAGTCTGAAATTCATACATGTTGCGGGTACGAACGGCAAAGGCTCTTTCTGTGCGCTTGCCGATGCGGTCCTGCGCGAAGCAGGATATCGCACAGGGCTGTTTACCTCCCCTTTTGTGGAACGCTTCAACGAGCGAATTTCAATTGACGGCCGTCCTATATCCGACAAGGAGCTCTGTGATGTAATAGAACGCATAATGCCAGTGGCGGAATCCCTTGAAGATCCTCCTACGGAGTTTGAGCTTATTACAGCTGCTGCTCTTCTTTTTTATGCGGAAAACGGTTGTGATTACGTGGTATTTGAGGCGGGAATGGGCGGCAGACTGGATTCAACAAATATAATAAAAACTCCAGTGCTTTCGGTTATATGCCGCGTTGCACTCGATCACATGCAGTTTCTCGGAGATGCGGTTGAAAAGATAGCGGGGGAAAAGGCGGGAATAATCAAGCCCGGTGTGCCGGTTTTGTACGGAGGGGAAGACGATATATGCGCAGATGTCATCCGCAGACGTGCCGCAGAGATGGGCTCGGATTTTTACCTTGCCGATCACTCAGCTGTGACTGTACGCTCGTATGATCTCTGCGGAACGTCGGTAGACTTTTCCGGTATGACCGGCGTCAATCTTCCGCTTTTGGGAACATATCAGCCGTACAATCTTTCAAACCTCATCGCCGCGGTCGCTGTCCTTGAAAAGCAGGGAATCACGATAGGTAAAAAAGCCCTCAGAAAGGGCGTGGAATCATGCTCCTGGAAAGCGCGGTTTGAGCTTCTGAACACCGACCCGGTCTTCATTTTTGACGGTGCACATAACGTCAACGGAGTTACGGCGGCATGCGAAAGCATAGACAGATATTTTCCCAATGAGAAGCTGATACTTATAACAGGGGTGATGGCTGACAAAGAATATGCGGCAATGTCTGAGCTCGCAGCGCGCCGGACAGACTGTGTATTCACTCTTACGCCTGACAATCCGAGAGCCCTTCCAGCAGCTGAGCTGGCAAAAGTATATTCGTCGTACCCTGATGTGAGCGCTTTTCCGTGCGGCAGCATAGCTGAAGCTGTGGAGCGTGCGCTGACATCGGCGGCAAAAACAGGAAAAAAGATAATTGCCATGGGCTCTCTGTATATGTACGGAGACGTCAAAAAAGCTCTTGTCTCTCTTCTTTCCGGCAACTCCTGATTTGTGCTGCAGGCCTGCTTAAGCGGGCGGAGTAACCGACCTTGCGCGTGAGCGCGTGAGATATTATCGGAAAAAGATAAAATTTCTTGATTGTAATTGACTTTTGCCGCTTCTGAAAGTATAATGTATAATGCGTATATGTGTACGGTGTACTGTTGTCTTATTCACAGGACCGGGCGCGTCAGCGACGACCGGTTGCAGTGTTGCCGGGATGCTGAGCGCGGATATTTGATTTGCCGTGTTTAAAAACCGGACGGAAAGGGTGGTGCAGTGTATGTATGATTTTCCCATAGGCGTTATGCTCGACTCATTCAGAACCGATACTTTTTCCGCCATAAAAAGGGCGGGGGCGCTTGGCGTCAGCGGAGTTCAGATGTATTCCACAAGCGGAGAAAACTCTCCTGAAAACATGACTCCGTCGCGCATTTCGGATATACTGTCTGCTATGGATTCCGAAGGGCTTGTCTTTTCGGCTCTCTGCGGAGACCTTGGCCTCGGTTTTACCGACCGTGAAAGAAATCCCGGACTCATTGAAAAGTCAAAGAGAATACTTGAACTGGCGAAAAGACTCGGCACGGATGTCGTGACCACTCATATAGGCGTAGTGCCTGCAGACAAGAACCATGAGCGCTACAAGATAATGCAGCAGGCATGTCACGAGCTGGCGGAGTATGCCGACAGCCTCGGCGCCCATTTTGCAATAGAAACCGGTCCGGAGACTGCCCAAGTACTGCGGGGATTCCTTGATACGCTCGGAAGCCGCGGGGTGGCTGTCAATCTCGATCCTGCAAATTTTGTCATGGTAACAGGAGACGATCCGGTCAGGGCAGTATATACTCTCAGGGATTACATAGTGCACACGCATGCCAAGGACGGGGTTAAGATATTCGACAAAGATCCGGAGATGGTATATCACGTAGTTGAGGACGCTCTTGCAAATCTCGGTTCGGCGTACAGAGAAGAGCCCCTTGGAAAAGGGTCTGTCGACTTTCCCGCATATCTTGCCGCGCTTGACGATATAGGGTATCGCGGTTTTCTCACCATCGAGCGCGAGGTCGGTGAAAATCCGGACGCCGATATTTCCTGTGCTGTCAGATTCCTGAAAGATACGATGGCGAATGGCTGAAGACGAGAGCACCTGACATCCGGTATCACCGAATGGAGGTGTGTCATCACCGCTTTTGCGGTCTTGGTCTTTGCCTTTATAATTGCCTTGTTTACAATGGCCTTGCCCGCGGCATTGGCAACGCAGGAAACAAACCTGATGTCACGGAATGACCGGCACCCGAATTTTTGTGTAAAACAACAGGGGCTGCGCGCCCCTTGGATCGGCTGTGCGGCTGTAAAGCAGCGCTCTGCAGTCCTGCAGCTGCAATATATCATGGAAGGCAGGATTAAAAAGTATGATAAATATAGCCATTATAGGCGTCGGAAATATCGCTCTTACGCATCTTGAAGCGTACAGCAAGAACAAAAATGTAAAGGTCGTCGCTTTCTGCGATATAAATCCTGAAAGACTTGCTTATATGGGAAAGCGTTTCGGTATAGACAAGCTGTATACAGACATGCACGAGATGTTCAGGCAGGTACCGGAGATAGACGCCGTAAGCGTATGTACCTGGAACAACGCTCATGCCGAGTGCACTGTAGCGGCGCTTGAAGCCGGAAAGCACGTCCTTTGTGAAAAGCCGATGGCGCTTAATGCTTCTGAAGCGCTGAAGATGCAGCGCGCCGCCGAAAAGAGCGGGAAACTGCTTATGATAGGTTTTGTACGCAGGCATGGCAATGACTGCGCCATAATGCGTGATTTTATAAAAAGCGACTATTTCGGAGATATCTACTATGCAAAGGCTACATATCTCAGAAGAAACGGAAATCCCGGAGGCTGGTTCGGAGATAAGGCCCGTTCAGGCGGAGGCCCGCTCATAGACCTCGGAGTACACGTCATAGACCTTACAAGATATATAATGGGCAATCCGAAGCCTGTTTCGGTTTACGGAGCTACGTTCACAAAGCTTTACGACAGAAAGAATATAAAAACAGGCAAGGGATATGTGTCGTCGCGTGTGAGCGACAACGATGTGTGCAATGTGGAGGATCTTGCCACTGCTCTGATTCGTTATGACAACGGGGCGGTGCTGAGCGTGGAGGCATCATTCTCGCTCAATCTGAAGCAGGACGAAGGCAAACTCGAATTTTTCGGCACAAAGGGCGGGGCAAAGCTCGACCCTGAGCTTGAGCTCTACGGAGAAATGAACGGATATATGACCGATATGACGCTTGCCGCAAAGACCGCCCTGTCGTTTGACGGACTGTTCGAGAATGAAATAAATCACTTTATTGATTGTATAGAAAACGGCACAAAGTGCATAGCACCCGCTGAGGACGGCGTCACCCTCATGAAGATACTTGACGCTATATATGAATCGGCTGCCACGGGACACGAGGTCATGATAGAAAACTGAGGCAATAATTCGTGCACGCTGTTATTCCGGAAGATTCCATCGGTAGCGTTTTCCGGAATTTTTACCCGGAGGTCAGCGTCGCTCTTACCTATGGACCGTGACTGACTGCTGTTTCGCATGTGCTGACGCCGGTTGCGCTGACATGCGGCAAATTCCGGTCCGGCATTCGTATCCTGCATATTCTGACAGGATGACTTTGGCGAGGCTTGTTTTCAGCTGTTTTTAACTGCCGGGGTCCTTGCAGAGCGCCGGATTTGCGGACTCAGGTGCAGGTTCGCTCTGGGGACGGTCAGCTTGAGTTTTGAAAGGAGCTACATATGAAAAAGTGTATGAAAAGAAAGATCTTGCTTTTTTTTGCATGTTCTGTGTTTATCGCCGCAGTCCTGACGGCTATTATAGCGCCGTTATGCTATGCTCAGGCTGGTACGGAGCGAGACGGAAAGGAAGTAAACGAATACGAGATATCGGTCCCGTTTGAGGTGGATATTGACTCGCTCTATGCAAAAGATGAAGAAGAACAGCCCGTCAAGCCTGAGTATGAGGATATAGCTTCTAAATTCCTGACTACGGATGCGCTTATAAGAAATGAGTTTAACGGCGCTTTTATGGACGTTCTTGAGAGTGACTTCTCAAAGGTTTATGTCAAGCTTGCGGAGTACTTCAATTACGGTATAATGTACGATGTCGTATATACAATAGACCCGGATACCGATGCGGCGGCATATCAGACCGCGGGACGGAATCCGCTTGAGAAAAAGATAGCGCTCAATCCCAATTACTTTAAGGCAAACAGAAACGATTTCGGAGTGCTGACCCACGAGCTCACCCATACCGTACAGGAGTACAGGGATGCGCGTTATTCGGCTCCGAATACGTCGGAGGGCGGAAACTGGATAACAGAGGGCATAACAGACTGGAGCAGATATACTTTTGACAGATATCCCTTTTCGCTTCCTTCATATTCGGCAAGTCAGAGCTATACTGACAGCTACAGGGTGACGGCGCGTTTCTTCCTTTGGATAGATCAGAACATAGATGACACGTTTCTTGAGCAGTTCAACGAGGGACTTAAGTGTGAGGTATACACATCAAAGCTGTTTACAAAGATAACAGGGAAGACACTTGATGAACTGTGGAGTTTGTATGCCGCGAGTGACCACAGGGTCGTCTGAGACATGCCGGGTGCAGTCGGGCGGCTCCGTGCTTATTTGCGCCTACGTGGCGTTTGAAAGCCGCATCTACCGCTGAATGCGGGACAAAGAAATATACAAAGAAGCAGCCGCAAAAGAAGCGGCGGGAGGTTTTAATGGCAACACTTGCAGAAGAGTATCTCACATTTGACAACAGCGAAGGTCTTATTGATGCGAAGCTCTATGATATGATCATAGATTGCTTCAACAAGTCGTACAAAGCTATCTGCGATTTTTACAATTTCGGAGAGCTTCGCAAAACGTCCATAGTACCCGCTCCCGATTATGACGGCGTTGCCGCGACCTATTCGCATGAGGCAAAGGTCATAATGTCCACTAAATATTATGCGAACCACAAGCTCGATGCAGACAGCCTTACTCATGAATGGGTGCATGTCGCTCAGAATTACGACAATTACAATCCCGGCTGGCTCACAGAAGGCCTTGCAGATTACGGAAGAGAAAAATTCGGAATATACAATAAGGAGGCAGGTTGGTCACTTCCCAAGTACAATGAGAAGCAGAACTATACAGATGCTTACAGAGTGACCGCGGCATTTCTCATCTGGGTAGAGGACAATGTTTGCCCCAATATTGCAAAGACGATGAATGACAAGATAAAGAGGGGCGAGTATAAGGACGAGTGCTGGAAGGAGCTCACCGGAAAAACGGTCGAAGAACTCTGGCAGATGTACGCCGACGCCAATAAAGCTACGGCGTGATCGTCAAGCGGCTTTCCGGCGTGTGACCGATGTACCGGTTCCGGTGTTTTAGGCCCTTTTGCGCCAGGAAATACGTCTTACATTGCCTTCGATTACTGTGCACTGTGTCTACTTTCAGTCATTAAGGACTTAAAGTCTTAAATTCTTACAAATGAAATGTCTCACAACGGACGTGTGCTTCGCAAATCGTCCGTTGTGAGAGGATTCGTTGGCTTTGTCAAGGCAAAACTTTATAGGTCTTGGGCGAAGTACGCAGTTCAGTGTCGGTATTTTGCGATTATAGTTGAAAAACAAGCGGGCGTGGTGGAATGGCAGACACGCTGGTCTTAGGAACCAGTGGGCAACCGTGCAGGTTCAAATCCTGTCGCCCGCACCAAACAGTAGAAATCCGAACCCAAGGCCGATAGGCGAAGGGTTCGGATTTCTTTACGTTTTCAAAGAAAACGGGTGTTCAGGTGATATGTGATGTCAATCTACTGTTGTTGGCATCACGCCCGAGCACCACCTAAGTAAATATCCTTGATAGTTGATGCCAAACGAAAACATTCTCAAGAAAGGATATTTACGATGAAAAACGAAATCACTTATACCGAACATAACGGACTTTATTACCCCGACCTTGCGCTCCACGAACAGACTAACCATCCCCTCGGAAAATATGCCAACCTGCGGCTTGACTTTATGAAAAGGCATCGTCGCGGAACGTACACTACACTTCTC
>CALXXF010000026.1 GCA_944392615.1 uncultured Clostridia bacterium
GTTTCGTTTTTCACTGCCTTCTTTTCTTCATTCTATCCCTTTTTGTTTTTCTTTACCCCAACTATTGACAAAGAGCCCTTATAAAAAAAGCAAAGAGCCTCTGTGAAATATTTCACAGAGGCTCTTGGAGCTGGTGGGGTGACTTGAACACCTGACCTGCTGATTACGAATCAGCTGCTCTACCGACTGAGCTACACCAGCACAGCAGTCCGCCGCCGACATGAGAGCTATAGAAATCGCTCGCACCGCGGCGAGTTATATTGTATCACAGACACCCGGATTTGTCAACATAAAATTCAAAAATAATCGCCGACAGCCGAAAAAGCCGGGAGGGACATAAAACTGCAAAGAGCTGCCAGAAACCCAGTGTGTCAGAACCATATGCTCTTAAGCATACGGTTCAGAAGAAATGTGAGGGTTCCGGAATTCAGTCTATTGATGCGGAATTCAGTCTATCGATTCGTCAAGCCTGACTGCTCTTTCTTCAACGGTTTTCTTAAAATTAATTAGCTGGTGTGTGTACTCGCGGTCCATAAAAGAAGAGGTGATTATAAAATCGGCGGTTGCCTTGTTGTTGGCTATCGGTATGTCGTAGACCTGAGCTATTCTCAGAAGCGCCTTTACGTCGGGGTCGTGCGGCTGGGCAGTCAAAGGGTCTGAGAAGAAAATCACTATGTCTATCTTGTTGTCAACTATGCGCGCGCCTATCTGGAGATCTCCGCCGAGCGGTCCGCTGTTAAAGCCCCTTACCGGAAGCCCTGTGTGCTCTGCCACCATTCTGGCGGTAGTGCCGGTTCCGAAAAGAAAGTGCTTTTTCAGTATGTCTTCATGCTGCTTGCACCATTCTATGATCTCGCCCTTCTTGTTATCGTGAGCTATGAGTGCAATGTTTTTCTGCTTTCCTATCACAAATTCAACTGCGCTATTATCCATAAAACGGCACCGTTGTCTCCTTTTTTGACTTCCTTATTTTTTTGGCTGGTTGTTGTCTTTTTCCTGCGCTGTAAACGTCTTTTTGTAGTTGCTTATCGCAGCCTCTATTATCCTTATCGCTTCCTGATGGTCGCCCACCTCGTCAACCACCGTCTCTTTGTGCTCCAGGGTCTTGTAAACGCTGAAAAAGTGTGTCATTTCATCGTATACGTGCCTTGGCAGAGCAAAAATAGAGCGGTAGCCGTTGTACATCGGGTCGCTGAATGGCACTGCGATTATCTTTTCGTCCTTTTTCCCATCGTCAAGCATCTTTATGACGCCTATTGGAAAGCATCTTACAAGCGTGAGGGGCTGTATTGCCTCGGAGCATATAACCATGACGTCGAGGGGGTCATTGTCGTCGGCGTACGTTCTCGGAATAAATCCGTAATTTGCCGGATAATGTGTAGCCGTGTACAGTATTCTGTCCAGCCTCAGAAAACCGGTTTCCTTGTCGAGCTCGTACTTGTTCCTGCTGCGCTTTGATATTTCCACAACTGCAACAAAATCTGTAGGCGTTATACAGTCCGGATTCATATCATGCCAAATATTCATTTCATGCTCCCCCTTAAGTCTTGACTTTTGCCGTACTAAAAACTCCGTGACCTGTTCGCCGTACCGTAAAGCCCGGCGAACAGGTCTTTTTCCTTATGTCTTAAGCTGTATAAATGCAGAATAAACAATACATCGCTTGCCGGATAAACATACTCTGCCCGGCAAGGCATCATCAGATTCCGCAAGCTGATTCGGCACTTATTGAGCAGCCTCTACTATAACCGAGAAGTCAGCAGCCTTGAGAGAAGCGCCGCCTATAAGGCCGCCGTCTATATTCTCCATAGCAAGGAGCTCTGCGGCGTTCTTGGCATTCATAGAGCCGCCGTACTGGACTATGGTCTCCTTTGCCGTCTGCTTTCCGTACTTTTCAGCTATTACGTTTCTTATAAGTGCGCACACCTCTTCTGCCTGTTCAGCAGTAGCTGTCTTGCCGGTGCCTATTGCCCATACAGGCTCATACGCTATTATAATTTTAGACATATCCTCGGCGGCAAGACCGAGCAGCGCGAGCTTCACCTGACGGCTGACAACCTCGGAAGTTATACCCGCTTCCCTTTCCGCAAGCACTTCTCCGACACACACAATAGCTGTAAGTCCTGCAGCCACCGCGGCTTTGGTCCTCTTATTCACCGTGTCGTCTGTCTCACCGAAATACTGTCTTCTCTCGCTGTGTCCTATGACGACATACTTGACGCCGGCGTCGGTAAGCATATCTGCGGATATTTCGCCAGTATATGCGCCGCTCTTTTCAAAATGTACATTTTGTGCGCCGACCTTTATCGACTTTCCGGCACACGCCTTCACGACGGCAGGAATGTCGATGGCAGGAACGCACACGACTATGTCACAGCCTCTTTTTCCCTTGACCTTGTCGTAAAGCTCGGAAATAAATTCCTTTGCCTGCGAAGGTGTCATGTTCATTTTCCAGTTGCCGGCAATAACCGGTCTTCTTTTCCTTGAGCTCATACCTTACCCGCCTCTCAGTCCTTATCGTTGAGAGCGGCAATTCCGGGCAGATCGAGTCCTTCGAGAAATTCAAGTGAAGCTCCTCCGCCGGTTGATATATGAGTCATCTTATCGGCATAGCCGAGTGCCTCAACAGCCGCCGCTGAATCTCCGCCGCCTATGATGGAAACAGCTCCGCTTTCTGCGACAGCCTTGGCGACCGTTCTGGTACCGCCTGCAAAGTTATCCCATTCCGAAACGCCCATAGGTCCGTTCCAGACTACCGTTCCGGCTCCTATAAGGCTCTTTGAAAAGAGCTCCTGAGTCTTCTCACCTATATCAAGACCCATCCAGCCGTCCGGGATGGCATTGGAATATATGCGCATGAATGTGGTGTCCTCTTTGTACTCGCGTCCGATTATGTTATCGACAGGCAGGAGCATCGCCACGCCCTTTTCCTTGGCTTTGTCAAGTATCTGCCTTGCAAGGTCTGCCTTGTCATATTCGCAGATCGAAGTACCTACAGAGAGTCCCTTGGCATTGAAGAAGGTGTACGCCATACCGCCGCCGATGATAAGCATATCGACCTTTTCGAGAAGGTTGTTTATAACGCCTATCTTATCGGAGACCTTTGCGCCGCCGAGAATAGCCACGAAGGGGCGCTTGGGATTTTCAAGAGCTCCGCCCATGACGGTGATTTCCTTTCTGATGAGGAAGCCGCAGACTGCGGGCAGATATGCCGCGATGCCGGCAGTGGTGGCATGCGCCCTATGAGCGGTGCCGAACGCATCGTTTACATATATTTCAGCCATTGAAGCGAGCTCTTTTGCAAATTCAGGATCGTTCTTTTCCTCTTCTTTGTGGAAACGAACGTTTTCAAGAAGCATAACCTGTCCGCTCTTGAGAGCCGCCGCCTTCGCCTTTGCGTCGGGTCCTATTACGTCGTTTGCAAAAATAACCTCCTCACCGAGAAGCTCGGAGAGCTTGGCCGCAACGGGAGCGAGTGTGTATTTCATGTTGAACTCGCCCTTCGGTCTTCCGAGATGAGAGCAGAGGATCACAGCTGCCCCGTGCTCCTTGAGATATTTGATGGTAGGAAGCGCTTCGACGATTCTTTTATCGTCCGTGATGACTCCGTCCTTCATCGGGACATTGAAGTCGCATCTTGCTATAACCTTTTTGCCTGATACGTCAATATCCTCTATTGTCTTTTTGTTGTACATGGACATATTATTCACCTCAACTATAAATAATTTTACTGACAGGGATAATATACCACAAAATGCCCCGGTTTACAATAGTAATTTGCAAGTTTTTCAGAAAGAGGGGCGCTTTTGTGCAAAAAAGCGCCCCTTTATATCTTTTATTCCTCTGTTTTCGGCATTGTTGCAAAACCTTTTTCAAGGTCCTCGTCGGTAGGAATGTAGTCGCTCATTGTACCGCTGTTGAACGCCATGTATGCAGTCATGTCGAAATATCCGGTTCCGGTCAGTCCGAACAGTATGACCTTTTCCTCACCCGTCTCTTTGCATCTCATAGCCTCATCTATTGCCACCTTGATGGCGTGTGAGCTTTCCGGCGCCGGAAGTATGCCTTCAACACGCGCGAAACGCTCCGCGGCAGCAAACACATCTGTCTGGACTACACTTCTCGCCTCGTCGATATACCCGTCGTGATAGAGCTGCGAGAGTATCGGGCTCATGCCGTGATAGCGAAGTCCGCCCGCATGGCTTGCCGACGGCATGTATCCGTTTCCGAGGGTATACATTTTTGCAAGAGGCGTGACATGACCGGTGTCACAGAAATCATAAGCGAATCTTCCTCTTGTAAGAGACGGACATGATGCAGGTTCAACCGCTATGATGTGCGGATTGTGCCTGCCGTTTATTTTGTCGGAGACGAAGGGAGCGACAAGACCGCCGAGATTGGAGCCACCGCCTGCGCATCCGATTATAATATCAGGATATTCATCTATCTTTTCAAAAGCTTTATATGACTCAAGGCCTACTATCGTCTGATGAAGGAGGACCTGATTGAGAACGCTTCCGAGGGCATACCTTGTGCCTTCGGTTTCAACGGCGACCTCCACAGCTTCTGATATTGCAGTTCCGAGACTTCCGCTGCTGCCCGGAAACATTTCGTTTATCTTTCTTCCGACCTTTGTCTCCATAGACGGAGAGGGAACGACTTTAGCTCCGTAAGTCTCCATCACAGCCTTTCTGAATGGCTTCTGTTCTGCCGAGCATTTGACCATGAACACCTTGAGGTCAAGTCCGAAATATCCGCAAGCCATTGCAAGAGCTGTGCCCCACTGACCGGCTCCTGTCTCGGTGGTCAGCCCTTTGAGCCCCTGCTCCTTGGCATAGTACGCCTGTGCTATTGCCGAATTGAGCTTGTGTGACCCCGACGTGTTGCCTCCCTCGTATTTATAGTAGATACGCGCTGGGGTGCCGAGTTCTTTTTCAAGGCAGTACGCCCTGATAAGCGGAGACGGGCGGTACATTTTGTAGAAGTTTACCACTTCATCGGGAATATCGATATACTTGTCTTTGTTGTTGAGCTCCTGCTTTGCAAGCTCTGTGCAGAAAACGGGCGACAGATCTGACACGCTTACCGGCTTGCCTGTAGCTGGATTGAGCATCGGGGACATGTCGTTCTTCATTTCGGCACGCACATTATACCATTGTCTCGGTATCTCGTTTTCTGAAAGATAGATTTTGTAGGGAACGTTTTTGTTCATGATAAAATCCTCCTTAAAATACGATTTGCGGAAACAAGGAGAGAACAAAAAAGCCCTTGTCCCCGTTACGTGCAGGGACAAGAGCAACATACTCCTGCGGTACCACCTTGCTTGACGGACAAAATCCGCCCACCTCACGAATGCAATCACATTCACACGCTTTAACGCTCGTTACTGCGTCACAGGATACTCGCAAAGCACATAAACGCACGCGACAGAACCGGTCTGCTTCTTCAAACGGTACATCGCTTCCGCATCGCTTCTGCATCGCTTCTGCACCGCTTCCACATCGCTTCCACATCGCTTCCACACCGCTTCCACATCGCTTCCGCACCGCTTCCACATCGCTTCCGCACCGCTTCTGCATCGCTTCTGCACCGCTTCCACATCGCTTCCACACCGCTTCCACATCGCTTCCACATCGCTTCTGCATCGCTTCTGCACCGCTTCTGCACCGCTTCCGCACCGCTTCCGCACCGCTGACGGATGGCGGTAATGCGCAACGCGCCTCTTTCTCCCGTGCCCTCGTGAGTCCATTTGACAGACCGCTACTCCGCCGTATTCTCAGCAACGCCGGCTCTCTGTGGGCGCTGTGTCCGCCTTTATCTCTCACTCAACGGTTTATACCAGTATACAACGCCTTTTTTTATTTGTCAATACATTTTTTTAAAGTTTTTAAAAGGCGTTTGAAGGCGTCTGCTTAATGTCTGACGTCTCAGGAAAAGCATCGACGCCGGAGCTCGACATTTTGCAAGAGCGTTTGTACATTGATCCATAGACAGGTGCTCCAGCAGGCTTATCATCTTAAAAACATTAAAGCGCTCCTGAGCCGCAGTGCAGCCTTGACCGAAGTTATGATTCGCTTTGACTCAGTGATTTCATGAGCCGGATATTTTTTTAAAACGCGGCGAACACCTGCCTGAAGGCTTGCATAATCATGTATACGGGTGCACAAATGAATTATAGTGAAGATATCTTGACAACTTTATGTATATATGATATAATCGGTGTGAAAAACAAGTGTGCTTGCTGTTGCACTCTTGCCGATTAAACTTTCAGAAGGAGATAGAAGATGAAAAAATTACTCAGGTCTGCCGTACTTATCACACTCGTACTTGTAGTTCTGTTCTCACTTGCATCATGCTCAGCTAAACCCAAGGGAACCTATTCTAATTCTCTTTTGTCACTTACATTCGACGGCGACGACGTCACAGCGAAGATTCTCGGAAGCGATTCTCTTTCGGTTTCTGGTAAATACAAGCTCGGCGATGAAGGCGAAATAATAATAACCTGGGATGACGGCGAGGACAGCTCTGCGCAGCTTCCTACCGGCCTTACGTATAATAAGGACGACGATAAACTCGAATATAAGCTTGCCGGCATAACTTTCTCGCTTGAAAAATCCAAATAATTAAACAAAAACAGGCTTATGACCGAGTCAGACAGCCGGTAAAAGCGCCGTGTTCACAGAACACGGCGCTTTTTTGCCTTTTTAATGCTATATGCGTCTGTTAAAAGCGCTGTTGCTCCGTCTGAAGGCGAAAATTTCAGTCTTGGGCAAGTGCGTGCATTATATCCTTCATATTGCCGTACGCCGATCGGTAGACCCTGTAGCGCTTCTCATAGACTTCTATATCTGAAGGCTCAATGCCATCTGAACAGGAAACTGCAGCTCTGCAGGCGTCAGGAACGCTCTTATAAAGACCGGCTCCGACAGCGGCGAGCGCTGCGGCGCCGAGTGCAGCACAATCCCTGTTCCTGACGCCGCTGATAGAAAATCCCAAAATTCCCGCCGTTATGCTGTTCCAAAGTGCGCTCTTACAGCCTCCTCCGACTGCGCGCATGCCTTTTGTCTCAACATTCATCTCCCTTATAACCTCAAGACAGTCCCTAAGCGAGAATGAAACACCTTCAAGGACGGCCCTCACAAAGTGCGCCGATGTGTGTATGGCTGATATTCCCACAAACGCACCCCGCGCAAACGGGTCAGGATAAGGAGTGCGCTCGCCCATAATATAAGGGAGAAACATCAGTCCCTCTGAGCCGGCAGGTATCTTAGCCGCCATTTTGTCCAGCTCTGCATATGACGTATTTACAAAGAAGCTGTCCCTCAGCCATCTCAGTGAAAGACCTGCGCCCTGAGTAACTCCCATGACGTGCCATTTTCCGGGCACCGCACAGCAGAAGGTATGTACCCTTCCCTCCGGGTCGACAGAAGGAAGGTCTGTATGCACATATACTACTCCGCTGGTACCTATGGTAAAGAAGGCGTCTCCGTCTGAAACCGCGCCGCACCCTACAGCAGATGCCGCATTATCCCCCGCGCCGGCAACTACGGGAGCGCCCTTTATAAAATTCTGCACATTGAAAGATTCTTTTTCGTACTTGCCGGGCATCACGCCGTCAATATTGTTTTCCGCCGCAGCACAGTCTTCCGCTGAAGCGATGTTTTTTCCGGATGGCACGTTCTTTGACTCATTCTTCACTTTTTCGCGTGTCAAGCCGACAAGGGCCGCCTCTGTGGCTATTTCTTCAGCCGCCTGCAAAGTTACCCTTCCTGTTATTTCAGGACTTTCAAAAAGAGGAGCAAGCCACTCCTGATCAATTCCGAGCGCGCGCGTCACCTCTTCCGACCAGCACCTGCCCCTGATGTCGAGAAGCTGTGTGCCGCTTGCATCTGAAAGATCCGAGGCAAAAGCCCCTGTAAGCCTGTAGCGTATATAATCCTTCGGAAGAAGTATGTGCCGGCATTTTCTGTAAAGCTCAGGCTGATTGTTCCTGACCCACAGTAATTTTGAAGCGGTGAAGCCGGTACGTGCAGGACTCGCCGTCACCCTCATCAGATTATCTTCTCCGACAAGACGGGTGATTTCAGAGCATTCGGCAGACGTGCGCTGGTCGCACCATATTATGGCACGGCGAAGAGGGTTTCCTTTTTCGTCAAGCATTACAAGACCGTGCATCTGACCGGTAATGCCGACAGCATCTATCCTGCGGCAGGCACCCAGCACCGCGGCGAGAGTCTTTTTTACAGCCGTCCACCAATCTGACGGGTCCTGCTCCGCCCAGCCGGCATGCGGCTGATACAAAGGATATTCCTCGTCGGCGGAGGCTATGACCCTGAAGTTTTCATCAAAAAGCACTGTTTTTACTGCCGACGTACCGAGATCTATTCCAATTATATGCTTCACTTGTTTTCCCCTCCGGATAAATTTGCATATGAATCACAGGCCTTATCGCACTGCCGTCTTATCGTAGCGCGACGGCAGGTTGACATATGCCGCATCATTCTATCCTTAGTTCGACGCATCTTCTTGCACACAGCTCGTTGCTTCTTTCGTCCGGCTGATGTCCTCCTGCAAAGAGTGTAATGCCGGAATCGGGTGCTCTGCGCTTTCCGTCGTCATCAACGACGCAGAGCCAATATTTTGACACCTCCAGAACTATATCCTTGGTCTCTCCCGCTCTTAGCTCTGCACGTCCAAGACCGCAGAGCTGGAACAGCGGCGTCCGGGCACGGCTGTCCATCATCCTGGCGTAAAGCTGTACAATATGCGTTCCGTCCCGCTTTCCCCTGTTGCTCACGCTCACTCTTATTTTCAGCACATCGCTGTCCTCAGACACAAGCACAGCATCGTCACATGAAAAGTCTGTATAATCAAGCCCGTACCCGAAAGGATAGAGGGGCTTGCCTGTGTAAAACCTGTATGTTCTTTCCTCCATGGAATAATCTTCAAACGGCCTCAGCTCTTCGCTTTCCTTAAAAAATGTCACCGGAAGTCTTCCGGAAGGCGAAAATTCCCCGGCTATCAGCTGAGCCACCGCAAGTCCTCCGAGCGCGCCCGGATACCATGCGTGTATTATCGCCTTTGCGCTGTTCCTTATTTTTTCTCCTATATCGACCGCGCTGCCTGCCATTACCACGACAACGACGTTGTCGGTGACAGAGCATATTTCTTCAGCGAGCCTCTGCTGAATCGGGGGAAGCCTGAGCGTATTTTTGTCTCCTTTACAGCAGTAGCCTTCAAAATCGGCACAGCTTCCCTCCTCGCCCTCTATAGTAGGTGACAGACCGAGGCACAGCACCGTCACATCCGCTGCAGCAGCAGCGGCTTTACCTGTGCTTATGAGATTTGAGCCGTCCATAAGGTGCGAGCCTTCGGCAATGTATATTTCAGAAGAGTCAAAGACCCTTCTTATCCCGTCTGCAACAGTTATATACTCGCTTGAGTGACCGTTGTAATTTCCCTCAAGCACGCTGAGCGACATGGCATTCGGACCCACCACGGAAATTGAATGAAAGTCTGTAGGTGAAAGAGGCAGAAAATCATTTTCATTTTTAAGAAGCACAAGACAATCACGAGACGCCTCGATGTTGAGTCTTCTGTGAGCGTCGCAGTCTACGGCACTGAACGGGATATCCGAATAAGGTCTTTTTTCTTCAAATTCCCCCAACATAAAGCGGATGGCATAGAGATGGGAAGCCGCGGTTCTTATCTCCTCCTCGCTTACCAAATCCTCTTCATATGCCTCCAAAAGATGTCTGTACACACCTCCGCAGTTGAGGTCGCATCCGCTTTTAAGAGCCAGAGCTGCCGACTCTGTGTGACTTTTTGTAAAGTGATGATTTTCGTATATATCGGCTATGGCTCCGCAATCGGATACAAAATACCCCTTAAAGCCCCATTCGCCATACAGGATATCGCCCATGAGGTGGCTGCTTGCGCAGCACGGCTCGCCGTTTGTCCGGTTGTACGCCCCCATAATTCCGACTACCCCTGCCTTTTTTACAGCCCATTCAAATGCAGGCAGATATGTTTCACGCATGTCTTTTTCGCTTGCTTTTGCGTCAAATCCGTGCCGCTTTGCTTCAGGCCCACTGTGCACGGCATAGTGCTTCGCGCACGCCGCGGCGCGCAGAAATTCACCGTCGCCCTGTATGCCCTCTATAAAGGAACACCCCATTGAGGCTGTCAGGAATGGGTCCTCGCCGAATGTCTCCTGTCCCCGTCCCCAGCGGGGATCCCTGAATATATTTATGTTGGGGGACCAGAAGGTCAGCCCCTTGTATATATCGCGGTCTTCAAAGCGGACGCTCTGATTGTATTTTGCCCGCGCCTCTGTTGAAATCGCGCACGCCACTCTGTTTATGAGTACGGGGTCGAATGAGGCGGCAAGCCCTATTGCCTGCGGAAAAACTGTAGCCGTCCCCGCTCTTGCGACGCCGTGCAGTGCTTCGTTCCACCAGTTGTATTCATGTATGCCCAGCCTCTCTATGGCAGGTGACTCGTAGAGCAGCTGTGATACCGCTTCCTCAACTGTAAACTTCTCAACGAGTTTTTTTGCTTTTTCAAGCGCCTCATCGTATTTCATAGTAACGACTCCTTTCATATCTCTCAGTATAACCGCTGACAGAGCCTGCTTCTCATGACAGATCGTACATATGCCGCCCGCCGACGGCGTTGTCCTCTGCCGACAGCGTTGCCCTCTGCCGATATAACAATAATTGATTTTTGTGCAGATCCGTGCAAATGTCAAGGAAGTCAGCCGGAAGCAGCGTATATCTTGATTGCATTTTTCCTCATCGATTCAAAGCGCGATTTACTTGCGCCATGAGCCTGAGAACATGACCGAATTTATAATATTTTCAAGGTATTCCTGTCTTCCGCTCGAATTGTCAGTAACTTCTCCCATAGAAAGAGCATAGCTTTCAAGTTCTTCCAGAGATGTGGTGCGGTCGGATATTTTTTTGCCTATTCCGGTACTGTAGCTGGCATACCTGCTGTTCAGAAATTCATCTATCCTTCCGTCGGCACGTATTGCGGCGGCTATGCGCAGACCGAGCGCATATGCGTCCATCCCCGCGATATACGCAAGCGCTATATCTTCTCCTGTGAAGGACGGACGCCTTGTCTTGGCGTCAAAGTTCAGGCCGCCGTTGACAAAGCCTCCGGCTCTCATGACCTCAAGCATGCACTCTGTCGTCGTGTAGACATTCGTCGGAAAACGGTCGGTATCCCATCCGAGCAAATCATCGCCCTCGTTTGCGTCTATCGAGCCAAAAACGCCGTTTATCCTTGCAGTTGCAAGCTCATGCGCAAACGTATGACCGGCGAGAGTAGCGTGATTTGCCTCAATATTCAGCTTGAAATCCTTTTCAAGCCCGTACTTTTTCAAAAATCCTATCACCGTGGCGGCATCAAAATCATACTGATGCTTTGTGGGCTCTTTAGGCTTCGGCTCTATGTAGAAATCTCCGGAAAATCCTATGGACCGTCCGTAATCCACCGCCATGCGCATAAGGTACGCCATGTTGTCAAGCTCTTTTTTCATGTCTGTGTTGAGAAGAGTCTCATAGCCTTCTCTTCCGCCCCAGAAAACATATCCCTTTGCGCCCAGTGATACCGATACTTCAATCGCTTTTTTTATCTGAGCCGCCGCAAAAGCAAAGACGTTGGCGTTTGGGGAGGTGCCTGCACCGTGCATGTAGCGGGGATGATTGAAGCAGTTTGCTGTTCCCCAGAGCACTTTTTTCCCGGTACTGTCCATCAGTTCCTTTATCAGGGACGCCATGCGCAAAAGATTTTCATTTGTCCCAGCAAGAGTGTTTCCTTCGGGAGCGATATCTCTGTCATGAAAGCAGAAAAAATCAATATCGAGCTTTGACATAAGCTCAAATGCGGCGTACGCCTTGTTCCGGAACATTTCATCCACAGACCTGCCCCCGAAGCTCTTATCGCCGGTTCCCCTTCCGAACATATCGCTGCCCTCGGCGCAGAGCGTGTGCCAGTACGACATTGCAAAGCGGAGGTGATCCCGCATTTTTTTGCCTTCGATTTTTTCGTCCGGATTGTAAAACCTGAACGCAAAGCGGTTGTTGCTGTCGGGGCCCTCGTATCTTACGTACGGCACCTCCGGAAAAAAATCTTTCACTGTTATTTCCTCCTGCTTTAAATGATGCCGGGCGGTGAAAGGCAACGCCTCTCATGAAGCCGGCGCTTTTTATAAAGTATACAACTTATCACTTTATTTTTCGCGCCATATGTGATATAATGATAGACAAAAATAGTCTTTTACATGAAGTGCCGCCTGAAAATGCAGAGTGCACCCGGCGCCCACACACACCTCGCACCCGGTACCCCGCATATCTTGCACCCGGTACCCATGCACATCTCGCACCCGGCGCCCCCGCACACCTCGCACCCAGTACCCATGCCCATCTTGCATCCGGGGATGCAGTTTTGCATTTTTCAGCCCGCAGAGAACGTCTGAAAATGGCGGCAACATACCTACAACAGGGAAAGCGGCAATCAATGCCGAAGCAAAACAGAGGTATATGTAATGTTTTATGAAGCAAAGCATCTGATGGGAGACGGTCTTCCGATATTTGAAAAGGACAGGAACTTTTCGTTTCCTCCTCACATACACTCCTGCTTCGAAGTAATTCTCGTCACATCGGGAGAAATGAGCGTTACCGTAGGTTCGGATACGGCAAATTTAAAAAAAGGAGAAGCAGCCTTTGTCTTTCCAGACAAGGTGCATTCCCTCAAAAGCGTTTCGGAAAGCGAGCACTGCCTGTGTATTTTTTCTCCCGGCACTGTAAATTATTACGCACGAAAGGTGCGCGCTTCTGTTCCCGAATCTCCTTTCTTCACCATGCCGCCCGAATATTCCGCCATATTTACCTCTCTGTGCGGCGGTTGCGGCATAATGAGCGCAAAAGGAATCCTGTATCTCATATGTGATTTTTTTGACAGCACTGCAACGTACAGAAGGCATAATACCGAAGACGACGAAGGCCTTCTTTTTGCCCTTCTGTCAAAAATAGAGAACAGCTACACATCGGACTGCACTCTGAAAACAGCCGCGCGCGAGCTTGAGTATGATTACGTCTACATATCAAAATTTTTCAAACGCAAGACCGGGATTTCGTTCAACGACTACGTCAACAAAAGGCGAATCGACGAAGCTCTCCGGCTTCTTACCACTACCGACAAGAGCATTCTTGAAATAGGTATGGAATGCGGGTATAATTCCCTGAGGTCATTCAACAGGAATTTTCTTATACAGACCGGCTCTGCTCCTGCAAAATACCGAAAGGAGCACTGAGCTTTTTACTAACTGTACGCTTTTTTAAAAGTATTTGAGTACTTTCCGCCGCGCTGTCTTCCCCGCGCCACACCCCGCCGCTACGTCCTCCCCTCTGCCTTCCCCGCTCCCATCCCGCAGCCTCTTACCCCGCCGTCCTCCCGCTCCCATCCCGCTGTCTTCCGACTGCGGCTGCTCACCCCACGATTTTCCGGACACTGATTCATACAGCCCAATAAAAATTCCGGAAAAATTTTAAAAGACCTTTAAAATCAAATTTTGAACACAAAATCAAAAGAGAGACAGTGCGTATTCAGATGCACTGTCTCTCTTTATTACCGTTCATACACGGGGTTTCAAAACATTTGTGCCAAAGGTCCGGCACTGTCAAAAAGCCCGCTTTCAGAAAAGCCTGTTAATTGTCAAAAAGCATGAATTCATACAGACGCACTATATCGCTTGAAGACTGTGTCGACTTATAGAGCCTTATCATTACATATCTTGCGCTCTGGTCGCCGACATTCACGCTGGCTATGTCAACCTTCTGATCGACCTGATAGTCAACCGAAGTCCAGCTCTTTCCGTCGTCAGACACAAGGATCTCCCACGAAGAAGGATTCTGTGCGGCAGCACCCTTTGAGCCTGCATTAACCATTGTATAGGTGTTGAAGCTCTTGGAAGAGCCGAGATCTATAACTATTTCATGCTGAACGCCTGTGAGCTGATACTTATAGTCGTCATGCGCAGCAGAGCTTGAACGCCACATGGTATCGAGATTGCCGTCAACAATATTCGTGGCGACCTCGCGGCCTATCTCGCCGGAAAATTCCGCGATCGTAGCGTCGTTGGCTATATTGGTACCATCCGTTACAGGAGTCTCAAGTATTGTTCCTGTCTTGTTGCCAGGTGTAACAGCCTCATACATGGGATACGTAGGATCAGGTATGCCGTCAAGTCCCTCAGTGAGGAAGTTGTCAGCGTAGTCACGGAATCCGACAAACGCCCATGTTCCTTTGTTGAGCTCGTCAACATAATGGAGACGGAGCTGTTCCATCGTTTCAAATCCGGTTATTTCCTTCACGACGTTGTTGAAGGGCGTTCCTGCTTTATAGGGGTCGTCGTCATACGCAGCACCGGTGTTGTTGTTCTTTATAAGCTTATCGATAGAGTCAATAAGTCCGAGGACCTTGTCACCGTTGTCGTCAAGTGTTGTGGGGTACTTTGCATCCATGTACGCAAAGAACCACTTGTTGTTTCCATATGCCTGATATCCCCAGTCCTGAAGCGACTTGTCGCTTGCAGTGTATATCTGCACGAACTTCGTGGAATAGCCCCAGTGGAAATAACGGAAGCCGCCGTAGTTTGCCATGTTCTCGGTCCACCACGCATCACCGCCGTAAACGAGCTTTGAGCCGTACTGCTGCACAGAGTGGGTTATCTCGTGTGAGAAGAAGCCGAGATCCTTGGGGTTGGCATTTGCATAGGTCGTGGAGACGCAGACCGTGGTGCCGGCGCAGTAAGCGACGCCGTCATAGTTCTTGTCTGCCATGAACGTTATGGCTTTGGGTTCGGTTCCTGTTCCGAATCTTGCATAAAGTCTGGGATATACGTTGTAGAACAGATCGACCAGATTCTGGCGATACTCTTCATCCTTTATAAGCTCCCAGTCGCCCTGGAACCAGAGTGAATAGTCGCTTACGTATTTTGCATCCGTGATTTTGACCGGCACGCTTGCGCATATCGGGTATCCGGACGAAGAATTGTCAATGCAGATGTTTATGTAGAACGTGCTTCCGCTTCTGTAGGGTATGGTGCATTTTGCGATGCCTGTGTGTTTGCCGTTGCTGCCCGTGGTGGTTATGCCGCCCTGAGTGTATTCACCGGCGGTAGAATCAGCAGAGGGTGCAACCGTGACATAAAAGTTCACAGGGATGTTTGTCGTGAAATCGAACATGACGTAGCTTCCCGCTCTGGCTGTCAGGCTTGTAAATTCAGAAAGGACTCGTATATCTATCTCGGTGACATACACATCTACCTTCTTTGCCGCCTCGTCCTCTTCTACGCGCGCTCCTACGACAGGGAGCTGTCTTATGGATATTCCGCTGACACTCTCAGAATTCCCTTCGCTGTCGACAAGATAATACGTAATTGCATTGCCGACATATGTCTTGTCTATGTCGCTCTTGACATCCGCGCCGGTTCCGATGAACTTGAGCTGACTGTAGTCAATACCGTCGCTCACCCACTCTTCTTCGTTTATGACAGCGGTATAGTCGTCGGTTTTTTCGGTAACAGCGTCATCCGGAATGTCATCTTCTGTGTCATTCACCGAGGAACCGGTGGAATCACCTGCGTTACTTGAACTTGCCGGATCGGTGGTGGTGGCATCATCGTTGCATGAGAAAAGAAGAATCACCGCCAGCAGCATTACAAGCAAAAGCAATGTTTTTTTCATCATTTTACCTCTCTAAGAATAAATAACTTCCTGGTATATCTTTACAGTTTGTGGAAAGACATACCACTACTTTGACAGTATACCATATCTTTATGTTAAATTCAATGACAAATTAATGTACTATTTATTAATACACATAAAATATTTTTCCATTGATATTTATGCACCCGAGTGTATTGCAGCTTAAAGCGCATGCAACAAATTGATGCCAGATGTAAAAGCAAAGATTCAAATGCACTCCGGTAAAAGCCCTGCACGAAGAAATGACGACACACACGTCCTGTAAAAAATGTGGGCAGAACTGATCTCTCATTCTCAGTACAGGAGACGCATCGCCCTTTTTTGTGTACTAATAAAACAAACAAACGGCGGTCACTGAAAGACCGCCGTTTGTCATATAATTCACATCCTGCCTCACAAATCCGTCTCATGCCCTATTCATACAGTGAATACGGGGGCTTGATGAAACCGACTGTGCGGGAAATAAATGTCAGGAATCAAAAAGCATAAACTCGTAAAGACGCACGATATCACTGCTTGACTGCGTGGACTTATAGTATCTGAGCATGACGTATCTTGCATTCTGCTCGCCCACATTTACAGAGGCAACGTCCAGCTTCTGACCGGTCTGATAGTCTACCGACGTCCAGTTCTTTCCGTCGTCAGACACCAGAATCTCCCACGAAGCGGGGTTCTGTGCAGAGGCGCCGTTAGAACCGGCATTCACAATAGTATAGGTGTCAAAGCTCTTGGAGGCTCCGAGGTCTATGACTATCTCATGCTGTATTCCCATCAGCTTGTATTTGTATCCGTCCTGTACGGCAGAGCTGGAGCGCCACATAGTGGTGAGATCGCCGTCTACTATATTCGTAGCCACTTCGCTGCCTATTTCGCCCGAAAATTCGACAATGGTGGCGCCTTTGGCAATGTTGGTGCCCTCGGTAACAGGAGATGCGAGAATCTCGCCGGTCTTGTCGCCGGGTGTCACAGGCTCAAGCATAGGATATTCGGGATCCGGAACGCCGTCAAGTCCCTCGGTGACAAAATTGTCCACATAGTTTCCGAATCCTGTAAACGCCCATGTGCCGTCCTTGAGCTCCTTGACATACTGGAGTCTCACTTCCTCCATGGTCGCAAGGCCTGTGATTTCCTTTACAACATTGTTGAAAGGAGTACCCTCTTTATACGGGTCGTCCTCGTATGCTGCTCCGGTGTTGTTTTCCTTGATGAGCTTATCTATGGAATCGATAAGTCCGAGGACTTTGTCGCCGCTGTCATTCAGCGTGGTCGGATATTTGTAGTCAAGGTATGCGAAGAACCAGTTGCAGTTTCCGTAAGGCTGCCAGCCCCAATCCTGTATAGACGTATCCGTCGGCTCGTAGAATTTCACATAATCGGTGGAATAGCCCCAGTGGAAATAGCGGAATCTTCCGTGGTCCGCCATATTTTCAGTCCACCATGAGCCGTCCGTATATTCCATCTTGCCGCCGTACTGCTGTACAGAGTGCGTTATTTCATGCGCAAAGAACCCTATATCCGAAGGATTTGAGTTTGCATAAGCGGTCGATACGCATATAAGCGTGCCGGCGCAGTATGCAACTCCGTCGTAATTCTTGTCCGCCATGAAGGTTATCGACTTCGGCTCAGCACCGGTGCCAAACCTTGCATAAAGTCTGGGGTACACGTTGTAGAACAGGTCGATGAGGTTGTCGAGGTAATCCTCGTCTTTAATGAGCTCCCAGTCGCCCTGGAACCAAAGTGAATACTCACTGTCATACTTTGCCTCGGTCACGGTGACCGGAACGCTGGCAAACACCTCGTTTGATGAAGATGAGTCAATACATATGTTTATGTAGAAGGTGGAGCCCTTCTTATACGGTATGGTGCATTTTGCTATTCCGGTATACTTGCCGTTGCTTCCGGTTGTGGTTATTGAGCCCTGAGTATATTCGCCGGAAGTCCCGTCGGCTGTCGATGCTACCACGACGCGGAATGTGGCCGGGATATTCGTGGTAAAATCGAACATAATATAGCTTCCCGCTCTGGCGGCAAGGCTCTTGAACTCAGGAAGCACCTTCATTTCGATCTCACTTACGTATACATCTACCTTTTTTGCCGCCGTATCTTCCTCTACACGCGCGCCGACTACCGGCAACTGTCTGATGGAAACCCCGCTCACCTCGGTCTGCTTTCCGTCCTCGCCAACCAGATAGTAAGTCACCGCATTGCCGGCATACTTTTTATCCATGTCGCTCTTGACCTCGGCGCCGGTTCCCATGAAAGAAAATGCGCTGTAGTCAGTTCCGTCAGCCACCCATTCTTCTTCATTTATAACCGCCGTATAGTCGTCGTCCTTTTCGGTCACGGCACCGTCGTCCAAGCCCGAATCTGTATCTGTTGTCGCTGTGTCCTGCGTACCGTCGGTATTCTCGGTAGTCTGCGTCCCATCGTTGCAGGAGAATAAAAGCACTGCTGCCATGAGAAGCACGAGCAAAATCAATGTTTTTTTCATTGTTTACCTCCCAGGTTAATATACGGGCGCCAATGCACATTCAGGCGCCTACCCCGTAGTATAGCAGAAAAATGTGTTATTTTCAATAACTTTCGTCACAAAAATGCCTTTGATTTGTGAATTTTTTATTTTTTTATTTTTTAAGAAAAAAATAAAAAAATGACGAGAAACACCCCGTCAGAAAAGGTGAAAAAGCATTTATTACAGATCGTTGTTTTCCGGCTGAAAAAGATGTAGTACCGACTTACAAAAAAACTTCCATACCGCACATTAGCCGCTCTTTCCTGTTTTGCAAAGACTGTAAATCCTTTCAGGCAGCGCTCACAGCAATGAACGCTGCCTGAAGCATCTTTTGGTATGCAGTCGGCTGCAGTAGGCATACAGTATGTGTCTTGCATACAACACACCTGCGAAAACTCGCCCGCAGACGCATGTCATGATGAATTTTCCTGTCGGCGCATGTAATTATACGTCCGCAGGCTAACGCCTGTCTATAAAACCGGAAAACATTATAACTCCGTCACGGTAAAACACGGCCGCCTGTCCAGGCGCAGGATTTTTCTGCGGCTTTTCAAAACGCGCGCGTGCCCTTCCGTTTTCTATTCTGACCGAGCATTTTGCCATCGGAGCGGCATACCTTATCTTTACGTCAAACTCAAAAATTCCCTCCGCGTCCTCTTCAAGCCCCTGAAAGCAAAGCTGAGACACGTCGATTGTATCCTTGTATACGCCTTTTTCGGAAGACAACGTTATATTACCGCTCACAGGGTCTATGTCGGTTACGTATGCCGGATATCCGAGGGCAACCCCCAGACCCTTTCTCTGACCGACGGTATAGTTTGCTATTCCCTTGTGTTCAGCTATACGGTTTCCGGCTTCATCGGTAAAAAAGCCTTTTTTTGACTCCCCGCATCTGGAAAGAACAAATCCGGTGTAATCCCCGTCCGGTATAAAGCATATATCCTGGCTTTCACCGGCAAAATGCGGGGACCCCGCCGTAAGCTGCCCGTCGCTTTTCAGGCGCTCCTTAGACTCGGAAAACAGCACGGGAAAGAAGAAATTTATTTCCTCCTGCGTAAGTCTGCAAAGCATGTAGCTCTGGTCCTTCTTTGCGTCTGAAGCCACCGATATCGCAAATCTGCCGTTTGAAAGTGTTTTTTTGCCGGCGTAATGTCCGCTTGAATACGCATCACACATAAGCTCCCTGCTCAGCTCATACAAGGTCTGCATTTTGACATATCTGTTGCATAAAACACAGGGATTCGGTGTCCTGCCTCTGTGATACTCCATTGCAAATCCGTCTTTGACCTTTTTGTCGAAAATTTCCCGGCAATCGCGCACAACCAGCTCTATTCCCGCTGCTTCCGACGCTCTTCTTGCCGCCTCGACATCGGTATTTTCAGAGAATATGAGGGTTGCGCCTATCACCTCAGCTCCTGCATTCCTGAGGAGCAGTGCTGAAAAATAAGAATCCATTCCGCCGCTCATTCCCAGAAGTATTCTTCCCGGAACCTCTCCGAGACGGTTATTTTCCATTGGCTTTTCCTTTCATCAAGACTTTTTTCAGCCTGCCTGACTGCAGCGCAGATCTGCACGTCCTGACAGCCTTAATGCAGCAGTGTCTTCTTATCTGCGGCATTAAAAATATCAGGACTGACCCTGCCCATCATCAGGCAACGAAATTTTTTCAAGCGCATTTCATTTTGCCCGGAGGCGTTGGCTTTTAATTTATTTATTGAAGTACACCGGTCTGACAGTTTTATCTACCGTCTGTAAAGTTTTTTATCACCCTGCCGCACAATGTCATTCCGAAAAACGGAGTGTTTATCGCCTTTCCCTTTACAAAGCTCTCGTTTACCGTCACTTTTTCACGGACAGAGACGACGTTCATATCCGCCTGTGAACCGGATTCAATGTCGCGGAACGCCTCCTGTGGTTTTGACGAAAGCACCTTTGCAGGGTTTACGCACAAAAGCTCCACGAGCCTGAATATATCAATATAACCAGGTACCAGCAGTGCCTCCACGCATGCCGGAAAAACAATTTGCAGCCCGACCGCACCGAAAGGCACGGCAGACAGAGGAGTTGGCGCCATTTTTCTCTGTATGCGGCTGTCAGACTCATTCGGAATGTGATGCGACGCGACACAGTCTATCGTACCGTCGCATATTCCCTCCACGATTGCCTCCTTGTCACGATAAGAACGCAGAGGCGGAAGCAGTTTTGCAGTCCCGCCGTAATACATGAGCGCGTACTCGTCAAAGAAAATGTGATTGGGAGACACATCGCAGCTCACAGATATGCCGCTCTTCTTTGCCTGTCTTATAAAATCTACGCTTCTTCCGGTACTTATGCCGCTTATATGCGTGCGGCATCCCGTCTCCTCAGCAAGGAGCAAAGCGCGCATTACCGCTATTTCCTCGCACGCGCTTCCGATTCCCTTTACCGACAACATACCAGCGACGTCACCGCTGTTCACCGCTCCGTCCCCGACAAGACTCCTGTCGGCTGCAAACGCAACGTACAAAAGACCCCTGTCGGCGCATTCCTTCATTGCCGACCTTTGCGATACAACGTCGGGAAATTGGATAAAAGCGTCTGTAAAGGCGACGGCGCCGTTTATCACAGCTCTGTCCATATCGTCGGGAAGAGCGGGGGCTGCAAGCATGACTTTGCACGCGCACGATGCCGTGTGGGTCCGTATATATGAAACGCCGTACAGCTTGTCCTCCTGCCTTTTATCGTTTTCATGAAATGCAAGAAGGCGGGAATATCCGCCAGCCTGAGCCGCCGCCAGGGTCTTTTCTATATTTTCCTTATACATGGCGTCCGGTTCTCGGAAGCAGCAAAACAGATCTGTAAATGAAGGCAGTACATAATTCCCGCGTGCGTCAAAGACAGAAAATGTCATTTCAGAAAGAGCGCCGGTGTTTATGTGCTGCCCGACCTCGACCACAACACTTTCATATCCGCCGCTTGCGTTTTTTATAAGGATGTCGCAGTCGGTTATTCTTTTTTTACAATATTCCACAAGCTGGGCATTCTTTATGAGTGTAAAATGAGACTTCACCTGACTGCCTCCTTTCTATTTGCATATCGGCTAAATGCTGAATCAATTCGTTACTGCAACCGTAAAGATACGTGATATGTTGGATGCTGATGCCTCAGGAAGTGGTCGGCTCCTCTATGCGGTAGCCCTTTCCTCTTTCTGTTATTATGATACGCCTTGAAAATCTGTAATCGATTTTCGATCGCAGATAGCTTATATAGACCGCCGCCGAATTTCCGGGCTGACCGCCCTTCCATATAACCGAATTTATCTCCTCAACACTCACTGTCTCAGGTCTGCGGGTGCAGAGAAGAAGTAAAAGGCTTCGCTCGGTATCGGTAAGCATGAGATCATTGCCCATGTAATATACCCTGTCATTTTCAAAGACAAAGTCCGCACTGCTCCGTGTCCCGTTATTATGCCGTACCGCCGGATTTCCCGCAGTGTTTTTTTCAGAAAGCTCTTTTTCTGAAAGCTCTTTTTCTGAAAGCTCTTTTTCTGAAAGTCCTTTTTCTGAAAGTCCTTTTTCTAAAAGTCCTTTTTCTGAAAGTCCTTTTTCTGAAAGACTTTTTTCTGAAAGTCCTTTTTCCGAAAGTCCTTTTTCCGTGCCGTCGGCACAGGGCTGCATTTTTTCTTCTAAGGCAAGCACGCACCGGTTTCCTGATACTCTGTCCGACGGGCAGAAAGCAAATTCGGAAGGAAATTTTTCTCTGCACCGAAGAATGAAACCGGACCAGGAAAAAGGTCTTACCAAATCGGCATACGGAGAATGACGGCGACTGACCGTCAGCACAGACGCAGGCTGTATCGAATCTCTCACTTCCGGAATGCGGGCGATCTCGTCGATATCAAGAACGCACGGGCTGCCTTTGTCCGGTGCCTTTGCGCGGCGCACCTGTACCCCGCACTGCCTGAGCAGACTCGCTATCATATCGAACATGAGCCCGTCGTCTGTCACGACATCTATCATACAAGCTCCTCAGTGACTATCAGTGCCTCTGCGCCTGTAGTGCCGTCACTTTTGACAGTGCGCATATAATGGCCCTCCGGTGAGTCGGCAATGTAAACCCTGAAGCGTTCTCCGAACTTTGCCTCACGGAGATAATTTATCCTGAAGGAACGCACCATACTCTCGCGTATGCCCGGAATAAAGTTGCAGAGCATGTCCGGATAGTTGGTATTGTTCATGTGCCCGTTTATATCCGTATCGCTGTTGTACACCTCGCGCTCTCCGGCAAAACGGAATTCTGCATTCTCCGGCATTTTTATATGGGCGGGCTGTGTTATATCCGGCATTTCCGGAGATGTAGCTATGCCGATACTTACTTCCTTAGACCTGTAAAGCCTTCGGCTTTCTGTATCTACGAGAGCCCAGACCGAGATGAGCTCAGCGGAAAGCTCTCCCCCGACAAAAATCTGACCGCTTCTGTAAAAACTTGCCGCAGAGCTGTCATTTGCCCAGGTTACGATATCAATATTCTCATATGAGTGAAGCGGCCTGTATATATGCATAGACACTTTACTGAGTATGAACACCATATGCTGATTGTATCTCAGTTCATCAAGAGTGGGATGACCGCTTTCAAACTGGAGATTTGCCGCCTCGTGTATGTATCTCATCATGACCGACGGGCGGACATTGCCGGCACTGTCTGTATCATGCGAATTTACCTTACAGGAAATACTGAATTTATAGTTTTCGTTCATTTGTCATACGCCTTTCTTCACATAACACGGTAAAACAGGGAAAAGTCACTCACTCCATGCCGACGCGGCATTGCTCAACATCATGTTTCACGATCAACACATTACTGCATCCAGACTTCCGCCGCATTTATGACAGCTGTTTTTCCTGACATGCTCTGCCCCATAAAAGCTTTTTAGACATATTTTCAGCATGTTTCCAAAAGAAGTTTTCTGAAACTTTTTCTGAAAAAGTGTTTCGGCGTAATCAAAGAGCGGTGGAATCGAAAACATTCCGCCGACTTTATGCAAAAGGCGAGCCTCCCCACCGCCTGTGCGATGGAAACGGAGGCCCGCCTTTGTAGACCGCAAACGGGGTAAGCCGGGCGATACTGCTCTGTGCAAAGAGCGCCGCCCAAATATCAGAGCTTATTTTCCGAGCCGAGCACATTCTTTATCTTGTGCTTTACCATTTTTCTGACCTCGTCACGGGCAACCGTAAGGTATGTCCTGGGGTCAAAGACTTCGGGCTGAGCCTTGAGCACTCTGCGAATTCCGGCTGTCATTGCAAGACGTATGTCGGAATCAATATTTATCTTGCATACAGCGCTTGTCGCAGCCTTGCGGAGGAGCTCTTCAGGGACTCCCTTTGCGCCGGAGAGGTTTCCGCCGCAGCTGTTTATTTCTTCCACGAGCTCCGGTATAACGGAGGAGGCGCCGTGAAGAACGATCGGGAAATAGGGAAGTCTTCTTGATATCTCTTCAAGTATGTCAAAGCGGAGCTTGGGTTCGCCCTTGAACTTGTACGCGCCGTGAGACGTGCCTATAGCTATGGCGAGTGAGTCAACGCCGGTCTTTGAAACAAATTCCTCGACCTCGTCGGGATTTGTATACATTGCGTCGTCAGAGCTGACCTTTACGTCGTCCTCTACTCCCGCGAGCTTGCCGAGCTCACCCTCTACGACAACACCGTGTGCGTGTGCATACTCAACTACCTTCTTGGTGAGGGCTATATTTTCTTCAAAGGGATATTTTGAGCCGTCTATCATGACAGACGTGAAACCGCCGTCAATGCAGGACTTGCATATTTCAAAATCTGCACCGTGGTCAAGGTGAAGCGCAAGGTCTATTCCGGTATCTTTCACAGCAGCCTGGGCAAGCGCCATGAGATACTCATGCTTTGCATATTTGCGTGCACCGGCGGAGACCTGAAGAATAACGGGGGAGCGGAGCTCCTCGCACGCTTCGGTGATCGCCTGGATTATCTCCATGTTGTTGATGTTGAACGCTCCGATGGCATAGCCTCCGTCGTAAGCCTTCTTAAACATTTCCTTTGTCGTTACAAGTGCCATAACAGTAATCTCCCATAATGTTTTTTCTTTGTCCTTTGTCCATATTATAACGTGAGATTGCCGTTAAATCAAGACTTTTTCATAATATTTTGCTACAGGATATGAATATTTGTGACATACGGCAATACATGCAGGTCCGGTACACGCGACTTTGATACTGTTGACAGACGCTATGTACCGGTCCTGTATTGAATCAAATCCTTATCAGACGGAAACTGCCTTTTTGACGTCCTTTACATCGGCGCTTATCGCACCCTTGTCTGTACCAATGTCTGCGCCGGGGTCTGAAGGACCCTTTCCGTCACTTCGTTCGACGTCACCTGAGGTATTTCTGATGATGCCTCCGGAGGAAGCTGCAAATGCGCTTGTCACTTCCTCTTGCCCGGAAGAAAAGGCAGAGCCGGAGGAAAGCCCATATTCCGCTGAAGCGGCAATTCCGGTTTTATCAGACTGATACACCGTTCTTCTGCGCAATAAATCAGTCTCGCCCGAGGACGGCGTTCTTGCCGTCTGAACGGGATAGGCGGAGAGAACATTTTCTGCAAGGCCGAAGGATACTGTTATAGCATCGTTGACCTGTTTCATGAGTCTGTCGTCAAGGTGCCCCATTTTTTCCTTCAGTCTTCTTTTGTCAAGAGTCCTTATCTGCTCAAGAAGTATGACAGAGTCCTTTGCAAGTCCGAATACATCGGCACCTGCGGTGTCGCTCCTTGTTATATCAATATGAGTCGGAAGCCTGTTTTTCCCAAGTCTGCTGGTTATTGCCGCTGCGATAACCGTAGGGCTGTACTTGTTTCCAACGTCGTTCTGAACAATCAGAACAGGACGCAGGCCTCCCTGCTCCGATCCAATGACCGGACTGAGATCCGCATAAAAAATATCACCGCGTTTAACAGTCATTTTCAGTATCGATCCTCTCCGGGGAAAGCGCGCCTGCCTTGTCATGGTTCGCACTCGGGCGTGCTTGCTCTTCGGACTCAAGGCGAGTCTCTTCACGCGTCCGAGCGGCGGCTTCGTTTGCCATCCCCGTTTTTTTATTCCGGTATTATTTTTACCATTCACACGGGGTTTCTAAACATGATATTTTTTCCGCATGAAAAAAAAGAAAAAATACCAGGTTCCGGTTAACCGCCGCGTCAGAGCCGGCAAAATATTACCGTTAACAATATACAGCGAATACCCGTGATTGGTGATAGTGCGGACAACGGTGCAAATATTTGCGGTGCAAATATTTGTTGATTTGTATTTTCGGCATGAAATTCTCAGGTAATGCATGCCGGCAATATGCGTAAACACAAATAAAGTATTCCTTCAGAGATGTATTGTTCAATATCAACTTTTATAATAAAATCTGTTTATTATTTGTTTGAATTAATTGTATATTGACAATCACGAAGCTTAATGATATAATCTTATGTGCAAATATTTAAGATACATTTAAGCTCTGCTCAATAATCAACTATGACATTTGAATCAAGAAAGGCTGGTCATGACATGAGAACAAAAAAAATAACAGTTTGCATTTTTTCCCTTCTGGCAATACTTGCGTCCTTTTTCTTGCTGAGTTCGTGTGAAGGCAGCAAGGACCCGTACGACAATCTTGAAGACGCCATTAACAACACCTTTTCATCGTCGGAAAACGGGGATTTTTTCGACATAATCCAGCAATCTACGGTAAATGGTTCGATTGAAGTATCGGCAGGCCTCGGTTTTCTCAGCGAACTTGAAATATTCCCTGCTGAATTTCCGATTTCTGATGTAAAGTTCAAGATCTACAACGACTCAAAAGACGTGTATACACTGAACCGCAGACAGATAGAGGTCGCTCTCTCAAACGGTGAAAACGCATCGCTTACAGCCTCAATGCTCCTCGACGCCACTGCCTCCAAACTGTACTTGTCTTCATCCGCGCTTGACAAAGCGTATTCCCTCGATTTCAAAGAGCAAGCCGGCACCTCTGACTTAAACGATCCCCTTTCCGCCTTTGTCTCAGGCTTATCCGCAGGCTCCGATCTGAATGCATTTGTTGAAAGATATTCCAAGACCATAGCAGACCTTGCAAAGAAATACGCCACTGCAGAAAGAGTGGCTGAAGGCAAAGACGTCACTGTCACATTTGAAATGACAACTGAAAATCTTGCTCTCTTCGTAGCAGACCTTTTCAACACAATAAAGAACGACACAGAGCTTGAGTCGCTTATAAACAGCTTTGCCTCCTCTTCAGGAGAAAGCGTGGATTTCAGCGAAATTTTTTCTGAAGAAGAACTGAACGATATCAAGCAGAGTGTAACTGAATCAGGCGCAACCGGGAAAATGGAAGCTTTGATAAAAAGCGGAAGACTTTCCTCCATGTCGGTAACCGTTTCCTCCAACGACTTCGGTCCCGCCGCTCTCTCTTTGAGTTTTGATGAAAACGGAAGCATATCTGCCGACCTCACCGTCACGTCAGACGGAGAGACCGAAAATATTTCAGTAGAATACAAGGTCGAGAAGGAAAGTAAAAAGTACACAGGAAAGCTCTCTTTTACATACATGGAAGAGTCTGCAGAGGTATTTGAAATATCGATTGACGAAAGCAGCAAGACATATTCCGCATCGTTCAACTTTCCTGACATTGTGTCGCTCGGCGTATCCGGGTCGTATGACTACAATACCAAGGACGGCACAGCAGAGATAAGCATAAACAAGTTGTCTGCATCAGTGGATTCATCCTCTGTGTCGGTTTCTGTTGACGAGGTTGATATATCGATTAAATTTGATTCCTCCGCAAAAGTACCGGCGGCTCCTTCAGAAACAACACCTGTAGAAAGCTTTGATAGTGAATTTATCAGCGAGTTGCTTCAGGAAATCAGCGAAGACGATTACGCAATGACTCTGATTTCACTTTTCACATCGGTTTCTGACGATTCGTATGCTGGCTGATTTTCCCAACCGTCATATGCCAAACCGTCATATGCCAAACCGCCATATGCCAAACTGTCATATGCCAAACTGTCATATGCCAAACCGTCATATGCCAGAGGGGCTGAGTCAAAAGCTTTTAATTAAGCTGAGGCTCAGCCTTTTGCTATGCAATTTTGTCGATTTTGTGTAAT
>CALXXF010000027.1 GCA_944392615.1 uncultured Clostridia bacterium
CCGCTGTCCGCAAAACCATTGATTTTATTAGCTTTTTGCCGCTATCGCTATCACACCTCATTATTCAACCGCCCCGGCTTTCAGAAACTACTTGAGGATATGGAAATGGGATATGTCTCTGCGATCATCGTAAAGGATATGTCACGTCTCGGCAGAGATTATCTCCAAGTCGGTTACTACACAGACACATTTTTTCCCGACCACAATATCCGTTTTATAGCAATCAATGATTGTGTGGATAGTGACGACGGAGAGAATGAGCTTGCACCGTTTCGGAATGTAATGAACGAAATGTATGCGAGAGACATTAGCCGAAAGGTCAGAAGTTCGCACCGCTTGCGTGGAAATGCCGGCGAACCGCTTTCCCAGCCGCCATATGGGTATATGAAAAGCCCGGAGAACAAGAAGGTTTGGATAATCGATCCCGAAGCGGCACAGATCGTGAAAGAGGTATTCGCTATGTGTATCGAAGGCAAGGGCAATGAAACGATTGCAAGAATATTGCAGGAGCGACAAGTGCTTGTGCCTATGGCATATTGGCAGTCCAAAGGTCTTGACCGAGGTGGTAAAAAAACGCAAGCGAATCCATACAAGTGGTGCAAGACGACCATTGCAAAGATACTTTCACAGCAAGAGTATTGCGGTGATGTCATCAACTTCAAGACCTACTCAAAGTCATTCAAGAACAAGTCGAGAATTTACAATCCCGAAGAAAATTGGGCGATTTTCAAGGACAGACATGAGCCGATCATTGACCGAGAGACCTTTGAGCAAGTACAGAAGCTGACGGGCAAGACTAAGCGACGTGCACCAAAGAACAGCAACAAAAAGAGTATGTTCTGTGACCTTGTCTATTGTGCCGATTGCGGCAGTAAGCTATGGTTTCATACCAACACAAAGAACGATAGCATCCAATATTTCAGTTGTTCCAACTACAAGACCGACACTCGTGGCACCTGCGAAACCCGCCATTATGTCAGGGAGGATGCCATTGCACAAGTGGTGAAAATGGAGCTACAGTATATGGCAACACTTCTTGATGAGCATGAGGACGAGTTTGCCGAGGCACTTGAGAAAAAGACCAATGCCGACTCAATCAGGGAAAAGAAGATCATTGAAGCCGAACTGCAAAAGGCGATTGTTAGAAATGAGCGTGTGGCAGGTCTTTATGAAAAACTCTACGAGGACAATGCCGAGGGCAAAGTTACCGACGAGTGGTTTATGCAGTTATCCCACAAATACGAGGTCGAGCGTATGGAGCTGAAAGCCAAAATTGCCGACGATAAGGAACGCTTACGCAAACTTGCCGAGAACAACCGCAACAAAGAGAATTTTATCTCTGCCGTTCGCAAGTTTATGGAGATGAAAGAACTGACACCTGCCTTGCTTCACGAACTCATAGAACGAATTGAAGTCTACGAAACCGAGGGAACAGGCAAGAATCGGACACAGCGTATAATGATTTACTACAGATTTGTGGGATATATGGAAATCTCCGGCGGTGACAGAAAGCGAAACCATACCGCAGAGACCAGAAAGGGCGTAGCTGTTCAATACCTTACAACAAAAACCGAACAGTCGGCATAAAGCCAAGAAAGGAAACCATTATGAAAGCAAGAAAACCATCAGGTCAAATCTTAATCATATTTGAAACGGATTTGTCACAAGCTAAATCTCTTGACGAAGAAAAACTCACGCCCATACAGAAAGCAGTTTACGACAAATTATCGGAAAACCAAAAGGAACAGATTAAACAAGGATATGGTGCGGTATATAGAGATATTGACACCGATACCGAAATTTGCTCGTTCAATATGGATTGCTACAAAGCACCGAAACTACCCGATTATCTTGCAAAATCAATTATAGAATCATGCAGGAAATTCTATTCCGATCCGGAAAATGTTAAGAAGTATGAGGAATGGAAAAAACAGCAAGATGAAGAAGCAAAGACAAAAAGAAATAGAAAAACTTAAATAAAAACACAAAAAGGAGCAGGCGAACCTGCTCCGATACATAACCAAGGAACGAAAATAACTGCTTTAACATAAAGAAATCGAGTGCCCATAACTCAAATCCGTTATGAACACTCGATATGGTCGGAGTGACAGGATTCGAACCTGCGGCATCTTGGTCCCAAACCAAGCGCTCTACCAACTGAGCCACACCCCGAAAACAAACTTATTCAGACATGCATGTCTGACAACACACGCCGATAACAACCGTTTGAAAACATCTGGACAGAAGACGTACGGATGCGCAAGAGCAAGCTGTATATAACGGAACCGGTGCACCGTACTGCCTCCCTGCCGACCGCTGTATATTATATCAGCTTTTTTGCTGTAAGTCAACCTGTAAAAAAAATTTTTCTTGACACTCATTTGCAAAAGTGACGCCTGAGTTGCTTTCTATTTTTGATTCTATAGAATTTTGTATATGATTTTATATTCCGCTTTTCTAAAAATGTCTGTAGCCTTAAATCTGATACTGAGGCAGCAATACCCAGGATGCGGAGTGCGATGAAAAAGTCAGAACCGCAGGCGGCGACCCGCTGATCCTGACTTTTATTTTATACAGGAAAACATAACTTTTTTCCTCACTGCTTCTCCCTGCGCTTCTCAGCGCTGTACCCGTCCAGAAAAATCTCCTGAGGCAAGATTTGCGACTTCCTTCAGCGATACCAAATTGAAGTCTCCCTCTATACTGTGCTTGAGGCAGCTCGAAGCAACGGCAAACTCCACTGCACTCTGGGGATCGTAATCTGAGAGCAGAGCGTATATAAGACCTGCTCCGAAGCTGTCGCCTCCGCCCACCCTGTCGACAATGTGAACCGGATATTTTCTGCTGAAATATGCCTTTTTCCCGGTGTACAGCATCCCGGACCAATTGTTGTCGCTTGCAGATCTGCTTTCTCTGAGCGTTATTGCAACACCTTTGAATCCGAACCGCAGCGCGAGCTTTTCAGCCACCGACTCATACCCGTTTCTGTCAAGCTTTCCGCCGTATATATCGCTTCCGTCTGCTTCTATACCGAAAACATCCTTCGCGTCCTCCTCATTTGCAATGCAGTAATCAACATACCGGCATATTTCTCCCATTATTTTGCCGGCTTTTTCAGGAGTCCAGAGCTTTTTTCTGAAATTGAGGTCACATGACACTGTAACGCCCGCTTCCTTTGCCTTCCTTACTGCATCAAGACATGTTTGTGCAGTAAGCTCCGAAAGCGCCGGAGTTATCCCTGTAAAATGGAACCAATCTGCATCCTTGAATATTCCGTTCCAGTCGTATTCATCTGGAGCTGCCTGCGAGACTGCAGAGTATGCCCTGTCATATATCACTTTTCCGGGACGCTGACTTGCGCCCTTCTCGCAAAAATAAATGCCTACTCTTTCTCCGCCCCTTACTATCCTGTCTGTCTTTACCCCGTATCTGCGCAGGGCATTGAGCGCTGCCTGACCTATTTCATGCTCCGGTAGTTTGCTCACGAAATGACATTCAACACCAAAATTGGAAAGAGAAACGGCTACGTTGGCCTCAGCTCCGCCAAACGATGCCTCGTATCTGTCACATTGCAGAAATCTCAGGTAATTTTCAGGTGAAAGGCGTAGCATTATTTCTCCGTATGTCACTACTTTACTCATTTTTCAGAGCCTCCTTGACAAAAAAGCTGCCTCCTACCGCCGCAACGCGGTCAAATGCAAGAAACTCATCTATATTATCGCTGTTTATCCCTCCGGTAGGTATAAACCGCACCATCGGGAATGGTGCAGAAAGTGCTTTCAGCGCAGCAAGACCGCCGTATATGTCCGCCGGAAAAAACTTCACCGTAGTTATACCGAGCTTAAGTGCGTGCATAATTTCAGTTGGCGTGACGCATCCGGGATAATACGGTATATTATTCTCGGAGCAAACGACAGCTACCTCTTCACTGAGTCCGGGAGAAACGATGAATCTTGCCCCCGCGTCAATGGCCTTTTTGCACTGCTGACCGTCAAGTACGGTTCCTGCGCCAATTGTCATGGCAGGAAAAGCTTTTACCCCCAATTCAATTGCCTCGATGGCGCATTCTGTCCTCAATGTTATCTCAGCAGTATGTATACCGTACTTTTCAATTGAAGAAAGTATTTTCACTGTATCGTCCTTTTTTTCTATAACGACGACAGGTATCCGCTTTTCCATTTCTGACATCTCCGTATCAATTTATTATATACCCACGCTGCTATTCTTTATCCGCACTGCCTTGCTCCGTATATACTTTCAATTCCGCAGTCCCTGTTCAGAGCGCAGCGCACTCCGCTGTAGCGGGAAAGCCGTCATACGCCTGAATACGCGGAGAACCCCCCGTCAATCGCTATAACCGACCCGGTCACAAATCCGCTCGCATTGTCATCGGCAAGCCAAAGCAAGGCGCCGGTAAGTTCTGACACTTCGCCGAATCTTTTCATAGGAGTTGCGGCAAGTATTTTTTCTGTGCGCGGAGTCGGATTTCCGTCTTTGTCAAACAGGAGCGCCCGGTTCTGGTTTGTCACAAAAAAACCTGGAGCTATTGCGTTAACTCTTATCCCGCACGGCGCGAAATGAACCGCAAGCCACTGGGTAAAATTTGAAATTCCTGCCTTTGCCGCGGAATATGCGGGTATTTTGGTAAGCGGACGGTAGGCGTTCATACTTGATATGTTTATAATTGTTCCTCCCGTCTTCACCATGCCTTCACCGAAAACCTGCGATGCAAGAAAAGCGGTAGTGATATTGAGATCAAACACAAATTTCAGCCCTGTCTGTTCAAGGGCAAAAAAATCTTTAATTCCCTCGGTATCCGGAGTCATGTACTCGTTGTCACATGTGGCACGGGGATTGTTACCTCCGGCTCCGTTTATCAGAAAATTCACCTGCCCGAATCTTTCCTCAATCACCTTGCGGGCTGCGGCAAGACTGCCTTTATCAAGACAATCGCAACGCACAGCAATGGCATTATCGCCTATCCTGTCGGCCGTCTTGAGTGCCGACTCATAATCTATATCGAGGACGGCGACCTTTGCACCGCACGCTGCAAGTGCCTCTGAAAATCCTGAGCATATGACCCCGCCGCCTCCGGTAACCGCACAGATTTTGTTTGAAAGGTCCACACTGAAGGGTAGCTCCATACTTTATATATCATTCCTTTCCGGATAAAATACATTTCAACTGCTTTGCTGTACAGCATATATTCTGAGAGCGAGAAAAGATTCTGCGCCGCAAAGGGCGTCAGACTCGCGTCAGACTTGGTCATTTTCCGCATTTTTCCCGTTCAAATGCTTCAAAAAGTCCGTTCAGATACGTTGCTCCGAGCGCTCTGTCATAAAGTCCGTATCCGGGCTTTCCGTCTTCATCCCATATATTCCTGCCGTGGTCAGGACGTACATAGCCGTCAAATCCGGTTTCCACAAGTGCCTTTACGATACCGGCTATGTCAAGGTCCCCGTTCTTTGTCAGATGTCCCGCCTCTGCAAAATCAAGTCCCTTTCCGTATTTAAGCTGCCTTATATGGGCGAAAAAAATCCTGTCACTGTATTTCTTTGCCATATTTGTAAGGTCGTTTTCCCTGCCTGCTCCGAGGCTGCCTGTGCAGAATGTGATTCCGTTATGACTGTCAGCTATCGCTGAAAAAAGCCTGTCGTAGCTCTGCTCTCCGGTTATAATCCTCGGAAGCCCGAACATATCCCACGGGGGGTCGTCTGGATGTATTGCCATGTTTATACCCGCTTTTTTGCACGCCGGCATTATGCCTTCAAGAAAATAGATGAGGTTTTCAAAAAGCATATCGTGAGATACTGAAGAATATTCTTCGAGTAGACGGCTGAGCTGTCCCGGTGAATAGCTTTCATCCCAGCCGGGCAGGTGAAGATTGTCTATATCAAGCTTCATAAGCTCCTCGTGTCCGTAACAGAGACACGTAGAACCGTCGCTGTTTTTATGACGCAATTCTGTCCTGAGCCAATCAAATACAGGCATAAAATTGTAGCAGACGCACTTGACTCCGAAAGAACCAAGGTTTTCTATCGTCTGGGCGTAATTTTCTATCAGGCGGTCCCGCGAAGGCTTTCCGAGCTTTATATCTTCATGCACAGGAACGGATTCAATGACTTCCATTTCAAGCCCTGCACTTTCGCAAAGCCCCTTGAGCCTTTCAATTTTCCGGCATTCCCACACTTCTCCGACAGGAACATCGTAGACAGCGGTAACAACCCCTGACATATTGGGAATCTGCTTAATGTATTTCAGAGGTATGCTGTCGCTTTCTCCGTACCATCTGAATGTCATCTTCATAATCCCAGAGCCTCCTTTATATTCCCGTAGCAAATGTCTATTGCCGTCTTCTCTGCCGATGCGGCGTCGTACTCTCCTCTGTCCACAAGCCCTCCCAGGTAATCCGAAAGAAGTCTGCGAAAGAAATCAAATCTCGCATATGACGAAAAAGAGCGGCTGTCAGTCAGCATGCCGTAATTTGTACCGAGACAGGAATATTCGGATATCACTGACAGATTTTTTCTTATTCCCTCCACAGTATCATTGAACCACCACGCGGCGCCTATTTTAACATGTCTGAATGCTCCGCTCAGACATGAAAGCATCCTGAGATCTGAGTCATTCAGTGTATAAATTATCGTTTCCGGGCGTTCTCTGTCGGGTATCTGAGAAAAAAATGAAACGACACTGCTTACCGACTGGACAGGTCCTATTATATCAAATCCCGAATCCGGACCGCAGACATCGAACATTTCAGGATTTACATTCCGCATAACGGAACAGTGGAGCTGCATTATCATCCCGCGCTTTGCATACATCCTGCAAAGACGCGTCAGAAGAGCTCCGAACAAGGCGCTTCTTTCGCCGGCATTCAGCTTCCCGCGCCTTGAAAAAAGCTCCTCTGCTTCATCGGAATCCGGATAATAATCAGGAAAAAATGCAAAACCGTGATCGCTGACGCGGCATCCATGTGAAACAAAATAGTCTATTCTGCTCTCAAGGGCATTGCAAAGAGAGACAAAGCTGTCTATTTCACATCCTGCCGCCCTGCCGAGCTTATCCAAATATTCCCTGTCAAACGAAAAAACCTTGTCAGGCCGGAAAGTCGGCGCCACGCGGACGCCGCCGTAAATACCGTGATCTTCAAGGCTGTCACATGGATCGTCGGTGGTAGCTATGTATTCAACGCGGTATAGCTTCAACAGGTCTGAAACCGACAATTTTTTTGCTACTTCATTCGCATTTTCATATATTCTGCGCGCGCTTTCGCTGTTAAGCGGCTCATTTATACCGAAAATCTGACGAAGCTCAAGGTGCGTCCAGTAATAGAGCGGTCCTCCTGCCAGCTTTGGCATTATCGAAGCATATTCAAGAAACTTTTCAAAATACGAGGCGTCGCCCGTTATGTATTTTTCGTCAACGCCGCAAAGCCGCATGGCGCGCCATTTATAGTGATCTGATTTAAGCCAGAGCTCTCCTATATCTCCGAGCTCCGAATCATTTTTTATCATTTTCTGGTCAAGGTGGCAGTGATAATCTATTATGGGCAGATTTTTCACAGCGTCATATATTCTGAAAGAATCTGGCGAAGACAAAAACAAATCGTCATCGAAGAATTTTTTATTTTCCATATGAAACTCCCGTTTTTCAAGTCAAACAGATGTCCGCGCTTTTTATGAAAATGGTAAAAAAGAGGCAGCTGAAAACAGGGTGCCGTAAACAAGTAAATAAATAACGCCCCGAAGCGAGTCCTGTCAATATATACCTTTTGTAATTCAAAAGCACTCCCCGTATCATTATGATAGAGCATTTAATCAAATTCAATAGCAAAATTTGCTCAAACCCATTGCAATTCATGCTTAAAATAATTATAATTGTATCATGAATACGTTAAATATAAATTACGATTTTTTTTGTGCGAAATTCAATCGCTCAGTTGACACCTCGCTTCCAGAGGGATATTTCGGAAGCCACCATCACGCCGACTATGAGCTTTTGTTTGTTGTAAAGGGCTCCGGTACTTTTTTAATAGAGGATTCCTCCTTTGAATTTACGGACGGTGCATTGTTTCTCATTCCGCCTGGGATATACCATGTTCTCCAAACGCCTCCTCAGGGCGGCTACGACAGATTTGTCATAAATTTTTCATCGGAGCTCATTCCGTCATCGGTTACCATAAGCAATTTTTTTCACAAGCACGCTGACAGCGCAACTTGGTCACTTTTCATGAAATTTTATGAGTATACCGAAAGATTCGGAAAAGACAAGCTTGAAACTCTCTTTTCATCCTTTCTGTCAGAGATACTGGTACTTGTGACGACCGACGGAGCGCTTGAGGGCTCAGAGGGCGCCGGTCTTCCCGATTCTGTAGGTCGTGCCATTGATTTTATCTGTTCGAATCTCGACAAGCCCCTCGACCTTGAATTCATAGCCTCTGAGCTTTTTCTCTCTAAATCTTACCTCAGCCATGTATTTTCAGACACCATGAATACAGGCATAATGCAATATGTCAGGATAAAGAAAATGCATGCCGCAAGAGCGCAGCTCTTAAGTGGCGTACCTGCCGTGCGGGTCTCTGAGCTCCTTGGATATGACAATTATTCCACATTTCTGCGCAATTTCAGGGATGAATTCGGCTTCAATCCGTCTCAGCTTCTGAAAGACGGCAGACACTGCGTTCAATCACCTGATTCACCCCATATAAACCGGAGCATTAAAGATAAGGGAAGATAAAAAAGAGTTTTCATACGTTTTTTGTAACATTTTCTGTACAATTATAAAAATATTTTCAAGGAGAAACAATATGAACGGAAATTTTGAATACTGCAATCCCACAAAGCTATATTTCGGAAGGAACGCCCTTGACAATTTGTCAAAAGAACTTTCCGGATACGGAAAAAACGTGCTTTTGGTATACGGCGGAGGGTCGATAAAGAAAAACGGTATCTATGACAGGGTCGTTAAAATTCTTTCAGAGTGTGGAAAAAATGTGACCGAGGATGCGGGCGTTATGCCGAATCCCACCGTAAACAAACTGGCAGAAGGAATCGAAAGGGCTCGAAATTCAAATGCCGACCTTATTTTGGCAGTAGGCGGAGGCTCGGTGTGCGACTATGCAAAGGCAGTTTCGGTTTCTGTTAATTGCAGTGAAGACCCCTGGGAAAAGTATTTCATACGCTTTGAGGAGCCGGACTGCAAAATAATACCTGTCGGATGCATCCTGACCATGGTTGGGACAGGAAGTGAGATGAACGGCGGGTCGGTTATAACAAATCATGAGCAAAAGCTGAAGATAGGACATGTCTTCGGAGAAGAGGTCTTTCCGAAATTTTCAATACTCGACCCTGAATTCACATTCACCATTCCAAAATATCAGATGATATCCGGAATATATGATATTATGTCTCATATACTTGAGCAGTATTTTTCTGGCGATGACGACAACACTTCAGATTATATATCAGAGGGGCTTTTGCGCTCGCTGATACACAGTGCAGGTATTGCAGTAAAAGATCCTTCGGATTACGAGGCGCGCAGCAACATAATGTGGACAGCTACATGGGCGCTTAATACTCTCATAGCCAAGGGAAAAACGACCGACTGGGAGGTCCACATGCTCGGTCAGGCAGTGGCGGCGCATACAGATGCCACACACGGAATGACTCTTGCGGCAGTATCTCTTCCGTATTATAAACACATACTTCCCTACGGACTCAAGAAATTCAGGCGCTATGCGGTAAACGTCTGGGGAATTTCTGAAGAAGGAAAGAGTGATGAGAAAATAGCCCTTGAAGGACTTGAGGCAATGGAAAAATGGATGCGGGATATAGGACTTGTAATGAATATATCAGCCCTTGGCGTCACTCCTGAAATGATCGAAGGAATCACCAAAAGCACTCTTATCATGACCGGAGGATATAAGACTCTCACAGAGGACGAAATAACCGAAATACTTAAGAACAGTCTGTAAATTCCTTTGCAAACCATACAGCGCCGGACTGCACACTTCATGTTTTCCGCCGGCGGAAAGCGGTTCGTTTTAGAAAATACGCTATCTCCGGAATGCGAATTGTGCCCTGGGTCTTTCAGGTTCTGCCTGTCGTGCTTTCATTCTGTTTTTCATTTCGATTTTTTATCGCCTTATTCAGACATGCATAAACATTAAACCGGCCATGCATCAGGGTGCATGACCGGTTTTCATATATGGGCACATCCTTTGAAATAAACTCCTGTAAACCGATCCTTTGGAATACACGTCTGTAAATATAAGCACTCATAATCCTATCAGCGCCCTGCAAGTTCTCCGAGAGTAGTTTCAGCCCAGCTGTAATTTGATAGGTAGCTCCCTTTGAAAAGCGACGAAAACTCTGCTGCTCCCGTCATATAATCATAAAGGTCACAGCTTACGCGGTCTGTGACAATTCGGCGTTTTCCGTCCACAGACTCGACTATATCGGTTATTCCGTATTCCTCAAGTATATTTTTAAGGCGCAAAGCCACCTTTCTGTATCGCGACAACGTCACTGCATTTACAGGCTCGTCCTCCCAGAGAAAACCTATAGCTTCCTCAGACGAAACAAATCCGCCGCGTCTGTCAACAAGAAGAGCAAGAAGCTCCTTTGACTTTTTGTTTCTGAATGCTATCGGATGTCCGTCAACAAAGACGTCAAAATAGCCAAACGTCCTTATGACGACTTTTCTGACGTCCAGCACCTCGGCGTGTCTGTCAGAGCCCGGATCGTGAAGTATTATATACACCGGAGCATCTGTACCATTTCCCGAACAGGAGCAAACGGCATTGATTTTCTTTTTTATACCCGTAACGCTGTCGGTATACTCAAACTCCGCTTCTTTTCTTTCAAGAAGCCTTTCTACATCTCCGTATTGTATGCCTGAGTTTGCGACAAAATCAGATATTCTTACCCCGCTCTGAGCCATAGGAAGCCACTGCTCTCTTGTGTATCCGAAAAATCCGCATACATTGTCGCTTACATACAGAGGTCTTACCGTGTCGCCTTTTATTTCAAATGCGACTATCCCGTCGGTAAAGCTCATGACAAGCTTGTGCATGTTCTCATTCATACTTTTGAGCGACAAATTTTCGTCCCGCAGAAGAGTGGCATCATTCTCCGCCTTCTCTGTCTTGCAGCAAAACAGACATACAGAGTTGCCTATAGGTATGAATACGCCAGTATTTTCATACACCTCTTTTGAGGATGAAACAGATCTGAAGCGTATATCACGTGTTCTGCCCTGCTCCGGCATACTGCCTGAAAAAAACGGACGGAAAAATTTTTCCACTTCTGCCGCGTCTTCGTCTGCGACCGTATTCTGTATCCACTGTAGAGTTGCCTGTTCTATCTGCATCGGGACATTGCGTACCGCTCCGAAAAAATCAGAGCTGTCACCGTGAATATATTTCACAGTCATATTTTCAAAATCAAACTCGAATATTTTGTCATAAACATATGAAAGCGCCCTGGTACAGCGGGTTATCTCACCCCACATCTTTGAACGGTATTTTTCCGTGATGTCGAAACAAATGCTCTGAAATTCTTCATTGCCGTGACCGTCCTTGACTTTGCTCACCCAGCCGTAAAGGACACCCTTGGTTCCGTCACACCTTATTACAGGTATCTCTCCTGACACGGCTGAATCGCACACCGACACCTGCTCAAGAAAGTGAGCAAACTTTCTCCGCTCTTCAATCGGTATCATAAGATAAATATTGTCACCGTAGAGCTCTCGATAGTCTATTTCTCCTTCCTTCGGCTCCGGGAAGCGGAGAATCTCAAGCATTTTTTCATTTATATATGTTATTTTAGGAGTTTTTTCGCATGTGTACTTCAGAAATCCGCACGGGGCGGTATCATTTAGATATCTCAACTCGTAATTTTCGTTTTTGATTCCGGTTATATCGGAAAGCACCGATACGCAGTATACTAAGCCGTCCTCATTTACAAAGGAAACGGCGGTATCCATTATATATTTTACAGTACCATTCTTGCAGATAAATCTGTACTCCTGACTGCGCGACTGTTCTTTTTGTGACAGCTTTGCGAGAAAATCAACGTACTTTTTCTTATCCGACGGGTGAATGTGTTCTGCATACATATCGCGTTCGGCGCTGACAAGCTCATCAAGTGAAAAACCGGTGATATCGCACAGACTCTCGCCTGCTTCAACAAGACAGAACGGAGCTTCAAGTCTGTACAAATGATACCCGTGCGCATACCTGAGCATGCTTTTTTCAGGATATGCCATTTTGTTGTCACTCCTTTTTGCCGGCGGTATGCGCTTTTTCGTATCCGTCGCATATATCTTGCAGATTTTCATTTATCTTTTCGAGGCAACTGTAAAAAATCCTTATTTCGCTTTCCTGAAGACCCCTTCCGGCGATCTCGATAAGCTCATCTGCTTTTTCCGCAATCTGCTTTGCTATCTGCCTTCCCTTTTCGGTAAGCATAAACGGAGTCCGGTATTTTTTGCCGCCGTTTTCCGCGCTTGTAACGCATCCTTTTTTCTCAAGCTGTTCTATTGCCCTTGATATTCCCGCCTTGTCTTCACGGCACATGCCGCACAGCTCTCCAGCTGTAAGCGCATTTTCCTTATACAAATGATATATACAGAAAACATGCGTGCTTTTCAGGCCGAATTTTGCCATTTCCGTGGTTTTTATCTTTTTCATGCTTTTATTTATTCCGGAGACAAGCATGCTGAATGTGTCAAATCTTTTTTCCATAGCCCTTTGCCCTCCATCCGCATTTCATTGTGCTGCGCAAATTGCAAATTGTTGAGGCGACAACATTATAACACAGATTTTTATTATTTACAACTTTTTTATTTAACACCGGAAAAAACAAGCGCTTTTTTAAAAAGCAGAAATAAAAGCCGATTGATTTTACACCAAATAAAAATAAGAAAAAGGATGCAATATATACGAAAAAACAGAAAAGATACAGATCCGTCTGTTCTTTTCTGTTTTTATAATATAGATTTTTCATATAAAAAGACAAACTGCCCTTTTATTTGTTCCTGAGCTCTGTCTTTCTTATTTTGCCGCTTATTGTTTTAGGCATTTTATCTACAAATTCAACTATACGTATCCACTTGTATTCGGCAAGCTTGTCATTGCAGAAATCCTTTATTTCTTTTTCAAGCTCTCTGCTCCCGATATATCCGTTGCAAAGGGTTATCACTGCCTTTATCGCCTGACCTCTCAAAGGGTCTGGGACGCCAACAATACTGCACTCCTCGACTGCCGGGTGCTCCATGAGAACATTCTCTACCTCAGACGGTCCGATTCTGTACCCGCCTGTTTTTATTATATCGTCAAAACGGCCGTGAAACCAGTAAAGCCCGTTTTCATCCACGTAAGCGGCATCACCGGTGTGATAAACACCGCCGCGCCACACATGACGATACTGCTTTTCGTTATCAAGGTAGCCGCAGAAAATTCCCACCTGTCTGTCTGTATCGCGAGGCACTATAACAACCTCACCTATAGTACCTACAGGAGCCGGGTCGCCGTTTTTGAGCCTCAGCTCTATATCATAGAGCGGAGATATCGTACCCATAGAGCCCTCGGTCGGCTGCATACCCTTGAAGTTTGCCATAAGAAGGGTCGTCTCGGTCTGACCGTATCCTTCACAGAGGGGTATGCCTGTTCGTTCGGTAAACTTCCTGAAGACTTCGGGGGCAAGCACCTCGCCTGCCGTAGAAGCGTGCCTGAGGTTAGGCATATACGGAATACCTTTTCTCACAAGATAGCGGTAAACGGTAGGAGGCGCGCAAAATGAGGTGACCCCGTATTTATTTATTACTGCAGTCAGCTGTTTCGGGTCAAAGTTGTCGAAGTCATAAACCATTACAGCTGAGCCTATCAACCACTGACCGTATATCTTTCCCCATGATGCCTTTGCCCAGCCTGTTTCGGCAACTGTAAAATGCAGACCGCCCTCTTCTGCCTGCTGCCAGTACTTTGCAGTTACAATATGCGCCAGCGGATAGGAAAAATCATGTATGACGCCCTTCGGATATCCTGTCGTACCGGATGTGAAGTACAAAAGCATATGGTCGTCTACCGAGGTCTGCTCGCGCGCAAACACATCGCTTGCGGATTTCACAGCCTCTGTGAGATTTTCAAATCCTTCAACATTCTTCTGAACGCAAAACGCCTTAAAAGAGACTTTTGCCTGAGCTGCTGCAGAGAGGATCTTATCAGGCACATCATTCTGCGGAGTACAGACCACCGCGTCAACATTTGCAGACTTGAGCCGGTACACAAAATCATTTACAGTAAGCATATGTGTAGCCGGTATCATTACGGCTCCGAGCTTATGAAGAGCTACTGCGACCATCCAGTATTCATAGTGACGCTTGAGCACGACCATTACCCTGTCAGCCCTTTTTATTCCCGCATTCTTGAAGACATTGGCGGTTTTATTGCTCAGTCTCTTTATATCGGAAAACGAAAAAATATGTTCTTCGCCCTCTGTATTGCACCAGACGAGAGCTGTCTTGTCGGGTTCTTCATCTGCTATTTTATCGACAACATCATACCCGAAGTTAAAATTGTCAGGGTACACAAGCTCTATATGGGTAAGTGCCCCGTTTTCATTGAATGTCTCTTTACAATAGTTATGGTATATACTCATGCCTCCACCTTTGTCCCGATTCTTCTGAAGCGATCATAGCGTTTTCCGACAAGCTCAGGATCTTTTGAGAGTTCCTCAAGCTCTTCACAGAGCATAGCTCTTATCCGCTCATAAAATGCCTTGGTACCCATGTCCTTCTCAGAAAGTATTCTCTCAACTACACCGAGCGTCTTTGCATCTTCGGCGGTCAGCTTGAGACTCGCGGCGGCCTTTTCCGCAAGCTCGGAGTCCTTCCAGAGTATGCTTGCACAGCCCTCCGGAGAGATTACGGAATAAACCGAATTCTGCATCATCCATACCCGGTCGGCAACTGCGAGTGCGAGCGCTCCGCCGCTTCCGCCTTCCCCGACAAGCAAAGAAATTATCGGAACACAGAGCGTTGACATTTCAAGCAGATTTTCTGCGATTGCCTGACCCTGTCCTCTTTCCTCAGCTCCCACACCGCAGTATGCACCGGATGTGTCTATAAAGCATATGATTGGTCTTCCGAATTTTTCCGCCTGCTTCATGAGCCTGAGAGCCTTTCTGTATCCCTCAGGATGAGGAGCGCCGAAATTTCGCGCGGAACGTTCCTTTGCGGTATGCCCTTTTTCTATTGCTATAACAGTAACCGGAATATCATTAAGTCTTCCGATGCCGCCAACAATTGCCGTATCGTCTCCGTAGCGGCGGTCACCGTGGAGCTCAATAAAACTCCTGAATATATTTCTTATATAATCCACTCCTGTGGGTCTCTGATTATCCCGGGCAAGCTTTACCCTTTCATAAGCCTTTTCCGACACCGCATTACCCTCCGTTGTGAATTTTCAAAAGATCGGTTATCAGTTTTTTCTGATCCGACCTTTTCACTATCCGGTCTATAAATCCGTGCTCCTGAACAAATTCCGAGGTCTGAAATCCTTTCGGAAGCGTCTTTTTGGTCGTCTGTTCAATCACACGTGCGCCGGCAAAGCCGACAGTAGCTCCGGGTTCTGCAAGAATTATATCTGCCTCCATAGCAAAGCTCGCTGTAACTCCTCCTGTGGTAGGATCGGTAAGCACAGCCACATAAAGAAGTCCGGCATCGCTGTGGCGCTTTACCGCAGCGCTCGTTTTGGCCATCTGCATTAGAGACAAAAGTCCCTCCTGCATTCTTGCGCCTCCTGATACGGTAAATCCCACAACCGGAAGCCGGTTCTCGGCGGCATACTCAAACAGGGACGTTATGCGCTCCCCTACGACACTACCCATACTGCCCATCATGAAATACGAATCCATGACGAATATACAGCACTTCTGCCCGCCTATTTCGGCTGTCCCGCAAACGACTGCCTCGTTTTCTCCACTCGAAACCTGTACGGTCTCGAGCTTTTCCATGTAACCCGGAAAATCAAGAGGATTGCCTGAACGCAATTCTGAGTACATCTCACAGAATGAGTCCTTATCCGTAATTAAGTGTATACGGTGACGTGCCTTCATCCTGAAGTGATATCCGCATGCGCAAACAAGGTCGTCTGCCCACAACTTGCTTATCGGTATGTCCTTGTGGCAGTTCGGACATTTCTTTTCCGGTTCTCCGGCGTCCTGTTGAACGGGAGCCTGCGAACGCCCTCCGGTTTCAAGTTCATTTTTCGGTTTAAGAAAATTCAAAAGTGGCATATCTTCACCTGTTACCCATAAATGTCAAATCGTAATTTCCGGATATGAAGCGCTCATCTTCTACAAATCTGAGCTGCTCTTCAATATTTGTCGGTATACCTTCTATCACGAGTTCGCAAAGAGCGGCACGCATTTTCCTGAGCGCTTCCTCACGAGTAGCTGCGTGTACTATGACCTTGCCGACGAGAGAGTCATAATACGGAGTTACCTTTGTCCCCTTTATAAGATAGGTGTCAAACCTTACAAAAGGTCCCCCGGGGACATGCAGCATGTCGAGTTCTCCGCAGCTTTGAGCGTTTATACGGCACTCTATCGCCGAGCCTCTCATGCGTATATCCTTCTGCTCAAAATTTATTTTTACTCCGGCAGCGATTCTTATCTGCCATTTTACAAGGTCGATACCGGTAAGCATTTCGGTTACTGGATGCTCTACCTGAAGCCTGACATTCATCTCCATAAACCAGAAATTGCCGTCGGCATCAAGCAAAAACTCCATTGTTCCGACACCTGTGTATCCTATTTTTTTTACGGCATCGACCGCAAGAGCTATTATCTTATCCCTCTGCTCGCGGCTGACGGCAGGAGATGGGGTTTCCTCAATGAGCTTTTGATTGCGCCTTTGAAGGGAGCAGTCGCGCTCTCCCAGACATACGGCATTTCCTGCTTCGTCAGCCATTATCTGAAGCTCTACATGACGTGCCGGGAAAACATACTTTTCAAGATAGACCGAGCCGTCCGAAAAAGCGGCAGCAGCCTCGCTGACAGCGCTGTAGTAAGCCTCGTCAAGGTCATCGGCGGAACGTATAAGCCTTATGCCCCGACCGCCGCCCCCCGCGCACGCCTTGAGCATTACAGGAAATCCGAGTTCTTCTGCAAGTCTTTTGGCATCCTCCACAGAAGAAACGGCTTTTGTACCAGGTATGACCGAAAGACCGGTTTGTGAAATAAGCTCCTTTAATATCGCCTTATCGCTGAGACGCTCCATGCTGTCCGGATCAGGTCCTATGAAAACTATACCATTTTTACGGCAAAGCCTGGCAAAATGAGCGTTCTCCGACAGAAATCCGTATCCCGGATGTATTGCCTGCGCCCCTGCCATCATAGCGGCACTTATTATCTGTTTTTCATTGAGATAACTTTCCGCTGCTTCAGGCGCGCCTATACAATAGCTTTCGTCAGCAAGAGCAACATGAAGAGCATTTCTGTCAGCCTCAGAATACACAGCGACAGTCGCTATTCCCATTTCCTTGCAGGCGCGTATTATGCGGACAGCTATTTCTCCGCGGTTTGCAACGAGAATTTTTGAAAACATATCATGCTCCCGTAACAGCAAAAGAGAATTCAGCGCTTGCACAAAGAGTACCGCCGACCTCCACCGTTCCCTCGGCAAAATAGAACGGGTGCTTTGCTCTCTTTATACTGCATTTTGTTTCTATCAGTTCTCCGGGACGTACCGGATGACGGAACCTCACTTTATCAAGACCTGTATATACAGGGATATCCCCTTGCTTGACAACGCCGTCAAGCAGTATGCACGCGGTCTGCGCAAGTATCTCGCAGAGTATGACTCCGGGAACTATCGGGTTGTTCGGAAAATGACCCTTGAGAAAAAAATCGTCAGGACGCACCGTATATTTTCCGTGCGCCACTCCGCCTTCCTCCGTAACCTCATCCAGAAGGAGCATATTGTCCCTGTGAGGAAGTATCTTCATTATCTCTTCTCTGTTCATCAGTTCCTTCCTATTCTGAACAGTTCTGTTCCGTACTCGACGACCTGACCGTTTGTGACGCATATCTTTTCAATAACCCCGGACTCCTCCGCGCATATCTCGTTCATAAGCTTCATTGCCTCAACGATGCAGAGCACGTCACCCTTTTCCACCCGGTCTCCGAGAGCTACAAACGGATCGGCATTCTCAGCAGGCGACGCATAAAACACGCCGACGATGGGTGATCTGACGCTTGTATAATCTCCGGCGACATTCTGCACATGCGAATCTGAAGCCGAATCTGCCGCGACGGCGTTCTGAACGGGGGTCTGTATGAGCTGAGCGGAGACGGACGCACGCTCTATCCTGAGTGTACTTCCATTTTCGCTTTCACTCACTTCGAGCTTAGTAATATCAAGCTCCTTCATCAAAGATGCGTATGCGCGTATTTCATTCGGATCGATCATTTTATGACACTACCTTTCTGAAAGCGAGACAAGCGTTATGTCCTCCGAAGCCGAGCGAATTGGAAAGAGCCAGATCTATATCCGCTCTCAAAGCCTTTCCGGGCAGATAGTTCAGATCGCACTTCTCATCAGGCTCAATAAGATTTATCGTAGGAGGCAGAACGCCTTCGTTAAGAGCCATTACGCACGCCATTGCCTCTACTGCGCCGGCAGCTCCGAGCATATGCCCTGTCATTGATTTGGTTGAGCTTATGTAAGCCCTTCTCGCCGCTTCCTCTCCGAGAGCCTTCTTTATTGCGACTGTCTCAGTCGTATCGTTCATGGGTGTTCCGGTACCGTGTGCATTTACATATACTCTGTCACTTTCAGTATATCCGGCTTCCTCCATGGCTTCGATCATTGCTCTTGCTCCGCCTTCAGCCTCCGGATGAGGCGCTGTAATATGATAAGCGTCACATGTAGAGCCATAGCCGCAGACTTCGGCATATATATGCGCACCTCGTGAGACGGCATGCTCGTATTCCTCAAGAATAAAAGCGGCAGAGCCTTCTCCTATCACAAAACCGCCGCGCCGTTTGTCAAAAGGAAGCGAAGCGGCATCAGGATCAGTCGATACGCTCAGTGCCTGCATGTTTACAAATCCAGCGACAGCTGAGGGTGATATTGCAGCCTCCGCCCCGCCTGCTATCACAGCGTCCGCATAGCCGTGCCGTATTGCCCTGAGCGCCTCTCCTATGGCGTTGGAGCCAGAGGCGCATGCAGTAACAGAAGGCATTGCAGCGCCCTTGCAGTTATACCTTATCGCTATAGTTCCGGCAGCCATGTTTGCGATCATCATAGGGACAAAAAGAGGCGACACGCGTCTCGGACCCTTTTCAAGAAGCTTACTGTGCTCTGTTTCAAAAGTTCCTATCCCGCCGATTCCCGTACCAAAATAAACGGCAAATTTTTCAGGTGCGACCTTGCCCTCTATACCGCTGTCGGTCACAGCCTGACTTGCAGTTGCTACAGCAAAATGGGTATATCTGTCGCTGCGGAGCATATCCTGCCTTTCCATATACTCAAGGGGATCAAAGTCCTTTACCTGCGCGCCGAGCTTTGCCTTAAACGCCTCTGTATCAAAAAGGGTTATAGGGCCTATTCCGTTCTTGCCTTCCACAAGGCTGCTCCAGCTTTCCTTTACGCTGTTTCCAACAGGGGTTACCGCACCCATACCTGTAACAACAACTCTTCTGTATACGTTATTCATAAACCAATCTCCTTACATTGCGATTCCGCCGTCCACACGCAGCACTTCTCCTGTGACGTAGGACGCCTCTGCGAGATATGCGACTGCCTGTGCAACCTCTTCGACATCTCCCATTCTGCCGAGCGGTATGGCTGCCAGAAGCGGGCTGTCGGATTGTGATTCAGTCATATCTGTCTTTATGAAGCCGGGTGCCACCGCATTGCAACGCACGCCCTTGGGAGCCAGCTCCTTTGCCACCGATTTGGTAAGGCCTATAAGTCCTGCCTTAGACGCCGAATAATTTACCTGACCTGCATTTCCCATCATTCCGGAAACAGATGTTATATTGATAATACAGCCCTCTTTATTCCGTATAAACATGCCGGCGCAGTGCCTTATCATATTGAACGCACCCTTCAGATTCGTATTGAGCACCGCGTCATAATCCTCTTCTTTCATCATTGCAACAAGACCGTCTCTTGTGATTCCGGCATTATTGACAAGGATGTGAACCGTCCCGAAATCAGCTTTGATCTGTGCCACGGTCGCTTTTGCAGCGTTGAAAGAAGAAACATCGCATACATATGCGCGCGCCTTTACGCCGTATTTTTCTGTACACTGCGCGCAGACCGCCTCGGCAGCGGCAACGCTCGACGAGCAGATCACGGCAATATCCGCTCCGAGCGAGGCGAGCTTAAAAGATATCGCCTTTCCGATACCGCGTGACCCGCCGGTAATTACAGCTGTCTTTCCGTTCAGCATTTTCCCACCTCCGCCAGTACCGCATCTATGTCACAGGCAGAAAGCGCCTTCACCGACGCATCGATTTTGGATGTCATTCCCGTGAGAGTCTTACCGGGACCTATCTCTATAATTGTATCGGCGCCTGCAGATATCATATTGCGCACAGTCTTTTCCCAGAGAACAGGATTCATTATCTGCTTTGAAAGCGTACCGGCAACATCGTCCCCGTAAACCTCGCCGGTGAGGTTTGAGTAAAGCGGAACGGCAGCCTTGCCGGCTTTCACTCCTGAAAGCACCTTGCCAAAGGCATCCGACGCCCCGGACATAAACGGAGAGTGGAACCCTCCTCCTACTTTAAGAGGTATCGCCCTTCCTCCTGCTGTCCTGACTGCTGCCGAAAAGTCCTGCATCTTTTCAGCCAAACCAGCTACTGTTATTTGTCCCGGACAGTTAAAATTGACAGGATAAACGCCGTTAAACTCCGAGCATATGCGGCGTACCGTATCCTCATTCAGCTTTACAACGGCTGCCATAGAGGCGTTGACCTTTTCGGAAGCCTCCTGCATGAGCTCGGCGCGTTTACAAACAAGCGAAAATCCAGTCCTGCAGTCAAATACACCTGCAAATGTACAGGCGGCGACTTCTCCGAGTGAAAATCCGGCGACCATATCTGGGGCAATACCGTTTGCACGAAGCGTTTCTGCTGCGGCAAGTTCAAAGGCGAAGAGACAGGGCTGGGTATTAACCGTCATTTTCAGCTCTTCGTCACTTCCGGCAAAACACTGCTCTGACGTTCCCGGTCTGACCGAATCACAGAGCGAGAAGACCGAGCGTGCAGTTTCAAAGCGCTCTGAAAGTTCCTTTCCCATTCCGGAAAACTGGTCTCCCTGACCGGAAAAAACAAATGCTATTTTACCCATGATGATGCCCTCAAAAGGATGGGCTCGGCCTCATCCATAACTTCCTTTACGATTTCAGCGGCAGGCTGAACCTTGTTGACGATGGCTGCTATCTGTCCTGCAAGGAAGCAGCCCTTTTCGTTATCTCCGTCGATAACGGCACGTCTGAGAGCGCCCGTAGCCAGAGCTTCAAGCTCGTCATCTGGCATCGAGCTGTATTCAGCCTTCATATATTCTCTTGAAAAAGGCGTACGAAGACTGCGCACCGGGTGTCCGAGTCTCTTTCCGGTGACCATTGTGCAAAGATCCCCTGCTTTGATTATCTTATCCTTGTAAACAGGGTGGATATTACATTCTTCGGCGGCAAGAAAGCGGGTGCCCATCTGTACTCCGCAAGCTCCGAGAATAAACGCCGCTGCGACTCCGCGACCGTCGGCAATTCCGCCCGCTGCTATTACCGGAAGCGTCGTGGCGTCACATATCTGTGGAACAAGGACTATAGTGGTGAGCTCGCCCACATGACCGCCGCTTTCGGTTCCCTCAGCTATGACGGCGGTAGCGCCCAACCTTGTCATCAGCTTTGCCATGGCAACCGATGCGACAACCGGTATCACCTTGATTCCGGCGTTTTTCCAGAGCTCCATATATTTGGACGGATTTCCGGCGCCTGTTGTAACCACCTGCACGCCTTCTTCGGCGACTACCTGAGCCACCTCAGCAACAAACGGGCTGAGAAGCATTATATTGACTCCGACAGGTTTGTCGGTAAGCGATTTTGCAATTTTGATTTGTTCCCTGACGTATTCCCCAGGTGCATTTCCGGCGGCGATAATGCCCAGACCGCCGCCGTTTGAAACGGCGGCAGCCAGCTTGCCATCGGCGATCCACGCCATACCGCCCTGAAATACAGGGTAGCGAATACCGAGAATTTCGCAGATTTCCGATTTTATCATACTCTTCTGTCCTGTTCTCAGTCCTGCTTTTTGCTTTCGATGAAGTTGACCAGATCGCCGACGGTCTCTACCTTGCGATCAAGCTCAATCTCCATGCCTATTTCGTCTTCAAGATTCATGAGAAGCTCTACAGTATCAAGGGAATCGATGCCGAGCTCCGCAAAGGTGCTCTCCGGTTTTACGTCTTCAACGTTTCCTCCGGTTCTCTCGGAAATGATTTTAGCAACGGTTTCAAACAACATACAATATGCCTCCAAAAAAATTTCAAGCCTTTCGCTTGTTGTTTTACATTATATACCATCTCTTGTTCCATCCCTGTTCTCTATGCGTTCCTTGAGCGTTCCTTTTTATATTTTCGGAAAAAATATGATTTTCTGTAAAAAAAAGCACCCGGAATCGTACCGGGACAATAAGACCCGGAAACTCGGATGCTTGTTTTGCGCTCTTTAATTATGAAAAAGAACATTTGAACTTCAAGGTTAATAAAAATGTCAGGGCATTTTTTCAGGAAGATTTATCATATTTCCGAGCATTAAATCACTCGTGGGATTGTCAAACGTCATATATCCGCCGCAGGGCGTAAATGTCAGTTCGGAGAACAATACCTGTCCGTTCACCTGATACAGGTCTACCCTGACAAACGGTATCCCGCGTGAAAGCTCTCTGCTGACATATTTCATTTCTTCAAGACCTGATGGAGCGGGTGGTATTTTGTCAAATTTTTTGTAATCGGTGCGTTGAAAATCCGCCTTTTGCCAATCGAGAGTGAGAAAGCTGACCCTTGCGCTGTGAGGGTTTTCAAATCCCTGGGAAACGTACAGAAATCCCGGCTCTCCGTCAAAACAGAAAAATTTGTAATCGATCATCTGAGCGCCCGGCGTGCTTTGGTCCTCAAGATACTTTTCCGCCATAACTCGCGGTTTTATGTTTTTATACTGCCACTCCCTTCCGTGCCAGTAAAAATTGGTCTTAAGGCATTTTTTTATTTTTTTTCTCACCGCAGCGATGTCCATATTTTTTTTGTCTCTGATAACTGCAACGCCTCCGCTGTCATGAGTACACTTAAGCACAAAACTGTCGGGAAGAGAGTCAAAGTCTATGTCGTCAAAATCCTCCCAGACACCGTACGTTGGGACAACGTATTCTTTGCCTACCTTCTCGGCAATTATTTTTTTCACCTCGTATTTGTCGACAAGCCGGACATAGTCGGGATTGTGAAAAAAAAGTTTTAGCCACTGTATTTTCTCGTTATAAGTGACAGGATTCTGAAGATTTATTTCGCTTCCGAATCTGAGCTTCCAAATCCTTCTTGTGAATTCCTCGTCTGAGAGCCATCCGCATCTGAAGCCGAGTGAAGACATGACGCCCGTGCGGTAGCATTTATCTGAAAAAAGCCTTGAGATTTTGTTCATCTTGTTTTCCTTGCCAGTGCTTGCGTATTTTCCACCTTTAAATATCATTGTCGGCATGCAAAAATCCACACCCAGACATGCATCTGAAAAACACAGCGTCAAAGACCCGCATCTTGTGTTATTCAACCGTTCTTTTTTCCCCTTGACCCGGACAAAAACTTTCTGAGAAAGGAAAAAGAGGTGGAAAACAAAAGGCCTGTAAGCGCAAACGACTGAAAATATATCTTTACAAAACTCCTTGTTTTTTTGAAAAGCAGAGGTGCGCCGAGAGCGACTACTCCCTGCGAAATAAGAGTGGCGATCGCCGCTCCCTGTATACCGAGGATCCTGATGAAAATGAGATTAAGGGCAAAATTAACCCCGGCGCCTATCAGAACATAATACTTTGTATATTTGTTGTAGCCTTCTGCGACTATCCATATGCCGCGTGCAGTTCCTATGACGGCAAGATTAGTTGAAAAAACAAGTATATACAGAGCGTTACACGCCTCTATATACTCTGCGCCGTAAAGTACCGACACCGCAAATTTACCGAAAATCAGAATAATGACATCTACAACGATACCCAGAAATGTTATTCCCAACAGCAGCAGCTTGAAGACCCTCATGTAGCTGTCCTCACTCATAGCCTTTTTTTCGACAATTATGGGCCGGGCAGCATTTATTATTGCATTCGGAACAAATTCCCATATTATGGCTACCGCCGCCGCAGCTGTGTATATTCCTACTGCATAATCACCCTCCATCTTTCCGAGCATTACTTTATCTATCTGAGTGTAAAAAGTTATTGCAAGGCCCGAAATGATAAAATGGTAGCTTTCGCGGAGCATGCCCTTTCCCGTATCTGAATCAAACTTCAGCCTTGGGGCGTCCTTTTCGGCGAAAAATGTTATTGCAACTATAATACCGCAGGTGAGGTATTGTACGGACGAAGAAAGTGCAAACCACTGTACCGAGGCAGTCGAGGCAAGTAAAAAGATACGGAATATCCCGACAACGGTTTGTGCAGTCATCATACCGACGGCTACGGCACGCATCCTGCCTCTGAACTGAAACCAATACGTGAACACCTCGTACGACTGGAGTATCACGGCAAATGACTGAAGCAATGTGACAACGTGAAGCAGCCTGTTCCCTGGCTCTATGACCCTGACAACGCCAATTATCAGAAACCAGGAGATAAGAGATGCCATCAGCCTCATAAATAAGGCGCTTCCGAGAATTTCCCCGCGTTTTTCAGGACGACGAACCAGTGAAACAACTATGACGCTGTCGAATCCCAGCTTACTCACAACAGTAAAAAATGAGACTATTGTGGTACCGTAATTGAGAAGCCCGTAATTTGATGGCCCCAGATACCTCGCCGCAATAGCGCCTATCACCAGCGAGAGCAGCATGCTGTATATCTGCTGCGCAATCATCCATCCTGTACTGCCGACAAAACGCTTTGTCGCAGACACTTTTACATCTTTCATTTCAGAATCCTTCTGCCCCGGAAGAACGCCGGGACATTAAACAGGTTTGCCTTGATAAGACATCAGGAAGCAACAGGCTTCTTTTCTCTTTTTTCATCGTTGTAAACGGTCACCAAAGCTCCGATTGAGAAAAAGAAGAACGCAAGGTAGGCTCTGCTGCCGTAGTCCCATACAGGCTCTACCATCAGCTGCAGAGTATTTATAAAAAACCAGCATCCTATGGCAAGCCTGAAAGAAAGAGCAGAATTTTTATTTTTGCAGACATAATAAACTCTGCGTGCAACGAGCACCGCTATTATCAGAAATAAAACGAGAGCAACTATACCCGCTTCATCATAGAGATCCAGAAATATGTTGTGGATCTCCCCTCCTATGGCATTTCTGTAATTATATCCTCCGAGCATATGACTGAAGAAATTAGACAGAACAAACGCATAATTGTCAAATCGCTCCGATTTGAATATCTGATAGCCTTCGTTCTGTATCAGTCTTTTGACAAGATTTGAATCAAGAACAGCCGTTCTTAATCCGAACAGATCAAAAATGAAAAAGATAAAACCAATAAGGCAGAACGCAATAAACACTGCTAACATCCGACTGTTTCCGGTCTTGAACATCATTCGCACCGACAAAATCAAAGCAAGCAGCACAACAATAAGACCTGTCCTTGATGACAATATGAAAACCGAGGCAACCGATGCAATGACAAGTATAAGGAGCAATATGCGCTGCGTTTTGCTGAGAACATCCTGTGAGACGACAAGAAAAGGCATAAAAGAGATGAGCATTATCTCCCATGCTGCAAGCTGGGTCTGGGAAAGCAGCTGACCTGTCCAGAAATCAGAAAGTCTTCCCTGAGAATTAATATCCGATGAAAATACAGTCACAGTGGCATTAAGAGATATGGCAACAGCACCTAAAAGGAGAATCAGCAGGAAAAATCTTTTCTTTCCGTCGCCATCCTCACGGCACGTTTTTATCATATACCTTCCCATCATATACAGCATCATGAATTGCGCCACCGGTTCAATCTCATTTTTAGAACTTGAGACCCATGAGAACAAAATGTACACGCCGAAAAAAGCCGCTATCAGAAAATCAAAATTTTCAATCACAAGAACCGATTGATTCATGGCATTGAAAACCGTGATAACGAATGCAGCCATAAGAAATGCGGAGTACATGCCGAATATATTGAACATCACGCAAAAAATCATGACATAATATATTGCCTGTACTATTCTACCTTTTTCAGCTGATTTTAAAAACACGGTAAAAAATCCTTTTAAAAATCATAAAATAACAGTTTAATAGCAATGCGCAAAAACAAAATACTCATACTCTGAAAGGAAAAACAAGGCTATTATCGCCGCCTGCGTAGGCAAATATCAGGCGGCCGACAATACAAACATAAAATGCAGAAAAAATTCTGACAAAGAAATTGCCGGATATGATGGCGCAAAAAAACGCCATTTGGGTTTTCAGGAAAGATTCTTAAGCAAATCCAGCCATGCCGCATTGCTTCTGCTTCTCGAAAAACGCTCGGCACACCAGGGCTTTGCTTTTTTGTCACGCGCCTCAAAAACAGCACATAACGCTGATAAGATGTCATTTTCTGACGAACACACATAACCACGCGGATAGGCGCGGACCATATCGGCGATAGCGCTTTTCACAGGCCCCACATAAATTACAGGTTTTCCGAGATAAAGATAATCGTATATCTTTGTACCTATCGCCGAGCGCCTTACATCTATTATGAGGAGAGCATCTGCCGTATTGAGCACCCGCACACCGTCTTTATAGTCCATAAATCCCGTAGTTTCTATCGTGTCTTGAGGCATTGAGTACTTTTTCAGCAGCGCATCCGCAGCAGGTTCCCTCTCTCCGACCTGTAAAAGCGAGACATTTCCATGCTTTTTCATGGCGGATACGAACATTTCCGAATATTTTTCGGTTCTATAATAAATGTTGGGGTGACAGACAGATAGAGCCGAAAAAATAAAAAAAAGAAGAGCATATCTGA
>CALXXF010000028.1 GCA_944392615.1 uncultured Clostridia bacterium
GCTTTTCTTGAATTGATAGCTCTGAATATTTCAGGGTCAAATTTGAATTGTCTATCGTAAGTGAGAAGTCCGTTCTGTTCCTGTTCAACGTCATACAGCTGTGTGTAGCAGAAGGCAAAGCAGTCAGGGTCGTCGAGCAGGATGTCGGTTAGCGCTCTGTATCTTTGTATAAATTCTTCCTTGCTTTCCGGGGCGTTTCCGTACCCCCATCCGCCCTTCTTATCGCTCCACTTGATGCCGCCGTATTCGCTTACAAAGAACGGCTGGCCGTTGTATTTCTGACGGTCCCTGAATGTAACATATATGCCGTTTTTGAATTTTTCGGCAAAGGATTTGGGATCCTGGTCATACTCGTGTATGTCGAATATGTCTGTGTCTACATGGAAATTTCCGCTTGTGTCTATGACCGGACGGGTATCGTCCACAGCCTTTGTCATGTCGTAGACAATTTTAATTATCCTGTCGTCCTGTCTTTTGCCGTTTATATCCCAGGTTTCATTGAAAGGGCACCATCCTATGATCGAGGGATGAGAATAATCTCTTTCCACCGATTCTATCCACTCCGGAAGAAAAGCCGAGAGCGACTCAAAATCATAGGTTTTTATTCCCCAGTTGCCGTGCTCGCCCCAGACAAGATATCCGAGGCGGTCCGCCCAGTAAAGAAAACGAGGTTCAAATATTTTCTGATGCAGCCTTGCGCCGTTGAAGCCCAGACGCATGGAATACTCTATATCCGCCTTCAGCGCATCATCGCTCGGAGCAGTGTAGATCCCATCGGGATAGAATCCCTGATCAAGGACCCACCTGCCGAAGACGCTCTTGCCGTTTACAAGAAATTTTCTGTTAGTGAGGGCTATCTCGCGAAGTCCGAAATACGAGCTTACGCGGTCTCTTTCGACTCCGTTGTTTTCATAACTGATACAGAGGTCGTAAAGTCTGCCGCATCCCGCTTCCCAAAGATGCTTTTCCGAAAGAGGAATGCTGATTTCACTGCTCATACCGCAAACCACAGCTTCGGAGCTTCCCACATTTCTTCCCTCGTAATATGCGGTGGCCTTTATAACCCCTCCTACTGTATATTTTGACATTCTGACGGTGATGTGAGCGCAGGGAGAGGATATCGAAGTTTTTATTTTGACATCGGCTATGTGCTCTTTTTCTACCGGCTCCATCCAGACTGTCTGCCATATTCCGGTGGTTCTGGTGTATGAACATCCCTGCGAATAATAATCCTGGCTTTGCTTACCCACCGGCTGATTTCCGCTGCGGCAGTCGTCCTGTGCGCACACGGTTATGTAGTTGCCTTCCTTTTCGAGAAGGTCGGTTATATCGGCAGAAAAAGGCGTGTAGCCGCCGCGGTGAGATACGGCGTACTTTCCGTTCACGTACACTGTAGCTTCATAATCAACTGCTCCGAAGTGCAGAATAACGCGCTTTTTGCTCCATGAGCTCGGTATCGTTATCTCACGTCTGTACCAGACGCAGTTAAAAAAGCGGACCTCGCCGATTCCGGAAAGAGAGCTCTCAGGGCAGAAGGGAACGATTATCTCCCTGTCAAACCGTTTTGCCTCATTGTATCCGAGATATTTACCGTTAAGTGCGTCATCGACCGTGAATTCCCATTTTCCGTTGAGATTCATCCACTGCTCTCGTACAAGCTGCGGGCGCGGATATTCATTTCTTGGCAGTTTTTCCATTTTTGTCTCCTTGTGGTGTAGTGATAAAGTGTGACGGTTTTTTGCTTTGAATGACGTCAGGACAGGATACTCTCACTTGTGGCGGAAGCAGTCGCCGTTCGGCGCACTGAATACCGCGGGAACGAGAAACCCGTGGCTGCGGGGGAGGGAGTGGAAAGGTCGTCCGCAGTTTTCCCATACCCGGTACGTGGTTCCGCTCTGAACTGACAAATGCGTGCGGGAAGTAATCAGATGTAACGGAATCTGCACTACGCCTCCGGATTTCCGGTACCGGAAGGCGCATCCTGATTGCCCGGCGCGTTTGGCGCGTCTGAATCATTGCCGGTGTGTCTGTCCGGCTCATGTTCATACCTGTTTGCTCTGTTCTTCATATTTGCCCTCATCTCTGTGGACTGTCTCTGGAGTGTCAGAAGCTTGTCGGTTTCCGCCGCAACAGCCGTTTCGAGAATAAACTGCTTTTCGTGAAAGGCGCGGAATGTTATTGCGCTTACTATGATGAATGCACCTTCAAGCAATGTCGATACACCGGAAATACCGATGTATATCATCTGTAATATGGCGTAAACGGCAACTATTGTGCCTATTGTAACGCAGAATGCAAACGGAAGCTTGAGCTTCGGGTCGTATTCATTCGTCCTGACGGTGCATTCCACCATAGCAATATATTCTTTCATCTTTGAGTATGTCCTCATCGTCAGGTAGACCATCGCAAGAGCAACGACAGATGAAACTATGATGGTGATGCCCAGAAGGGCATAAGGAACGGACTTGATGTACTGTATCATTTCATTTAATCCGTAAACATCTGCATTCGCGTCTTCAAGCTGCTCAACAGCTTTCTCAAATAGACTGACAATTTTGTCTCCGTTAGCTACGAGCATTACAGCAAAAATACACATTACAAGAGCAGCGATACAAACAAGAACGAATATTATTTTCTGGATTATGTTCAGGTATTTGTAAATTATTGACACGCTCAGCACTTTATCTGCTACCGGGAAATTTTCTTCCCTGCCGGTTTTGCTGTAAAGAGCCCAGCAGGCAACGCAGCTGATAGCGGAAAACACTGCGTTGAGTATGCTTAAAATATCAAAACTGAGCCACATCAGGTTGACGAGGGCTACCAATACATTTATTGAGGCAACGATGGTGATGACTATACTGAGGGCGAGAAAATCCGATTGGGTGAAAAAATCTGCCGTGCCCTTTATCTTATTTTCTTTTGCCTTTGCAAGCCGCTCTTCCTGAATCTCGCAGGCGGCATCTGCTCCGCATACCGGACATATAAGTGTGTTTTCTTCGATCATGCTTGAACAAACCGGACAATGTACCGTTTTAGATCACTCCTTTAAGCTGGTAATTGAATTTTATTCTGGTATTCTTGTAGCTTGTAGTTGGTTGCAGGTACCGCAGATATTTTTTAAACAGCGCGGAATGCAGAGCGGCGGTCTTGACAGGGTTAAAGAGTGTACACGTGCATATCGACGAAAACGGTCTGTACACAGAATATTTACGCCGTTCCTCTCGTAATATGCGGGTATTTCCCAGCAAGAGCATTTTCCACATACGTCGAAAAAACGGACTTCCGATGCATCCCAATTGAAAGGATAACATATTTTGGGCCGAATGTCAATAATCTCCGTATAACTGAGGCATTATTTGAATGAAATGTGCAAAAACATCTGCGGCGCCTCCGGCGCGGGCAATATAAATAAACTTTCATACGGGCGTCATCAGTATGATCGGCCTGTAAGAAATGTTATCGACCGCTTTGCAAAATTCAGTGTTGTCACTGATAAAACGCATAAAGAGTTTGGGATATTTAATCCTTTTTCTCGGAATTTTGAAAAAAGGCATTGACATATCTTCTGTATTGTGATATAGTTCGCTGAGAATATCTGGAGAATATCTGTAGATACGACTTGCCTGAACGGTGAGCGTATATGATCCGCATATATCCGTGTTTTTATGACTGCAATACTTTGACTCCATAATTTTTTACATAAGAAAGGTGACAACGGAAATGAGAATGAGACCACCGAGCGTTCCGCTCATAACTATCGATCCGTATTTTTCTGTCTGGTCGGCTGCCGACAGGCTGACAGACAACGAGACCGTACACTGGACGGGCAAGCCCAACACAATGAGAGGAAATGTGACTGTGGACGGCGAGTGCTACCGCTTTATGGGAAGAGGAGAATCCCCTGCCATGAGACAGACATTCCTCGACGTTGACGCGATGAGTACCGAATACAGGTTCACAGCCGCAGGAATAGAGCTTACGGCGCGCTTTACCACGCCGCTTTTTCCGGATGATTATTACTACCTTACAAGACCTGTGAGCTATCTTGAGCTTTCGTACCGTTCCCTTGACGGCAGAGCCCACGATGTCGTAGCCGGTATAGCCGTATCAGAGGAGATATGTCTTGATTACAGGGGAAGCTCTGAAGTCGAAACAGCGCTTTACGATAACGGCGGAATAAGCACGGTCAGAATAGGGAACAAAACTCAGGACGTGCTTGCCAAAAGGGGAGACGACATAAGGATCGACTGGGGATATTTCTACCTCTCTACCGCCGGTCAGAATGCAAAAACCGGAGTCTTCACCAAAGAAGAAGATTTCATAGATAAAATGCCGCACGGCGATTCTGCCGAAATGACATTTGTCTTTGCTGAAAATGCGCTTTCAGAAAACGAGGGACAGCTCTTTACCTTTGCATACGACGACATACAGAGCATGGTGTATTTCGGCAAAAAACTCAAAAGCTACTGGAACCGCGAGGGCTCAGATATACTCGGCGAGATCGCAAAGGCTTTTTCAGATTACACCTTTGCGAGCATAAAGGCAAAGGCATTCTCAGACAGGCTGTTTCTCGATGCCACACGTGCCGGCGGCGAGAAGTATGCCGAAATGCTCAGCCTTGCCTACCGTCAGGTATGCGCTGCTCATAAGCTCGTTCTCGACGAAAACGGTGACATACTCTATATATCCAAGGAATGTCATTCCAACGGCTGCGCCGCGACAGTAGACGTATCCTATCCCTCCATCCCTATGTTCCTTCTCTATAATCCGGAGCTTGTCAGGGGAATGATGCGTCCTGTTATAAAATACGCCCGCAGCAGCAAGTGGACCTTTGATTTCGCTCCGCACGACGTCGGACAGTATCCGCATGTAAACGGTCAGGTCTACGCCGACAACCGTCTCGAAGGACAAATGCCCGTCGAAGAATGCGGGAACATGCTCGTCATGACGGCGGCTGAGGCAGTGGCTTCAAAGGATGTGTCTTTTGCGCGCGAAAATCTCGACCTGCTTGAGGCATGGGTGCGCTACCTCATCGAAAACGGCGCCGATCCTGCAAACCAGCTGTGCACCGATGACTTTGCTGGCCACATGGCTCACAACTGCAACCTCTCGCTCAAGGCGGTTATGGGAATAGCCGGACTCGGTATAATATACAATATGCTCGGCGAAAAAGAAAAAGCAGAGGAGTATACCGCAAAGGCAAAAGAGATGGCGGCGGACTGGGCGAAGAGGGCTTCGAACGCAGACGGAAGCTACAGGCTTGCTTTTGACAGCGAGGGCTCCTTCAGTATGAAATACAACATAGTCTGGGATAAGCTCTTCGATACCGGAATAATGGCGAAAGAGGTCATCGCGAGCGAACTTGCAAGCAACCTTTCAAGAATAAACAAGTACGGTATGCCGCTCGACAACCGCGCCGGATATACAAAGAGCGACTGGCTTGTATGGACTGCTACGCTTGCCGAAAGAAGAGAGGATTTTGAAAGAATGACCGATCCTCTCTGGGATGCGTACAACAGTTCGTATAGCCGTTGCCCGATGACAGACTGGTACGATACCGTGACGGCAAGGCAGATAGGATTCAGGCACAGGAGCGTGCAGGGCGGCTTGTTTATAAAGCTTCTCGACGCTACGGGCAAGATGAAGGTCTGAGATCCGCATAAGCGAGGGATATGACCGAGACGCAGCCCGGCGCATTCTTCCGCTTTGACACTTGGGCCGGCACGATGCCGGTGTGAAAGATGAGCGGGGGTAAATGATGCCTATATAGGCTTGATGTGAAAAAAGACGGTTTTCCGTAATGTCAACACCACGTAAGGAAGTAATCTGAAAACAATATTTGAAATACAGCTTTATGGGCGTTGCAAATGAGAAAAGACAGCGTGCGGGAGCGGAAATGCTCTCTGCGCTGTCTTTTTCTATATGCCGAAAACAAAAATGCACACTTGTCATCATGATATTTTTTAAGAAATTCAGGATTAAGATGACGGAGGTTTAAGATTATGGAAAGGGCTGCCTTTGAGCAAATGGGCAGCGTATACGCAGCGGCAGCCGGGCAAACAAAAGTAAAACGGACAAACCGGTGCAAAAAGGGAAATATCTGTTGCAATCGCCGGCGCAAGGTGCTATAATTACCCCTGTATAAGAATATAACGGCGCACAAACAACGATTCCGGAGAACTCACGATGATAGAAAACAAAAAGCCCCAAACAGAGCTTTCGACACATGATTTTTACTATGAACTGCCGGCAGAGCTGATAGCTCAGGAGCCTGTAGAGCCGCGTGACATGTCGCGCCTTCTGGTGGCCGACAGAAAGACCGGCACAGTGTCTCACAGGATTTTCAGGGACATAGAGGAGTACCTTGAGCCGGGAGACGTGCTCGTCATAAATGATTCAAAGGTCATTCCTGCAAGGCTGCTCGGCGTGAAGGAGCAGACGGGAATAGGAATGGAAGTCGTCCTGCTCAGACAGCGTGAGCTCGATGTATGGGAGGCGCTGACCAGACCGGGAAGAAGGGCAAAAACCGGGTGCGTCATAAAATTCGGAAACGGGGAACTTTCTGCGCAGGTTACCGGCGTTGCCGAAGGAGGTAACAGGGTGCTGCGTTTTGACTACGATCATTCTGCCGGAGATATTTTTACTATGCTCGACAGGATAGGAAAAATGCCGCTTCCGCCGTATATAACGACGCCTCTTAAGGACAAGGACAGATATCAGACCGTCTATGCCAACGAGCGCGGGAGCGCCGCGGCGCCCACCGCCGGACTTCATTTCACAACAGAGCTTCTGGACAGGATACGTGAAAAAGGCGTGGATGTGGTATCGGTTATGCTGCACGTTGGTCTCGGAACGTTCCGACCTGTGAAAACCGAGAAAATAACAGACCACGTTATGCACAGCGAATACTTCAGGGTCACCGAAGATGCCGCAGAGCGTATAAATGCAGCCAGAAAAAGGGGAAAAAGAATAATTGCCGTCGGGACAACGTCGGCAAGGGTGCTTGAAAGCGCTTCAGACGACAGCGGGATAGTACATTCAATGTGCGACGATACAGGAATTTTTATATATCCGGGTTACAGATTCAAGGCCGTAGATGCCCTTATAACTAATTTTCATCTTCCGGAATCAACTCTCATAATGCTTGTGAGCGCATTTTCGTCTCGCGAATTTATCCTCGATGTCTACAAAGAGGCTGTCAGAGAGAAATATCGCTTCTTCAGCTTCGGTGATGCGATGTTCATAAAGTGAGGCTGATTGAGGCTATCAAAGCCTCGGACGTGTTTCTGAAATTGCGGATATCCCGTTCAGACGGCAGAACGGGACTGATGACGGCGTATTTGCCGCGCACCGGTCAAATCCCGGTCTTTGTTCAGGAGGTGATTTTTCGGAGTGGAAGAGATACAAAAAGCAGACGGCGCCAAGATAATAGCCATAGCCGGCCCCACGGCTGTCGGAAAGACAGCTCTTTCGATAGAGCTTGCCAAGCGGACAGGCGGAGAAATAGTCTGCTGTGATTCCATGCAGATATACCGCGGAATGGATATAGGCACCGCAAAACCGACTCAAAAGGAGCGCGAGCAGGTTGCGCATCACATGCTCGATATACTTTCTCCGGACGAGGCTTTTTCATGTGCCGACTTTGCGGCAGAGGCGGAAAAGTGCATATCAGACATATTGTCGCGCGGCAGACTTCCCATTTTGTGCGGAGGCACAGGGCTCTACATCGAAAGCGTCCTGTATAAAGGAAACTACTTGTCCCCTGACTCTGACGAGTCCCTTCGCAGAAGACTTGCGGAACGCAGTGCACAGGAAAATTATTCCGAGCTCATGCGGGTCGATCCGGAATCGGCGGCTTCTGTGCATCCCAACAATGTTAAGAGAGTAATACGTGCTCTGGAAATATACATGCTTTCGGGAAAGACAAAGACCGAGTGGGACAGGGAAGACCAGCGTTCTCATATGAGAAGCGGGGCAAAGCTGTTCGTACTTTACTGTCGTGACCGTGACGAGCTGTACCGCAGAATAGACGAAAGGGTAGACGTCATGATGAAAAGCGGGCTTCTCGATGAGGTGAAATCACTTATGCCGTTTTCCTCCGGAAGCACTGCGGCCCAGGCAATAGGCTACAAAGAGCTTGCCGGAGTCCTGCTTGGCACCAAGGACCTTTGTGAAGCGGTTGAAGAAGTGAAAAAAGCGTCGCGGAACTATGCCAAGAGGCAGTTATCATGGTGGAGGAGAAACAAGGACGCGATATGGGTGGATACTCTTTCATATAAATCTGTCGGGGATATGGCAGATGTACTCATGTCACAGATAAACGCCGACTGAATTTGTGTCTGACTCCTTCTGACGGAGTCCTTCTGACGGGATATTTTATTTACAGATGTTACGGATTTACAGAAGCTACAGAAAATTTTGTCTTCGGTTGTCCGTATTTGATGTGGTGATAAAGTGAAAAAAATTTTTTACAGTATTTCTTCCTTTTTCAAAAAGCTCGGAAGGCGGCGCTTTGAAAACATTGCACTCCTCTCAGCCGCAGCTCTGATAATAGCCGATTTCGGATATCACGCTGTATCCGGTTTCTCATCATCTGTCGAAACCGTTCCTGCCAGGGTGGGAACGTCGACAGTGACTCTGGATTCCGAGGCGTATGTGGTGCGTGACGAAGCTCTTGTCTTTTCCGATATGACGGGAAGCGTTATGACATTTGTGGAAAGCGGCGGAAAGGTAAAGGCGTCCGACGAGGTTGCCGGGATATATTATCATTCGGCAGGACAGGAGATCATTTACGAGCTTGAAGAGCTGATTCGTGCCAGAAACACTATAGAAGACGCTCAGAATGCCTGTAATGACAAGGTTGGCGCTCTGATAGACGCGCGTATCACCGCCATGAATGCAGAAATATCCGGCGCTCTTTCGGACGGAGCGCTTAAGAGGGCCAGAACGCTTACCGATTCGCTTCAGTATCTCCTTTCCTACAGGGAAATAAGAGATTCAAATCTCGACCCATCAGAGCTTATTTCTGCACTTGACTTGCGCATAGAAGCCGTCGAAAGCAAGCTCGGAGAGCCTGTGGAAAAGGTGCTTTCCCCGGACGCCGGTTGGTTTTATTCAGAAACTGACGGATTCGAAAACGTTACAGATACAGAGAAGGTCAAAAATATGGATTTTGACGCTCTCAGCGGGCTTTTCGGCGCAGAGGCAGAGCAGTACAGGCTTCCGTGGAATAGTTACCAGTCAGAATCAGACGGGGCGGGGAACAGCGCAGGTGGCGATGCTCCGGATGAAGATTATTCTACCCCGTGCGTGGTAGGAAAGCTCGTAAGCTCGCATATTCGCCTGATAGTAACCGTAGTGCCGTCTGAAAGCGCCAGATTCCTGTCTTTATCCAAAAGCTACACGGCGCGCCTCGGAAATACCGACCAGACGCTTACGCTTGAGCGCGCAGTGCCGTCATCCGACGGCACAAAGACAGCGCTTGTCTTCTCGTGCGTAAACACGGCGAGCGACGATCCGGAAGTCAGGATCTGCGATATTTCTGTTGTCATGCAGGAATACAGCGGCTTCAGGATCCCTACGAGAGCTGTCACGTACCTCGACGGTATATGCGGTGTCTATATACTCAGGGGCTTTGTGGTTGAATTCAGGGAAATATCGGTACTCGCAAGCGTCGGAAACACAGTAATAGCGGACAAGTCTGCGGACGCCCAAAGCGGGTCATACAGGGCGCTTGCACAGAACGACAACATTATCGTAGGAGGGGATGATCTATATGTCGGAAAGATCATTAAATGAATATATCGATATAATGGAGCGCTCCATCACAAATATAAGAGCTGATATCGCGCACCATGCAAAAGGAAATGTCACCTTGCTTGCGGCGACCAAAACGGTACCTGCCGAGGCAGTAAATTATGCGATAGACAATCTGGGAATAACCGACATAGGGGAAAACCGCGTCCAGGAGCTGCTCGAAAAGTATGACGCGCTGCACAAGGAGAGGCTGAACATACATTTCATAGGCAGACTCCAGACAAACAAGGTGAAATATATAATAGACAAGGTTTGTCTCATACATTCTCTTGACAGTGAAAAGCTTGCCGCCGAGATAGACAGGCAGGCGAGAAAAATAGGCAAGGTCATGGATGTGCTTGTCGAAATCAATATAGGAGGCGAGCAGAGCAAAGGCGGCATTTCTCCGGAAAACGCGGAGGAGTTTGTGGATTCTCTCTCTGTATTTACGAATATAAGGGCAAGAGGACTTATGGTCATTCCTCCTGCAACTGTATCCCGCGAGGAAATGATCAAATATTTCGGACAAACATATAAAATTTTTATTGACATTTTTCAAAAAAAATTGCATAATGATAATAGCTGTATTCTGTCGATGGGCATGTCTGACAGTTATATTGAGGCGCTTGACTGCGGCTCAAATCTGATAAGACTCGGAAGCGCGCTCTTCGGCAAAAGAGCCTGATATACGCCTGCGGTAAGCCGCGCCGGTATTCTGTTGCCGATGCGGTATCTGCGAGGTGCGTCGGGCAAATAATCGAAAGAGAGTCTGGCATATGGCGTTTTTTAAGACGATGTTCAACAAGCTGCTCGGCGAGGAAGCAGATGCCGATGAGGTAGACGAAAGAGCAGATATACAAGAAACCGATGAGGAGACTGAAGAAATGGCTACTGAAGAAGCTGTAAACGAAACGGCGGTCCCGCAGCAGACAACCGCTGCATCAGGCGCGGGAAAATCAATAGAACTCAAGATATCGAGACTCACATCCTTTGACGCATCTGTCACAGATATAGCGGACCAGCTTATTTCCGGCTGTACGGTGGTGCTCAATCTTGAGGAGGCTACCAAGGATGCTACAAGGCGTATAATAGATTTCTTTACCGGTGTCGCGTATTCCATAAGAGGGAGTCTTAAAAGCGTTTCCGCCGGTATATATATAGTTACACCGTCGGGTGTCGACGTGGAGAGCGATATCTCCGTGCCGCCGGCAGCAAGAAGCGAAAGACCTGCTGTCAGGAAGGCGGACGGTGCCTCTCCTTACGAGGGATTCTGACAGCCCCGCTGTTTTTGTGCATGCTCCGTTTTTTCAGCGCAGGTGCCTCTCGCTTTTAACGGCGACGCGCTTTTAACAGTGATGAGAGAGATCGCGCCGGATGAGAGCCGCTCTGTTGTCTTACACCGCTGTCAGGAAGTGTGTTTGTGAGCGGTGATGTCTGTTTACAGAAAATGCATAAACGGACGGATGTGATAAAAGGTTCGCATCTGGAGTGCGATACCGTCGGCCGCCCGGCATGCGAAGCGGCATTTCCGGTATGCGGTGCGTCCGGGCTCATTTTTACATGCAGTTCCGTTCTGTATAACAGAATGAATGCGGGGAAAAATCCATAGTGTACCTGCGGTGACAGGCGCGTCGTGCCGCCATTGGCAACACGGGCTTCCCGCCGGCGCACAGGCGGCACCTGAGCATTCTGTTTTTTGAAAGAGGTTTTTTTCGTGAGCATAGTCGTATATGTCATTGCAAATACCGTGTATTACCTGATAATGGCCATGCAGATAATGCTGCTCGTGCGTGCTGTTCTCTCCTGGGTCAGCGATGAGGACAGCGCTCTGTCGCGCTTTTTCTATTATGCGACAGAGCCCATACTTTTCCCTGTGCGCAGTCTTCTTGACCGTTCAGAAACAATACGCAACATGCCCATTGACATCTCGTATATGGTTGCCATGCTGATACTGATTGTAATACAGTTCTTGCTTCCTACTTCGATTTCAATCTGAGGGCTTTCACTAAATTAAAGAGGACGGGTAGAAATAATGATATCGCCTGATGAAATATTGAATAAACAGTTTTCTGTCGGCATCAGCGGCTATAAAAAGGCCGAGGTCGACGCCTACATAAGAGAAATAGCCAAAAGCTACGCCGAGGTATGCAGGACCGCCGAGGCACAGAAAAAGCAGCTTGCAGAAAAGGACGCTGCTTTGACCGAAGCACTCAGGGCGGCGGCATCTCAGAATGAAGAGCTTGAAACCCTCAGGGCAAACGCCGATGCGGTGCGCTCTGCGCTGGTCGATTCAAGGAGCGCAGCTGCCAGAGTCATAGAGGATGCTGTCAGAAAAAGCGAGGAAATAGAGCAGATCACCAAGGATAAGTGCGCACAGGTGATCTCTGAGCTGCGGGAAGAAATTCGTGCCGAGCGCGACAGGCTTAACATGCTGAGGTCACAGGTCTCAGATTTCAGAACGAGAATCTATGAGCAGTACCAGGAGCATATAAGCATGCTTGAGCGCATAACGCCTCAGCTCGGCGAAGCCGACTGGGATATGACCGCAGCGGACGGTACAAGGCGCGTGCTTGCCATGCTAAAAGGAGAAATAGAGAGGCGCACGAGAAAATCCGAGATGGAAGAGGAAAAGCTCGATCGTGAGATAGGACAGGAAATAGATAATCTCAGCCGCGTCATGACAGAGGAGCAAAAAGCCGACACGGCTGACTGTCAGGACAAAGACGGAAAAGAGGACTGAATCTGTCCGAGAAGGTGAAAACGGGCGGCTTAGGCGTCTGCCCGTTTTGTATTTGGATACGGCGCGTTTGAACACCGTGTAAAAACGACTGTCTTAAACACATGATATAAGAAATACAGAAAAGAGAAGAGACACAGCTATGGCAAAGGATTATACTAAAACACTGAACCTGCCCCAGACAAAATTTTCAATGAGGGCAAATCTCCCGCAAAGAGAGCCGGAAATGCTCAAGGAGTGGGATGAACTCGATATCTACAGCAAGATAAACGAAAAAAATTCCGAAAAGCCGCTTTTTGTGCTCCATGACGGTCCTCCTTTTTCAAACGGCAACATACACATGGGCACCGCCATGAATAAAATAATCAAGGACATCATAAACAAAAGCAAGATGATGGGCGGTTACAAGGTGACATACATCCCCGGATGGGATAATCACGGGATGCCGATAGAGAGCGCCATAATCAAGCAGAACAAGATGGACAGAAAGAAAATGTCAGTTCCTGAGTTCAGAAGTGCATGCGAAAAATTTGCGCGCAAATATATAGACCTTCAGAGAAGCTCCTTTATAAGGCTGGGAGTTCTCGGAGACTGGCAACACCCATATACCACCATGGCGCCGGAATTTGAGGCGGCGGAGGTAAAGGTGTTCGGGAAAATGTTTGAGAAGGGATATATTTACAAGGGACTCAAGCCTGTATACTGGTGCAATCACGACGAAACGGCGCTGGCAGAGGCGGAAATCGAATACAGTGACGACGCCTGCACATCCATTTACGTCAAGTTCAAGCTCTCGGACGATTGCGGCAGACTTTCCGATATAGGCACTGACAACACCTATTTTATAATATGGACCACTACTACCTGGACTTTGCCGGGCAACCTGGCAATAGCTCTTAATCCAAGGGAGAGCTATGCGGTGGTAGGGACCGCGTCAGGGCAGAGATATATAGTAGCCGAGGCACTCGTCGAAAAAACGATGAAGGCCGGGTCTGTCGCCGATTATGAAATAATAAAGACCATGCCGGGGTCTGAATTTGAATTCATGAAGGCGGAGCATCCCTTCCTTGACAGAAAGAGCGTGGTTGTCAACGCCGAATATGTTACTATGGACTCCGGTACCGGCTGTGTACACACTGCACCCGGATTCGGCGCCGACGACTATCAGACATGCAAGAGATACGGTATAGATATAATTGTACCTGTCGACGACAAGGGCTATCAGACAGAGGATGCGGGCAAATTCGCAGGTCTCTATTATGAAGAATCGAATAAGGCAATACTTGAGGATATGAAGGAGTCCGGCGCTCTCTTCGCCTCTGAGGAGTTCACGCATTCTTACCCGCACTGCTGGAGATGCAAGCACCCGATAATATTCAGGGCAACCCCGCAGTGGTTCTGCTCTGTAGATGCCTTCAAGGAAGAAGCCGTAAATGCCTGCAAAGACGTTCAGTGGATACCCTCCTGGGGCGGCGAGAGGATAACACAGATGATACGTGAAAGGGCAGACTGGTGCATATCCCGTCAGCGTCACTGGGGACTGCCTATACCGGTGTTTTACTGCTCGCACTGCGGAAGGGTAATATGCGATGAGAGTACTATAAACAAAATATCCGGAATATTCGCTCAAAGAGGCAGTAACGCATGGTATACCGACGAAGCAAAGGAACTGCTTCCCGAAGGATATACTTGCCCTGACTGCGGATGCAGCGACTTCGTCAAGGAAACGGATACGCTGGACTGCTGGTTCGACTCAGGCTCCACCCACTTTGCCGTTCTCGGTACAAGAAAAGACGTAAAGTGGCCGGCAGACCTTTATCTTGAGGGCGGAGATCAGTACAGAGGCTGGTTCCAGTCATCCCTGCTTACCGCTGTGGCGGCAGGCGGCGGTGGTGCCCCCTATAAGACAGTACTTACGCACGGATGGACTGTCGACGGAGAAGGAAAGGCAATGCACAAGTCTCTGGGCAATACGGTCGCCCCGGAAGACATGATAAAGAAGTACGGCGCCGACCTTGTGCGCCTCTGGGCGGCATCCAGCGATTACAAGGCGGATGTCAGGGTTTCCGATGCCATCTTCTCGCAGCTTTCGGAAAGCTACAGAAAGATAAGAAATACCGCAAGAATAATACTTGCCAATCTTGGTGATTCGGGCTGCGATTTCGATCCTGATAAGGATATGATTCCGGTTGAAGAGCTCCTTGATATTGACAAGTGGGCGCTGACCAGACTTGAAAAGCTCATCGCTCAGGTCCTTAAAGCATATTCGGAATATGATTTTCATATAGTAACTCACGCCGTTGTGAACTTCTGTACTGTGGATATGTCAAAATTGTATATAGACATAACCAAGGACAGGGTATATGTTGAGAGAAAGGACTCCCGCGAGAGAAGAAGCGCTCAGACAGCGATGTATATAATACTCTCGTCGCTTACACGACTAATAGCTCCTGTGCTTTCTTTCACTGCCGATGAGATATGGCGGATGATGCCGCATGCTTCGTCTGAGGACAAAAGAAGCGTTCTTCTGAATGACATGCCGGCATTTAACGAAGGATTTGTCTTCGTTGAGCTTGAAGAAAGATACAATAAGCTCTTTGCTTTAAGAGAAGACATAATGAAGGCGCTTGAGCTGGCAAGAGCCGAAAAGCTCATAGGAAAGAGCCTTGATGCAAAGCTCACTATATACGCCGCAGGCGATGAGCTTGAGCTTCTCAGAGAGTTTTCAGGCGAGCTTGCTACGATATGTATCGTCTCCCAGGTGATCGTATCCGATGCTCCTTCGCCTCAGAACGCTTTTGCATGTGCCGACCATCCTGTCGGAGTTGTCGTCGGAAATGCCGACGGCGAGAAATGTGACAGATGCTGGATGTATACGACGGATGTCACCGACGACGGCGAAGGCAGGGTGTGCCGTCGCTGCAAGAAAATAGTCGGCTGAAAAGAAATCTGTCTTACGGAAAGACCGGAGGCGTGAGCCGCGTTTTCAGCGCGCAGGCGCGTCCATATGGACGGCATGCCGCCGCTGTTGCCAATGAGGCGGCGCTTCATGGCTTTACCCACTTGAAAACAAACGCGGCAGGAGGTGTACCATGATACTGACGATACTTTATTCGATCGCCGCGGCAGTGGTCTTCCTCGACTTGCTGACGAAACATCTGGTAAAGAGCAGTGAATTTCTCGTCAACGGCGGCACTGTTGATATAATACCAGGAGTTTTCAGACTGAAATATGTCGAAAATTCCGGAGCGGCAATGGGTAGTTTCGCCGATGCACGTGCGGTTTTTATGATACTGTCTGCCGTTGCTATCATAGGAATAATCGTGTTTTCGGTGCTTTATCGCTCCAGACTCACAATACCTGATGCCGTATGCATAGGTCTGATAATAGGCGGCGGCATAGGCAACATGTACGAACGCCTTTTCAACACAAACGCAGACGGCGTCAATGTGGTTACAGATTTCCTTGACTTCTGTATGTTTCCGAATCTGTGGAAATGGGTTTTCAATCTTGCCGATGCCGCTATAACATGCGGCGCGGTGATGTTTATACTGCTTTTTGTACTCCGCGAGATAAGGGCGGTCAGGCAGGAAAAGCTCGAAAAGGAATATCTCGCAGGCTGTGATGTTCATCCCAGGGTCGCTCTTGTAAATATTCTCTCTGCAGTCATTTCCATGAAAAGCACTGAAAATACTCCCTACAAAGACGGTGCAGGCAGCGGACAGGAGGCAGACGATTCACAGGCGGTTGACGCCGAAAGTGCGGCAGTGTCGCCGGAAGGCTGTGACGATACCGCGGACGGTGATGAAGAAGGCACGCCTGAAGGCTGTGATGATATAGCGGACGGCGGTGAAGGCACGCCTGAAGGCTGTGACGATATCGCAGACGGCGATGAAGACACACAGGGAGAGCTGCTTCCCGAATTTGACAGATATACAGATCCTGAGGGAGATTATACAGCTTCAAATCCGGATGAGGAAGAACACGGAGAAGACCATGGCGCCTTTGATCATTCTGATGAACATGAGGCGTGGTGAGGTAGCCGGACTCTCTCTTTGACGGATTTACAACGGCTCCATATATGCCGATGAAATGACGGGTGGTTTATGCTTTATACGGTGGCGGCGGAAGACGCCGGAAAAAGAACAGACGTATTCGCGGCGGAGCGTGAGGAATTGTCACGCTCCGCCGCACAAAAATATATAGAAAGCGGCGATATAAGGGTCAACGGTCGTCAATGCACAAAAAGATATATTCTGAAAGAGGGCGACGTTGTTGATATATCGCTGCCTGAACCTACCGAACTTGACATCGTACCCGAAAACATCCCACTTGACATAGTATATGAGGACCATGCCCTTCTTGTGGTGGACAAGCCCAAGGGAATGGTAGTACACCCGGCTCCTGGAAATTATTCCGGAACACTGGTCAATGCTCTTCTTTACCACTGCGGTGCGGAGCTGTCCGGAATAAACGGGGTCATACGTCCGGGAATTGTTCACCGGATAGATAAGGACACGAGCGGTCTTCTGATAGTCGCCAAAAATGACAAGGCGCACAGGTTCATTGCCGAACAGATAGCCGAGCATTCCTTCTTGCGGGAATACAGGGCGGTTGCCGTGGGTTCATTCAGGCATAGCGAGGGGACGATTGACGCTCCCATAGCAAGGCACCCCCGCGACCGCAAGAAAATGGCAGTGTGCTCTGACGGCAAGCCTGCCGTCACGCATTATCGCGTTATAAGGGATTACGCAGGATACAGTTTTATAAGTTGCAGGCTTGAAACGGGACGCACTCATCAGATAAGGGTGCACATGTCATACAAGGGTCACCCCCTTTTCGGGGATACGATATACGGCGGAGGCAGGACAAAGCTCGAAATAAAAAATGAAGCGCTTGTCAGGGGACAATGTCTGCATGCCGCCATTCTCGGCTTCCGTCATCCTGACGACGGCAGGGAAATGGTTTTTGAAAGCGGACTGCCGGAATATTTTCAGGGCGTTCTTTCTGCTCTGGGCGCTGCCTCAGGTGCTGCTGATTTCAACTGATATGGTGAGTAAATGAAATTTTTTGATACGCACACGCACTATGATGATCAAAAGTTTGACGTGATACAGAGAAAAGATTTTATAGCTTCGCTTTTTGACGGAAATATAGAATACATAGTCGGTGCTTCTGTAGACGAGAGCTCCTCTTATTTTCAGATTGCCGCTTCGGAAATGTTTGAAAATTACTTTGCCGCAGTTGGTATACACCCGGAAAATTGCGCTCAATATGCCGGCAATTCAGATGAAGCGCTCGGAGTAATAGAAAAACTCGCACGTCATCCCAAGGTCGTGGCTATAGGTGAGACAGGACTGGATTTTTACTGGCAGGACAATCCGCCAAGGGAAGTACAGACAGAATTCTTTGAAAAACAGCTCGATATGGCAGAGAGGCTCGGCAAACCCGTCATAGTCCATGACAGGGAAGCGCACGGCGCGGTTTTTGACATATTGAGGCGTCATCCGCGCGTCTGCGGGGTGATGCACTCATGCAGCCTTTCCGCTGAGATGGCACTTCAGCTCTGCCGCCTCGGATGGTATATTTCTTTTTCGGGAGTAGTTACCTATAAAAACGCCGTGAATGTAGCCTCTGTCGTAAAAGCTATCCCAGAGGACAGACTGCTTATAGAGACTGACTGCCCGTATCTTCCGCCGGCACCTTATCGCGGGAAAACAAATAATTCATCCTATATAATCCACACTGCCGAAAAAATAGCAGAGCTGCGTGACTGGTCGCTTGAAAAAACTGCGCAGATAACGTCTCAGAACGCGAAGCGGCTTTTTTCGGTATAATCGGTGTGCTTACTTTTTTGTGCCGGCATGAAAAGGAATTTTCAAGGGCGCGCTTTCCTGTATTCCTGTCTTGCTTGCAATTTTTCTGCTTTGCCTGTTCGATAAACGGTGAGCCGACAGCAGTATGGTAAGAACGGCGCGGGATAAAATAAAAGAATATTGATAAAGATAAAACTGCTGAAGTACAGATGTACAGAAACAGCAGCATAAAAATGCATAACAAAATAAGATCTGTAAAAAGATCGGTAAACTGCAAAATGACAAAAGCAGCGTATAAGCACGAAAAACACCCGCTTTCTTAAAGGAAGCGGGTGTTTGATTTTCTGACGGGCAGCACGGAATAACGCCGGTGCTCCTGTCAGTAAAGAATGTATTTATAACAAATCCACAGGCTTTAAAACACAGCGTACAAACAGAATGCCTGAGTTTATAATTTCTGCATCCATCAGGCAGGGGAATATGGGCATATAAGTGCTTTGAATAATGCGTATGAAGGCTCCTCGTGCGGAAGCGTAAGGGAACAGAAAGGTAAGGGAACAGAAAGCAAAAAAAACGGCGTGCAGCCGACACCACTGACGGTGAGGATACAAACCGTTTTGCAAAACGCACGAACCCGTTTCGCATACCCGCATCCGGAGACACAGCGCACGCCACGCGGTACAACCGCCATAGAACGCAGAAAACGCACATTCCGAACGCATTTTTCAAGTACTTACTCCATTGCCTCACGCCATTGCGTTGAGCATATTTGTGAAGCGGCTCTTTTTTCTTGCGGCAGTGTTGGAGTGGATTATACCCTTGGCGGCTGCCTGGTCTGTCTTTTTTACGACAAGCGTGTAAAGACCGGTCGCTGCTGCCTTGTCTCCGCTGGCTACAGATGCCTCGTACTTCTTTATGAGAGTCTTGTATGATGACTTGAACATTCTGTTTCTGAGATTTCTTGCCTTAGAAGTGATGACACGCTTCTGAGCCGAATCAAGCTTCTTTTTCTCGGTTGCCAAATAACACACCTCCTTGTAATAAGCTCATTTTCAGATACCTGTATATAATATCACGTTTCCATTTAAAATGCAAGTACTTTTTTTATTTTTTTTCAAAAAAACAAAAAGCCTCTTGACAAGCAAAAACAAATATGGTATAAATAGTCATACTTAAAATAGGATAAAATGCCTTATTATCTCAATGCGCGGGTGATTTTTGTTTTCGCATGCCCGTAAAATCGCGCTTGTGAAAATGCATCTCGCCGCGCACCGGAGATTTTTTGACATGAACAGCTGGTATCTGACATTTGTTTTATATCTTTTCAGGTCTGTGCCATGTCTTTGAGGCATGTGGGATCAAAAAGAAGGTCATATTCTGTCTGCAACCGCCTTTGTTCACTGATTTACATTTTATTTTTCAGAAGAGCCGACTGTAACCAGCATGTCGGTTGAAAAGTAAATTGTAAATTATTTGTGAATAAAGCACGGGGCTTTTAGGGTATGGTCTATTTATTTGTTAAACGGAGGATATGTATATGGCAAAGTTGTCCGTCAAGCCGGTAAAGCTCGGTACTCAAGAGAGAATGAGCTTTTCCAAGATCGACGAAGCAATCGAAATGCCGAATCTCCTTGATGTCCAGAAGAAATCGTACAGATGGTTTATCGAGGAGGGTCTTCGCGAGGTTTTAAGAGACGTTTCGCCTATCGTTGATTATTCAGGAAATCTTCTTATAGAGTTCGTGGATTACAAGATAGACGAGAAATCTCCAAAATATCCTGAGGACGAGTGCAAGGAACGCGATGTCAATTACGCCGCTCCTTTGAGAGTTACCGTCCGTCTCATAAACAAGGAAACCCAGGAAATCAAGGAGAAGGAAATCTTCATGGGCGACTTTCCGCTCATGACCGACAACGGAACTTTTATAATAAACGGCGCGGAAAGGGTAGTGGTATCCCAGATTGTCCGTTCACCTGGCATGTATTATGATTCCGCCATAGATAAATCGGGTAAAAAAGTTTACATGGCGACAATCATACCATACAGAGGCGCCTGGCTTGAGTATGAGACCGATGCCGCAGACATCTTTTACGTGCGCATAGACAAAAACCGCAAGATTCCCGTTACAATACTCATAAGGGCGCTCGGCCTCGGAAATGACAGAGATATAATCGCTCTTTTCGGAGAGGACAAGAAGATAACCGCGACGCTTGAGAAGGACGGAATGAATGCAGAGGCTGTCAAGAACGGCACCACTGCTGAGGAAGAGTCTCTCAAGGAAATATACAGAAGGCTCCGTCCCGGAGAGCCCCCGCTTGTCGAGAGTGCGCGCACGCTTGTCAACAACCTGTTTTTTGATCCCAAGCGCTATGATCTTGCCAATGTCGGCAGATACAAGTACAATAAAAAAGTGGGCATAGCCGCAAGGCTTGTCGGGCATAAGCTGTCAAGACCGGTATTCAGCACGATAACAGGAGAACTTCTGTATGACGAAGGAACTGTTGTCACCGGTGACATCGGTGAAAAAATTGAATTTGCCGGAGTTAATGAAGCGTACGTGCTTTCTGAGCACGGCGAGGAGCAGAAGATCATATCCAACGATATGATATATCCCGAAGCTCTTCTGGGGTACGATCTTTCTTCTGTAGGCATCAAGGGCAAAGTCGTTCGCTCTGTTCTGAGTGAAATAGCCGAGTCTTGTTCCTATAACAGGGACGAGGTTCTGAATCTCTGCCGCGACAGAATGGCGGAGCTCTCGCCGAAGCACATAACCAAGGAAGACATATTTGCTTCTGTAAACTATCTTATCACTCTTTCTCATGATGTCGGAACTGTGGACGATATAGACCATCTCGGCAACAGGCGTCTGCGCAGCGTTGGCGAGCTTCTTCAGAATCAGCTGAGAATAGGCTTTTCGAGAATGGATAAGGTCGTCAAGGAGAGAATGACAATTCAGGACAACGACAGCATTTCTCCTGAAGCCCTTATAAATATAAGACCGATAGTTACGGCTATACGTGACTTCTTCGGTTCGTCTCCTCTGTCCCAGTTTATGGACCAGAACAACCCGCTTGCCGAGCTCACGCACAAGAGGCGTCTTTCAGCCCTCGGTCCGGGCGGTCTTTCACGTGACCGCGCTTCCTTTGATGTCCGCGACGTACACTATACGCATTACGGAAGAATGTGTCCGATAGAGACCCCGGAAGGTCCGAATATAGGACTTATTTCCTATCTTGCCACTTACGCAAAGATAAATGAATACGGATTTATCGAAGCTCCATACAGGAAGATAAACAAAGAGACCGGCGTTGTCACCGATGAGATCGTGTATATGACGGCTGACGTCGAGGACAACTATATAGTCGCTCAGGCGAACGAGCCTCTTGATGAAAACAAGCGCTTTGTAAACAAGAAGGTGACTGCGCGTCACCGTGCCGAAATAGTCGAGATAGAAGCGTCTTTAGCCGATTATATGGACGTATCTCCTAAAATGGTCATGTCCGTCGCTACCGCTCACATACCCTTCCTTGAAAACGACGACAACTCCAGAGCCCTCATGGGAGCTAACATGCAGAAGCAGGCAGTCCCGCTTCTCACATGCGACAGCCCGATAGTCGGCACAGGTATGGAGTACAAGGCAGCCGTCGATTCAGGCGTGGTAATAATATGCCGTGAATCGGGAGTTGCTGAAAAGGTCACAGCCGATGAAATCATCATACGCACCGACAGCGGCAGGAAGGACGAATACAGACTTACAAAATTCAAGAGAACAAACCAGGGGACCTGCATAAACCAGCGCCCCATAATAAACGAGGGTGAATATATAGACGCCGGAAGAGTCATAGCTGACGGTCCTGCTACATGCAACGGTGAGTTTTCTCTCGGAAAGAACGCCCTCATAGGGTTCATGACATGGGAGGGCTATAACTACGAGGATGCCGTCCTTCTCAATGAGAGACTTGTGAGGGACGATACCTATACCTCCATACACATCGAGGAATACTCTCATGAGGCAAGAGACACAAAGCTCGGCCCGGAGGAGATAACCCGTGAGATACCGAACGTCGGTGACGACGCGCTCAAATACCTCAACTCAGAGGGTATTGTTCTCAAGGGAACCGAGGTCCGCGCAGGAGATATTCTTGTCGGAAAGGTCACGCCCAAGGGCGAGACCGAGCTTACAGCAGAGGAAAGGCTTCTCAGGGCAATATTCGGAGAAAAGGCGCGCGAGGTCAGGGACACGTCATACAGACTTCCGCACGGACAAAGCGGCATTGTGGTGGACGTCAAGGTCTTCTCAAGAGAAAACAACGACGAGCTTCCGCCCGGTGTCAACAAAGTCGTCAGGGTATATATCGCGCAGAAGAGAAAAATATCGGTGGGCGACAAAATGGCAGGACGCCACGGAAACAAGGGCGTCGTTTCAAGAATACTTCCTCCGGAGGATATGCCATTCCTCAAGGACGGCACACCGCTTGACATCGTGCTCAATCCTATGGGCGTGCCCTCGCGAATGAACATAGGTCAGGTGCTTGAGGTCCATCTCGGCATTGCTGCCAAAAAGCTCGGATGGAAGATAATGACTCCTGTATTTGATGGAGCCACAGAAAATGATATTACCGAATGCATGAAGCTTGCGGGAATGTACCGCGAAGTTCTCCCGAATGAAAATATAACCAACAAAAATATTTTTGTCGAGCAGAAGGGCATTGACGAAAACGGTGAAGACAAGACCGAATATCTGCCTGTCACATTCAGCGAAAAGACAGATGAGAGCGGTAAGAAATATTACGTGCCTGTTTTTGAAAATATCGAGAGAGACGATGCCTGGGTAAAAGAAATGATTGAGTCGGATATGCTCAGGATAGTTGACGGCAAATCAATACTCTACGACGGAAGAACCGGAGAGAGATTCGACAATCCGGTAACCGTCGGAATCATGTATTATCTCAAGCTCCATCATCTTGTCGATGAAAAGATACACGCGCGTTCTATAGGACCGTACTCGCTTGTCACTCAGCAGCCTCTCGGCGGTAAAGCCCAGTTCGGCGGTCAGCGCTTCGGCGAGATGGAGGTCTGGGCTCTTGAAGCCTACGGCGCGGCGTATACTCTTCAGGAAATACTGACAGTAAAGAGCGACGACGTGACCGGGCGTACAAAAACCTACGAGGCGATTGTTAAGGGACAGAACATACCCACGCCGGGTGTTCCGGAATCGTTCAGGGTCCTTGTCAAGGAGCTTCAGTCGCTTTGTCTCGATGTCAGAGTGCTTGACAAAAACGGCGAGGAAATAGAGATATCCAAGATAGGCGAGGAAGAGGACATACAGTTTGCTTCGTCTGCCGTCGAGGAAGTTGGCGAAACAGTTGTTACCGAAGATATATTTGAGGGCTCTACCGAGGAAAGCTTCGACAAAGAGGAAGAAGAATTCGGCGAGTATCCGGAACTGTCCGACGACGAAGAGATTTAAGAGAGGGGATACGGCTTATGGAAAATAATGTTTTTGATTCGATAAAGATCGGTCTGGCGTCTCCCGAAATGATAAGAGCTTGGTCGAGCGGCGAGGTAAAAAAGCCGGAGACTATAAATTACAGAACCCTTAAGCCCGAAAGGGACGGACTTTTCTGCGAACGCATTTTTGGTCCCATGAAGGACTGGGAATGCTCTTGCGGAAGATACAAGAGAATACGCTATAAAGGCAAGAAATGCGAAAAATGCGGCGTCGAGGTCACCACAAAGAAGGTGCGCCGTGAGAGAATGGGTCACATAGAGCTCGCCTCTCCTGTATCTCATATATGGTATTTCAGAGCGATTCCGTCGAGAATGGGACTCCTTCTCGACATATCTCCCAGAATGCTTGAAAAGGTGCTCTATTACGCCCAGTATATAGTTATCGATCCGGGCGACACCCCGCTTATGAAGTATCAGCTCCTTACAGACAAGGAACTCAGGGAATATGAGGAGAAATATGAAAACGACTTCAGAGTGGGCATGGGCGCAGAGGCTATCAAAGAGCTTCTCGCCGAGCTTGATATCGAGGCGCTTTCTGCAAGTCTGAAGGAGGAGCTTTCAAAGGCGTCAGGACAGAAGAAAGGGCGCATCATAAAACGTCTTGAAGTCGTCGAGGCTTTCCGCAAAAGCAAGAACAAGCCTGAGTGGATGATAATGGACGTCATTCCCGTCATTCCTCCGGATATAAGACCGATGGTACAGCTTGACGGCGGAAGGTTTGCTTCATCCGACCTCAACGACCTCTACAGAAGAGTTATAAACCGCAACAACAGACTTAAAAAGCTCATGGAGCTTGCTGCGCCTGAAATAATCATACGAAACGAAAGACGCATGCTCCAGGAGGCTGTGGACGCTCTTATAGACAACGGAAGGCGCGGAAAACCGGTGACGGGTCCTTCCAACAGACCGCTCAAATCTCTCTCTGAAATGCTTCGCGGAAAGCAGGGACGATTCAGACAGAATCTTCTCGGAAAGCGAGTCGATTATTCCGGACGTTCGGTTATCGTCGTCGGTCCGGAGCTCAGGCTGTATCAGTGCGGGCTTCCGCGAGAGATGGCGCTTGAGCTGTTCAAGCCCTTCGTTATGAAGAGACTTGTTGAAACACAGAAGGCGACCAACATAAAGGACGCCAAGAAAAAAGTGGAGAAGATCAGCGACGACGTTTGGGATGCCCTTGAAAATGTTATAAAGGAACATCCTGTCCTTCTCAACCGCGCGCCTACGCTTCACAGACTTTCAATACAGGCTTTTGAGCCGATCCTGGTTGAAGGCAGGGCAATAAAACTCCATCCGCTCGTATGTTCCGCGTTTAACGCCGACTTCGACGGAGACCAGATGCCTGTTCACGTCCCGCTTTCTCCGGAGGCACAGGCCGAGTCACGTTTCCTCATGCTCTCTGCCAACAACCTTCTTAAGCCTGCCGACGGTAAGGCAGTTGCAGTACCTTCTCAGGACATGGTGCTCGGCTCGTACTGGCTCACGATTGACAGAGCGGGAGAGCAGGGCGAGGGAAGCGCATACCGCGATTTTGACGAAGCCATAATGGCTTACGAAAACGGATTTCTCGGAATACATGCCCCTATAAAGGTGAGAGTTACCGGAATTATTGACGGTTGTGAGAGGTCACGCATTATAGACACTACTCTCGGACGCATGATTTTCAACAACGCAGTGCCTCAGGATCTCGGTTATATAGACAGGAGCAATCCCGACAACTATCTTCTTCCGGAAATAAATTTTGTCTGCGGTAAGAGCGAGCTTTCGGAAATTGTCGACAGGACAATAAAGAAGTACGGCCCTACCACGACATCTACGGTCCTTGACAATATTAAATCGATGGGCTTCAAATATTCCACCAAGGCGTCTATTTCAATATCTGTTTCGGACGTCATGATCCCTGAAAACAAGAGCGCCCTCATAAAGAAGGCTGAAGAGGATGTCGAGGAAATAAGACAGCACTTCCTCATGGGAGAGCTGACCGAGGAAGAGCGTTACAATATGGTCATAGCCATATGGAACGCTACAACAAAGGAAATAGAGAACGCACTTGATTACTCCTTTGACAGATACAATCCTATAAAGATGATGGCTGACTCAAAAGCAAGAGGTTCAAAGACACAGATGCGTCAGCTGGCGGGTATACGCGGACTCATGTATTCTGCTACAGGACGCACCATGGAGATACCGATAAAGGCCAACTTCCGTGAAGGACTCAATATACTTGAATATTTCATTGCCGCAAGAGGCTCGCGTAAGACACTTTCCGATACGGCGCTCAGGACCGCTGACTCAGGATACCTGACCAGGCGTCTTGTCGACGTTTCTCAGGACGTCATAATACGCGAAGAGAACTGCGGTACAGATGAGGGAATAGTAGTTAAGGAAATAACCGACGGAAGCGGAGTTATTGAAAAATTCGAGGACAGACTCCTCGGAAGGTATACTCTTGACCGTGTTGTTGACCCCAGAACCGGAGAAGTGATAGCCGAAAAAGACGTCATGCTCGGACAGAGCCAGGTGCGCCGTATAATTGATGCCGGTATAAAGGAGCTTCCGATAAGGACAATACTCAAGTGCAAATGTCGTTACGGAATTTGCTCGCATTGCTACGGCAGCGACCTTGCTTCGGGCAAGAAAGTCAATGTCGGCGAGGCGGTTGGTATAGTCGCCGCTCAGTCAATAGGCGAACCGGGTACGCAGCTCACAATGAGGACCTTCCACAGCGGCGGTATCGCCGGTTCGGATATTACGCAGGGTCTTCCCAGAGTCGAGGAGCTTTTTGAGGCCCGTCGTCCCAAGAAGACTGCCGTGGTCTCGGAGCTTACAGGTCATGTTTCAATACAGGACACCAAGAGAGCGCGCAATGTCATTATCACAGACAAGACCAGCGGCGATCAGGTGGCTTATCCGGTTCCCTTCGGTACAAGAGTCATCGTCAAGGAAGACGATTTCGTGGTGAGGGGAGACGCGCTTACAGAAGGTAATATGAGTCTTACCGACATAACGAAGATAAAGGG
>CALXXF010000029.1 GCA_944392615.1 uncultured Clostridia bacterium
TTTGTCAGATATGCTCTTCTTTTTTTTTTATTTTTTCGGCTCTATCTGTCTGTCACCCCAACATTTATTATAGAACCTACTTTGCGGCGCATCGGGACGTACACGGTAAATCAGCAATAATCAGCTGTAAGAGGAATTAGTCGGATCCGTCCCTTGCGCTCTTTTTCTGGTGAAAAGTCTGCCGCCCACCTTTTCAAGCGCAAGAAGAAGCGGTATGCCTATAACATAGCACGCTATCACCTGTCCTGCGCCTACTGTCAGCATTATGAAGGGAAGTGCCTCCTGTGCATCATACGTAAATTTGAGTATAAATGGAACGACAAGCATGTTGACGACTACAGGCGGGATCGGAACAAGGTATTTGTGCCTTCTGAGAAGGTAGGACAAAACAGCCGCGACAAGAGTCGCCGCCGAGCCGAAAATTATATCGAAAATGTTCCCCGACAGTATATTCGATACAAGGCATCCGACAAAAAGCCCCGGAATGGCGGCAGGTGTGAAATACGGCAGAATCGTCAGCGCCTCGGCGATACGGAATTGTATCACGCCGAATGCAAAGTACTGGAACACGAGCACCAGTACGATGTATAGTGCCGCTATTACCGCCGCGTGAACGATGAAGGTGACGCGCTGTCTTGAAGAAGCCCCTACAGCGCCCGAATGATTTTCTTTCATTATTTTGTTTCTCCTTTAGTTTTGTTTAAGGTGAGGAAGGTCTCGAACTCACCGTACCTGTTTTAGCACTTTTCGCTCATGTTGTCAAGCACCTGCCGCAGGTAAGCGGCGTTTTTTTTTGTTTTTGCTCACTTCTTTGCTGTTTTCCCTCTGGTTTTGTTTGTTTTGCAAGTGCAGCCCCGATACCCGATACAAAGCCGCAGGCTGTGGTCGCGCCCTGTGTATCTGTCACTGCGAACGCCTTTTCCTGAACTTCCCGCACATGCGAAGAAACAAGACATACAAAACAGCCGGGACAAGAAGGGAAAGAAAAAGCACAAGCTTTTCGTGTCCGATATGTGAAAACAACGGATAAACCGACAGACGGCACACAATGCCTGTCGCTACTGCGGCCACGAGCGGTATGCCAACACAGAAAAAAATATCAAGCTTCAAAGACAAAACCGACGCCAGTCTTGAAAACGACAGCGAAAAGTTTACAATCTCGCATATGAATATGTTGAGTATATACCCCTTTACTCCCAGCATCGGCACGGTGGTGAGCGCGAGCAGTACTCCGAGAAGTGAGTCGGCAATATTCACTCGCATGGAGTACAGCTGTTCATCCATTCCCTTGAGTATCGAATCGGTAAGGGTATCTGCGTACATAATTGGTATAAGCGGGGCGAGAAGACGTATATACTCCGCCGCATATCCGCTTTTGTATACCGTGTTCCCGATGAGGTCCGCACAGCTCAGCATCACCGCGGCGCACCCGACCCCGAACGCGCAGACAAAAAACAGCGATTTTCTGGTTATACCCGCGACCGCTTCACTGTCTTCCGCCGCCTTCTTTTCCGCTATTTCGGGTACTATCATAGAGCAGTAGGGAGAGAGAAATGCGTAAGGAAACATAATGACGGGCAGCGCCATCGCCTCAAGACATCCGTACTGTGCAAGCGATTGCTCGTGCGAAAGACCGCTTTTGCGCAAGCCCTTTGGTATCAGCAGGTGCTCCACGGTGACCAGCGCAGAGCGAAAATACGAAGAAAATGCCACCGGAAGCCCTATGGACAGCATTTTTCTTCCAAGAGTTTTATCTGTTCTCTTTGAGGTCGCCCGGTTGTGCCTCAGAATATCAAGCGCATAAAGAGCAAATGAAATGAAAAAGGATATTACGTCTGCTGCAAGAGCGCCGAGAACCACGAATAGACACATATACTCAAGGTCGGGAGGCGCCATGAAGGTAAAAGCGGCAACGGTAAGCCCCATCCGTATAAACTGCTCGCTTATCTGAGTCACTGCGTTCGGACTCACTCTTCGCACGGCGGTGAAATATCCTCCGGCAGCGGAAGAAAGAGAGATGAAGGGCAGAGTGACGGCAAGAGCGCGCAGTGACAGAACCGTGCGCCTGTCCGAAAGAAGCATTGTGCCTATGGGATCGGAAAATGCAAAGAGTATCAAAGCTCCGCTTACACCGAAAAAAAGACTGTAGCCGAAGCATTTTCTCATGGCGGTTTTGATTTCAGCCGGACGTCCCCGCCCGATGGCTTCGGAGACAAGGCGCGTGGCAAGAAGGGATATTCCCGCAGTTGCAAATGTGACCGCAAAGGAATACACGCTCATTATCAGTGAAAACAGGCCGACGCCGTCTTCTCCGAGCTTGTTTTTCAGATACACGTTGAAATAGAGAGACGCCGCTCGCATTATAAGCGCTGTCAGAGTCAACAACGCAACATTCCCGGCAAAGCCGCGCAGACGGTCCTTCTTCATGGGATATTTATCGCATCCTTTCCGCGGGCAGGATTTTTTGCGCTGCCGACGATATTTCAGCTGAGACTTTCAGAATTTCTGAAAAGAGTCTCCAATGGCTTTTTCAAATTCGTAGTGTAAAAGATTATATGTCGGGCGCTTGAATTTGAGAACTTTTACAGAACAGCTTGCTTGAGATATTGATGATATGCGGGATTTCAGGCGTCCTGACAAAAAACGGGCAAGAAAAACTGCGCGGCGGTTTTTGCGGCGGGCTCATGCACGGCGGCTTTTGTTCAGAACACGATGTAATCTTACAGATGCGAGGAGGAGTTTTTTCTTGACAACAGATGAAAAGAGTGATAGACTGTAAAGAGGCACGGCAAAGACAGTTTTCAGTGCGCCGCTGTGTCGCAGCCGGCAGTGCAGGGCTCCTCACACAGGGCTTGCCGCAGACGGAATGAGCTTGTCTGATAACGGCAGAATGCCGCACGTGCTCCGGGATCCCGGAAGATATTCATTTGCCGCCACAGTGCGGCGGAACGGAGATTTAAATGACAAAAAGAGTTCTTATAGGAAACGCCTGGCCATATGCCAACAACATGTTGCACGTCGGGCATCTGGCGGCTCTTCTTCCCGGAGACATACTCGCAAGATTCTCCAGGCTGAAGGGATACGAGACTATCTTCGTGTCCGGATCAGACATGCACGGCACGCCGATAACAGAGCGTGCGAAGAAGGAAGGGGTCAATCCCGCGGAAATTGCCGGAAAATACCATGCCGAGTTCTGCGACGATTTTGAAAAGATGCTCTTCTCATATGATATGTATACCAACACTGACACCGATTATCACAAGTCGGCTGTCATGGATTTCATAAAGGTAATAGAAAAAAACGGCTTTCTCTATGAAAAGACCGAGCCGCAGGATTACTGCGAAAGCTGCGGAAAATTCCTCTCTGACAGAGAAATAGAGGGAAAGTGCCCCGTGTGCGGGAAGGTGACGCGCGGTGACCAGTGCGAGTACTGCATGGCGTCGTTTGACTCAAATCTGATGACAGACAAGATTTGCCGTACCTGCAAAAAAGCAACTTCTACAAAAATGAACAAGCACCTCATGTTCAGGCTGTCGTGTTTTCAGGAAAAGCTTGAGGCCTTTTTTGAAAAAATGGCTCCCGCATGGAGATGGAATGCCGTAAATGAGACAAGAAAATATCTTGAAGCAGGGCTTCCGGACAGAGCGGTAACGAGAGACCTTGAGTGGGGAGTAGAGGTCCCTGTCCCCGGTTATGAAAAAAAGAGAGTGTACGTGTGGTTTGAGGCTGTCCTCGGATACCTTACCGCTTGCAGAGCAGTGTGCGAGAAAAAGGGTATTGATTTTGAATGCTTCATGAGAAACGACGGGGGACTCAGCGCGTACTACGTGCACGGAAAGGACAATATACCTTTCCACACCGTTATTTTCCCGGCGTTGCAGCTTGCCATCGACGAAAATATGCAGCTTCCGACGCATATAGTTTCCAGCGAATACGTGAACATGAACGATGAGAAAATGTCAAAATCAAAAGGCAATCTCATATCGGTTCACGACCTCGCAGAGCAATATCCCGCGGACGCAGTTCGTTTTTATACCATGCTTTTCAATCCGGAAAGAAGAGACGTCAATTTTTCCATATCGGAAATGATACAGACGTACAATAAGTTCCTGTGCGGGGGCTTCGGAAATTTCGTGAACAGGAACCTGTCCTTCCTTGTAAAAAAATACGGCGGTGTGGTTCCGTCAGGAAACGTTGACAGCCAGGTGCTTTCATATGTGGAGGGACTGTATTCCTCAATTGGCGAAAAGATGGAAAAGGCAGAGCTCCGTTCTGCCTGCGAGGATATGGTTGATTTCATCCAGTATGCAAACAAGTACTACGATGAAAACAAGCCGTGGGTTGCCGCCAAAGAAGATGAGGCGCGTTTTGCGGATATAAGCGCCACCTGCATATTCATGATGGCAAATATGGCAAATATCTTTTCTCCTGTCATTCCTGACGGATGCGGAAGACTTGCGGAAATGCTCGGCATGAAGGGGCTTTCATGGAATGTTTTCATGCCTGAAAAGACCTTCACGATTGAAAACGCGGCGATACTTTACACAAAAATTGATGAAAAGCAGTGAAAATTGGGCGTGTCTCGTATTGCGGGACACGTCTGTTTTTTGCCGTCGGTTTTTGCTGTCGGTTGGGTGCATCGGTTTTTTATAATGCTTTTTGAGCAGCTCAGATCTCTTGATGCGGAATCCCCGCTGCAGCACGTTTCTCAAAGATGAGCCCGCGAATGAGCTTTGCCTGCCCGGCATAGAATAGGGAGAGGATGCAGGGAAGGAAGGGCGTCGGGAATGGATCATAAACGCTGTATGATAAAAAGGGAGCTTGCACACGACGGGGTTGTCTTTCTCAGGATATCGCTTTCATATCCGGTGTTTGATATAGCGCCTCTTGACGTATTTGAAAAAGCCGTCTGCGCGCTTGACAAATATGCAGAAAATGTTGTTTTTTCAAGGATGTGCGACGTGTACGATAAAAATCACGACCGAAGAAAGAGGCTTCACGTGAGAGCGGAAACAGTTTCCTCCGATTTCGGAATTTCCTGTGACGACAGATATCTGTCGGTGATGCTTGAATTTTCTGTGTGCGGTCGCGCAATCAGAAGGGCGCTCACGTTTGACATGCGCGACAATATGTTCGTTTCCTGCGACGAGCTGGACTTTCACTGTCCCGTAAGGCTTCCCGCACATAAGCGTATGTTTTTCTATACCGATTGCCGCAACGCTTCTGAAAACCCTCATGCAATTCTGCTTGCACAGAGCGCAAAAGAAAGCCGTGCGTCGGGAAGGAACGAAAGCCGTGCGTCGGGAAGGAACGAAAAAAACAGAAAAAACGCGGCAGGACGCGCAGTCCAGGGCTTGTACAAAACCGATAAAGTTTGAGGGCTGCAACTATTGATTTTTCAGCAATCGCGTGGTATAATTTACCTGTATTTTTTAACAGTTTTGGCTGTTCCGGATTTTAATACCGGCTTTTGCCCGGTACCGGTGCCGTCCCGGACAGCTATGTATGATAAAAAAACAGCGGGAGGATATCGTGGCAGGACAGATGATACAATCGGTGAGAGAGTGCGAGAGAAGCGCCGCTCAGCTTGTTAAAGATGCAGAGGCGCAGGCGGAAAAGATCGTCCTTGATGCCGAAAATGAAAAAAAATCATGTATAGTCAAAGCCATTGAGCGCACGGCTTCAGAGCGCGCGCAGGCATGCGGCATCGCAAAGGCGGACGCCCGTGAGCTGCTTCTTGCAGAAGGCAGGAAAACAGCTGAAAAAGCAGCCTTAGTGCGCGAAAAAGCCAGGAAAAATATGGATTCCGCCGTTGAATTTATTCTGAAAGGTATAAACTCGTCATGGCAATAAGCAAAATGAAAAAGTTCGATCTCGCAGTTGCCTCAGCCTTATCGGACGAGCTTATTCGCGAGCTCATGTGGGAAGGACAGGTGGAGATCGAAGATATTTCAGAGGATTTTGACTCCGATCCCGACTTTTCGCGCCGTGACCTCACAACACAGACAGACATTGCAAGGGAACGCTGTACAGAAATAGACAAGGCGCTCTCAGTCCTTAAGTCTTATGATGTCCGTAAGACAGGTCTTTTCTCCAAAAAAGCCGACTTCAAAAAAAATGACTGTGATGCTCATGGCTGCGCTGTCGTCGATTCTGCTGTGGAATCTGCGGACAGGGTGCTTTCACTGAAAGCCGAAGCGGACAGTCTGAAGGGCGCGATACAGGATATTGGAAATTCTGAATCCGCTCTTGAGCCTTGGCGCACCTATCCAGAACCGCTATGCGGAAGAGTCACGGAAAATCTGTCGGTGATATTTGCGAGCGTAAGTTCTTCGGTAGACGACGATATGATAGATGCGGCTCTGTGTTCCACGCCTGAAGGGACAATGGAAAATAAAGGCGTGTTTTTTGAGGTAATTGACGAGGCGAAGGGAAAGTACGGGCGGCGTTATATAGCCGTGTTTTTCTTAAAAGAGCTGAAGACGCAGGTTACGGCGGCGCTTCTTGGTGCAGGATTCACTGAAATTGATTTTTCGCCCTTTGAGGGCAGCGATTTCAAGACGGCAGTCCAGCTACTGTCTGAGCTTCACAAAAGAAAAGATGCACTTGAGTCGGAGCTTGAGAAAAAGGAAAGCGGGCTCAGGGCGCTGTGTGAGAATATCGACGATATGCAGCTGGCTGTCGATATTCTGCTCACAGAGGAGCGAAGGCTCAGCGCAGGTGCCCAAAGCGTCGCGGGCGGGCATGTCAGCATAATATCAGGCTGGGTCCCGGAAAAGTGTGCTGATGATTTCTCACGTATAGTTGAAGGCTTCGGCTGTGCTTATGAGCTCTCGGACCCCGATTCCGAGGACGACGTTCCGATACTTCTTGACAACAACAGATTTTCTAAGCCCTTCGAGTCGGTCATAGAGATGTATTCCATGCCGTCATACAGTGGGTTTGACCCAACCACAATAATGTCGGTTTTTTATTTCGTTATTTTCGGATTCATGCTTGCCGATGTTGTTTACGGGCTGATAGTTTTCATCGCATGCATGATTGCACTGAGAAAACTTTCCGTCAGGGGCACGGGCAGAAAGCTTATAGCCATGTTCGGTATCTGCGGTGTGTCGTGTATGGCGGCGGGGGTCCTGCTCAGCGGTTATCTCGGAAATCTTCCGTCTCAGATAGTGTCGGCGGCAACAGGCAGGGATTTTACAATGCCCGGTCTTGATGTGCTGTCTACAAACGGAATAATAATTTTTATAATAATTGCGCTTGCAATCGGACTTGTCCAGATCATTACCGGCATGGGAATAAACATTTACATGCTTTGCAGACGCGGTGAATATTTTTCGGCTGTCTTTGACGTCGGCTCATGGTATGTCATATTTGCCGGGATAGCGCTGCTGGCGCTTTCGGCAGGTACCATATCGGTTGTGGTGCTTTCAGTGGGTCTGCTCATGAAGGTCTGTACCGGCGGAAGAAAGAAAAAGGGAATTTTCGGCAAGATATTCGGCGGAATACTCGGACTTTATGATATAGTCGGGTATGCATCTGACGCTGTGTCATATGTCAGAATAATGGCGCTCGGTCTTTCTTCAACCGTTATAGCTCTCGTTGTTAACATCATGGCAACGCTCCTCATAACCCCCGGCTTTTCCGTAAAGTCGTTGATTGGATGGCTTGTGATGCCGGTCATACTGCTGTTCGGTCATCTTCTGAACCTCGCGCTGAATCTTCTCGGATGCTTCGTTCACGACGGAAGACTCCAGTATATAGAGTTCTTCGGAAAATTTTATGAGGACGGGGGACGGCAGTTTGAGCTTCTCGCCCCGGTCACAAAATACACTGTGGCGGTGACCGGCGAAGGACGTGCGCGCACCTGAAACCGGCTTTTAACCCGTACACAGCAAATACTCAAGGCAGCGTTGGCAACGGGTCTGTGCGGGTTTGTGACCGCATAGCCTGCAACTCTGCGACCGAACTGCAGAATGCCCGGCGCGTTGATTGGGCTTGCCAGGTACCGGCGCGGATATCCGGCAGGAGACGACGATGTGCCTTTTTACACGACAGACCGTGTATTTATACTCACAGTTAAACGATAATATGTTGATGCCGCAAGACGGCAAGGAGGTTTTCAGCAATGAAAAAGAGAATACTTATACTGGCTTTCGCACTTGTTGTTGCGCTTGCTCTTCCGGTGACCGGAATATTTGCAGACAGCGCCGTATCCAATGATGTCGCGGCAAAAGATGTCGCGTCGGAAAATACCGTGTCTGAGTCTGACAATGACGGGCTGTCGCTGTGGAGCTTCTTTTCAAGCGGAACCACGCTCTCTGTTATAGGCGTTTTCATAGCGGTCGGTCTTTCCGGTATAGGCAGTGCGAAAGGCGTAGGTATTGCGGGAAGGACTGCCGCCGGCGTTGTGAGTGAAGACCCGTCTCTTTCAGGAAAGTGTACCGTGCTTGAGGCTCTTCCTGCAACTCAGGGAATATACGGATTTGTCGCCGGGTTTCTTGTTCTCATAAAGAATGGCGTTCTTGCCGGTCAGGCTCCAAGCTTCGAACAGGGGATGATACTTCTCTGCGCCTGTCTGCCAGTTGGTATAGTTGGACTGCTTTCTGCCATACATCAGGGCAGGGTCGCCGCAGCGGGTATGCAGATGATGGCAAAACAGAAGGATAAATTTGCCATGGGCATCACATATTCCGCAATGGTGGAGACATACGCGATACTTGCTTTGCTCATCTCGGCTCTCATGATACTGATGGTCTGAAGACCGATTTATTCACGGGTGGGTTTTCCTATGAAAAAGGGAATTGACGTTATAACTCAAAAAATCACTGCAGAAGCGCAGGCTCAGGCAGAGGCTATACTTGAAAAGGCGAGGATCCAGGCTGAAGAAATACGCGCGCAGAAGGTAAAGCAAATTGAGCTTATAGAAAAAGAGAGCGCCGAAAAGACAGAGAATGAAAAGAGATCCATAAACGAAAGAGCGCTTGCATCCGCATCAAATTCGGAGCGCAACGAGATGCTTTCGCTCAAGGGAAGCCTTGTGAAAGAGGCTTTTGCCGCCGCTGAGAAAAAATTGCTTGAGCTTGACGACGACAGGTACAGTGCTTTTCTGTGTTCGCTTCTTTCAGACGCGCTTTCCGGTCTCATGGAGTCTGAGCGCACCATCGTTTGTTATGACACCGAAGGGGAATACAGCCAGGTAGACAAGGTGATCATAACGGTCGGCGAGGACGACCGTCGCTTTTCCGGCGCGCTTGAGCGGCAGGCACGCGCGATACTTGGAAACAGCGGAAAAACCGCGCAGGTCTCTGTCGGAAAGGACAGGGGCGCACGCGGCTTCAGAATAGTATACGGTCTTATAGAGATGGAATGCTCTGCGCATTCCGTGATATCCGACGCATCGGAAAGGATGAGCGCCGGCGTTTATGACATACTGTTCCCCGAGGGCAGAAAGTAATCGGAAGGGGGAGGGCATATGGACTTTGCCGCAGAGAGCGGAAAAGAGCGCGTAAAAAGCCGCCGTATACGGGTGCGCCGCGATGATTTTGTCTATACCTGCGCGCGTGTTGCTGCCAAAAGCGCCCTTTGCTTCGGAAAAGAAGGGATGGCGCGCCTTCTGGAGGCTCCTGATTATGAGGCGGCGCTGAAGGTGCTTTCTGACGCGGGATTTGTCGTAAGACGAAAAGAGGAAGAAGGCGACGATATTGAAGGGGCGCTTGATATGTATCTCGAACGTTCCTTCTCCGATATTTTCACAAGCATAAGTCTATCGGCGGATGCCGGCGCTGATACAGACGTCTGCGTCACCGGTGTGTTTGATTTTCTCAGATATCCCTACGACTGTCACAATGTAAAGAGCGTATTGAAGAGCAGGGTACGTCCGTGTGAAGTATCTGAGCTTTTTATTCCGCTCGGAACGGTGAACGAGCAGTCTCTTGTTTCGATGGCTTCAAAAAACGATTTTTCCGGGCTTCCACTGCACATGGCGGATGCCGCCTCGCGTATTCCCGGAGAATTTGCGGCGTCTTCTGACCCGCGGGTAATAGACACGCTTATGGACAGGGCGTGCTTTGCTGACATGTGCGACGCGGTTTCACGCTGTAATGTTCCCGCTTTCAAGCGAATCGTCGCTGTAAAATGCGACCTTGTGAACATTATGACCTTTATAAGGCTTTCAAGAATGAGAGCTCTGTTTTCGTTCGCATCACTAACAGACGAGCTTGTAGAGGGCGGGAGTATCCCGCTGTCACTGTTTACCGAAGCGCTGAAGGACGAAAATTGTCTTGTAAAGAGGCTTCTCTCGGGAATATATGCCCCTCTTGCAGATTTCAACGTGAAAAAGGCGCATGAGGCTGAAAAAACAGCCGACAATATATATTTATCTGTTGTGAAGAGCGAGTGCTATAAGGACTCTTACGGGCCGGAGATGATAGCGGCTTTTATTACCGCAAGAGAATACGAGGTCAAAAACATCAGAATTGTCGTAGCGGCAAAAAAGGCGGGGGTCTCTGCTGTACAGATCAAGGAAAGACTGAGGGATATGCTCTGATGGATTACAGAATAGCCATAATTGGCGATGCAGAAAGCGTTGTCGGCTTCATGGCGGTCGGCTTCTCGGTCTTTCCGGCTGACGACGAGGAGACGGCTTCGAGAACGCTTTTTAAGATAGCAAGGGAAAATTACGCGGTGATATATATAACCGAGGACCTTGCGAAAAAAATGCCGGAGGCCATAGCCCGTTACAAGGACGTCCCGATACCGGCGGTCATAGTCATACCGGGGAGAAGGGGAAGCGACGGCTACGGTCTTTTCAATGTCAAAAAGAGCGTGGAGCGAGCCGTCGGCGCCGATATACTTTTCAAAGACTGATCCTTTGCCGCACAAAATGCGAGGCAAATGCACCGGGCGATATAATGAGAAGGCTGACGTCCCCGGCGTACAGACATGTGTATTCTGTTCTGACGGCATCTTTGCTCCTGAAATTTCAGGCAGCGCAATATTAAGTCTGAATGGCTTTCACGGAATTTTATTTTGGCAGAAAGGCTTTGTCATATGATTGAAGGAAGAATTATAAAGGTCTCCGGTCCTCTGGTTGTGGCCGAGGGAATGAGAGAGGCAAACATGTTCGATGTCGTTCGCGTCGGTGAGGACGGTCTTATCGGCGAGATAATAGAAATGCACAAGGACAGAGCCTCCATACAGGTATATGAAGAGACGGCGGGAACCGGAAGGGGAGACAGGGTTGTCTCTACGGGAGCTCCGCTTTCGGTCGAACTCGGCCCCGGGCTGATAGAGAGTATATATGACGGTATACAGCGACCTCTCAAAAAGATATTTTCAATGTACGGGCCGAACATAATAAAGGGAATCAATCTGCCCGGTCTGGACAGGGAAAGGGTGTGGCGTTTCGACGCCTCGGCAGCTGAGGGAGACAGACTTTCTCAGGGAGATATATACGGTACCGTCCAGGAAAGTCCGTCCGTGCTCCACAAAATAATGCTTCCGCCAGGGGTTTCCGGCGTTATAGAGTCCATAAAATCCGGCGACTATACCGTAACAGACACAGTAGGAGTCCTGAGGACCGACAGCGGCGAGAGAGTTCCTCTCACGCTTATGCAGAAATGGCCGGTAAGACGCGCAAGACCTTATGCAAAAAAACTGCCGCCTGACGTGCCGATGATAACAGGCCAGAGGGTTATAGATACGTTTTTCCCGATAGCTCAGGGAGGCAGCGCCTGCGTCCCAGGACCTTTCGGAAGCGGAAAGACTGTCGTTCAGCACCAGATAGCGAAATGGAGCGACGTTGATATAGTCGTATATGTGGGCTGCGGAGAGCGCGGAAATGAGATGACCGATGTTCTGCGTGAATTTCCGGAGCTCAAGGACCCGAAAAACGGCGAGCCGCTCATGAAGCGGACGGTACTTATCGCCAACACGTCAGACATGCCAGTTGCTGCCCGTGAGGCATCGATTTACACCGGTATAACCATTGCCGAATACTTCCGCGACATGGGATATTCGGTGGCGGTAATAGCAGATTCATCGTCAAGGTGGGCGGAGGCACTTCGCGAAATGTCCGGGCGTCTTGAGGAGATGCCTGGCGAAGAGGGATATCCCGCGTACCTTGCGTCGCGTCTTGCTCAGTTTTATGAGAGAGCGGGGCGTGCCGTATGTCTCGGCTCTGATGAAAGGCAGGGCGCAGTTGCCGCAATCGGCGCGGTCTCGCCTCCTGGAGGAGACCTCTCCGAGCCTGTGACACAGGCAACTCTGCGCATCGTAAAAGTGTTCTGGGGGCTTGACTCGAATCTTGCTTACAAAAGACATTTCCCGTCTGTCAATTGGCTGAACTCATATTCTCTTTACAGAGACAGGCTTGACCGCTGGTTCACAGACGCGATAAGCTCCGACTGGAGCGCGAAGGTTTCGCGGATGATGAAGATACTTCAGCTCGAAAGCGAACTTGAAGAGATAGTAAAGCTCGTCGGCGTCGACTCGCTTTCGGCAGAGGATCGCCTCACTCTTGAGGTGGCGCGGTCAATACGAGAGGACTATCTGCAGCAGAATGCCTTCGACACAGGGGATTCCTATTCGTCTCTCTCAAAGCAGTCGGCGCTTATGGACCTCATACTTTTCTTTGCAGACAAGGCAAAGGAGGCAATAGATGCCGGAGCTGACATAGATAAAATAGCGCAGCTGCCATGCCGTGAACGGATAGGCAGAGCAAAGTCGGTGGCTGACACTGCGGTGCCCGATGGTTACGCGCAAATAAGGGAAGAAACAGAAAAAGAACTCGCCGGACTTATGGCTGACGCGGAGGATGAGTCGGTATGATAAGAGAATACAAGACGATAGAGGAAGTCGCAGGTCCTCTCATGCTGGTAAAACAGGTCGAAAATGTAAAATATGACGAGCTCGGCGTAATAGAGCTTCCGGGCGGCGAGAAAAGGCGCTGCCGTGTCCTTGAAGTCAACGGCTCCAATGTACTTGTCCAGTTGTTTGACAGTGCGCAGGGACTCAATCTTGCTGAAAGCAAGGTCTCTTTCACCGGACACGGGGTTCAGCTCCCCGTATCTGCAGATATGCCGGGCAGAGTTTTCAGCGGAATGGGCGAGCCGATAGACGGCGGGCCCGATATAATACCTGAAAAGACGCTTGACATAAACGGCGTGCCCATGAATCCCGCCGCGAGGGAATATCCGTCTGAGTTTATTCAGACCGGCGTATCTACAATAGACGGGCTCAACACGTTGGTGCGCGGTCAAAAGCTTCCCATTTTTTCCGCATCGGGACTTCCTCACGCCAATCTCGCGGCGCAAATAGCGCGTCAGGCAAAGGTCCGTGGCACCGACGACAAGTTCGCCGTCGTTTTTGCCGCTGTCGGCATTACCTTTGAAGAAGCTGATTTCTTTATCAATGACTTTACAGTTACCGGCGCTATAGACAGGACAGTGCTTTTCATAAATCTGGCAAGCGACCCTGCTATAGAGCGCATAATGACGCCCAGAATGGCGCTTACTGCCGCTGAGCATCTTGCGTTCGACCATGATATGCATGTGCTCGTCATAATAACGGATATAACAAACTATGCAGAAGCCCTGCGCGAGATTTCAGCGGCACGTAAAGAGGTGCCGGGAAGACGCGGATATCCGGGATATCTTTATACCGACCTTGCGACGATGTACGAAAGGGCGGGAAGAAAGCTCGGCAGCAACGGAAGCATAACCATGATACCTATACTGACCATGCCTGAGGACGACAAGACTCACCCGATCCCCGACCTCACCGGATATATAACCGAGGGGCAGATAATACTGTCAAGGGAGCTTTACAGAAAGGGTTATCTGCCGCCTGTGGATGTTCTTCCGTCACTGTCACGCCTTAAGGATAAGGGAATCGGAAAAGGCAAGACGCGGGAGGATCACGCAGGTACTATGAACCAGATTTTTGCGAGCTACGCAAGGGGAAAGGACGCAAAGGAGCTTATGGTCGTCCTTGGCGAAGCGGCCCTTTCTCCCATAGACAGACTGTATGCCAGATTTTCTGATGAATTCGAAAAGCGGTATGTGAATCAGGGATTTTCGGAAAACAGGACTATAGAGCAAACCCTCGATCTCGGCTGGGAGCTGCTCTCGATATTGCCGAAGAGTGAACTCAAGAGGATCGACCCCGCTCTGATAGAAAAGTATTATCCCGAAAAGCATACCGAGAACTGACGAAAACTTACCTGATCACAGCAAGCGAGCGGGCGCTATGATTACAGCAAACGAGCAGGTATTTATTGCAAACGAGCAGGTGCTAAGTGAAAGGAGACTACTTTGGCTGAAATTCGTGTAAATCCTACCCGAATGGAAATGAAAAAGCTCTCAGCCCGGCTGACTACGGCAAGGCGCGGCCATAAGCTTCTTAAAGACAAGCGTGATGAGCTTATGAAGAAGTTTCTCGATACGGTGAGGCTCAACAAGGAGCTCAGGGAGCAGGTGGAATCAAAGCTGGCAGAAGTACATGCGTCTCTCAGCATAGCTTCGTCTGTCACGTCGCGCAAGATGATGACCGAAGCGCTTATGATTCCGGGAAGACAGGGAACCCTCAAGGTCTCCTACCGCAGTGCAATGAATGTGAAGCTCCCGGTCTATGATTTCGATATGGGAGGCGGCGGTAAGAGCGGATGCAACTACGGGTTTGCTTTCACGTCTGGAGAGCTCGATTCGGCGGTTGCAGAGCTGGCAGAGCTTCTTCCTTCGCTTGTCCGCCTGGCTGAGCTTGAAAAGTCGGCGCAGATGCTTGCCGAGGAGATAGAAAAGACACGCCGCCGCGTAAATGCTCTTGAGTATATAATGATACCACAGTACGAAAGAGGCATAGCTTCAATAAGAATGAAGCTTGATGAAAATGAGCGTTCAAATACCGTGCGCCTTATGAAGGTCAAGGATATGGCGGTCAAAAGGGAGATAGACGCCGCAAAGAAAAGAGACGCCTGAAAACAGCTGTCAAGTCCGGATATCAGACATGAAACAAAAAAAGCGGCAAATCGATTTGCCGCGGTCGGAAAAGATAGAACGGCAAAGTGAAACGGCAAAGATGAATATGATTTAACGGTTAAATCTTGTGACAGTTGGCAGCCCGAAAGTCTGATTCACCGGACACAATTTTTAAGTCTCAAAATATAATCGTCACTATTGATGAATGAATATCGCGCCGTGACTCCGAATAGATATGTAACGTAAAGGCACCTGAGTCGGCAGAATCGCTCATAGGCAACTGCGGGTTGCGCAAATGAGGGTTGACTGCCATTTGAGGGCTAACGGAAATTCGTAGGAGGTTTTGAGATGTTCGTTTATTCGGTGAAGGGGTCGACGCTGAAATTCTTCGCCGCGCTCTGTCTGTCCCTTGTCGTGCTCGTCACACTCGTCATATTTGTTCCAACATATGACAGCGACGCCCTTCCGACGGGGAAAGACGTCAACTATTCCAATATAAGGAGCAATGAGGACCGGGTGGGATTTTTGTCGCAGTTCGGATGGACTGTAAATCCCGAATGTGTTCTCGAAGAGGAAGTGTCTATACCCTCAGATTTCGACGCCGTTTTTCTTGAGTATAACGAGCTGCAGAAAGACCAGGGACTTGATTTATCGCGGTACAAGAGAAAAAAGGTCACACATTACAGATATGAGATAACAAATTATGAAGGAACCGACGAGCCTGTGTATGCAAACATTCTTGTATACCGCGGCAGGGTCATAGGCGGTGATATCAGCTCTGCGCAGAACGGCGGGTTTACAAAGATATTTGATTGCGGTCCTTCTTCAGGCTCATAATTGTACGGGCGGCGGAACAGCGCCGCCCTTTTGATTTGTAAAAATGGCACGGCCGAAGCATCTGTAAAACAAAAAGAATTTCGGAAAAAATCTCTTTACATACCGAAATTAAACTAAGAAATATATTTCTGGAAAATAAATGAAAGGGTCAAGAAAAAGCGAAAAAAGGAGTATATGAAGCAAGCATGGAAGAAATGATATTTGCAGCCACATGCCTTTTCGGACTTGAAAGCCAGCTTGGGAAAGAAATAGATTCTCTCGGCTGCAGGCGCCTGTCAACAATAGACGGAAGGGTTATATTTTCAGGAGCGCCGGGAGACGGACCGAGATGTAATATAAGACTGAGATATGCAGAGAGGCTTTATGCCGTCGTGGGCAGGTTTTCATGCGCATCTTTTGAGGAGCTTTTCTGCGGAGTGAAGTCGCTGGAATGGGAATACTGGATAGGAAGGGACGACGCCTTTCCTGTGAGCGGGCATTCTGTGAAAAGCACTCTTTATTCTATACCGGACTGTCAGGCAGTTATTAAAAAGGCCATAGCAGACAGGCTGGGCGGCGTATACGGGCTTGTGAGGCTTCCTGAAACAGGAAAAACTTATAAAATTGAATTTTTCATTCTCAAAGACGATTGCATGATGATGATAGATCTGTCCGGGGTGGCACTGCACAAGAGAGGATACCGCCCGGTTTCTTCTGCGGCTCCGCTCCGTGAAACACTTGCCGCCGGACTTGCGGATATTTCGCGCCCATGTCGAGACGTGCTCTTCTGGGACCCTATGTGCGGCAGCGGCACGATTGCAATAGAAGCTGCAATGCAACTTGCAAACATAGCTCCCGGAGTGAACAGGACGTTTATTTCCCAGGATTACCCTCAGTTTACCGCCGGAATGTGGAAAGATGCGTTTGACGAAGCCCGCTGTCTTGCCGATACAAACGCCTGCTTTGAGGTTCGGGCGTCTGATATCGATCCTGCTTGTGTCGATATAGCAACTGAAAATTGCAGGCGCGCAGGAGTTGACAGGTGGGTGCATGTCTTCCGTGCCGATGCTCTCGGAATAAAAAAAGAGGACAGGAAGGCGACAATTGTAACGAATCCTCCCTATGGAGAAAGACTGCTGACTCCCCAAGAGGCACAAAAATTTTACAGGCAGCTCGGAAAAAGCTTTTCCGATTTGTTTCCGTGGCATATTTACATATTGACTTCTGATGAGGAATTTGAAAGGCATTTTGCAAGAAAAGCCGACAAGGTGCGCAAACTTTACAACGGTATGATAAAATGCTTTTTCTATCAGTATTTCCGTTCCGGCTCAGATTCAGCACCGAAAGAAAGTCGCATTTTACGCAACCGTTAGTTGACAAAATGCACGTCGGAAAGAGAAAAAAAGCCTCGCGCAAGAAAGCGGGGAAAATGCCGCATACCGCACTGTGCCGGTGAACCTGCCGTAATCCCTGTCTGTATAACCGGCTGCTTTCGGAAATATAAAGCGACCTGTATTCAAAAAATAAGCGCCTCATGTAAAAAAGCATGTAAAAAAATATGCACCCCAGAAGTTGGACACTTTTTGAGGTGCATATTTTTATGTCCATGCCATGCAGGCATGAAAAAACGTAAAGCGGCCGTGACAGACGTCAAGCAGATGTGAATAAATGCAAAGCGGATACAAAACAAGTGCAAAGCGAGTGTGAAAACGACATTGCCCTGCGTCGTTATCGTTCTGCAATACTCACAGCCTCGTAAGTGTATCCGCCGGACGGATTTGTGGCGCTTTAAAAACGCTTATGTTATCCCGCGCTTCAGCGCGAAGTCCGGGCGGGAGCAGCGCAAAGTCCGGGCGGGAGCAGCTGGAAGAGCGCTCTCAGCCGTTGTCACTTAATAAAGTTCGTGTTTATTTTCTGGTTTTCGGGGTGAGGTATCCCGGCTGCTGCTATGCATTTTATAAGCCACCCCATATTTTTTCCGAGGTTGAACATTGTCATCATGCCTTCTTCATCCTTTAGCACGTCTTCAGGAGCCTTTCCGAAAACATGGTTCCAGTATGTCGAGGAAACTATCGGCATGGAGGCAATGCTGAAATATTTGTTGACTACATCCATTGATGCGACGCTTCCGGCTCTTCGTGCGCTGAATATTGCCGCAGCAGGCTTAAAGGCGAAATGTCGTGCGCCTGAGTAGAACGCGCGATCCATAAATGACAGCAGTTTGCCGGTTGGGTGAGCGTAATAAACGGGTGAGGCAAATACGAATCCGTCTGCCTTTGCAGCCTTGGCGGTAAATTCGTTTACGCAGTCGTCAAATACGCATATCCCGCTTTTCTTGCAGGAAAGACAACCGATGCAATCTCTCAGAGGTGCGTTTTCTATAAAATATATCTCGCTTTCCACACCCTGTTCCTCAAGACCGCGCGCTATCTCGCACAGCGCTGTGTAGGTGCATCCGTTTTTATGCGGACCGCCGTTTACAAGAAGTACTTTCATGATATAGTCCTTTCCGTATATGTTTTATTGTCCGTAATGACGGTATTCAAAAACAGTATGAATGAGCTATGGGCACGTGAGGCCGCGTATATTCATGTCCGTGTTGCAAAAGCTCAGTCCGGCTCCCTGAGGCGGCGCGCCACTTCAAGCATGTCGGCGAGCATTTCCTCCTTTTTGCGCGGATCACGCAAAAGCAGCGACGGATGATACACCGCTGTCATGAGATAGTCATTTTTATTGACCCACACGCCGTGTTCTTTCGTGATTTTGTAGTCAGGATGTATGAGCCTTGCAGCAGATATTCTTCCGAGACACACTATCATCCGCGGCTTTACAAGTTTCACCTGTTCGCGCAGATAATATATGCACTCGTCCTGCTCAGAGGGCAGAGGGTCTCTGTTCTTCGGAGGACGGCATTTAAGCATATTCGCTATGTATACCTCGGAGCGCTTTATTCCCACGGCTTCGAGATATTTGTCAAACAATTTTCCTGCCCTGCCCACAAAGGGCTCGCCTGTAAGGTCCTCGGATTCTCCCGGAGCCTCGCCTACAAACATAAGGTCGGCGTTTTTATTGCCGCACCCGAATACGGTTTTGGTCTTCGTTTTGCCGAGCTGGCATCTGTCGCACGTGTCACAGGCATGCTCAAGTTCTTCCCACGTCATATTTTTTCCTCTCTTAAAGCTTTACAGGACAGAAGGGCAGCCCGCAAGTCCGCCGTGTCCTTTATCGTTTTTTCGGTGTCATATTGCCTTGCCGGCTGCAGTCCTCTTTAGCGCCTCTTCTGTCCTGCCGCTATTTTGCTTTTATTTCCTCAAATGTCACGGAGCCGGGCATGCCGAGACAGAGCGAGGCAATTTTTTTCACGGCATCTTTGCTGCAGATACATATGCAGCGTTCGCTCACCCAGCCTTCAAAGGCGTAATCAAGTCTTGTTCCGAATTCTGAAAGAATATCTGAACTGCATCCCCGTCTGAGAAGTGAAGGCGGCTGGGCGCCGCTTCTTTCGGTTCTGAGAAAATAGGCGCCGTCCTCGGAACAGTAAAGCGACGAATCTGCTTCAAAGCCCATTTCGCAGAGTGTGCGGCAGGCTGCTATCATGTCTTCCGCATTTTCAAAACGGCAGAGGCTTTTCTCAAAATATCCGCTCTGCTTACGTATATTTATACGGCGGTCGGCTTCATCCCCCTGTTTTTCGTGAGCCTGTGAAGTCTTTTTTGACATTTTGGTGACATACATTTCGCATCCGCCTCCCTTGCTGGGATACACCTGCACATAAACCCTGTCTGACGCGGCGTCAAATCCCGTTTTGTGCTTGGCTTCGTCGAGAATACACCAGAATGCCTTTCTTGTCTCTGTGTTGTCGTAATCTATACTGTCGCAGGTTATTGAATAAGCGTCCATGTCGGCTCTGCTCAATATCACCTTGAGCTTGTTTTCGCTTATTACGAGCAACTCCATAATTATGTAACCGGATCCTTTCGGAATATAGTGTTCATATTCTATTATAATCCGGTGCCCCTGAAAATGTAACCCCAAAAAATATGTAACGGGTGCGAATATTTTCCACCGTTCCTTCCGGAATAATAGCGGTACAAGCCAAATAGAATGTACCGTGACCTGCACGCGCGCAGTCAGTAATACTCTATGCGCATCAGAAAGGAAGTGGTTTGCCTGATGAGCGCGCGGAAAAGGCGGAAAAATCTGATAAAGGACGGTTATTTCATATGGCAAGAAACAGGTATACGGTTCTTGTTCTGTTTTCTCTTCTCACGGCGCTTTTCATAGTCATAATACTCAGGCTTATGCCGCTGTCGGCAAGAAGAAATGCGGTTGATCCGGTGAGCGGTACACAGAGCGTGACAAAAGAGAACGAAGAACTGAACGGTGAAAAAAACGATATGGAGACGACGGGCGCCCAGGAAAAGGCGGATACAGAGACGATCTATGAACCGAACGACAAAGAAAGCAATCCAATTGTCAAGCCCGACGACACAGACAAAGCGGCGGTATCGAATAACGTATCGCAAGAGCCCTCAGCTCCCGACGACATAATCACCGCCGACAAGATAGCGGACAGGGAAGAGAACGAAAACCTGTACTACGTAACAGAGTTTGAAGGAATGGACAAGTACATAATTCCCGAAAAAGATAGCACTGGCTCTTCGTCAGGCACAGGAGCGTCCTCCGAAGACAGCTTTTTCAGTACGGAGTTCGCAGATACGCTTCCGGTTCCATATGATTCCTTAAAGAATCCCGAGCTTCCGGCTCAGAGCGGAGCACAGGACATAAAAGCAGTGTGGGTGGCGAGCGTATACAATCTCGATTTTCCGTCGCAATCCGGGCTTTCATCCGAAAAACTCGCGGCGCAGCTTGATGAAATAGTGGAAAACACTCTCGGCGCAGGGCTGAATACAATATTTTTTCAGATAAGGCCATGCGCAGACGCCCTGTACAAGTCGGATGTTTTTCCTTCCTCGGAATATCTCGGCAATGCTGATTTTGACGCGCTCGGATATCTCGTCAGAAAGGCTCACGAAAAAGGAATAGCGGTCCACGCATGGGTAAATCCGTACAGGGTGACAGTTTCGGCGTCGGCGCATTCGGATGCCGCAGAAAAATACAGCGATCTTATAATGGACGTGGACGGCAGACTTTATTTTGATCCGGGCAAAGAGGGTTCTGTCGCTCTGATAGTCAGAGGCGTTGCGGAGATCGTCGTAAAGTACGACGTCGACGGCATAGTTTTTGACGACTACTTTTATCCTGAGGGGATAGACGATGAAGACAGCGCAACATACTCAGGATATGTTTCGGCAGGCGGAACGGATTCTCTCAAAGACTGGCGCAGAGAAAATGTAAACGAGCTGATAAGGCGCACGTATGCCGCCGTGAAACAGCTTCGCCCGGACTGCCTGTTCGGGGTGTCGCCGAGAGGAATCTGGCGAAATTCATCCACCGACAAAAACGGAAGCGCTACAAGCGGTTCACAGGCATACGATGATGTTTACTGCGACGCACTTGCCTGGATAAATGAGGGATGCGTGGATTATATCTCCCCTCAGATATACTGGAGCTTTGAAAATACCGCTGCGCCCTTCAGGGTCCTTTGCGACTGGTGGAACGAACAGCTTAAAGGAAAAGACATTTCTCTGGTAGTCAGTCTTGCCGCCTACTATCTGCCTGAAAGCGAGATAGAAGCGCAGAAGTCCTACCTCGGAACGCTTACGAGCTACGGCGGATTTGCACTGTACAGCTATTCTTCTGTCAGCTGAGCTGTTTTTTCTCCGGTTTAAAACGCATGAGCATTTTGCTACGGATAATCGATACATGTCCGCACAGCCCCACGTATAATCGCGGGGCTTTTGATTTCACGAGGCGCTCATGTGCTGTATTGCAACAGCACAAAAAGCCCGTGCCGGCGCGAAGAAACTCAGGCAGCACAAAAAGCCCCTGTGCCGGCGTCTGTGCCGACGCCTATACAGACGGAGAAAAACTCATAAATTCAAAATTACGTTGTCTCAACACTTCATAAACGCCTATTGCAGCGGCGTTTGAAAGATTGAGGCAGCGTAGTCCGGGCAGCATCGGAATTCTGACAGCCCTGTCTGGGTTTGACTTTATCAGGTCGGCAGGAAGCCCCGCCGTTTCCTTTCCGAAAACAAGAAATACCCGTTCAGGATAGTTGACTGCAGTGTGTGGCTTTGATGCCTTGGATGAAAAGAAGTAGAGTTCTTCGTCTTTGGTGATTGTAAGAAATTCTTTCAGATTTTCGTAATATGTTATATCGAGCTTGTCCCAGTAGTCAAGGCCGGCGCGTTTGAGCTTGGCGTCGTCAGGAAAAAATCCCATCGGCTTTACAAGATGCAGAGCAGCGCCTGTCGCGGCGCAAGTTCTGGCTATGTTGCCGGTATTCTGCGGGATCTCAGGCTCTACAAGAACTATGTTTATGTTTCTCATGATCGCTTTCCCGATAGAGTTTTGAGCGCCGGTGCTTCCCGTCGCCGATACGCTATTATACAACATTTGCGAAGGCGCTGTCAAGACATGTATCATTACCGTACCGTCAGTCTGCATACTGTGCTCCCGCAAGCTTTTCCGGGTGACAGCACAGGTATAATTTTACAAAATCATAATAGAAAATACTCTAATTTGTAATAATAAAGGTTGAAAAAGCGGGTGCTTTATAGTATAATGGTATGTAATATCCACTTCGCGAGGTACAGCTGCTCTGCGCAGCCGCAGCTTTTTGAGCGCCGCCTGACGGCGAGCCATGCGCTTTACGCCATAACTGTAGGCAGTGCGGTTGCATAAGGCGGCAGTCTGATGTAAACAAGAGGTATTTTGCTATGGGACTCATTGAAAAAATATTCGGAACCTACAGCGACAGGGAGCTGAAGCGCATAAGGCCCGTTGTCGATAAAATAGAGGCGCTTGCCCCCACCTATGCGCAAATGACAGATGAGGAACTGAAGGGCACTACCGCCATACTTAAGGAACGCCTCGGAAACGGTCAGACTCTTGACGATATCCTGCCGGATGCATTTGCGCTCGTGCGTGAGGCAGCCGACCGCGTGCTCGGCAAAAGACCGTTCAGGGTACAGCTAATGGGCGGAGTAGTGCTTCATCAGGGTCGCATCGCCGAAATGAAAACAGGTGAGGGAAAGACACTTGTTGCCACACTTCCCGCATATCTCAATGCGCTGTCCGGCAACGGAGTGCATATAGTCACGGTAAACGAATATCTCGCAAGGCTCGGCGCAGAAGAAATGGGCAGGGTCTACGGATTTCTGGGACTTACGACCGGCCTTATATGCCACGGTCAGAGCAAAGAAGAGAAAAAGGCGGCTTATAACGCCGATATTACCTACGGAACGAACAACGAGTTCGGGTTTGATTATCTGCGCGATAACATGGCGGTCTACAAAAGCTCTGTAACTCAGCGCGGCCATGTGTTTGCAATAGTGGACGAGGTCGACTCTATACTTATAGATGAGGCGCGCACCCCGCTCATAATCTCCGGAGAAGGCGAAAAATCCACTGAAATGTACGACCGCACGGACAGGCTCGTCAGCAGGATGAAGCAGTTCCGCATAAAGGAGATAGACTCCAAGCAGCAGACAGACGAGGTGGAGGCGGATGCCGATGCCGATTATATAGTAGATGAAAAGGCGCGCACCGTAGTCCTCACGATGAAGGGCATAAAAAAGGTGGAGGAGTATTTCGGCATAGAAAATTACGCCGACCCGGAAAATGCTTCCATAGCCCACCATGTGAATCAGGCGATGAAGGCTTACGGCATAATGAAAAAGGACGTCGATTATATGGTAAAGGACAACGAGGTCCTCATAGTCGACACCTTTACAGGAAGAGTAATGCCCGGACGGCGTTACTCGGATGGACTGCATCAGGCTATCGAGGCAAAGGAGCACGTCGTGGTGCAGAAGGAAAACAGGACCCTTGCGACGATAACCTTCCAGAATTATTTCCGCATGTACAAGAAGCTGTCTGGAATGACCGGAACGGCAATGACAGAGGAAAACGAATTCCGCGAGATATACGCGCTCGATGTCGTCGAAATACCGACGAACATGCCTATGATACGCGCGGATCAAGACGATGTTGTCTATAAGAACATAAACGGCAAGTACAACGCAATAATAGAGCAGATCGAGATATGCCATGCCAAGGGACAGCCGGTCCTTGTCGGCACAGTCTCAATAGAAAAGTCGGAAGAGCTTTCAAGAAGACTCAAGATGCGCGGTATAAAGCACACCGTCCTCAACGCCAAGCACCATGAAAGAGAAGCAGAGATAGTTGCAATGGCGGGCAAAGAGGGAAGGGTTACGATATCCACCAATATGGCAGGGCGCGGTACGGATATAATGCTCGGAGGCAACCCTGAGTTCATGGCGAAGCAGCAGATGCGCTCTGACGGCTACGACGAGGAAGTAATAGGACTCGCAGTAGGCTCGTCGGTCCAGGTGAGCCAGGAAGTCCTTGACGCCAGAAAGGTTTACAGGGAGCTGTATGAAAAATACAAGCTTGAAATAGCGCCTGAGGCGGAGCGGATAAAGAACGCCGGCGGGCTGTTTATAATCGGTACTGAGCGTCACGAGAGCCGCCGTATAGACAACCAGCTGAGGGGACGTTCCGGACGTCAGGGCGACCCCGGCGAATCGCGCTTTTACCTGTCACTTGAGGATGATCTCATGCGCCTTTTCGTGAAGGACAGTACAAAATCCATAATAGAGCGCATGGGACTTGAAGAGGACCAGCCTATCAGGGCGAAAATCCTTTCGAATTCAATAGAGAACGCTCAGAAAAAGCTTGAGGCGATGAACTTCAACAGAAGAAAGAACGTCCTTGAATACGACGACGTGATGAATCAGCAGAGAAAGCTCATCTACTCTCAGAGAAACGAGGTGCTCGACGGAGCAGATATCCACTCAAAAATATTGGATATGATAAGGGGCACGGTGTCATCTGCCGTGGAACTTTATTGTGCGTCGGAAAATCCGGCAGAGTGGAACTTCGACGGGCTGCGCGCGCATTTCTTCGGCTCGCTTTTCAACGATTCCGATTTCAGATATACAGAAAGCGATTTCAAGAAGCTTGAGCTTGACTCCTTCCGCGAACAGATAATCGAAAGAGCACTTGCAAAATATTCTGAAAAAGAGGAAATGTTCAAGGACGAGCTGCGCGAGGTCGAAAGAGTCGTTCTTTTGCGCACCGTCGACACACTGTGGATGGATCACATAGACGCTATGGACGATTTGCGTTCAAGTATAGGTCTGAACGCTTATGCACAGCGGAACCCGGTAGACGAATACAGGATACAGGGCGCCGATATGTTTGACGCCATGATATACGAGATACGCGACAAGACAGTGCGCGCGCTGCTCTCTGTTGTAAAGAGAGAAAAGCCCATACAGCGTACAGCAGTCGCCAAGGCGACCGGCGAGGGGTTTGCCGGAGCCGGCGGCAAGCAGGCGGTTAAGAAAACGCCCACTGTACGAAAGGAGCGGAAAATAGGTCCAAACGAACCGTGCCCCTGCGGAAGCGGGAAGAAATATAAAAAGTGCTGCGGCGCAAGAGACTGATATCCGCGCTTTGTCTGCCTGCCGTTTTTGCGCAGAGGGCGTCCGGTCCTGCTGCGCGGCTCCGGCATCAGGCATCGCACCTGTGCTGCGAGTCTCTGGCGTTAGGCATACGCAGAAGCAGGCAGGGCTACGGCATCCG
>CALXXF010000030.1 GCA_944392615.1 uncultured Clostridia bacterium
TGACGGGCAGTGTGGACGATTTGTCTGACTGGGCAAAAAGCGAAGACGGGTTGCCTACAGGCAGTGTGACATCGGGCGCCTCAGTCTGTGAGGAGACCGGCAAAGACGCCGTCGGGTTGTCTTGCGTACTGTCGGAAGAGTTTTCGCATCCGGTGAACAGGACGGCGGCCGCGAGCGTAAGGATGCAGAGTACTGTCATGACAGCAGTGCTTACAAATTTCTTCAAAGATGCTGGAAGAAGGAAATACTTGCGAATTCTCATTTGTTTACCTGACCTTTAGTAAAATGTGGCTCCGGCGCGGCGGCGAATATCTGCACGGATGTTCATGAGATTTCTCACCATCATGACAGCCGCCGCGACATTCATTCTATAATATCCTGAGCATTTTGTCAACTATGCGCCGCTTTTTGTTTGAAGCCGAAGAAATCAATTTCAAAAATTCTATTGTTTTTGACACTGAATTATGATATCATAACTATGTATACCTGTCAGGGCCGGGATACGGCGAGGGCGTGAACGCCGGTACAAAGGCAGGAAAACGGAGGAGAACACATGAATGATTTTCTGAAAGCCGTCATATTCGGAATAGTACAAGGTCTGGCGGAATTTCTTCCGATATCGAGTTCGGGTCACCTCGCTTTGACTCACAGCATCATCAGCTTCGGCGAAGGGTTCGACAATCTCGCCTTTGACGTGCTTTTACATCTCGGAACTCTTTTTGCGGTGATAATAATTTACCGCAAGGATATTGTTCTGCTTATAAAGGCGTTTTTTACCCTTCTGGGAAAGGTTTTCAGAGGTAATTTCAGGCTTTCTGAGTATAATGTCGATGAAAGATTCGTGGTTTTCCTCATGATAGCCGTGATTCCGCTTATACCTGGTGCGTTTCTCAGCGGCAGTGTTGAATTTCTCATGGGCTATCCCGTCTTTGTGGGCTGTGCCCTGATGGTGAACGCAGTCATACTGTTTTTGTGCGACAAGCTGACCGACACGACAAAATCCATAGAGGAAGTGCGGCCCATCAACGCTCTTGCGGTCGGACTCTGCCAGCTCGTGGCGGTCCTGCCAGGCATTTCACGCTCAGGCTCCACTATAACCGGAGGTCTTACGCAGGGCTTTACGAGAGAGCTTGCCGTCAAGTTCTCATTCATACTTTCTATTCCTGCGATACTCGGTGCATGTGTTCTTGAACTGCCCGACTTTTTTTCAAATCTTCCGGACGTGCGCACGCTGCTTGTCTGTCTTTGCGGCGCGCTGTGCGCGATGGTCGTGGGTATCCTCGCTATAAAGCTTGTCAATTTCGTCGCTAAAAAAGCAAAATTCAGGATCTTTTCATACTACTGCCTTGCAGTCGGCGCTGTTGTCGTAATAGTTTCGATAGCAACGGCATGAGTATAAACAGGAAAGGGATGTCATAATGGCAAAGAAAAAAACAGACGCATCACAAAACACCGGCGCCGACAACGGCGTCACTTCATCATACAAAAATGACACAGGAAGCGGAAAAAATACCGGAAGATCCGGTGCCGGCAACGGGAACAAGGCGCTTCCGGCTCCGAAAAGGGCAAAGACCCCCGGCGATCCGGACAGCTTCTCGGCACAGATAGTATCGGTGATATTCTGGGTCCTCGCCTTTCTTCTGTCTGTCTTCTTTATAGCCAACATCTGGGAAGATGCCGGGGTGCTGATAGAGTGGTGCTGTACCTTGCTCTACGGTCTTTTCGGCTACGGGGCGCTCTTTGTAGTCGTGTCGTTGGCGCTCATAGGATATGAGTGGCGCAACAGTGTTCTCAGGCGAAACGCGCTCTTCAAATTTGCTTTTGCCTTTGCCATGACCGTGATAATATCCGCCGTAATACACATAGTGCTGATAATGAACGGAGCACTTCCTCTGCCAACCTTCCCGGAAGTGTTCTTTCCGGCGAGGTACTGGTATACCGACAGAGTGATAGTCGGAGGCGGTGTGTTCGGCGGCATAATCGGCGGGCTTTTTTACATACTTATGCACGGATGGGTCTCGCTGCTCGTATTGTGCGCTGCCTTTTTGGTTTGCCTTGTCTGCTTTTTTGAGCTTACTCCGAGAAAGGTCGCGCGCGGTATAAAAAACATAGCTCACGGCATCGCTGTCTACAGCGCCTCCAAAAAAGAGGACCGCGCGGTAAGAGCTGCCGAAAGGCAGGAGCGCGAGAGGATAGCGCGAGAGGCGGCGCAGAAGGCTGAAAAAGAACGCGCTGAAAAAGAACGAGCCGAGAAGGAACGCGAAGAGCAGAAAAAACGCGCCGCAGCGCAGGAGGACGACTACCCGGACTCAGTACAGAACGGGTATGAAAAAGCCGACCAGTCTTTACGCGGCTCAGGCAAGGCGAGAAATATCGACTTTTCCTTTTCGCGGTCTGATGCACAGCCCGAAAACGGTTACAACGGCGGAGCTGACAGGGCTTCGGATGCCGGAAAAGACGCAGAAAATGAAGTCGGCGGGAAGTCTGCTTCCGGTAGCGTGGAGTCTGACAAGCCCGAACTTCCGAACATAGAATATTTTGACGAAAATAGGGCTGAAATGGAAGAAAAAACAGCCGCTGCATATGATTTTGAAGACTCGATACCTGGACCGTCAGAAGAGAGCAGGCGCAGTTTTGACAGACTCGGAAATGTCGAATTCGGATTTGACGATGACGATATTCCGGAGGATGGTCTTACAGACATGGACTCCGCGGAGGATATCGCCGCGGCGGCAGGAGCGACAGGGATTGCCGCTGCAGCGGCGTCGACCGGTTCTGACGACGATTCCGATGACTCGGATGACGTGACCGACGATTCGGCACCGTCCGGAACTGGTGCCGGACAGGCTGACGATTCTGGAAAGAGCGAATATATCTTTCCTCCCATTGAGCTTCTCAGTCCGCCTGTCGGAAATGTGGAGCACGAAAGCAGAGAGGAACAGATGAAGACTGCCAGAAAGCTCGTCGAGGTGCTCCGCAGCTTCAAGGTGGAAACAGAGATAGTCAATATTTCGTGCGGACCTACGGTGACGCGGTATGAGCTTGCACCTAAGGCGGGCGTCCGCGTAAGGGCTATTGCAAATCTTGTCGATGACATAGCCCTCAATCTTGAGGCGACCGGCGTCAGGATAGAGGTGCCGATACCCGGAAAGACCGCTGTCGGAATAGAGGTTCCAAACAAGAACCGCGCAACTGTGACTCTGCGTGAGATGATCGACACCGACCAGTTCAGAAATTCCAAGAGCAAGCTGACCACATGTATAGGAGCGGACGTGTCAGGCGAGCCTATATTTGCTGATATAGCCAAAATGCCTCACCTGCTCATTGCCGGCACAACAGGCTCCGGAAAGTCCATATGTCTGCACAGTATAATCGTGAGTCTGCTTTACAAGGCGTCGCCGGACGAGCTCAAATTTATACTGATAGACCCGAAGAAGGTCGAATTCAATCTTTATAACAAGCTGCCGCATCTGCTCATACCTGTGGTGAACAATCCCAAAAAGGCTGCCGGGGCTCTTGCCACAGCCGTAAACGAGATGGAAAGGCGGTTTGAGCTGATCGAGTCGGCAGGAGTCAGGGACATAAAGGGCTACAACAAGGTCGCGGCGATGGATCCGTCAAAGGAATTTCTGCCTTATATAGTGATAGTTATAGACGAGCTCGCCGACCTCATGCTCACCGCTAAGGATACCGTCGAAGATTCTATATGCAGGATAGCCCAGAAAGCAAGAGCTGCCGGCATACATCTCATACTTTCTACGCAGAGACCGTCTACTGACGTCATAACAGGCCTTATAAAGTCAAATGTACCTTCAAGAATAGCCCTTTCCGTCTCTTCAAGCATAAACTCAAGAATTATTATAGACTGCTCAGGCGCAGAAAAGCTGATAGGCTACGGAGACATGCTGTTCGCGCCTGTCGGTTCCATGAAGCCGCAGAGGGCGCAGGGCGCCTATATAGACGACAGCAAGGAGGTAAAGGCGGTCACCGACTTTATAAAGGCGCAGTTTACAGGGGATATAAAATATGACGACAGCTTCCTTTCACAGATAGATATTGAAGCCGAGAAGTGCGGACAGTCCAAGAAAAAGCTCTCATCCGACGAGCTTGACTCCGGAGACGAGCTTGACCCGAAGTTTTATGAGGCTGTTGAAGTTGCGCTCGATATGGGAAAGATATCCACATCTCTTCTTCAGAGAAGACTCGGACTCGGATACGGCAGAGCTGCCAAGATAATAGACAGGATGCAGGAGATGCAGCTGATAAGCCCTCCCGACGGACAGAAGCCGAGAAATATACTGATATCCAAGCAGGATTATCAGGAAATGATGATGAAAAAAGAGGACGAATAAGGCTGACAATGGGAAAGTTTATAGTTATAGAGGGTCTTGACGGCTCAGGCAAGCACACCCAGATGCTCAATCTGGACAAATATCTGAGAGAACGCGGGGACAAGACGGTTTGTCTTGAGTTTCCCTGCTACGGCACCCCCGGCTGCGCTATGGCGGAAAGATATCTTTCGGGAGAGTTCGGTCAGGATCCAAATGCTGTCAACCCGTATGCCGCCTCACTTTTCTTTGCAATCGACAGGTTCTATTCATACCGTACGGCGTGGCGCGATCGCCTGGATGATGAGGACACTTTTGTTCTTGCCGACAGGTACACCACGGCAAACGCCATACACCAGTCATCAAAGCTTCCGGATAAAGAAAAAGATGCATATCTTGATTGGCTTTTCGATACCGAATATTCAAAGCTCGGTCTGCCCTGCCCCGATGCCGTGGTTTACCTTGAGCTGACTCCATCCTTGTCGGAGGCACTTGTTGAAAAACGCTCGGTTATTCAGGGCAGAGCTCTCGATATACACGAAAAGGATGCCTCTTTTTATACAAAAAGCTATCAGGCGGCGCTCTACTGTGCCGATAAATACGGGTGGCTGACGCTTCGTTGCTACGACAAAGATTCGAGGGGAAATGATTTTATGAAAAGCAGGGATGAGATTTTTTCCGAAATGAGAGACATACTTACCTGCAGGGGGATAATCTGATTTTTCGTTAACGCCGCATGAGGTTTTGTCAGTGTACAGGTATCTGCAGGCATCTGAGAGTGCGGGTACTCTATCGTGCGGTAATTGAAGCGTCAAAATTGACGCGGGCAAAGTGATGAGCCGGGCGAAGTGATGAACTGATAAACTGCTTTTAGGAAATAAGACGATAGCATAGTGATTTGTAATTTTTGAGGCGCAGAGAGAATTAGCCGGCGTCAGCCGGACAATAACTTCAACCGGACAGCGGCGTCAGCCGTGCAAGAGGTATCGGTCTGACAGGACCGGATGTTCCGTGATCTGACTGGATTAACTCACGCTGTAGCAAATCGGCGCATTTTTGCCTCGTATGGCGTATAAACACAGTCGGCGTAAAATTTGAACGTCGTCAGTTATGAAAGGAATGTATTTTATGGTAGCTGTTCTTTTTGCTGAGGGATTTGAAACAATAGAGGCACTCACGCCCTGCGACATATTGAGAAGGGGAGGAGTCGATGTGCGCCTTGTCAGCACAGGCTCCGGAAAAACGGTAAAGAGCTCGCACGGAATACCCGTCGTCTGCGATATCACGCTGGACGAGCTTGACCCAGGACTGGTCGATATGTTTATTCTACCCGGAGGTATGCCGGGGAGCAACAATCTCTATGCCGACGAAAGGGTCAGAGCGCTTGTACGGAGCCATGCCCTTGAAGGAAAACCCACTGCGGCTATATGCGCGGCGCCGTATATTCTCGGACAGCTCGGTCTGCTTCAGGGCAAAAGGGCGACATGCTATCCCGGATTTGAGGATAGACTTACCGGCGCCTCGGTCGTATCGGCAAGCGTAGTGAGGGACGGAAATATACTCACTGCAAACGGCGCGGGTGCTGCCCTTGACTTTTCACTTGCAGCCCTTGAAATGCTTACCGACCGGGCATTGTCCACCAAAATAGCAACGGCAATAATGAAGGCATAAAAAAATCCGGCGCTCATCGCACAGATGTGATGAAATGCCGCCGTGCTTTGAGCCTTTCTGAACAGGAAAGTGTCGGAGTGACAGCTTTGAACCTTTCTGAACAGGAAAGTGTCGGAGTGACAGCTTTGAACCTTTCTGAACAGGAAAGCGTCGGAGTGACAGCTTTGAGCCTTTCTGAACAGGAAAGCGTCGGAGTGACAGCTTTGAACCTTTCTGAACAGGAAAGTGTCGGAGTGACAAATGTGCGGCGGTCTGGCTTTGCATTTTGTCGGCGCCTGCCGCACGCGCCGTGAAAAAAACTCGCCGCCGTTTCCATTATCGTGCCGTCGGTTTTTTAAGAAAATATGTACTTTTTTATACGATCTGGTCGCAGAATACCGCGGATCTACGCGGGGTAATGTTCCTGCCGCATTTCGCGTAGGCTGATGGGGCAGGCACCGTATTAACTGTGAAGGACACAACGGAGACACGAACGTGAATACTATTAAAAACAAAAAAAATGACATACGCGCGCAGTACAGAGAAAAGCGTCTCCAGCTCAGCCCGGATGTAAAAAAATCTCTTGATGCGGCGATTTGCAGAGCATTTGTTGCGCTTGCAACATATCGCTTCAATGACACGCTCCTCGCCTACTATCCTCTGGAGCACGAAATAGATTGCCGGCCCATAATTGAAGATGCGCTTGCGCGCGGCAAGAAAGTTGCCCTGCCCCGCTGTACCGAAAAAAACGGAATTATGGAGTTTCACTATGTAAAGTCTCTTGACAACCTTGAAAAAGGAATATTCGGGCTCATGGAGCCTTCACCCATTCTTGAGACATATTCATGGTCTGAAAAGAGCTCTGCGATAATGATAGTGCCGGGGCTCGTGTACGATACGACCGGATGCCGTATAGGCTACGGAAAAGGATATTACGACCGGTATTCCGGCATATATAAGGGAATAAAGGCAGGTCTTTGCTACAGCAATTTCATATCCCCCTACAGGCTTCCGCGCGGCAGGTTTGACATGGCAGTGGATTTTATCGTCACCGAAAAGGGAGTGAGGCTTGTTGAGAAAGGTTAAAAAGACTGAGTCTCTTCCTCTTCTTGTGCTTTCTGTATATATTCTCCTTGTTCTGACAAGAATAATACCACAACAGGCTTTCGGAAATACCGTCGCCATCTTCGCCGCCATGGTCATTCTTGAGGTGATGGTTTTTGCGCTTCCGTCATTTACGTATTGCAGACTTTTTGCGCTCAATTATGTGGATGAGCTGAAAATAAGGCTTCCGTCTGTGAGAGCGTGCCTTCAGAGCGCCATTTTCTGTGCGGTCATAATATTCGGCTCTCTTTCTATCAACTCGCTTGTCTATCTCACAGGCTTTCTTGATGAAGAGCTCTTTATGATAGGTCCGTCCGTGCTGGCAAACGAGCATGTTCACACTCAGTTTCTGTATGTGTTTTTTGCATATGCTCTTATTCCCGCAGTCTGCGAGGAATTTCTCTTCAGAGGAATACTTTTATCAGGATATGCTGGCTGTCTTCACGTTCAGAAAAAAACACAGGCTCTTTTATTTCCGTCGATTCTGTCATCTTTGCTTTACGCCATGGCGGGACTTGATTTTTCGTCCTTCTTGTCGCGCTTCTTTACCGGTATGATGCTCTGTTTTGCCGTTTTATTTACCGGCAGCCTTTTATGCGCCTTTATTATCAGATTTGCGTGCGGGCTCCTTTCGGTTTATTTTATTCCGGCGCTCAGAAACATGGTCACTCAGCCGCTGACCAGAGCGTTTGCCTTTTTGTTTATTCCTGTAGCTTTTCTCATTTCATTGTTTTTCCTCTTGCTTGTCCTTGAGCGGGAGTACAAAAAACGCGCGTATGACCCTGCATATGCTCATAGTGCAACCGCTTCTTACAGCACAGACGGAAATTATTCATTTGCAAATGCGGTTCTTTCTGTTTTCTTTATAATCTGTATTGTCTTTTTCGTGGTTTCAGGCACCCTCGGCATAGTCCTGTAAGGAACAGGCTTTTCCAGGATTCGTGCTGAAATAATACAAATTTGATAAGGACGGACGGCTCTTTATATGCGTAATACAAAGGACAAGAGCATTTCTTTGATTGAAAACAGTATAAAAAAAGACGCTCTGATTTCCGGATGCGGCAAAACAGGGCGGCGTTGCGTCGGAAATGGCAGAGATGGAAAGATAAAAAAGCCCTGCACTGTCTGGCTTCTTTTGTCGATTGCAGCGGCGTTTTTCCTTACGCTGTTCCTTATTCTCTTTTTTGTGTTTTTTATACTGTAGCTCCTGTATCGCGCCGTTTACGCCACAGCTTTTATACCCGGCATTCGGTATCAGAAAAATGCCGTATGCGGCGTCAGCGGTATTTGCAGGATGCGGACTCTGCTTTGTCGGTAGCTGTTGATTTTGCTCTGCCTGTCTTCTGATACCGGTCTTTTTTAAGAACAGAACAAAGTACTTTGTATTTGCTCCGAGCGCTTCGGGGCACCTCTTTTTTAAGTTTCTGTGCGTCATCATGCTTTTTTGATCATTTGTGCAGGCACTGCGCAGACACACACAGTGACAAACGGAAAACGAACAAAAGCCGCGCGCTTTCATCAAAAAGAAGGCGCGCGGTATTCTTGTTTTGAGAAAGTGAGGCTTGCATCGCAAGTCTTTTTTTCATGCGTCTTTTATACTGAAAAGGGTAGGAGCATCAGCAAAGAGTTTTGTAACAAAACAACACGACGAAAGAGCATAATACGCAACTTTAAGTTTACGTCGCAAGCTTTACGCAACTAAAAGTTGCGCCCGTTGCAGCCCCAATATTTATACTCTTCATATTTGGTGTATATTCTGTCAGGCTTTATTCCCAGCAGGCGTGACAGACCGCCGCAGAGAGCAGATGTCATCTTTTCATAATATTCTGCTCCCGCGCTTCCGAGAAGCTGAACCTCTATCATGGCGCAGGGGGCGTCGCTCCCCTTGAAATACATTTTTGCCTGCGGAAGTATCGACACCATTAGATATTCCTCGGTCTTGCCCGGCAGTATCGTTATTGCCTTTCCGAGAAATTCCCTGATTGCATCGCTCTGCGGATCGGTGACGGCGACATTGGTCCTTATGTTTATGTTTGGCATTTTTGGTTTCCTCCATTTTTTTATTTACCGGTGTGCGGGCGGCAGATCTGCAGGAGTACCACATGGCGGATAAGCAAATGCCATGTATATCCTGTGAGATATTAAAAAGAGCCGCTTCCGTCAAAACCGGGTGATCTGTTTTGTTATTATATCAGCCCTGACAGCCGGAGAACAGCGTATATTCTCCCTGTATTGCTGTCGGGCACATTTACAGCCTGCAGCAGCCATACAGAGTGGACTCTGCCAGCCACGGCAACGGCTGTCCTGTAGCAGTGACGGTAATTCCGTGAGGCTGGCAATGAAATCAGCATAAAATTACCACTGATATTGCAGGCAACGTTTAAAACTATTTCCCGGTGTATCTATTTGATTTCAGAAAGCATGCAGAGCCAGAAAGCCTTCATACAGAAAGCTTTCATGGCTGCATTCCGATTTGTCAGTCGTGTGAGGAAAGATATTTAATCTGCTGTGGCGTCAGCACATCGAGAGTAGCGCCGAGCGAGGCGGCTTTGAGCGTTGCGACCTCCATGTCGATCTTACCAGGCACGTCGTAGACCTTCTTTTCGAGCGAATCTCTGTTTTCATACAGATACTCAAGACATTTTGCCTGAAGAGAGAACGACATGTCCATTATTTCAGCAGGATGACCGTTACCTGAGGCGAGATTTACAAGTCGTCCCTCTGCAAGAAGATTCAGTATTCTTCCGTCTGGAAGAATATATCCGTCTATGTGGGGCTTACGTCTTCTCTTTTCAACCGCAAGTTCCTCAAGGTCACGTTTGTTTATTTCGACATCAAAATGTCCGGCATTGGCGAGAAGGACTCCGTTTTTCATTACAGACATGTGCTTCTTTGTTATAACATCTTTGCATCCGGTCACTGTTATGAAAATATCGCCTGCTGACGCCGCGGCTTCCATGCTCATGACGTCGAATCCGTCCATTACGGCTTCTATGGCGCGGACCGGGTTTATTTCGGTGACAATCACTCTTGCCCCCAGACCCTTGGCGCGCATGGCCGCACCTTTGCCACACCATCCGTATCCGGCAATTACAACTTTTTTGCCTGCAATTATAAGGTTGGTGTTGTTCATAATTGCATCGAAGACCGATTGACCGGTGCCGTACCTGTTGTCGAAAAGGTGCTTGCACTCGGCGTCGTTTATATCTATCATTATGTAGTCGAGAAGCCCCTCGGCTTCCCGCGCGCGCAGACGGTGCACGCCTGTCGTTGTCTCTTCGCAGCCGCCTATCAGTCTTTTTCCGTAGTCGCGGCACTCGGAGTGAAGAAGAGATATAAAGTCTCCTCCGTCGTCTATGATGAGATGTGGACAGCATGACAGCGTTGCCTTAAGGTCCTCTCTGTACTCGCTTTCACTTGCACCGTTTACGGCGTTTACCTCAAAACCTTCTGAAGCAAGAGCTGCCGCAACGTCGTCCTGCGTTGAAAGAGGATTGCATCCTGTGACATGAACATTGGCTCCCGCCGCCTTCAGTATCATGGCGAGATATGCCGTCTTTGCTTCGAGATGAATTGACATGGCTATATTCAGCCCTTTAAGGGGCTTGCGTTCGGCAAAATCCTTCTCTATCAGCGAAAGAACAGGGGTGTAGCTCTTTATCCACTCTATTTTGTCCTTGCCGGACGGCGCCAGTGATATATCTCTTATCCTCATTTGTATGACTTCCTTTCGGTATTTGCACTCTTTTTCTTGATTCTTCCGATCTGTTGGCTCCTACGGGGTCCCGCAACACCGCTCCTGAAATATCCCGCAATGTCACAACCGCATTATCCCGCGATTCCGCGGCTACAGTATCTTTTTTGTGCTTTAAGAAAATGCAAAGTAAAAAAGTATCAGGATTGCGGCCTTTTATTTCCTGCTGCGCCGTCTCATAAAACCACGACGCTTGGCAGACGGAGTGTCATTTAACAGCGCTTCGTCTGACAGAACGTTGTCGAAAGGCATGTGAGAAGCAAGGTCCGCACAGGCATATGCGGGTTCCTGCCCTTGGACGCGGGCAGACAACTTTTTGCTTTTCTTTTTAGCATGCTTAAGGCTGCCTGCCTTTTCGATATCCTCTTTTACGCAACTCATGGTTGTCAGAATGAGCTCTTTTTCTGAAGGGATTTTGCGCGAGAGTTCTGCCGCAATTATTCCCCGGTGTCTGTAAAATTCAGAAAATGCGCTTTTGAGCGTTTCCTCACCTGCTCCAGAAGGCGCAAAGCAATGCATATCGAGATATTCCTCTGCAAAAATCCGGCATTTCGGGTCATTTGATATAATAAACGACGGCACAAATGAGCCTGCCGCAAAGACTGCTGCGTGCATCCGCTGAGTAACGGCAAATTCTGCGCGGGATATAAGAGCCGCAGTCTCACTGCATGATCCCTTGAATATTCTGAGCTCGGAAGAGCAGCGCTTTTTATACAGGCGCGCCACCGCTTCAGCAACCCGCATATCAGACGAGCTCTGCATAACTGCCGCTATGGGCGTGATTCCGAGCTCAGATATGAGTATGGCTATGCCGGTAATTGCTGCGACATCGGAACATCTACCGCTTTTTTCTCCTCTGGCGGCGATGACGGCGTATTTTCCGTTTACGCGGAGGCAGGCAAGAATTTCAGAAAGTCTTGCCTTGTCACATTTATCTGCAATCATGCCGCAATCGGCGCATACATAAATTTTACAGCACTCGTGCGATATGCTCCTCACTATGTCGCAGGAGCGGCTGTCCCGCATGACAGATACAGCGCCGTTTTTTGAAAACAGTTTTGAGAGCAGACGCGCTTCCCTGTCCGTGTATGACGACATTCCGTTTGAGTAGAAAATCACCGGCTTTTTCATGAGTCGTGCCGCTTTTATAAGACATGAATAATAGAAAAATGACCTGCGCGAGGTGTTTGACTGCAGAAGCGTGCCGCCTCCGGCTATAAGCATGTCGCTCTTTCTGAGCCCTTTGAAAAGAGCTGCCGGAGAATATCGCGGTATTCTTCTTACCTCTGACCCAAAACCGAGCCTGAGCAGGGCTTTTCCGGCGGGTACAGTAAACTCAGAGCATATCCCGAATGATTCAAAAAGTGATACGATCACTTTCAGGACTGCGTCGTCACCTGCGTTTCCAAAGCCATGATAGCCGAGCACAAGAGCTGCTTTTCCGTCTTCCGGAATGCGTGGGCAAACTTTTTTGTAGAAGTCTGCATAGTCGGATATCATTTTGTCAAGAGAGTAATGATTAAGAATTGTATTCCGGAGCTCCGCGCTCAGCTCTGTTGTGTCAGATCCGAGGAGCTTTTCTATATCCCTTTCGAGAGCTGCAGCGGTGGGAACCGGCGCCCCTCGGCAGCAGAAGTTTGTTCGCGCGGCTTCAGTGAGCATTGACGGAGTGAATATTCCCAAATACCCGGAGTTTCCTGAAAGCAGAGTCGGGATGCCGCATGACATTGCTTCGAGAGCGGCTCGTGATACTCCTATGAAAATGTCGCTTTCTTGAAGAAGAGGCGCTACGTCGCTTACTTCGCCGGATAGCCGTATGACCGGAGCGCCGGGAAACATCCTGTTTATCCTGTTCGCTTTGTTCTGAAGGGCTTTTTCGAGATCGCCGCCTCCGGCTATTGTGAGGCGTATTTTTCCGGGGTATTTTCTGCACAGAGAAGCCGCCACATCGCACAGAAGAAATGCGGTATAAGCTCTGTCTGTATCAAGGCGGCTCACATGGAGCAGTTCAATTTTCCGACCGGGGAGTTTTTCCCTGTTGCTGAAGGAAAAATGCTCACAGTCTATTCCGTTTACGGTCACGTCAATTTTGTCATACGGGATCCTGTAATTTTTTATAAGATATCCGCGTATATCCTCGCTTACCGCCAGCGTCCTTTCACCCCAACATGAAAGCGCCGACGTCAGAGCATTTACCCTGAAGTCGAGATGAGCTGTGGTGACAAAGTGTATTTTGCGCCGCAGTCCGAGCGCAAATGCAGCCTTTACGCACAGCGATGACAGGCGCGAGTGAGAGTGGATTATATCCGCACGGTACTTGCGCGCCGCCTTTTTCAGTATCAGAGCGCTTCTCACTATGTTGTGGGGCATTTTTGAAGAAAGGGGCGCGTATATATGGGGGATTCCCAGCCTTTCCGCCTCGCATTGCATTGCGCCGCCGGAAGAGACGATGGCAACGAAATATCCGAGCGATGCAAGCCCCTTCGCCAAGGCAAGTATATGCGTCTCGGCGCCTCCTGTACGCATTGCGTTGGTAACAAGCAGAATGCGGGGCAAATCGTTAGACCTTGTGTTTATAAAACTGTTGTCGCCGCTGCTTCTGTCCTTGTGTCCCTCAGCGCTTTTTTCGCTTTCATGTGTGCCATAATCAAAGCGCTGATTTTCATGGCGCGCATGAGTGTGTGTGTCCTCTGTGCTTTTTTCACTTTCGCATGTGCCATAATCAAAGCACAGATCTTCAGTGCGTGCATGAGCGCGTGTGTCCTCTGCGCTTTTTTCACTTTCGCATGTGCCATAATCAAAGCACAGATCTTCAGTGCGTGCATGAGCACGTTCGTCAGCTGTTTCTTTTACATGACCGTTTTTGTCGTTGGTTTTGTCTGCAGGAGAAGTCTGAGATACAGACTGTTCCACTTCGCTCGTGCAACTGCAGGTTGACAATACGTCTGAAAGCGCGTTTTGCGCAGAACACCCGGAAAGTGCGCTTCTGTCGGTCTTGTCTGAAGCACGATCGGCTCCTGAAGGGGATAACAAAGGCTTTTCCGGTTTAATTCTGCTCGTGATGGCAACCAAAGGTTGCCGCTTTGGGAGAGAAAATGCTTTGTCTGATTTTTCAATTTCTGGTGAAGCTATTTTGATCACGCCGTTTCCGCGGTCAAGATTCAGACGACAAATTCACGACCTGTCCGTCGCGGAAAAAAGCGGTGATTTCCATAGTTACACCGTCTTTTTCATAAGTATATGTGCCTATGCCGTTCGGCAACGAGTCCTCGAATTCTCCGGTGTAAACCGAGCCATCAGAAAAGGTGTATGTCCCTTCCCCGCTCATGTTGCCGTCAGAAAAGTCGCCCTCGTATACGTCGCCGTTTGCAAATGCCATTTTTCCGTGACCGGAGAAAAGACCGTTTCTGAAACCGCCTATATAGTATGTGCCGTTTCTGAATATGTATTCGGCGTTGCCGTAAATACCGCTTACCGAGACGCTTCCTGTAAGAGAGTCGCTTCCGTTGTCATAATTTATCGACATGACAAAGTCTCCGTACGGAGCTGAGTCCCTGAAGGTACCGGTATATTCGGCTCCCTTTCCGTATATGAATACCCCTTCACCGTCGGGCTTACCGTTTACAAAAGAGCCTTCGTAGCTCTCCTGATTTGCATACAGCATTGTCCCGTTGCCATTTGGAAGGTACTTCTCTATATCTCCTGTATACACGCTTCCGTCCGACATTATGAGCTTGCCTTCAGCAGTATAGTCGGCAGTGGTGCCGTCAGGATAATAAACAGTTCCGTATCCGCCTCTTCCGACAAGATATATACGTCCGATATTTTCTGCGTATACCGAGTGTATGCGGTATCCGGCTATGACCAGAGAGAGCAGCACAATGAGAACGATTATCAGTGCAAAAATAAAGGCGGTTATGAAAAATCTGACCTTTTTCACGAGAAGCTACCTGCTATAAGTTCAATTGCTATGGGAAGATAGCGGGCGGCGATAAAAGCTATCATCAGAAAAACGATGAGCGAAATAATGACCGGGAACAGGTCATTCCCGCTCTTGCTGTAACGCAACTCCGCCTGTATGCGATCTTCCTCGCTTATAAAAAATCTTTCATCGCATGTCGCGGTCGTCGTGTGCTTATCTGCCTTGTTTTCAGGCGAGCCGCCTTCCTTGGAAATGTCCGGAGAAGCCGCTGCGGTTTCAGATGCTTCAGAAGAGGAAGAGGCGCTGCGCGTCGATCTTATGTACTTTGACAGCGCTCCTTTTTTTATTGAATGTATGATGTTTGGCTTGTTTATTCCGAGCTCCTCAAGTGTCTTGGCGTTTTCAAACCCTATGGCGCCACAGTCTATTATCCTGCGTACTGCCTCTCCCAGTATTCTCTTCATATAGTATCCGAGAATCAGTCCTATTGCAAGACCGATGTACAAAGCCCATACAAGGACGGGAATTGATATCATGCCGGTTGACAAAGAGATGTACATTTCTGGTTCCTTTCGTGTTTTTAAAAAAGTGTCTGCAAGACAGGGCGTGTCGTCGTATTTCTGCATGCGGTGCGTCGCTAAACGCCGGGTCCGCTCTGCCTGCGGGATCGTCCGGCGCCGATGCGTGCAAACGCCGGGTCCGCTCTGCCTGCGGGATCGTCCGGCGCCGATGCGTGCAAACGCCGATTAAGCCCTGCCCGCGGGATCGTCCGGCGCCGATGCGTGCAAACGCCGGGTCCGCTCTGCCTGCGGGATCGTCCGGCGCCGATGTGTGCAAACGCCGAGTAAGCCCTGCCTGCGGGATCAATCGGAGCTGCCTTCGGCACGGCATAAATGCATTTGTAATTATGATATACACATGGTGTGTCTTTGAGTTTTATGTTCATGAACGCGATTTCTGCAACTTATATTGAGTTCGGGCGCGTGGGTTTACCACCTCAAATCATATCACTACAATTACAAGCAGTCTTACTCGGCGCAAGTATTGGTAAGCATATTAAATAATCAAAAATGAAAATATTTAATATAATGATATTAAAAATATTTACTTTTTTATTACGTCGCATCCGACATACTTTCTGAGGACCTCAGGCACTGTGACGCTTCCGTCACGGTTCTGATTCTGTTCCACCAATGCAGGAAGTATTCTGCTTGTCGCCAGTCCGCTCCCGTTAAGTGTGTGAACGTACTCTGTTTTTCCATCCTTTCTCTTCACGCGCATCATACCTCTTCGTGCCTGATAGTCGCGTGCATTGGAGACAGAGCTTACCTCTTTGTAACCATTCATCGACGGAATCTGTATTTCTATGTCGTAGGTGCGTGCCATAGAGGCGGAACAGTCCTCGGCTGCGAGTTTTACCGTGCGGAAATGAAAGCCAAGACCCTTGACGAGGTTTTCGGCATTTGCAACAAGCTCTTCAAATGCCTCATCACTCTTCTCAGGCAGGGTGTACTGCACCATTTCGACCTTGTTGAACTGATGACCTCTTACCATTCCGCGCTCGTCAGAACGATAGCTGCCTGCTTCGCGCCTGAAGCAAGGCGTATAGGATATATATTTTTTCGGCAATTCGTCCTCTGTAAGTATTTCGTCTCTGTGCAGCGATACAAGAGCTGTTTCGGCGGTTGGCAGCATGAAGCGGCGCCTTTCGTCTTCAGCTGTTTCAAGCCAGTATACGTCGTCTTTGAACTTCGGAAACTGTCCGGCAGTGAGACCGCACTCGTATCCCAGCATGTGCGGTACAAGGACGAGCTCATAACCGTTGGAGATGTGCGTGTCTATAAAATAATTGAGGAGCGCCCATTCGAGTCGCGCACCCATCCCGCGGTATATCCAGAAGCCGCTTCCTGAGAGCTTTGCCCCGCGTTTGTAGTCGATAAGACCGAGCTCTGTGCACAGGTCCACGTGATTTTTTGGCTCAAAATCAAATTTGTGGGGTTCTCCGAAGTAACGGAGAGGCGTGTTGTTTTCTTTGCCGCCTCCGAGAAGGTCAATGTCAGGCAGGTTCGGAAGTCCTAACATGAGCTCGTTCAGCTCTGCTTCTATTGCGGCAAGCTTTTCGCCGTTAGCCTTGGCGGTCTCGCTTATCTCCTTCATTCTCGCAAAAATCTGTGCCGTGTCTTTGCCTTCTTTTTTGTATTGCGGAATCAGTTTTGATTCGCGATTCTGCTCAGCTTTGAGAGCTTCTGTTTCTGAAATAAGCGCTCTTCTTTTGCCGTCAAGCTCTATTATATCCTGTATTTCTTTCTCTGCGTCCTTTCCTTTGAGCTTTAGACGCAGTATTACCTCTTCCGGCTTTTCTTTAATATATTTTATATCAAGCATTTGTTTTGTCCCTCTCTTTTTTTAAATTTCCAGATTCAGCGTAAATATTGCCAAAAAATGTAAATTACAAAAGATTTTCGGCTCCCAGCAGTGCAAGAAGCTTTTCAAGATCGTTGTCGTCGCTGAACTCTATTTCAATTTTTTTGTTTCTTTTTCCGTGAAAAATCTTTACCTTTCTGCCGAGCTTTGAGCGGAGCGCCTTTTCGAGCTCTGCAATATAATTTACTTCGTCTTTTTGCTCATCCTTCTCAATTTCTTTTTTTGAGAGAGCGGCGTTCAGCTTGCGCACCAGGTCCTCTGTATCGCGCACTGAAAGCTGCTTTGATGCGGCGAGCTCAGCTGCTTTCACAGTCTCTGATTTGTCTATAAGTCCGAGTAATGCGCGCGCATGACCGGCTGTTATACTTGCATCTGCAAGCATTTTCAGCACCTCTTCGGGTAATTCGAGCAGCCTCAGTGAGTTTGTTATCGCGCTTCTGCTCTTTCCCACACGCTGCGCCAGATTATCCTGCGTCAGATTATAGTCCTTTAGGAGAGAACGGTAGGCAAGCGCCTCTTCAACGGGATTCAGATCCTCGCGCTGTATATTTTCAATCAAAGATATTTCGCTTGTCTTACGATCGTCACTATCCATAACGACGACCGGAACCTCTGTAAGACCTGCCATTTTGGATGCGCGCCAGCGCCTTTCTCCTGCTATTATTTCATAATATCCTCCTGCCGCAGGACGCACTATAAGCGGCTGTATTACCCCGTTCGAAGCAATTGAGTCGGCAAGCTGTGAAAGTGTTTCACTGTCAAAATTCTTTCGCGGCTGCCCTTTTCTCGGCTCTATATCTGATATTCTGAGCATGGTCACGCCGCCTTTTTCACCGAATGAGTTTTCTTCAAAAACTGAGTCGAGTCCTTTGCCAAGTCCTCTGCTGATCGCCATTTTATTCATCCTTTCCCCTTTTAAGTCAGGGCTTTTTATTTTTAGTTCAAGTAAACAGACAGATGCAGTCTGATTTTGCTCTTTCTTTGCTTCGGAGTATGCCGGGCATAGCACGCAAAAGGCAGTTTGCAGCAAGAACATGCCGTGTTTAAGCCAAGTAAAACGCGCGCTTTTGTGGCAAAAACAGAGCAACATCATCTTGACGTGCCTTATTTCAACGCCCGCCTGTCTGCAACTGCATGATTTTTGTTTTATACAACATTTTTTGCACCGCTCCTTTCTCAGGGCTGGATTCTTTCCATCAGCTCAGTGGCTGCCTCCATATAGAGCTCGGAGCCTTTTGAGTGCGGGTCGTAGTATATTACAGGCATGCCGTGACTTGGCGCCTCGCTGAGGCGCACATTGCGCAGAATCTTTGTTCTGAATATCTTGTCGCCGTAGTATCTTTCGAGCTGCTCAAGAACCTGCTTTGTAAGATTCAGACGCTTGTCATACATGGTTACAAGAAGCCCCACTATCTCAAGAGCCGGATTATAGAATTTTTTTGTCTGCCTTATAGATATCATTAATTGAGAAAGTCCTTCAAGCGCATAATATTCACAGACCATCGGAACAACAACACCGTCCGAAGCGGCAAGCGCGTTAAGAGTGAGTATGCCGAGTGAAGGAGGACAGTCTACAAATATGTAGTCGTAGTCATCTTTTATTTCATCTATAATTGCCTTGAATCTGTATTCCCTGTTTTCTATATCTACAAATTCAAATTCGGCACCGGCAAGAGTTATGTTAGACGGCATGCAATACAGGTTTTCAAACTCGGTTTTGTAAATTGCTTCGCGTGGCGCAATCCTGCCGATCAATGCCTCATATATAGTGTTTTCGCTTTTTTTGGATATTCCGACACCACTTGTGGCATTTCCCTGAGGGTCGAGGTCACAGAGCAAAACTGTTTTGCCCAACTTCGCAACGCAGGCTGCAATATTTACAGTACTGGTTGTCTTTCCGATACCTCCCTTTTGGTTGGAAAAAGCAACAATTTTTCCCATAATTATATCCTTCCTTTGCAGCAAGAAGACATTTGCTAAAACAGCGTTTGAATTTGCCGCACGTGATTTTCACAACATACTATATTTTATCATACAGCGCTAAATCAGTCAATAGAAAGAATGTAAAAAAGAAGCAAAGAACAAAAAACAGCGACCATCGCAGACCGGTGCAGACGTTACAAACCTTTGCGACAGGCGGTTACTGCTATCTTAATTTGTTTGCAGATGATGTCAAGCGCCCTGTAATGTGTCAGTGCTTGCAATACTGTGCCGCGCCAGACATACAGAAGCCTTTTATAGCGAAAAACGTGTTTTACTTAAAACGCATTTGACTGGCAAACATGTTTCACGTGAAACATTTTAGCAAGTTCTTTGCTTCTGAAACAAAAATTTGTTATGCCATGTTTCACGTGAAACACAGCGCTTAATATGCAAATGACTTGAAGAGCTTTAAACTCTTAAAAACAAGTTTTGACGTCAAAATTATACGTACGATTAATTATAGAATGCTTTAATAAAAAGTAAATGTTTCACGTGAAACACATGTCATACAGAGCATGTCCAAAAAAGCTTTGCACAATCAGATAAAGACAAAAGTCATATAGTAAAAAACTTTTGCAGCTCTTCCCTTTCTGCTCGGTCAGCTGGATGCAGATTTAACTGTCAGATGAAATTTTCGGTATGTTTATAACTATTTTTATTTCATCGTCGTTTTCATATCTTACAGAATTTGCATATATGCCGTTTTTGTTTATTACCTGTACAGAGCGTATCAGCTGATTGCAAAAATCATTTATTCTGTAATTTGCGTCATACTGCTTGACCATTTTTTCAGGTATTAAAACGCGGTCTATGTAGCTCTCTGCTTGCCGCACATTGAGATTGTGCGAAATAATATGCTCTGCAGCGCTTTTTCGCGCTTCGGCATCGCTTATTCGCAGAAGCGCTCTTGCGTGACGCTCGCTGAGGCTGTTTTCGATAATCATGCGTTCTTCATCCGGCTCAAACTTCAGAAGCCGGAGCTTATTAGCCACATTTGACTGGCTTGTTGACATTCTTTCGGCAAGCGCTTCCTGCGTCATATTGTATTTTTCCAGCATTTGTTCAAGAGCTCGCGCGTATTCGAACATATTCAGGTCTTTACGCATTATATTTTCAACAAGAGCAAGCTCAGCGGACCTGTGTGAATTAGCGTCAATTATCATTGCGGGTATATCTGTCTTGCCGAGCATTTTAAATGCACGAAGACGGCGTTCGCCTGCCACAATATAATATTTTTCGTGTAAAAAATCACTGTTTTCTGCTTTTCTGACAGTTATCGGCTGAATAAGTCCGTGCTTTCGTATACTGTCCGCCAAACTGACAATCTCGACCTCGTCAAAACAGCTTCGCGGCTGTGTAGGACTTGGTATAATGTTTTCAACATTTATCAGCACGATCTGCTTTGAGGATTCAGACGGCGGCTTTCTTCCTTGCGTTCCTTTTCTTGTAAATGCTTTTATTATGCTGTTCATACAAACACCTTCCGTTATTTTTTATATTACAAAGTCATATTCCGCGTGACGTCAGAATATTATAGTTATATCCGATATAATACGCCGTATTTCATGATAGCACCGTCTTGTGGCGAAAAGACTCATATTATGAAGGAAAACCAAAAAAACACGGGCGTTTTTTCAACATAATATTCGCTGTGCACCGGTTATAATAGGTCGTGACGGCATAAGGAGTGGTGCTAATGAAGGAAACAATTTATGCGGACGTATATTTTCTTATTAACTTTTCCATGGATTTTCTGGCACTTTTTGTAACGGCTCGTATATTGCGCCTTCGTCAGAAAACCATTCGAATGTGTGCCTCCGCAGCAGTCGGCGGTGTCTACGCGACAATGTCTTTGGTAATGTTTTCAAAAGCACAGGAAATAGCGCTTAATATCGCAGTGCCTGCGTTAATGTGCCTCATCGCTTTCGGAGCTGCCGGCATATTAAAAACGGCGAAGCATACATTCGTTTTATTTGCAGTGTCTTTTTTAATGGGCGGCGGCATGACGGCTCTGTATTATATTATAAACAGCTTTCTCGAATCGAGAAAAATATACATAAACGGTACCGTCGATACACTTTACAGCGATATACCGGTCTGGCTGCTTGCAATGCTGGCTCTTTTCTGCGCTCTTATTTCATTTGTATGGGGAAGAATAACAAGATCCTCTGCGGAGAAAAGACAGGTCGATGTAATTGTCAGGGACGAAAAAAGGGAAGTGCACTTTCAGGGATTGTGCGACAGCGGAAACCTTTTATACGAACCGTTCGGGGGCTTGCCGGTAATAATAGTTGGCGAAAGTACAATAAAAAACATTGTCCCGGACGATATTTTTTCACTTTGCTTTAAGGGCAGAGATAACGATGTCTCTTTGCGCGCCCAAACAAAAAAACTAAGAATTATTCCTGCTGTTACGGTTGGCGGGCGAGAATTGCTGAAGGGATATGTGCCTGACGCCGTTATAATAGATGGGATAGAGAAAAAAGCATGCATTGCATGTGACAAGGAAGGACGAGATTTCGGCGGGTTTGAAGCCATCGTTCCTTCCTGCATGGTATGACGGGGGATTTTTATGAGAATAACAGAACGTATCATCGGGTTTATTAAACGACTTTTTGTTAGAAAAAAGGAAATTTATTACATAAACGGAAGTGACGTTCTTCCCAGAGCACTGACTGCAGAGGAGGAGGCAGCGGTATTATCAAGGCTGGAGCAGGACGACACGCTCAGGGCATATCTTGTAGAGCATAATCTGCGGCTTGTGGTTTATATAGCAAAAAAGTTTGAAAACACAGGCGTAGGCATAGAGGACTTGATATCAATAGGCACAATAGGCCTTGTAAAAGCAATAAATACATTTAAACCGGACAAAAATATAAAGCTTGCCACATATGCCTCCCGATGCATAGAAAACGAAATACTTATGTATTTGAGGAAAGCGTCTGCACAGAAGGAACTGTCTTTTGACGAGCCGCTTAATACGGACTGGGACGGAAACGAGCTCTTGCTTTCGGATATTCTTGCAAGCGAAGACGACAGCATATACAAGCCCCTTGAATATGAGGAGGACAAAAAAATAATAAAGGATGCGATTGAAAAGCTCGATGAAAGGGAAAGGGTAATTATAGAACTGAGATTCGGACTGCTTGACGGCAAGGAGAGAACGCAGAAGGATACAGCCGAATTGCTCGGTATTTCACAGTCGTATATATCCCGTCTTGAAAAGCGTATAATTGCAAGGCTAAAGACAGAAATATCCGGAAAATTATGAACTTTAAATTACTATTAAATTAATAAATTATTAATCAAATTTTCAGAATGATCTGGCAAAAAAAGTTTTGTTTTTATTAATGCAAGGCCGGGAGTATCTGAAAATCAAAAAAATCGGCTCTTAAAATTCTAACAAATGTAAAGAACGTATGTTTGAACATTTGTTCACAATTATTTTACAAAAAATATTTCCTTTTTGGCAAATTGCATTTGCACCCTGAGAAAAAATGTGATACAATAAATAAAGGAAGTCGTTGTGCCGGATGCTGTATCGTTTAACGAAAGGGAAGTGGAATTTGTGAAAGAAGGGCTCACTCCGAAGGAACGCGAAATTTATGAATATGTGCGCAGCAATATCTGCCGCGCGGGATACTCTCCTTCTGTGCGGGATATTCAGACGGCACTTTCGATCAAGTCTACCTCGACTGTGCATGCATATCTGGACAGGCTTGAGGTTAAGGGATACATAGTTCGTTCACCCGGAAAAAGCAGGACAATACGCACAAGCGGAATAGATCAGCAGCTTCCGGGCGAGAGTATCAAGATCCCCCTTGTTGGTCAGGTTGCGGCAGGATACCCGATACTTGCCGTAGAAAATATAGAAGGCCACATAGATTTTCCACTCAATGGCGCAAGATATTCTGCAAGTGAGCTCTACGCTCTTCGCGTCAGGGGCGAGAGCATGATAAATGCCGGGATATCCGACGGTGATATTATAATTGTAAAAAAACAGCAGAATGCCGAAAACGGCGAAATAGTTGTCGCCCTTATAGATGACGAGGCGACGGTCAAGCGTTTTTACAGGGAAAACGGATATATCAGACTTCAGCCTGAAAATCCGTCTATGGAGCCAATAATCATAAAGGACCGTCCGCTTCTGGTACTCGGAAGGGTGATAGGAGCTATAAAGTATTTTTAATGAAAGACCGGCCTGCAGTATCCGTGTTCCGGATACTGCTGTTTTGTGATGTCTTCAAAGCATGTGCTGAAAAAGCGTCTGTTGTATCAGACGAAAGGTTATGTATGAAAAAAATTACTGAAAATCCTTACGGACTGTTTGGAGAAGGCGCCTCTGCGTCTTCTCGCGACGCGGCGAAAGCTGTCCTTCTGCCCGCGTTATTATCTACTCTTGTGTTTTTTCCGGTTCTTCAGATTCTGATGGCAAACGGAGCTCCCGGTGTTCTCTACTATATAATCTATTATGTGAATCAGCTGTTCGCTCTTTTTTTCTTTATGCTTGTGTTTTCGTTTTCTTTTCTTTTTATGAGGCATATGGAAGAGGAAAAGGAGAAGAAGCTCTCACGCCTTTTTCTTGCCGTACAGTTTTTTATCGTCTTTCTTCTGAGGTTGAGCGTTTTTTTGCTCGGCGCTCTTATTGACGACAAGCTGGCTATAGATTTTTATTTCAGCAATGTCACTTTTGACGGTCTTATGGCAAACGGCGGGGCGTCTTTTGTAGTCCAGGGCGTGTTTATGTTCATAAATTCCTTTGCGCTTGTGGTGCTTGTATACTTTTTGTCGCGCGCTCTTGTCAGAAAAAGATTTTTGAAAGGAAGCGCACGGGGAAGTATGGCGTCTGATGCGGCGTGTTTTTATGTGATTCCTTCTGTCGTGTATTTTTCCGTCAGCCTTGTATTTGCATTGACAGATACTATACTGACGATATCCGACAATGGAGTGGCGGCTGATTTTTCCACAATAGCTACTCTGCTCGTGCCATATCTTGAGCTTGTCGTATATTCTGCGGCGGTGTTTTTTCTTCTCCGCTTTTTTTCGGGAGCTCTGGAAAAAAGATATTCTTTATGACGGGTCTCAGATTTTGGCCTGTAGGTAAAATATATAGGTATATAGGGTTGCAATACGATATTGCAGCGAAAATATTTCTGTTAGAGAAAAAAGCGGCGGTTTTCCGTCGCTTTTTCTAGTATGACGGGCATATCAATGCTCTGCGGTGAAAGTCCGCTGGGAGGTAGTTACCGACCAACCCGAAAGCGACTCC
>CALXXF010000031.1 GCA_944392615.1 uncultured Clostridia bacterium
CGACGGTTCAAAGCTTCGACGGTTCAAAGCTTCGACGGACTGAAGCCGCATCGGATCATATCCCCGACAGACGAAGGCTGAGCCGGGCGAACAGAACTGTAAATTCACAGATCCTGCGGGAGGCGGTGCAAAGAGCCGTCTTTGTCTGCGACAATGAAACGCCGGCAAGACAGGTACCGTTTCCTTGATTTTTGCATTTTTTTCACGGCATACCTGAGTCTGGTTTTGAACTTTGTGCAACTTATCAATAGCTTTTTCATCCGTTTTCAGCGAGATATGAATGTGGAAAACTTTTTCTTTTCCACATTTCCCACAGAGTTTTCCACAGCCAAAAGGTCGAAAAAGCGGGTTTTATGCGATTTTTCACCGTACCCGTCGAGTTTTCCACATACCTTTTGTGGATAGTGTGGAAAACCCGCATTTTCCACCATTTTGCATGTATTGTTATGAATTTAACATACTTAGGGGTCTTTTCAATTTATCAATGCCTGTAAACGAACAAAATTTCTGTTAAAATAAACAATCTTTTCTCCGTATATTCAGACGGCCTTCCTGACCTTGAACCATGCCGAAGGTGGCGGATAAGGGGGCGCCAGGACTCACTTCTCGGAAGTGCGCGAGGTTGGTCTTGCGTTAAGAGAAAGACCGGCTGTGTTCCCGGCAGAAAACTCAAAAAAACCCTGTGCCGCTATCATGGCGGCATTGTCAGAGCACAGCGACGGAGACGGCATACACAGTTCTATCCCTCGATTTTCTGAAAACTCAGCCACAGCTTTTCTCAAATGAGAGTTTGAAGCTGCTCCGCCCGCTATGACAAGAGTCTTGTAACCGAAACGGTCATGAGCGCAGGAGAGATTCGTAACGACAGCCTTCACTACGGCGGCCGTGAAAGAGGCGGCTATGTCTTCAGATGGGACAGGCAGCCCTTTTTGCGAAAGACTGTGGACATGGTTCACTACCGCGGTCTTGAGCCCGCTGAAGGAAAAATCAAGTCCGTCTAAAGCTGCCGATGGGAATTTTATATATCCGGGGTCTCCGCGCGCCGCAAGAGCGTCCATGGCCGCCCCGCCGGGATAAGGTATCCCGAACAGGCGCGCGACCTTGTCGAACGCCTCCCCGATGGCGTCGTCTCTCGTCCTTCCCACCGTCACGAAATCCACAGCGGTGCGCACATCCATAAGCGAAGTGTGCCCGCCGGAGGCAACCATGGAGAAAAACGGAGCTTCAAGCCCCGGATGCTCATAGTAAGCCGCGGCAACGTGACCGTGTATATGATTCACAGGGACAAGCGGGAGAGAGTACCTGAAGGCAAGACCCTTTGCAAAACTGACGGCTACCAGCAGCGCTCCGATGAGCCCCGGCTCGCTTGTGACTGCCACGGCGTCAACATCGGACAAGGATATTCCGGCATCTGAAAGAGCGTCGTAGGTAAGGGACGATATGGCTTCCGTGTGAGCGCGGCTCGCAATTTCGGGGACCACCCCGCCGTAAAGCGCGTGCAGTGCAACCTGACTTGCAGTTCTGTTTGAGAGAAGCCTGCGGCTGCCTTCCGAAAAATCCGCAACGGCGACCGACGTCTCATCGCAGGATGACTCAAAAGCAAGTATTATCATTTGTACACCTTTTTTCAATAAACGCCGTCATAAGGACCGCGTCCTCCCGCGGGAAGGAATAATATCCCCGGCGTATTCCCACCCGCTCAAACCCTTTTTTTACATAAAGCGACACAGCTGCTGAATTGGACGCCCTCACTTCAAGCTGAAGCTCGGTTATACCTCTGCTTGCGCAAAGTGAAAACAGCATGTCCAGCATAGCGCCTCCGGCGCCCATGCGCCTGACAGACGGAAGCACGGCTATATCCTGTACCTCACACACATCGGCTGCAATGCCTGCGATAATAAAGCCTACCACCGCCCGGTCACACTGCGACGAGAGGACTACCGTCGAGTCAAGAGCAAGACTCTGCGCAATCATTGCCTCGCTCCATGGATCTTCAAAACTGGAGTTTTCTATCGAGCAAAACGCTCTTGTTAGCTCACGAGCTCTTTTATAAGGCAGAAGACCGCCCGCGTCCTTCTCAAGCACTATATCAAAAGGCGATCGTGGCATGCTGTAACACTCCCTTCCGGCTGCAAATGAAAAACACCCCGCCGCCAATACCGCGCTAAGCTGCTGTTTCCAAGTGCTCTGAGTACTCAAAGCAGAGCTCATAAAAATATCGTATAAAAATTTTGCACCGCACCACCGCCGCGCGGTCGCGATCCAGCGCGGCACCACAACATGCCGGCGCATACCCGCCGGATGCTTCAGACAGCGCGCAGTAAACCGACTCAGCCCTCCTCCGAGCTGTCGGACGACGGTAGGAGTCCGGAAAACAGCGATGAATCCACCTCTATTGCAGTCCTGTCTTCATCTGTGTAGGCATAAAAATCGCCGTTGTCACAGCGCACGAGCGTCATGACGTAATAAAGATGCGGATACACCGAGGACGTTATCCTTATTTTGTAGTTTGCGTCTGCCAGGCCGCCTTCCTCAAAATTATAGCTCTTCCCCCGCAGATAGCTCTCGACAAAATCGCTTGCGTACCTTCCGTCCTCGTCGGTAAGAGACATAATGGTGAAGGTTAACTCATCTGCCGCGTCATTGCAAACATAGACGATGTCCCAGTCAAAGCCGCTGAGAGAGGGAAGACGCATTTTAGAGCTGTAATAAAGCGTGCCCTTTCCGTCGGTAAGGCAGAGGTCCGGGTCAACTTCGGTGAACACCCCGTAGGAATTGTAATATCCGACCTTGTATACAGGGACCCCGTCGGCTTTTCCGTACACGCCTTTGGCGGCATAGCGAGCCTCATAATTTCCGGAGGACTTTACATACACCGTGCCGTCCGAAAGGTTGGTGAGCATTCCTTCGGAAAGCGAAAACTGCGGAACTGATATCTCCGCCGCTATGAACGATATGAGCGCTATAAGACCGACTATGATGATAAGCGCCGCCGCGCCGGCGATCCAGTATTTAAGCGTCAGCTTTTCGCCCGGTTTTCGGTTCTTCCCGCGACGCTTCTGTTTCTTTATTACTGACTTTGACGCATCGCCCGAATTGTTATTATTGGGATTATTTGGTATGTTTCCAGACATGTTTCTCCTTGTCAGGGACGGTAGCCCGTTTTAAGTGATTCAATACCCGAATGTGCCGCCGAGGGAGTCGTCGTTAATGACCCAGTCTCTTACCTTCACGACCTCATACTCGGTTTCGCTGACACGGAACACGACGGTCGAAATACCGGAGTTGATTATCTGCCTTTTGCACATCATACAGCTGTCGATATCATTGAGCACTTCATTGGTCTGGGCATCCACCCCTACTATGTACATGGTAGCATCGTACATTTCCTCGCGCGAGGCGGCGATTATGGCATTTGCTTCGGCATGGACCGAGCGGCAGAGCTCATACCTTTCCCCCCGCGGTATATTCAGATTCTCGCGTGTGCAGAATCCGAGATTTGTACAGTTCTTTCTTCCGCGCGGAGCACCGTTGTATCCTGTGGAAACTATGGAGTCATTTTTTACTATTATGGCCCCGAATCTGCGTCTGAGGCAGGTTGCGCGCTTAGAAACCGTCTGAGCTATGTCAAGATAATAATTTGGCTTGCTTACTCTTTCCATTGCGTCCTCCGAACATATATGATTGTTTAGAGCGTACATAAACACCATATTTTAAAACAATGTATAAAAAAAATCAATAGAAACGCGACATTGTTAAAATTTTTGTTACACCTTGAGCACGCCCCTGCCGTCAAATTCAGGGGTATATGACGCATCGGCTGAGGAAAACTGCTGAAAATATCCCTTCAGCCCGTATGATATCGCTTTATTTGCAACGCTCTCGTATTCAAAATGGGTTATCCTGCGTGAGGGAGCACGCTCATCGCCGTTCGGGGTATACTGACTCATCAGAGAAAAAATGAAATCGTCCAAAGAAAAAGCGGAGCACAGCGACTCAATGACTCCGAGTGAATTTTTTCTGTGTCCGGGCAGGACAAGATGTCTTACAATCACGCCCTTTGACAGCATTCCATCACTGTCAAAACGCGGTTTACCCACCGAATCGAGCATTCTGCCAATCGCCGAAAGTGCTACGCCGGGATAATCGGGCGCATCTGAGTAAACAGCTGCCGTTCCGCTGTCTGAATATTTGAAATCCGGAAGATAAACGTCTACAAGCCCGTCAAGGATATCGAGCATCTCCTTGCTCTCGTATCCCGAACAGTTGAAAACCACCGGGATATCAATATTTTTCCTGACCTTTCGCAACACAGGCGCGATGAGAGCTGCGTACTGATCTGCGCTCACAAGATTTATATTGTGAACGTTCATGCCGCGAAGCTCTGAAAAAATCTCCGCCAGCCTGTTTTGACTTACGGGAACACCGAACTTTCCGCTGCTTATTGTCCTGTTCTGACAGTATACGCATCTGAGCGTACAGCACGAAAAGAACACTGCACCGGAGCCTCTTGTGCCTGACACGCACGGTTCCTCCCAGAAATGCGGCATCACCTTTGCTATTCTTATCGTATTATCTGCGCCGCAGACGCCCGTTTCAGCATTTCTGTCCGCTCCGCAGGAGCGCGGGCACAGATGACATCCGGAACTTGTTGCCATGTCGACGTTTCCTTTCATTGGTTGAGGTATCAATTATATCGTGATATCAGGACCGGTTATTGCCGGAGTATCATTATATCCGTAAATTCACGTAAAAAGTGTAACTGTACATGCGAGGGCTGTAACCATATGCGAGGCATGTTCATCTCAGTCTGAGAAAAAAGCACTCTTTTCACGTATGCAGTATGCAATCTTTTCACGTATGCAGGACGCGCTTTCAACAAAAACTCCCGGCAAATAGATGTCATACGCGGAACACAAGCCCAAAACAAGAAAAATCGCGCATGAAACCATGCGCGATTTTTCAATGCGGCGATACGCCGCTGGGGTGAGTAAAGAGATTCGAACCCTCGACCTTCAGGGCCACAACCTGACGCTCTAACCAGCTGAGCTATACCCACCATATATTGCGGAGTCTAAAAAGCCCGTGAGCTCCTTTCTCCGTGGCGTATCCTGGGGGATTCGAACCCTCGACCTACTGCTTAGAAGGCAGTTGCTCTATCCGGCTGAGCTAAGGATACATAAAACAAAGGATGTGACGGACAGACGCCCGATAAATGCATCTGCGGGTCACATCCGTTTGGAGCTATGGAGCGGGTGATGGGAATCGAACCCACACGGCCAGCTTGGAAGGCTGGAATTCTACCACTGAACTACACCCGCATTTTCCGAACCGCCTAAACATGATATCACAGTCTTTTTGTTTTGTCAATACCCGAAAATAATTTTTTTGCTTTTTAAGGTACATTTTTTCATAGCGAAGCCGGGGCAAAAGCCCCGGCTCATAAAATTTCCCCTCAAAACACACTAAAGCATACGTTTTAATACGCTTCTGACGCGCTCCTTTCACATTTGCTTCGTCTGCTTTTATAAAAACAATATTAAATCGGATCGATTTTTGAAATCGGATTGATTTTCTTGTTTTGTAATGCTATAATAAACTCACGATAAACTGAATATAAACTCCGAGGGTGCGCAGGCGTGCGTAAGACATGATACGTCTGTCAAGGCGGCGCGCGTTCACCCGACGCACACGCATAGCATGAAGAGGTGTGAAAATGAACAACCGTCCCCTTGCCGACATAATGCGGCCAACTGATTTTTCACAGATGACAGGACAGCGGCATCTGTTCGGCGAAACCGGCGTTATAACCAGGATGTGCTCCGGCGGAAGGGTCACGAACATGATTTTTTTCGGTCCGCCCGGCACGGGAAAGACGACCGCTGCGGGAATTATAGCAGAAAAAAGCGGGATGCGTATAAAGAGGCTCAATGCAACGACCGCTTCCCTTTCAGATGTACGCGATGTAATAGCAGACAGCACAGGAATATTTTCAGGCGCAGGGCTGCTTTTGTATCTCGATGAAATACAGTACTTCAACAAGAAGCAGCAGCAATCGCTACTTGAATTTATTGAAAACGGACAGATAACACTCATTGCGTCAACTACGGAAAATCCTTATCTCTATGTATATAACGCGGTGATATCGCGCTGCTCTGTATTTGAATTCAAGCCTATCAGCGCCGCAGAAATGACAGGAAGGCTCGGTGAGGCAGCCTCGGTGCTCAAGAGTCTTTACCCCGACAAGGGCGATATATCTGTTGATGAAAGTATCCTGCTTGAAATAGCCGGAAAATCAGGGGGAGATATGCGCAGAGCGCTGAATCTTCTTGAAGCGGCGTACCTTGCAAGTGAAAGAGAAATTTCCTCCGAGACGCTTCAATCTCTCTCCAGCGGCGTTCCCGGCAGCTTCGACAGGGACGGCACAACGCACTATGACCTTGTATCGGCGCTCCAGAAATCGGTACGCGGCTCTGACCCTGACGCCGCCGTATTCTATCTGGCAAGACTTCTTGAAGGCGGCGACCTTGAAGGAGCGTGCAGACGCATACGGCAGATGGCATGCGAGGACATAGGACTTGCATATCCGCAGGCGGCGTCTGTAACAGAAGCGTGCGTATCGAGCGCGCTGAAGCTCGGAATGCCCGAAGCATCGGCGCCTCTTTCCATGTGCATAATAATGCTTGCCACCGCTCCGAAGTCAAACAGCGCCATGGAAGCTTATTTAGCTGCGAAGAAGGCAATTTCCGAAGGAAAGGGGCAGATAATACCCTCTCACCTGCGCCAGACCGACCTGTTCTGCGGATACCGCTATCCTCACGATTTTCCCGACCACTACGTGAAGCAGCAATACCTTCCGGACGACCTTCTGGGGAATGTCTTTTACCACTGCGGCGACAACCGCACTGAGCGCGCGGCTGACGAGTACTGGAAAAAAATAAAAAGCAAAAATATATAAAAAAATGCGGAACATATGCAGGCGCATAAGCGCACCGGCACAAATGGCTTGCCCGTCACCGGAGTTAAAGGAGTTAAATAAGAAAGGATATAGAAAAATGAACAAGCCGACAGACCAGACTATCAAGGAGCCGCTCTTTGCAGCGTTCTCCGAAACGGCGCCTTCCAATACAGCGCTTGCTGATAGCGCATACAGCGAAGGGAGTCCTGCGGGAAATACGCCGGCGCGCCCTGTTTCCGGAGCAAATGAGAGCGCCGACAAAAAGGAAACCGGAAAAGCTGAAGATGAAAACAGTGATTCTGAGCAAGACAGCACGACATCCGGCAAGGGCGGAAAGAAGAAGAAGAAGAAGAAGAAGAAGAAAGAAAAAAAGAAAAAATTCCGGGAAGGCCGCAGAATACGCAGCATGTCTGCCATGAGTGTTTTCATACCTTTCATAATGAAGAAAAGGAATGACGCCTGCAACTTTTTCACCGACGAATTCGACATAGAACGCGCAGAGGAGTATATATATGAGAAGAGAAGACAGGGTCTCAAGAGCTTCGGACTGATGCACCTTATAGTCGCAGCGTACGTCAGAATAATCGCCGACAAGCCCGGAATAAACCGCTTCATACGCGGTCAGAGGGTCATGTCCCGCAACAATATTGAGATAATGCTCACCATAAAGCGCAAAATGGCGCTCAATTCAGAGGACACGGTGGTAAAATTCTTTCCGGAGCGTGACTATACCGCAGAGCAGGTATACAATGAAATGGTGGCGACCATAAAAGAGGCTACTTCGAATACCGATACTGATTTTGACAAAACAGCCGCGGCGTTCACAAAGATTCCGCGTTTTGTTCTGCGCTCTGTGATGAACCTTCTGCACTTTTTCGACTACTACGGTTTGCTCCCGCGTTTTCTCACCAAGGTAAGCCCCTTTCACGGTTCAATGTTTATAACGTCTATGGGCTCTCTGGGAATAAAGCCTATATATCACCACCTCTACAATTTCGGAAACGTTCCGGTATTCATATCGTTCGGCAAAACAAGACGTGAGATTGAGTCCACGGAAGACGGCGGCATAGTGATAAAAAAATATCTTGATATGAGCTTTGTCTGCGACGAAAGAATATGCGACGGCTACTATTATGCCTCGGTACTGAAATCCCTGAAATATTATATCGCCAATCCGGAGCTTCTTGACGTGCCCCCGGCAGTCATAAACGAGGATATTCCGTAACTGCGGAGCAGTCATGCGGAACAGGTTCCGGAACTGCGATAAATAGTGCAATACAAAAGAAAAAAAACAGTGCAAAATTAATTATTTATTAACAAGTTAAAGGCGTTCAATATGGTATACTTGTTTCAAAGTAAACCGTAATCGGCTATCGTACAAATCAACAAATCTTCAGGAAGGCGAGGTTGTTTTATGAATTATCAGAAAGAACGCATCGGACAAGTCATAGGCGTGCTTGGAGGAAGAATCTGCACCGACACGGAGAAAATCACCGGCATAGAGCTTTACGAATGCGGGTACAAGGAAAACGGCACAAACACGCCTCCGGCCGACGCACAGTGGAAGAGCTTCGAGTGGGGCTCCACCTTCGGGGGAACGCACGAGTGGCACGGCTGGTTCAGAGCAAAAATCAGAATTCCCGACAGGATGAAGGGCAAGCATGTTGAGCTCCGCAACTGGGTATCGCGCGCATATCCGCAGTTCATAACCTATCTCGACGGAAAGACGATCCAGGGCGGGGACGACAATCACAAGGATTTCCCTCTCGATCCGGACAAAGATGAGTATGAGCTTCTTTCATATGTCTATATAGGCTACTGCAGCGATGTGACGGAATACTGCCCTGAGCTCCGCGTTATAGACACAGATACCAAAAAGCTCTACTGGGACATGAAGGTCCCTTACGACATACTTGGATACACAAAGCCCGATACATACGACTACTGCAGGATACGCACTGTGCTCAATGAGACGGTGAACCTTCTCGACCTGCGTACAAGCGGCACCGAGGAATACGCAAACAGTGTAAAGGCGGCAGATAAATATCTCCAGGAAAAGCTCTACGGCGAGATATGCGGAAAGCGCGAGGCGAACGTCGTCTGCATCGGTCATACTCACATAGACGTAGCATGGCTCTGGCCCCTCAGGCAGACGCGCGAAAAGGCTCAGCGTTCCTTCTCCACCGTTGTCAACATGATGAAGGAATTTCCCGAATATAAGTTTATGAGTTCGCAGCCCCAGCTTTATAAGTTTGTCAAGGAAGACGACCCGGAGCTTTACGAAGAGATAAAGAAGCTCGTAAAAGCAGGACGCTGGGAGGTAGAGGGCGCCATGTGGCTTGAAGCTGACTGCAACCTCACCGGAGGCGAGTCGCTTGTAAGACAGGTGCTGTTCGGAAAGAGATTCATAAAGCAGGAATTCGGAAAAGACAGCAAGATACTCTGGCTCCCCGACGTGTTCGGTTATTCCGCAGCTCTGCCCCAGATACTCCGCAAATCGGGAGTAACAAGGTTCGTGACATCAAAAATAAGCTGGAATGAAACCAACAAGCTCCCTTGCGACGTATTCAAGTGGTACGGCATAGACGGGACCGACATTTTCTCATACTTCCTCACTGCGCAGGATTGGCATGAAGGAAGCGTCCCCGGCACAGGCACAACATACAACGCCGATATCCGTCCGAGCCAGATACGCGGATGCTGGGAGAGATTCCAGCAGAAGGACATAGCCAACGAGACGATCTCGACATTCGGTCACGGAGACGGAGGCGGCGGTCCTACAAGAGGAATGCTCGAAACAGGTATGCGCCTGAAGCACGGCATTCCGGGGTGCCCCACAGTTTCCTTTGAGTTTGCGGGAGATTTTCTCGACAGGCTTGAAAAGAAAACTGCCGACAGCAAATATCTGCCTTCATGGGTGGGAGAGCTCTATCTCGAATATCACCGCGGCACTTATACATCCATTGCAAAGAACAAGAAGAAGAACAGAAAATCGGAATTTCTCTATCAGAACGCGGAGCTCATAAGCTCGATAGGAAAAGCAGTTCTGTCCCGCGAATATCCCCAGAATGTCATAAACGACGGATGGGAAAAGATACTTCTGCTTCAATTCCATGATATAATACCCGGCTCCTCCATAAAAGAAGTTTACGACGACAGCGACCTCATTTACGCCGGTCTTACCGAAGCAGGTGAGAAAATCGTATCCGAAGGCATAGACGCTATTGCTTCAGAGGTCAGCGAAAAGGGCGAATTTGTATTCAACCCGAACGCATTTAAGACCGACGGACTCATAAAGACAGAAAACGGCTACGCATGGGTAGAGGATATCCCGGCGAAGGGATGGAAGGTAGTAAAATCGGCAGACGCTTCATGCGCCGCTTCCGCCGATATAAAGAACCGCGTGCTCGAAAATGACTTTATAAAGGTGACATTTGACAAAAACTTCGAGATATCTTCAGTGTATGACAAGAAAGTACAGCGCGAAATAATCCCAGAAGGTGCCAAGGCAAACGCGCTTGTCGCATACGAAGACATTCCGAGAGCATGGGACGCATGGGAGATCACGAACTATTACACCGAGAAGAGCTGGAGCATAAGCGATGTGGTTTCCGCCGAGCCCTTCAGCTCCGGTGCAAAGACAGGCTTCACTGTGAAGCGCGCCTTCCAGAACAGCACAATAGAGCAGGATATAACCATAACGTCTCATAACGCGATGGTCGAATTTGCGACAAGGATAGACTGGAAAAACGACCACATCCTGCTCAGGACTCACTTCCCGACCAATTTCAACACCAACAGATGCACATACGAGATACAGTACGGAAATGTCGAACGTCCCACCCACATGAACACCAGTTGGGAGCAGGCAAAATTCGAGGTCTGCGCACACAAATGGGCTGACATATCCGAGTACGGCTACGGGCTCTCGCTTCTCAACGACTGCAAGTACGGGCACAGCGCCGTGGGATCAACTCTTTCGCTCACACTCCTCAAGAGCGCTACTTCTCCCAACCCTGCCGCCGACAAGGAGCTTCACGAATTTGTTTACGCGATATATCCTCACAGCGGAGATTACAGACAGGCGGGAACGGTAAAACTTGCATACCTTCTCAACAACCCACTCATGAATGTCAGAAGCTCCGGGGCAGGAAATCTTCCCTCTTCCTTCGGAATGGTCAAGAGCTCCTGCGACAATATTTTCACAGATGTAGTGAAAAAGGCAGAGGACTCCGACGACGTTGTGGTACGTCTCTACGACGCATACAACATGACGTCAAAGCCCACACTCAGCTTTGGCTTCGATGTGAAGAAGGCAACTCTCTGCGACCTTCTTGAGAACCCGGTCTGCGAGCTTCCGGTAAAAGACGGATGTGTCACAGTGGACGTAAAGCCGTTTGAGATAGTGACGATCAAGCTTTCATAAACAGATAACTGAAAGAGGCGTATACCGCTGTAAAACTGCGGTGACGTACAAATGAAAAGACAATGGCGGGCAGCACACAATGTATGTTGCCCGTCATTGTCTTTAAGACTGTTCGGATGACCCTGAATTATTCCGGATATGGGAAATATACGGCAATAAACTGTGAAATATCTGACATACTATATGATTATTTTGAGCTCAGCTATTGATTTTCTGCGCAATAAATGGTAGAATAATGCCGTAGATTTTATCTTTTTTCTTACCTTGGCAGATTGCGGCATAATTAACGGCTTCGGAGGTTCTAACATGGATTATAAACGCAACAAACTCTTTTTCGCAGCAAAGCGCGTGAAAGTGTGCACATATGTTTCTCTTTCTTCTTACGTCTTCTTTGCTGTTGCATTATATGTTTTCATTGTCACCACGTGGCTCCCGCCAGCTCTTCCTTTTGTATGCATCGGGACCGTGATTCTCATAACATGCATGAGTCTTATGACGAGCGAATCACAGTACAAGCAGCAGGTAGCCGAGCTGCGTGAGGAAATGAAAAAACAGGCGGACGATTTTTTTGATTATGCAGAAGAGGATCCGGACCATTTCTTCCACTTCGAAAGCTATGACCTTTCCGATCCGAGCCTTCCCATAAGACTCGGAAAAAACAACAGGGTCTATTCCTCAACCTTTACAGTAGGCTATCTTCGTCTCACGCAGGATGCTCTGTCAATACTCAATATGAGCCGCTCTCTCACCGAGGAGGGTGAGCTTGAAAAGCATTCCGCCACGATAAAGTACACAGACCTTTCCGGAGCTCGCGTGGTAAATGACAGCACAGAAAGAGTGTTTTACGACGGCAGGACGCGCGAGGTGAAAAGGAGCTTCATAGAAATTCTGGATAAAAATTCACAGGTCGTGGCAAAAATAGAGAGCTCCTCTTACGACTATAACATGGATAAGTTCAAAGAACTGCTTGACCACGATATAGAACGGGCGTCGGTAAGAGGCGGCTGAGCACCGGTACCCCTTCGTCATTTGTCCCGACGCCGGAGCGCCTTGAGCTTTTAATCTGAAATAATCCCGCCGCTGCTTATATGCGGCGGGATTATTGTTTTCGGACACATAATCCGTTCAGATCTGATGCCGGAGTCAAAGCGCGATGACAGGGCCGAAAACGGAATGGAAACGCGGCGCTCATCGTGTGCTACGACCGCCGCACTACTACCGCCGCGCTATGACCGCTGTGTAATTATAGTTAAGAAAAAGCATCCGACACCGCGGCGCAGACCGCCCCGGCAAGCCTTTCTGGTGAGCAGACAGACGCCCGAGGAAAGTGGATAAAACCTCCGAAGCGGCACAGATCCGAATACTTTATCTCGTACATGAGCTTGTAAAAAAGGTTGTTGCACACGTATGTTCCTGCATCAAAGGAGACCGAGGACGGTACTCCTGCGGCAGACGTTGCGCCGAGCATTCTTTCAAGCGGAAGCGAAGTATAAAGAACAGAATCGCCTTCCTCTTCAATGACGACTCCGGACATGACCTTTCCGGCGTTGTCGGCAGACGCGGAGTCCATTATATTTATTGCCGCATATTCAAAGCAAAGCGAACTGCGCTTTTGCGCGACGCCTGTGCATATTACTGCATCGGGGCGTGTCAGCTCCGCTCTTTCTATGAGGATATCGGCGCATCTTCCGTATTCCACCGGCAGTATCACCTTTTCTACGGCAATACTTCCTATCACATCGGGAATAAGCAGGACTGTGTCTTCGGAATTGTTCCTATCAAGTCCCCCGAACGGTTCAAAGCCGCTTATAAGAATGCGTTTTACCTTGTCCATGTTGCTTTCCCTTTCACATTTGATTTCGCTCTGCCGCACACTATATTTCAGGAAGACACGCCGGGCGCGTCTTCCTGCCGGATGCAGGGGGGGAGATTTCCTGATACAGGGAAGCTCCCGGAATACGACAAAAGCCGTAAACGATCCGGAAAATCCCGTTTTCTCGCAGGCGCCGAGACATGTCACAAGACATGTCTCGAAAACCGCTCTTAATAAACAGCGTAAGAGTTGAGCCGGGCTCCGACATACGTCGGACTTCCTGGTATCACTGCTGCGCGTTCCAAAGAGAAATCCTCAGCCCGTGCAGAAGCCCGTTGCCGTCATGTATGCGACCTTGTTTCCAAGCTCATCGCTCACTTCAACAGAGGCAGTACAGGTGCGCTTGCCCGATTTTATATATTCGGCTCTTGCTATCAGCTTTTCTCCCTTTGCGACACCGATAAAATTTATATTTCCGGAAAGCGTCACCGTCCCGGGCTGCGGCGTGTTTGAAAGGACCGCGAATGTAAAGTCGCAGAGTGTAAAGATAGCGCCTCCCATCACGGCGCCTCTGGCGTTTTTGTGCAGACGGGAGAGCTTCATACTGCATACTGCGAGCCCCGGCTCCGCCTTCTCTATAAAAGCACCTGCCTGCTCGGTTGCAAACAGGTCGTCCTTAAAATATTCTCTTGCTTTTTCTGTGTAGTCCATATGTTGTTCTCCTGTGTGGTTTTACGGTGTTTTTCCGTGTGGTTTTACGGTGTTTTTCCGTGTGGTTTTACGTGTTCTTTGCGCTGGCTTGTACCGTGCTTTATTTCTGCATGATTTTCCCCGTGCCCTTCCGGTGCGAAAAATTCAGGTTCAAAAAATTCCGGCACGAAATACAGAAAGCGCTACATAGACAGAGCTTCCGCATGCCTTTAAATTCTTTTCTGAGCCGTTCTGCGCCTGCCTATGCTTTGCATCCAGTTCAGAATATCGGATGTTGCCTTCTCCGAGCATTTGTCGTGCAGGATTTCATGTCTTGAGCCGCTGTAAAGTATTACCCTCACGTCTGAAAAACCCGCCTCCATGAATTTAAGCGCGCTTCTCATGACGCCCTTTCCCATGTCGCCGACCGGGTCATCTCTTCCTGACACGAAGAGCACGGGAACAGACTTTTCCGGGCAGGATGCTATGACGCTTTTTCTTACGGCATGAGATATACCGCCCAGCATGTCATACGCCAGACCTGCGCTGATTTTAAATCCGCACATGGGGTCCGACAGATATTTTCTTACTTCCTCCTTATCGGACGATATCCATGCGCATTTCCCGGCGCCCGGAAATTTCCTGTTGTAGCTTTCAAATATCAGTGCGTCGATGAAATCGCTCTCACATCGCGACGAGCAAAAGCGCAGCTTCTCGGAGGCTGCAACCGCTCTTCCGGCAAAGAGAAGAGGCTGCGGCATATCCCCTGTCCCGCTCAGTATCACGCCATCCGGCTCTTCGTAATCGTCTGAGATTATGGTTCTGACAATAAAAGAACCCATTGAATGTCCGAGCATGAAAAAATCGACCCCGGGATAGCGCCGCTTCACCAGATGTCCGAGCGCTGCGGTATCTGAGCAGACCTTGCGCCATCCGTCGCTCTCGTCAAACCATCCGCGCACGGAAACCGTCTTACCGTGTCCGAGATGGTCTTCGGCGCAGAAAACATATCCTGCCGACGTGATTCGCTCAGCAAGATTCCTGTACCGTCCTATGTGCTCGCTCACTCCGTGAACGACCTGTAATATACCTGCCGGCGTGTCTGTTTCGGGCTCGCAGATAACTGCATGTATCATGCTTTCCCTCCTGCGCGAGGGATAAAAAAGCTCATGACATTTCATATTGTCCTCCGATCCGACATGCTTTTGAAATCAAAAAAGCAGCGCTGTCTTTGCAGTCAAAAGACCTGTATGAATTATAACACCATATCTTAAAAAAATCAACAGCTCAAATATCGCACTCAAAAGCGCGAATTTCTAAAAAACAGTTCAGGACACGCGCCCTAAGCTTTCATGAAGCGGCAAAATACGGCTGTCGTAAAAAGAACCGCGGGCAAAAAAAGACAGGACGCACAAACAGAAAAAACGCAAGACCGCAAGACAGAAAAGGAAAAAAGTTAAATAAACAAAAAGTTAAAATAAACACGCAGACAGAAAGGAAAAGATCATGAACATTCTGGCATTCGATCAGGGGACGACCTCATCAAGAGCCATACTTTTCAACGACCGCTTTGAAGCACTCAGCTCGGCGTCCCAGCCGATAGAGCAGATCTACCCTGCCGAGGGATATGTCGAGCACTCCGCCGAGGAGCTCTTTTCAAGCGTGCTCAGATGCGCTGCAGAATGCCTGTACGGCTTAAAGATAAAGCCCGACGCCATCGGCATAACGAACCAGCGCGAAACGGTTGTAGTATGGGAGCGTGCGACAGGAAGACCAATACACAACGCAATAGTCTGGCAGTGCAGACGCACGGCGGACGCCTGCGAAAAACTAAAACGCGCAGGCTTTGCCGATTACATAAAAGAAAAGACGGGACTTCCGATAGACGCGTATTTTTCCGCTACAAAAATAAGCCGCATTCTGGACACCGTGCCGGGTGCAAGAGAGAGCGCAGAGCGCGGTGAACTTGCATGCGGCACCGTTGACTCATGGCTCATATACCGTCTGACGGGAAACCATCTCACCGATGTCACCAATGCGTCGCGCACAATGCTTTACGATATAATAAACCGTCGCTGGGACAAGGAACTGTGCCGGATAACCGGCGTGCCGGAATGCATGCTTCCTGAGGTAGTGGATTCGGCGCATGACTTCGGAAGCGTTAGGCGGGACGGGGATATCCCGTCGTCGCTGTGGGGCGTGCATGTGCTCTCCGCGCTTGGCGACCAGCAGGCATCGCTGTTTGGGCTCAGATGCTTCTCTGAGGGCGATGTGAAAAACACATACGGCACGGGATGCTTCACCCTGATGAATACGGGCGCACTTCCCAAAAAGGACCGCGACCTTATAACCACACCGGCATGGAGCATAGGCGGCAGGATGATGTACGCTCTTGAAGGGAGCGTCTTCAATGCCGGAAGCGCCATACAATGGCTCCGGGACTCCCTTGGAATAATTTCAAGGGCGTCGGACATAACCGAAGCTGCAGAGCGTTCCGCAAAGCTCGACAACGACAACGTTATGTTCGTATCAGCCTTTACTGGGCTCGGCGCGCCCTACTGGGACATGTATGCGCGCGCGGGCTTTGTAGGAATAACACGCGCCACCTCAAAGGACAGAATCTGTCGGGCGGTGCTTGAAGGAATAGCCTTCCAGGTATATGACCTTGTCCGCGCGATGGAGACCTCCGGCGTGTCTGTTAATTCGCTTACCGTTGACGGCGGGGCGAGTGCGAGCGATTATCTTATGAAATTCCAGGCAGGGCTGCTTGACCTCACAATCACCCGTCCCGACTTTACAGAGACAACAGCCCTCGGCGCCGCATTCATGGCTGCAATAACGCTTGGAGCGGCTGACATGGACAGCCTTTCTGTGCTTGAACCCCCGTGCAGGAAATTCAGCCCTTCAATGTCGGAAGAACAACGCCGTGAGCTTTTGTCTGTCTGGCAACGTGCGGTTGCCGCAATAAGAGCATTCTGAAGCATAGCTTGATATAAAGCTGTCTGAGCCTTGCAAAAGCCTTGCGAAACTCATTTTTACTCTTGTTTTTGTCTCTTGCTTTGTTTTTCACCTTTTATTTTTGCTTTTTGCCTCCAGGTGTGCCAACGCGCAAAACCGTCGGAGCAAATCGGAAACAACCGCCGGATACGCATGTAAGCGCGGAATATTTTGTAAAAAGCGCAGCATGCACAGCATACGAAGGAGCGACAGGTGCAGTGATGCCTCCCATGAGCGGGATCATGTTGTCAAACGGTTTCCCCGCCTGATTGGAAGAATTAACATAAACGCCGCCAAGCCTTGACACAGCATGGGGAATGTAGTAAAATAGACACATGCAGGCGGAACAAAACCCGCCCCATACGAAGCGAAAGGAATTTTTGAAGATGTTCAAAAGATTTTGCCTTGTCACCGTTACGCTGATACTCGCGGCATTAGTGGCAACGGTTGTTACCGGATGCTCGGACAGCAAACAGACCGATCCCATAGTCCTGAACAGTCTGCCGGATGCCACGGAGGAAGTAATTCCAGAGGGAGTTTTTTATCTCCGCTGCACCGAGCCCGAAGCAAACACGTTCTCGATACAGTTCGTGGGAGCAGTGCCCACCAGAAACGTGGACTATGTCGGATTTGAAGCATCGGAGATATATTCAGACGGAACAAAGAGTCAGCGCTCAACCATAAGACTTTATACGCTCTACAACGAGATAACAGATGAGGACACAGGCTTGACCATAACGTCTGAGGATTTTGGAATAGAAGACGGATATCTCTATGTAAGGGCACTGGACAACATACCTACCAACCAGCCCGATCTCGCGTATGAGGTCCTTGCATATTATGTCGTCGGCGACCAGAAATACTACACAGCAGGCCAGGTGTTCAATGTACAGGAGCTGCTTGAGGAACATATACTTGCAGACCCCAATCCTATGGAGCATGAGGAGGAAAGCCCTCTCATAGACGTCCAGAAGTGGGTAAAATACACATATGACATGACTGAAGACGAGGATTTTGATCCGGCTGAATCCGATGACCTGCTTTTCGGGTCTACACAGACGAAAATAAATTATTTCCTGGGCTCAGGCGTGCCTGACAATAACGGCAATCTCAGCATGTACATATGCTTTCCCGTAAGCGAGCTTTCCAACAGTTCCGTGGGTATCAGATACTGCTTTACTCAGACAGAAGGAACCAACGCCGGCGCGAGCACATCGGTGACGCAGAACCGGACGTCGGTTTTGTACGATAGCGTCAGGTCTTCATCAAAGACTCTCAGGATATCGGATTTCGGACTTTCAAGCGGGTATATTGCAGTTATTGAAATGAGGATAAACACGGTGCTTTACAGTACGTTTTCACTTGATTTCGTTGCATATACAGCCCGCAACGCAATAGAATCTGTTCTTATATCACAGGAAATGCCCTTGTCAAAGATCGTTGACGACACAGTCTCAGTCACGACAGCTTTGCCGGTGAATACCTACACGTATATTCCGCAGAATTATAACCTGTGGGAGCTCTACTCGGAAAATAACGGAAACGCGGAAGGTGACGGAGCAGTCCTCATAAGGGCATCTCGACTCATTGGAAGCGACCCCGAAGCCTACACCTTTGATATTCAGATAGCCGCCGCTGTGCCGACGCGCTTTGTGGAAGAATTGAACTGTAAATTCACAATGTATGACAGGTACGGGAATCAGAAGGATGAATTCACAACTCCGATAACCGTGCTGTATGAAGAAATATTCGGAAATTCGGACGGGAAATACACATCCGACGACCTGGGAGTGGAAAACGGATATATACTGAGCCTGATAATGGGCGGTTTGAGCTTTAACGATACAGACTGCACATATGAGATAACCGTGACATCTGAAACCAACGGCGCAGAAGAGGTGCTGACTTCCCTGTCTGTTGATGCCGGCTCGATTATAGATACCATAGATACAAATTAAAGAGGTACGGAGCAATGAAGAAAAAAACAATCGTCATACTTCTGCTGATGGCTTTGCTTGCCGCCGCGGTCGTTTCTTTTGCGGGCTGTATGGATACTCCCGTGCAGATAGACACCAACACTATGCCTCCTGAATCCGAATATGTTCCGGAGCCGCTTGACATCATGATATTCAGCACGTCATACACGAATGTGAGCGGATGGAAAAAGTATCCAAAGGATACATCCGGAGAAAATCAGGAGCAGGACGACGACTCTGCCGACATAGAGGATGCAGAGTAAGGGACATAGCAAAAAAACAAACTATTACCTCCGACATTTCACCACCGGAGAGTAAATGCTTCAACCGTTTTGTAAAACCCGTTTGCTTCAACCGTTTTGTCGGAGGAAGAGAATATTTCCGCGCTCTTATATCCTGATACTTTTGGCCGCAAAGACTCTGTTACACACTGTATTATTCAGCCACCCCAGCGTAAATTCCGGACAAACTGACATGAAAAGAGGTAAAGGCATATGCAGGAACAGGTGAACGAACTCAGAAAACGTGCCGGAGAATGTCTTGACGCGTACCTTGAAAAATATTACAAAAACGGCAGGTTTGAAAAGGCGGATTTCTGGGACAATGCGGAAATCCTTGAAATGCTGGATGACGCCTATGAAAACACGCGCGACGAAAGATATTCCCAGCTGATAGAGCAGACCTACAGCGCTTTCATTGAGGACAGGGGGAGCCTCTGGTCGGACAATGAATTCAACGACGACATAATGTGGGCAGTTATAGCCATGACAAGAGCATATATGCTCACGGGTAAAAGAAAATATTTTGAAACAGCACTTGAAAATTTCAGCATGGTCTGGGCGCGTTCGTACAGCGACGACCTTGGCGGTGGACTTTTCTGGAGAATAGAAAACCGCTCCAAGAACGCCTGCGTCAACTGTCCCGGCGCCATAGCAGCCTGCCTTGTGGGAGAAGTCACGAATGATGAGAAATACTTTGCCGACGCGGCGGCGGTCATTGAATGGACTGCCGGCACGCTGTATGAGGAAAACGGCAAGGTGTACGACTGCATAGGAATGGACGGTCATGTGAACAAATGGTCATCCACATACAATCAGGGGACATTCATAGGTGCAAACATGCTCCTTTACAAACACTACGGCGATAAAAAATATCTTGAAAGGGCGCGCAGCGCCGCTTCATACACCATGAACGTCATGTACGGCGGCGGTATAATGAACAACGAAGACTCAGGAAACGACCTTATCGGCTTCAAGGGCATCCTATCCCGCTGGCTTTCGAGATTTGCCAAGGCTGATTCGAAAGAGGAATACATCGTATGGCTACGCAAAAACGCCGACAGTGCTTACGCAAACAGAAACTCAGAGGGACTTATGCAAACGGCTTTTGCAACTAAAACGGAGGAAAAATATTATGACGTTTTCGGCACCTCAAGCGCCGTCGCCGTAATGTTCAATTGTCTATGAAAAAAATAACGACACTTTTAACTTTTATACTTGCCGTCTTTATGCTTTCAGTTGTATTCTCCGCCTGCTCAGACAGCGGAAAGGACACATCCGGAGCCCAGGACTCATCAGCAGACGAAAGCGACCCGGCGTCAAACGATACTGCTTTTTCTTCTTCCACACAGGGTGCGGACAGCACGGAAAGTTCTTCAGAACCTGCGGAAACGGAAGCGCCTGAAGCTTCATTCGTGTACGAGACAATAGAAAATCCGATAGCACAGAGCGCAAACGATCCGTGGGTGATAGAGCACGAAGGGTCATACTACTACTGCTTTTCCCGCAATAACGGAGTGGCTGTGGCAAGGATGGATTCGCCTCTTGACATAGGCTCGGCAAGGGCATCGCAGGTATACTCCGCGCCGTCGGGCACTATGTATTCGAATGAATACTGGGCGCCTGAGCTCCACTATCTTCAGGGCGAATGGTACATATATGTAGCCGCAGACGACGGAAACAACAGCAACCACAGAATGTATGTCCTCAGGGGCACGTCACAGGACCCCACGGAGCCGTTCGAAATGGTCGGGAAAATAACCGACCCATCTGACAGATGGGCAATAGACGGAACGGTGCTCACGCTGAACGACGAGCTTTATTTCGTGTGGTCTGGCTGGGAAGGCACAGATAATGTCGCGCAGAACATATATATAGCGCATATGAGCGATCCCTGTACGATTGACTCAGAAAGGGTTCTCATTTCTTCCCCCACATACTCGTGGGAAAAGGTCGGAACTCCATATGTAAACGAGGGACCTGCGGCGCTTTGTCATGACGGAAAGACTTTCATAGTATATTCTGCCAGCGGAAGCTGGACTGACAACTACTGCCTTGGCATGCTGACACTTGAAGGCGAGGACCCGCTTGACGCAGAAAGCTGGTCGAAAAGCAAGCTGCCCGTGTTCAGAGCACGCGCCGGAGTGGCGTACGGTCCGGGACACTGCTGTTTCACCACGGCGATTGACGGCAGCATCTGGATGCTTTATCACGCCAACCTTGTGAGCGGCACAGGATGGAACGGAAGAAACGGCTGGATCGCCCCGGTACTCTGGGACGAGGATGGAAACCCCGACTTCGGAAAGCCGTCAGAAACGGTTAATTTCCCGGTGGGAACCGCACAGACGTGATATAACCTGCTTAGTAGTTATAACCTGCTTAGTTTTTCAGTGCTTGCGCCGGGATAACGGCAGATATGCAGTACAAACGGCGAAAATTGAATTATAAAAAAAATCATCCGCGCAGAAAGCGTGATGTTCTTATCGGAGAAATCACCATAACGTAAAATTCCCACAGACCAATCAAACGGTTTGTGGGAACTT
>CALXXF010000032.1 GCA_944392615.1 uncultured Clostridia bacterium
CCTTAGCTAACAGTTCCTACTGCCAAGTCTGTAGCGGACTTTCACCGCCAAGTGATAGCGCATGCCGAGCGCACAAAGAATGCAGGAACGGATTTTCCGTTCCTGCATTTTCAGTATGCTCAGCTTTTTCTGACTTCGGCCGCTTTCCCCCGGCAGCGCATACAGCATGAAGCGCGCCGAACCGGAAGACTACACCTCAATGTCAACGGTATCACCGAGTGAAAACGAGTAAAGCAGCGCTCTCTTTACCTTCTTGCTGTATAATTTTTCAACGGCACGGGCGTAATAGATGATCTGAGCAGAATAACGCTCCCTGAGAAAATTCTCAGCGAACTCTCTGTATCCTGCCCCGCTTTCACCTTCCGGCGCCGGGATATGGTCGGTTTTATAGTCGACCAGTATTATATTGCCGTCACGCTCAAAAATAAGCAAATCTATAACGCCCTGTACAAGTATGGTTTCACCAGAAAGCGCCGCAGCGCGGACAGGATCAAGTGTAAAAACGCCTGCATCCATCCTGACGTTGAATCGTTGCTCCCTCTTTATACGTGCCGCGTTTTTGACCATTTCAAAAACAGCCCCGTCGAAAAAAGCAACCAGTTTTTTTCTGTATATAAGCCTCGCCGCCTCAGGCGTTATGAATTTCTTTTCCACCAGCCGTTTTATTTCGGCTTCTATGCCGGTTGTAACTACCGATTCAAAATTGCAGAACTGCATAAAGAGGTGCGTTGCCGTACCCCTTTCAGCGCCGCTTGCAGCTATCTTTTCACCCAGGAAAGCAGGCGTCCTGTCAAACTCGTTTTCCTGAGCCCTGATGAGCTCTGCGCCGTCGTCGTCAAGTATTCCCGGGTACAGACGTGATACGGACAACTTGGCAGGAAGGTCCGCCAGATCCTTTGAAGGATACTCAAAATCCAACCTTTCAGCAAGCACCCTACCTGCAGCGGTATGCTCCCTCTGGGCGTCATTATTATCCGGAGCCGACGTGTCGGCATGTACGGACTCTTTTTCATATCCTGATATCGTTGATGCTTCCCCATCATCTTCGGCAAGGCAAAGAGCAAGCCACTCGGCATAGCTCGACGCCTCCATGCAAAGCCACGGAGTCATTTCTTTTCCGAAATACCTGCATCTTGCACGAAATTCGTCCGGCTTTCCTACAGAAGCGGTTATTATAAGCTGTTTTTTGGCTCTTGTAAGCGCCACATACAGAATCCGCATTTCCTCGTCAAGGTTGTCAAGTTGTATGGCAGAAGACACGGCCTGTCTTATCAGTGTGTCATATCTGACGTAGCCGTCGTCGTCACGGTGCTTCATGCCTATGCCGAGAGAGCTTTCATAGAGCAGCTTCCCGGTTCTGTCAGCATTATTGAATCTGCGTGACGTGTCAGCCAGAAACACATACGAAAATTCGCTTCCCTTGGACTGGTGTATGCTCATTATCCTCACGGATGACGTCTCGGAGCGTGTCAGGGCCTGAGGCTGTTCAGACGGTTTTCGCTCAGATAATTGGTTTATATATCGCACAAAGCTGTGCAGACCGTGATAAAAATAAGCTTCGTATTTTCTTGCAAGCTCATAAAACTGGCGTATTCTTTCCGCACTTCCTCCGTTTTTGACGGCGATTGCAATAACCGGAGTTTCTGTCATAAGATATCTGACTATTTTGTCTGACGGCTTCATTTCAGAATACCTGCGTGCCTGCTCAAGCCACCTGAAGAACTTCCCTGCTCTTTCCATAAGGTCTATACTCTGCTCATCTCTCCGGTCAGACGCATAAAATTCTTTGAGCGCCGAGTAAAGGCTGCCCTTGGGGTACTCTCTTCTGAGGGTTATCAGCTCCCCTGTACTCACATCAAAAAGCGGGCTTTTAAGAACGCCTGCTGTATATATGTCCCGGCACGGATTGTCTATTACATTTACCATGCAAATCATGAGAAGGATCTCCGGGTACGAAAGAAGTGAATCCTCTCTTCCGGGGCAATCGCAGCGAACATCGTACGAGCTTAGTGCCTTTCTGAACTTTTCGGAAGCGCTCATGCTTCTCAGAAGTATCACTATATCTGACGGTTGTACTCCGTTCAGGATAAGCGAGTTTATTCTGGAAGCGACATAATCCGCTTCGCTCATACATTTCTCATCAGACTTTTCGAGGAAAAGCAGCTGAGTACTCAGCCCGGCGTCACGCTCCGGAGGACGGGAACAGACAAGAGCGTCATCAGGCATATACGGCACTCTGCCGCTGTTGTTGTTGAAAAGGCGGGCAAAGATCCTGTTTGAAAAATCCACCACACCTTTATCAGAACGGAAATTTTCAGAAAGGAATATCTTTCCCTGTCTGCATCCTGAGCCCCCGTCATAATCGGGATATCTGTTCCTGTATTCCGAAAAAATACCGGGCATGGCACCCCTGAAGCCGTATATTGACTGCTTTATGTCACCAACCATAAACCGGTTTGAGGATGAAACAGCGGCAAATATAGCATCCTGAAGCGCATTTGTATCCTGATATTCGTCTATAAAGACTGCGTCAAATTTTGCAGCAACTGAAGCGGCGAATCTGCTCGGCTTGTCACCGTCGTAAAGAAGACGGTAAGAAAGGCGCTCAAGGTCGTTGTAATCGACCACAGAGTTTTTCAGCTTTTCAGCAGAATATATTTTATCAAAAAAGCTCAGCGCTTCATACAGCTTGTCTGCATATGCCGCGGTAAAAAGGCAGTCGTTTTTTATATCCGCGGCGCTGTAGCGCGCAAATCGCTTTTCAAGTGTTCTTACGCCCTGGGAAAAGGCTTTGCGCATATCCGACGCAAACAGTATCGGCTCGCTCTTCTCTGCGCGCAGCGCTCCGAGTCTTTCCGGAGAATATGAGCGAAGGTATCTGCTCAGAGACGCATAGCCCTCCTCAGATGCGGGAACAATGCCGCGGACATAGACAAGGTCGCTGTAAAAAGCGTTATAGTACGCTTTTTTTGCTTTTTCGTCCTTCAGAATATCATCTATGGCTCTTGCCAGAGCCGTTTCATAGTATGCGGCAAATTTTGACACGTGATTTTTGATCGCCACAAAAAACCGGGAGGAATCGAAATCTTCTGCTGCGTCGGCGAGCATTTTACGCGAACGCTCAGCAAAGCCGAGTCCGTCAGGCTGCTGTATGAGCCTGAGATAAAATTCAAGCAGAATATCGCTGAGTTTGTCGTCCCTGAGCTCAATAAGAGTGTCGGCAAACGCGGAGAATCCGTCATCCTTTTCATACAGCTCGTCTATTGCCGAATCCATGCATGCCCGCATGAGCGACTGTGTCTCGGCCTCTTCTGCTATTCTGACAGACGCAGGAAGTGACAGTCTGCTGAAATTTTCCCGCACAAGCCTGTAACAAAAGCTGTGTATAGTTGATATCGAAGCCAGTCCGAGCCTTCTGAGCTGTCCGGACAGACGTTCAGCACCGGCCTCATTTCCCTGCGCACGCATGGAAATGATCTCTTCTGAAAGTGCATCCGCTATTCTGACGCGCAGCTCTGAGGCGGCAGCCTTGGTAAAGGTCACAACAAGCAGCCTTGATACATCGGCGCCTGTATTTTCGTCTGATAATATTTTTACTATTCTCCTGCTGAGCACAGCGGTTTTGCCGGAGCCTGCGGCGGCAGAGACGAGAAGATCCATTACCGGTGCCTCTACAGCTTTTTTCTGGGAAGGAGTAAGTTCAAAATCAGCCATTTGAATCTCCTTTCACACAGTAATTTTCGCTTTTCATGTCCTGTTCGCATCTGCCGACCGTCACAGACCTATCCGAAGTCATTTTCCTGCAATCGTCACTGCAGTTCACAGCGGACTCATGCCTGTCACCGGAAGACAAGCGGGAACCATGGGTGCTGTAAAATGCTGAGTCAGACTCCTTTGACGGCTCAGACTCCTTTGACAGCTCAGACTCCTTTGACGGCTCAGACTCCTTTGAGTCCTTTATCCTGCAAACAGGCTTATACGGGCAGTATTCGCAGGCATTGTGTGAGGAATCCCTGAGCGGGTGGGCGTCCGCCCTGCCTTTTTTCATTTCCACGGCTATTCCGGCAACGATATCGCGTACCTGTGCTGCAAGTCTGCCCATTTCTTCGATGTCTTCAAGCAGAAGAGCAGCTGATGCTGATTTGACGCCTCCATCCTTCCCGCCTTTTATTGTGACATATTTTCCGGAGGCATCTTTGTCCATTGCGAGAAGTATGTCGGGGTCGGCAAGCAATATGCCGCTTCTTGAAATTACAGACTGCGCGTACTCCTCCGCCTCTTCGGCATTTGCCGGTCTTTGTTCGCTTTCCTTTACGGAGGATATCGAGGAAATATAAACCGCCCCTGCGGGTATAAGCTGTTCTTTACAGGCTGTTTTTTCCCTCAGTACTGAGTTTTCCTCCGAGCAGAGCGCAAAAAGATATATAAGCATCTGCAAATTCAGACCGAGCTTTACATCATTCATTGAAAATGTCTTGCTACCTGTCTTATAATCCACGACCCTGATATAAACGTTTCCGTCCTTTTCATATGTGTCGACGCGGTCTATCTTACCAACGAGAAAAACCTCGCCGCCGTCAGGAAGAGGTATTCTCTGAGCGCGCGCTCCCCCTTCGCCCGACATATCTATCGGGAACTCAAAAAAGCGCGGGGTAAAGTCAGAACTCCGGAACTCAGAAAGAAGATTTTTAAGCAGCAGTCTCGCAGAGCGCTTTAGCCTGCGCGCAAGCACCTGAAAACGCTTTCCAAGCCCCTTTGCCCCTATTGAGCTCATATACTCATCTGTCACTCTGTCAAGTAAAATGTATGCTTCTTCGTCGCTCATCTGCCTGAGACGACCGCCGGAGACAGCAAAGAAGTTTTCAAGCACCTTGTGTATATAATTACCGACATCAGAGCCTTCAAATCTGCCGTCAGATGTTGAACGCAACTTCATTCCGTAGGCACAGTGGTAAGCGAAACTGCACATCACGTATTTTTCCATACGCGACTGGGTGAGGACCATTTTTTCGCCGTATATCTTATCGCATATATCCCCAGGAATATTTTCAATACGTGAATCCAGCGGGCTGTCAGAACATGCGGACACCCTGTAAAGTAGGTCCGTATCATTATTCCTGACAGCATATTCAATTATATCAGATACAGCGTACAAAAGATCCCGCTTGGGTATATCGTCATACCTCAGCGCTCTTTCCGTCGGAAGAAAATTCACCGTATCACTGAAAAAAGGTGACGGACAGAGCTTGGACGAATTCATGTCTTTTTCACAAGAGGTGAGGCATACCGAATCAGACGCCGAGCATACAGCTCTGAAGAAATAAAGTTCTTCGTCATATTGCTGCTGCTCACCGAATGCAGAGGTAGTAATTCCGAGCTCCGAAAGAGCCCTTTTCTCATCGTCGTCAAAAAAGCCGTTTTCTTTGACAGGCGCCGGAAATTCTCCCTCATTGAGTCCCATTATATAAACGTGTTTAATATGTGATTTTCTGATAAGATCGGCGCTTCCCACCGTTACCTCGTCGAGTCGTGACGGCAGGCGTCCCACATCAGACTCAGAAATCACAGCCATGAACAGCCTGCTGTATTCCGAAGCGTTCACCCTTACGTCACCTGCAGTGAGAACAAGCTGATCCAGGACATCTATTACACAGTCATATATCTGACCGCCGAGCCCGGCTTCTTCAGGTCCGAACAGACTTTTGTCGTATTCTCTGCGGGCAGACAGCTTTTCACTCAGATTTATTTCATTGAAAAACGAGAAGAGCGCCGCGCTGATGCTTCGCACAGTAGCCGCTGGGCCAAAAGAATCGGAAAGAGCGCAAAGTGGGGCGGTTAGCCGCTCTTTCAGTTCGTTCAGAAGCGCGAGCCGCTCGATGGTCTCTTCGTCAAAATCCGCAGAAAACCCCTTAGGATTCATCTGCCAGCCATATTCGTCATGCCACCTGCTCCCGCTTATCCGCCAGAGCGACGCATATTCCTCCAGAATATCACACTCATCTGATGACAGCCCTGAAAGACCTGAACGCATATATGAAACGACGTCTTCATACCTGAAATTGTACGCGCATACAGCCAGGGCGGAGCATATCATTCTTATTTCGGCAGCCGAAGAGAGATCCTTTCGTGAAGAAATGAAAAACGGTATACGGCAGTCGTCGAGAAATGCGTCTATTATACCTCTATATTTATCGGTACTCCGCATAATGACGGCAAAATCACGGTATCTTGCTCCAGACTGGACCCTTCGTGCAATATCACACGCCACAAAACGCGCCTCGTGCTCCGGAGTCGGACACACCACAGCCTTGATACCGTCATCCCATGAATCAGAGCTTGCTGCCCTGTAGTCACTTCCGTCGTGAAAGTGCCTTGAAAATTCGGCTATCATTTTGTCCTTTACGGCGTTTTTTTCTGTGTCAAAAACCTGATTAACACCCTTTCCGACACCGGCGCACAGCCTTCTGAGCGTCCTGTCCGTCCTGCGCGGACCGTCAAACACTTTCCGCCTGTCAGAGATGTCAAAAGAGAGAAAGACAGCCGAATCCGCCGCCTGCAAAAAGACCTTTTCTATTATTGCGTATTCTGCCTGCGTAAAGCCGTCAAAGGAATCGAAAATAACATACGAGCCGAGGAAGAAATCGTTTTCTTCGAGAATCCCGCACGCTCTTGCCAAATCATCCGCCGCGTCGTCGTGCCGTCCTGACATGATACTCTCGTATGCTGAATAAATCAAAGAGACGTCGGAAAGCTTGTCCGATAATTTTTCATCGGCAATCCCGTATGAGGTCTTTTCGAGTATTCCGGGAGAGACTCCGCACATTTTCATCTCTTCCACCGCGCTGAGTATGAGCTTTACAGCGGACATATCTTCAAGAGAAATATCTGAATATATCCTGAGTGAGGGTATGCAGGACATAAGAGCTCGCCACATGACTACCTGCTTTGCTCCGCTTCCTATATAGTTGTAGCAAAGACCTCCGAATTTCCTGAAAATATTATTTGAAAGGCGCTTGAAGGACGTGACCTCAATATTTTCGGGAACCTCGCGTGAAAAAATCATTTCCTCCGTTTCGAGCACCTGCTGTTCAGGAACAACTATATACACATTTTCATAAATATCAGATACACGGGCACAGAGGTCACACAGTCTTTTTCTTCTGGCAACGGTATCTGTACAGTAGATAAGTTCCGGCATTGCAATACCTCTTACGCTCTTTTTTCTCTTTATGTCCCGATCACTTGAGTGAACTCCTGCGTCTGCCAGCGGGCTGAAAACAATACGCACGAGCTTGCGTCCCTTGTCACACCTTTTTTTGAAAAATCTGCATGAATTGCGATTCCGATTAAATAAAATCGCACGATGGCACGTCACACGGCAGCATGCAGAAAAACAAAAGCGATTTATGAAGGAAAGCCGTAAAATGCAGATCCTTCAAGTGTCAAGACATCATTCCGGCATTAAAGTGTGACTTTCAATTAAACACAGATCACGCGTGTACCTGTCGTCAGCACACGCGCTGAGCCGCTCACATACCTGTGAGCGGCTCAGCAAGCAGACGGCAAAAGGCAAAGAAAACTACGTTCTGACCTGCATTTTGCCCTGCCGTGTGCTTTATATATCTGCTACAGATATATACTTCGAACCGTATCTCGCAATAAAATCCTTGCGCCCTTCAAGATTGTCCCCGATCATGAGCTCAAACATTTCCGCGGTCCTGGAAGCATCGTCAGGGCACACCCTTATAAGGCGCCTTGAGGCGGGATTCATCGTCGTGAGCGACATCATCTCAGCCTCGTTCTCGCCCAGCCCCTTTGAACGCTGCAACACATATTTCTGCTTGTCAAGGCTCTTTATTATTTCATTTTTTTCACTTTCGCTGTAAGCGAACAGAGTCTTGTCCTTTGTATTTATCTCATATAGTGGAGATTCGGCTATATACACCCTGCCTTCCTTGAGAAGAGTCGGAAGGAGCCTGTAAAACATTGTCAGAATAAGGACTCTTATCTGATACCCGTCTTCGTCAGCATCGGTACAGATTATTATTTTGCTCCATTTTAATGAGTCCAGATCAAAGGCGCTCATTTCCGAATCCTTGTTTTTGCTTTTGATTTTTATCTCGACCCCGCACCCTATAACTTTCAGAAGATTGGTTATTATCTCGCTCTTAAATATTTTATCCTCACTGCTCTTAAGACAATTCAGCATCTTGCCCCTCACCGGCATTATTGCCTGGAACTCCGCGTTGCGCGCCAGCTTACATGAGGTCTTGGCGCTGTCTCCCTCAACTATATAGAGCTCCCTCACGGCAGGGTCCTTTGAGCGACAGCCAATGAATTTGTCTACCCTGTTTGCAATATCGTTGTTTCCGCTGAGCTTCTTTCTTATGTCGAGCCTTGTCGCTTCTGCGGTTTCCCTGCTTCTCTTGTTGAGAAGAACCTGATTTGCTGCCTTTTCGGCATCTGCCGGATTTTCAGCAAAGAAGATCTCAAGGCACCGTTTTATATAATCTGTGAGAAAAGAGCAGATAAAGTCGTTTGTTATCGCCTTTTTGGTCTGATTGGCATAGCTTGTCTGCGTAGAAAAGGTATTTGTAATAAGTACAAGGCAATCCTCTATATCGACATAGGTTATCTTGCTTTCATTTTTCTTATATTTTCCCTTATCCTTAAGGTATTTGTCAAATCCCGACAAAAAGCCCTGCTTTGCCGCTTTTTCAGGCGAGCCGCCATGCTCAAGCCACGACGAATTGTGATAATACTCCTGAGCCTTTGTCTTTTGAGAAAAGCAGAAGGCTATCTCTGCTTTGAGCTTGTATTCCGGAAGATCAGCCCTGTCCCGTCCCGAAGTCTCGGTTTTATAAAACGCCACGTTGCATAGCTTTGAATCCTCTGTGAGCTCGTTTATTCTGTCGACTATGCCGTTATGATAATAATACTCGCTATTTTCAAAGCTTCCGTCATCATTCTGAAATTTCAGCGTGAACTTAATATTCGAATTTACGACAGCCTGCCTTTTCAGTACCTCTACATAGTATTCCTTCGGTATGTCTATATCCTTGAATACCATAAGATCAGGCTTCCATCTTATATATGTTCCGGAATGCCTTTCGGAGCGCCCGGCTTCCCTCCGGCGCAGTTCACTCACCGGCTCGCCGTGGCTGAAGTCTATTTCGTAAACCGTGGAGCCGTTGCATGAACGGACGTACATATACTCCGAGGCGCACTGCGTCGCGCAGGCACCAAGCCCGTTTAAGCCGAGAGCATACTCGTAAGCGCCGTCGCTTTCATTGTTCTTGTATTTTCCCCCTGCATACAGCTCACAAAATATGAGGTACCAGTTCCACTGCTTTTCGCTCTCATTGTAATCAAGCGGAATACCCCTGCCGCGGTCCTCGACAGATATCGACTTGTCATTATATGCTACTATATCTATCCTGTCGCCATACCCCTCGCGTGCTTCATCCACTGAGTTTGAAAGAATTTCAAAAAACGAATGCTCGCAGCCGTCAAGCCCGTCCGAACCGAATATGACCGAGGGGCGCTTGCGCACCCTGTCGGCTCCCTTGAGCTGCACTATGCTGTTGTCTCCGTATGAGTTTGATTTTTCTGCTGCGGGCGTCTTTAATAAAGTATTTGAGGCGGAGCTCTCCTTTGATGACGACCCCGCCTTTATATTTTTCTTTTCTTCAGCCATTCATATCACCTTTTATAAATATCTCACCGATTTAACAAGACCCGCGGCGTTGAACTCCGCGGGTCAAACAAGCCGGACAGCGCGGCACAGCCATCACGCCGTGGTCTGCCAAAGCAAACGCGTCCGTTGATTTTCAGATTATAGGTTCAAGCGGAATAAGCTCTCCCCAGCCTTCGTCGTCGTTTTTTGTTGTATCCGGAGTATCGTCATCTCCGGGATTCTCGTCATCTCCGGGATTCTCGTCATCTCCGGGATTCTCGTCATCTCCGGGGTTCTCGTCATCTCCGGGATTCTCGTCATCTCCGGTATTTTCGTCATCTCCGGGGTTCTCGTCATCTCCGGGGTTCTCGTCATCTCCGGGATTTTCGTCATTTCCGGGATTCTCGTCATCTCCGGGATTTTCGTTATCTCCGGGGTTCTCGTCATCTCCGGGATTTTCGTCATTTCCGGGATTCTCGTCATCATCCGGTACAGAAGACGTGACCTTGTTTTCGTCTGATGGCTCAGACTCAGTGGAAGCAGAGGGATTGCTCTGTATATTTTCAGCAGTTGTTTCGCTGTCGCTTCCATCGGAAGCACAGGAAACAACAAGCATCGATGTCAGAACAAGCAGAGAAATAACAAAAAGAATCTTCTTTTTCATTGGCAGACACCTTTAACTTTCTTTATGTTTGAATATCAGAAAAAGCAAAGAATCACTCGACCGGAGTCATGGGAATAAGCGGACCCCAACCGGTATCTGTATCGATTATCGGCTCCATAGTATCGTGCGGCACATCGCCTTCGCTCGTTTCCGGAGCGCCGGATGATGTCACGTCAGATAACGAATCCTGGTCAACTGTGTGAGAGGTACCTCCGGACGTATCGGCTGAATCAGGAGAGCATGACGAAATCGCAAACACAAATACAAATACAATAAATATTGCTACAATTAATCTTTTCATGGACACCGCCTCTGAAATAATAAAAGAAAAGACAAACTACGTCGGTCAGTGTAAATTCCAGCTAAAACCGGCACACCGATAGTTTATCACATTTTGTCTGAAATGTCAATACGGGCATAACGCCGAAAATATTTTTAATACAAAAAGCAAAAAGGGCAGGCAGACCGACTGCCCTCCCCTTTTACAGCGAGTTAATGATCTATGATAAATTTATTCCCGGCGGTCCTTCAGCCCATATTCTCCAGCCCATCGTCTAACAGAAGATTGCCGCATAAATGTCTGCGCATGCGCCACAGCATGTGCATAACAGTCTGATCTCTCATTACCGGTATCATTACCTGCCTTATCGGTACCATTACCAGTCGTCTCAGAGCAGCAACCCGGCTTGTAATGAGGCACTCTTACTTTCTGAAAACCATCACCAGCCAGTCGGAATCCTCATCTCTGTCTACAAGCTCGAGTGACCCCTCCCGCATAGCGTTTAGAACATCCTGCTCCCGGCTGCTTATTATGCCTGAGCATATCAGAAGAGCGCCTTTCTCAAGATAATCACCTATGTCCGGAGCCATTCTTATGAGTATGTCGGCGACGATATTTGCAAGCGCCACGTCGTACTTTTTACCCGGTTCCACAGACGAAAGAAGGTCAGAGACGCCGCAGTGCACATTATCCATATTATTTTCTTTTGCGTTTTTTGCTGCCACTTCAACTGCAACCGGATCCATGTCGTATGCATCGGCATACGCTGCTCCTAGTCCTGAAGCGAAGAGCGACAGTATCCCGCTGCCGGTTCCTATGTCAAGCACGCGGTCGTTCTTTCTGATGTACTTTTCAAGCATAGCGGCACAGAGCCTTGTTGTTTCGTGCGTTCCCGTTCCGAAAGCCATGCCAGGGTCCATCCTTATTACAACTTCGCCGTCACCAGGCGTGTAATCCTCCCACATTGGAACAACAACAAGCCTGTCGCCTATTTTTACCGGCTTGTAATATTTTTTCCAGCTTTCTGTCCATTCCTTTTCCGAAACGCCCTCAACTGTGAGCGTAAATCCGATTTTTTCCGAAGCAAGACGCTCCTTTATAAAAGCCACGGCGTCGCCAAGCTCTGCCACATCAGGCAGGAAACAGCTCACAAAGCATGTATTCCTGTCCGCGTGCAATATGGAATCGTCTATAAGCTCGCCGTACACCGGCATAAGGTTCTCTTCTATATCCGAGTAATCTTCTATCATGAGCCCTGTATCAACCATGCTCATTATCGCCGCAGTTTTGTCGAGGTCAGCCTTGACACACTTGACTTTTATCTGAGACCACTCCATATCGATACCGCCATCCTTTTTCAGAATTTATAACAACGTCAAAAGCTCTCATCGCTTTTTATTCAGGAACTTATTCAAAAACAGCTGTCTTTTGGAATATTTAGCGTCGTCGCACACGCCCGAGAACTTCATGAGATAGTCCTTCTGTTCTTTGGTAAGATTTTTAGGCGTTTCAACTATGACTGTAAATATCAAATCACCGCGGCTTCTTGAATTTATGACGGGAATACCCTTTCCCTTGAGAGTAAAGCTCGTAGACGTCTGAGTCCCTTCCGGAATCCTGTATTTTGTTTCACCCTGAAGTGTAGGAACAGATATTTCCGCTCCCAGAGCCGCTTCAACAAAGGTTATCGGGACGTCGCAGTATATATTGCTTCCTCTTCTTGTGAAAATATCGTGCTTTGACACATTTATATGCACATACAGGTCTCCCGAAGGACCTCCGCGGTAACCGTCATTTCCGAGACCTCTCAGCACCACATTCTGACCGTTGTCTATTCCCTGAGGGATTGCGACCTCGATTTTTTTTCGTGTTTTCACGTTTCCCTTGCCTTTGCAGTCCGGACAAGGATCCTTTATTATCTTTCCGGTACCGTTGCATGCAGGACATGTATTCATTGTCTGCATCATTCCGAGTATCGTGCGCTGTGTGGTACGCACCTGTCCGCTTCCGCGGCAGGTGGAGCATGTCTGTGCCGTGCTTCCGGGAGCTGCTCCACTGCCTGAACACTTTGAACAGCGTTCAATTTTATCGAACATTATTTCCTTTTTGCACCCGAACGCTGCTTCCTCAAAGCTGATATTGAGCATGAGCTCTATATCGTCGCCTCTTTCCGGGCCGTTCCTTCGCGACGATGATGAAAATCCGCCGCCGAAAAACGAACCGAAAATATCGCCTATGTCACCCATGTCAAAACCGAATCCCCCGGCTCCTGCCCCCGCACCGCTGGCAGGATCAAAGGCAGCGTGACCGTATCTGTCGTATTTTTCCTTCTTTTCGGGATCGGAGAGAACCGAATAGGCTTCATTTATTTCCTTGAATTTCTGCTCCGCATCCTTATCACCCGGATTCATGTCAGGATGATACTTTTTGGCAAGTACGCGGTACGCCTTTTTTATTGCGTTCTCATCTGCGTTTTTGCCGACGCCGAGCACCTCATAGTAATCACGTTTTGTCTCTGCCACTTCTGTTCACATGCCTTTCTTTTAGATTGTCGTTTCAAACCAACAAGGCTGCCTTCGGAAATTCGTCTCCCGAAACCGCGAAACGAAGGCGGTTTTAAAAACCGCCTTCGGCTCCGGTTTTCATTATTTATCTGACTTATCTTCAAAATCAGCGTCGTAATAATTTCCGCCCTGGCCGTTGCCCGCCTGTTCTCCTCCGGCAGCACCGGCTCCCTGATTCTGCTGATAAAGTTTTTCAGAGAGCTTGTAGAAAGCCTGCTCAAGAGCCTCGGTATCTGCCTTTATGGCATCGGTATCCGAGCCCTTGACTGTCTGCTTCAGTTTTTCCACAGCAGCCGTTACGTCGCTCTTCTCGCTTTCAGACACCTTGTCGCCTATGTCGGCAAGAGTCTTTTCGCTCTGGAATATGAGGCTCTCTGCCCTGTTCTTTATCTCAACGCTCTCCTTGAGCTTTTTATCCTCTTCTGCATACTTTTCGGCATCCTTGACAGCGCGGTCTATATCTTCCTTGCTCATATTGGTGGAAGACGTGATGGTTATGTGCTGTTCTCTTCCGGTTCCCTTATCCTGCGCCGTTACGTTGACAATGCCGTTTGCATCTATATCGAATGTAACTTCTATCTGCGGCACTCCGCGGGGAGCGGCCGGTATGCCGTCAAGTACAAATCTGCCGAGAGTGGTATTACCCGATGCCATAGAGCGCTCGCCCTGAAGGACATGTATTTCGACCGAAGTCTGACCGTCAGCCGCGGTAGAATATATCTGGCTCTTTTTGGCAGGTATCGTAGTATTTCTCTCTATTATCTTGTTAAATACACCGCCCAGAGTCTCGATACCGAGAGAAAGCGGGGTCACGTCAAGGAGAAGAAGGTCCTTAACCTCGCCGCCGAGAACACCGCCCTGTATTGCAGCGCCTATAGCAACGCACTCATCAGGGTTGATTCCTTTGAAAGGATCTCTTCCTGTAAAGTTTCTGACTGCATCCTGTACAGCGGGGATCCTTGTCGAACCTCCGACAAGAAGCACCTTTCCTATCTGAGATACGCTGAGTCCGGCATCCTTGAGCACCTGCTTTGTCGGTCCCATAGTGGCTTCGACAAGGTCTGCTGTGAGCTCGTTGAACTTTGCGCGTGTGAGAGTAGCGTCGAAATGCTTGGGGCCGGTAGCGTCAGCTGTGATAAAGGGCAGGTTTATGTTGGTCTGAGCCACTCCGGAAAGCTCTATCTTTGCCTTTTCCGCAGCCTCTTTGAGTCTCTGAAGAGCCATCTTGTCCTGTCTTAGATCAATACCGCCGTTTTCCTTTCTGAACTCTTCGGCAATCCAGTCAATGATTCTCTTATCGAAATCATCACCGCCGAGTCTGTTGTTGCCCGCAGTGGCGAGGACTTCGAAAACGCCGTCTGAAATTTCAAGAAGCGATACATCGAATGTTCCGCCTCCGAGGTCGAATACCATTATCTTCTGCTCTTCTTCCTTATCCATACCGTATGCAAGAGCAGCGGCAGTAGGCTCGTTTATTATTCTCAGCACCTCAAGGCCGGCTATCTTACCCGCGTCCTTTGTTGCCTGACGCTGAGCGTCAGAGAAGTAAGCAGGAACGGTTATGACTGCCTGAGTGACAGTGGTTCCGAGATATGCCTCGGCGTCTGATTTGAGCTTCTGAAGAATCATTGCCGATATTTCCTGAGGCGTATACTGCTTGTCGTCTATCTTTACTTTGTACGATGTTCCCATTTCACGCTTTATAGACATTACCGTTCTGTCGGGATTGGTTATGCTCTGCCTTTTTGCTACCTGACCGACGAGTCTTTCTCCGGTCTTTGAAAAGCCCACGACAGAAGGTGTAGTCCTTGCGCCTTCGGGGTTCGGGATCACAATCGGCTCGCCGCCCTCATATACGGCGACACACGAGTTTGTTGTTCCAAGATCTATGCCTATTATCTTTCCTGATTTTGACATTTTATTTTCCTCCATGTGAATTAATCTCTTTAATTGTGGTGCTGTATATCAATTCTTTTTATATTATATTGTATCCTGCCCGGTCATTATGACGTTATTTCCTGACGCTCAGATCAATCTTTGCCTCAGATCTGTCTGCAGCATTGTATACCGGCGTCTAATTGGCTACCTTTACCATCGCATGTCTTATCACCTTGTCGCCGCGTTTATATCCTTTTTGGAAAACCTCGACTATTTCACTTTCGCCGAGATTGTCGTCCTCAACATGCATAACGGCATTGTGAAGCGCGGGATCAAACACCTTCGTTTCTATTTCTTCTACGCCGAGTTTCTTGAGCGCCTGTTCAAAGCTGCTCATAGTCATCCGCACTCCGTCAACTACCTTGTCACTGTCAGGAAACGACAGTGCCCTTTCAAGGTTATCGGTAATCGGAAGTATATTCAGAATACAGTCGGCGCAGGCATCAGCGTATATTCCCTCTTTTTCCTTTGCCGACCGCTTCCTGAAGTTATCGTACTCGGCAGCAAGCCTGAGATATTTATCCTGCAGCTCTTCTAAACTTTTCTCAAGCTCCTTGTTCTTTTCGGAAAGGATCCTGTTTTCCTTTTTATACTTTCCGTCTTTTTCAGTTTTGTCTTCTTTATTTTCCTTATCTTCTTTTTCCCGCTTGTCTTCTTTAAGAACGTCTTCTGTACTATTCGACGCTTCGCCCTCCTGTGCCGGTTCTCCGGCAGCCGCGGCATCCTGTCCCGATCCATCCTGTCGCTGCTCTTTTTCGGTGGAGACGCTTTCGCCGTTTTCGGTATTCATATTTTCTTCTGACATACAATCATCTGCCTTTCGGAACCTACCGCGTCAATAAGCGGTATATTTTTTCGGACAGACGGCAGCTCACAGCAATGTGCCGTCTGCAAATAAATTTTCTATTTTTTTATATCCGGATTACCGGAATCTCCGACATCTCCGGGAATTTCTCCGGTACTTTGAACATCATGGGGCTGTCCCTCAGGAAGCACCTGTCTTTCGCCGGGAAGAGATAGCTTTGACTTCATCATTTCAGATATTGAGCTTGACAGGGAGTCTATCGTTGAAATGACCTTTTCGTAATCCATCCTGCACGGACCTATTATGCCGATCGCGCCTACTGCAACTCCGTCTACTTTAATCGCCTTGAATATCAGGGTAGAGTCGTTCATCGTATTTACGGTATTTTCTGAGCCGATAAAAACATTTACCTCGTTTTTATCCGACTCCTCCATAAACGACACCAGTTCGTCTTTTCTTTCAAAAAGTCCCAGCAGCGACTTGAGCTTTCCAACATCGGAAAATTCGGGATATGACAGAAGACGGTCAACGCCTTCAAAGCGGACATTGCTTTCGGTATCCTCCGAAAGAGCTTCATAAATGCTCTTTATTACCGGAGAAGCAAGAAATCCGTAATCCTTCATCTGCCTTTCAATGTTCATCATTTTTGAAAGGGTCAGACTGCCGAGATCAAGATCTGCCAGATTTTCGTTAAGAACGTTTTGCAGAAGCGCGACAAATTCATCAGTCACCGGAAACTTGGTGACGATGTTCTTCGTTTTGACCATATCCTTTGAAATAAGCATTATCAGAAGGAAGGAATACGAATCATTCTGCATTACCGAAAAACGCTTTACAATCTGTCTTCTTTTGTTCGATTTTACCGCAATCGCCGGATAATTGGTAAGAGCACTCGCGAGCCTGCCAGCATCGTCTATTATTTTATCGAGCTGCTCGGTACGCGTTTTAAGAAGCTCGTTCAGGTTACCGATTTCCTCGGTGGTGGCGTTATAACTGTCCATCAGCGAATCCACATAGAATCTGTACCCCTGCTCTGATGGTATCCTGCCTGCAGAGGTATGCGGCTGGAGCAGATATCCCATCTCCGTAAGCTCAGCCATTTCGTTTCTTATTGTCGCCGAAGAAGCCCCGATCTCCCTGTCCTGAGCGATCAGCTTTGAGCCTACAGGCTCGCCGCTTTCCACATAATTCTTAATAACCGCTTTAAGAATCAGCTTCTTGCGCTCGCTTAGTGTGGGGGTCACATTTGCTCACCTCTCCGAATCATTATCTGCTGTTAGCACTCTTGCGTCTCTTTTGCTAACTGCTGTCATTATAGTACACCGGAATTGTGTTTATTTGTTTAATAATATGTGAACTTTATGTTAATTATTTGCTTTTTTGTCAACCTTTGTTTAAGAGTGCCAATCAGTCAGCAAGTATACCCTTCTGTTTGTGACATGTTGACGGGTTAATTCCGAGCGGCATACAGAAAACATTTGAGCATAAATCCCGATTTTTGCTGTTGGGTCTTTACCGCGTATTCTTCTGCTGCATAGTTTTAGAAACAAGTTTTCTCATGTTCGACTGATCCAAACGCAGCTGTTTTCGCCTGTCCGGTTCTTTTCAAAAAAAATCATCCCCGCCGTTTTTCGGCATGGGATGATTTGTCACTATGACTGCAAAAGTGCTGCAGATACCAAAAGTGCTACCGGTATTACGGTCGATCAGGAACTACACCAAAAGCGGCGATTTGCAGCAAAATGCTGAATTACTGACGACAGCGCCGAAAAAACCGTACGCCGTCTCACTCTTAAATCCGAATACCAACCAGAATACCAGGTGAAGCCTTGCCTGTGCCTCGCCTATCGCTCCCTTATGATATTTTCCACATTTGAATATCCGAGAACATAGTAGTGGTAGATATCTTCTTCGGAAGCATATGCATATCCGACAACTCTTGTAGTATCACCGTCAGTATTGGAAGAGAACCACGTAATAAGAGACTCTGAGTCTACAAGATGAGTGCCGTCCTCGTCGTAATAACTGTATTTGTCTACCTTCTTTATAAGATATCCATTGTAAACGGTAGTATAAAATTCCGCGTCGCAGAGATACACGGGAGCTGAGCCGGAAAAAAGAT
>CALXXF010000033.1 GCA_944392615.1 uncultured Clostridia bacterium
TTTCGACCACATTTTGCGGTGGTCTGTTTTGTTATGCCATTTTCACTCTTTTACTTTCGAGTTTTATTTTCAGACTTCAGTCCGTAAAAATTCCGTTTCTTAATACATACAAGGATACATAAAAGTGTTCCGGCACGCCTGCACGCCAGAAATACGGGGGCGGGCGACCGGTGTTCCGGTTACACCCGGAAGGTAAGACAAAAGCGCCGGCAGCATTCAGAGAGCGACTGCATCAGGCTCACCGACGGCGAAGAGCGGATTCCGGTCATAGCAGTCATAAGAGAAGAGCGCGGACAAGCTCATTGCAGGAGGCGGGCATGAGCACCGGAGCATATTCCGAAAGCTCCGCAGAATCTCCGAAGCCCCAGAGCACCCCTATAAAATCAAGTCCTGCGTCCGACGCACCTACGGCGTCATACTTTCTGTCTCCCACCATCACCGTATCCGCCGGAATCATAGTGTAAAGAGATAAAAGGCAGAGGAGGACCTCGCTTTTGCTGTTGCGCCCATTTGCGGGGTCACTGCCGCATATGCCGGTAAAATAATCGAGGACCCCGGCGTCGGCGAGTATTTCTCTTGCAAAGATTTCCGGCTTTGAGGTGGCGAGGAAGAGTCTTTTCCCGGCAGCTGACAGCTCCCTGAGCATGTCAGCCACTCCGGCATACAAGCTGTACATGCGTATCCCGTCGGTACTGTAATATTCGCGGTAAAAAGCCTCCGCCTGTTCGGTTTGCTCTTCATTCATTCCGCAGAACTCCGAAAACGACACATTGAGCGGGGGCCCGATAAATCTGTAAAGCTCTTTTTCCGACGGAATCTTTCGCCCGGCCTTCTCAAAGGCGTATCTTAAGGAGGCGAATATGCCCTTGCTCGAATCTATAAGAGTACCGTCAAGATCAAAAAGTATGTTTTCGTACTTTTTCATATGTTTTTTCTCCGGTTTTCTGTCCTTTCTCTGCTTCTTGTCGCATTTCTGCTTCATGTCACAGCGCCGCGTGTCTTACTGAATTTTTAAAACCGCCCAGCGCAGCAGGGGTGAGTGCAGTCGTAAGGAAAAGCTCAGTGGTGATAGTCCTTCATTACGGCGGTATACTCTTTGTATATTTTCATATAACGGTCCCGCACGCTTCTGTTTATCCTGCCCTGGGAGAACAGCTCCTCTGTGCGCAGAGCAAGCCGCTGTCTTGCCTTGTGTGCGGGCTCCTTGTAGTTGTTTGCAAGATTAACCTTCAGCTCAAGAAGTATCGCCTCAAGCTCTTTTTTTGCACGAATGCCTGAAAACAGCATAAACGTCACCTCGGAAAAATAAATTTTATACGGCCGTTCTCAAGCGTCAGCTTTGCTCTGAACTCCTTGCCGCCCTTTGAAACAAAATCATATTCTCCCACAGTGCCCCCGGAAAAAAGCGCCGCCGCGTCGTCCCAAGAGAGCTTTTTTGAACATATCGTTTTATAAACGGCGACGGAGCAGCCCTTGCCTGTACAGCCCCACATGCCCTTGCCCTCCCGTATATCCGAGCCGCAGACAGGACAGCGCGCGATAACGCCACCGGTGCATTCCTTTTTATCGGCAGACAGGTCCATACGTCTTTCTATATATCTGTCCTTTTTGGAAAAGACCTCCGCTATTTCGCTGCAGGCGATTTTGACACTCTGGTCCACAGACATTTCCGAGCGGAAAACCTTTTTGAGAGCTCTGCCAAGCTCGCTTGTCTTATATTTGTCCATATTTATGCCGAGTCTGTCGAGAGTTTCTACAAGATACCTACCGCCGGGCAATATTGTATATGTGTTTTTTGAAAGATCGATATACCCGCTCTTCCTTGCATTGTCGATTATCCCTGTCCGGGTGGCTTCGGTACCGAGCTCAATACCTTCAAACATCGCCTTGTATTCCTCTGTGTCGTCATCGGAACGCGACGTTTCGTTTCTGAACGGATTTTTCAGATAGTTGTTCAGCGTTTCGGTGGTATAGTGCTTTGGCGCGGACGTCTTCTTTGTCTGAGGGCTGAAAACATGGGCGACCTCGTCTCCCTTTTTCAGCCGCGGAAGTATTTTGTCCTTGCCGGTATATTCGTCATATTTTGTCCAGCCAGGCGACTTCATAGACACGCCCTTCAGGGTGAACGTCTCTCTTCCCGAAAGGTCTATGGTTATCTCGTTTCTTTCGACCACGGCGTCCTCTGAGCAGAAAACCGCCACAAAGCGTCTGAAGACCGCCGAATATACGCGGTACTCGTTTTCTGAAAGCGATTCCTTTGACGGTATCTTATATGTAGGAGTTATCGCAGAATGCGATTCTATTTTGGAGTCGTCAAAGATCTTTTTTGATTCCTTGAGCACCACAGGATATCCGAGAGACGAACAGCGTGATATTATGTCAGATATCTTTTCCTTTTCTGCGCTTGCAAGATATTCCGAATTTGTTCTGGGATATGTCAGGTATCCTTTTTCATACAGACGCTGGACTATCTGGAGGGATTCTGTCATTTCCATCTTGTATTTTTTTGCCAGAAAGCCCTGCAGTTTTGACAGCGAATATAGCTTCCCGGCGGACAGCTTTTCGGTCTTCTTGCTGACAGAAGTCACTACTGCGGCAAGGGCGTTGTATTCTTTACAAAGTGCAAGGGCGTCTGCTTCGTTCCGGGGATCGAACTCATGCTCGCTCACAAGCTCAACCACCTCTCCTGCAGTCTTTTCCCGGCTGACAATGGCAAGATATTCCTTGGGCACAAAATTCTCTATTGAGACATCGCGCTCATATATTGCTTTTACCACCGGCACCAATACCCTGCCCACGCGCAAAAGGCTTCCCGATTTGATCGAGGCGTATCTTGTCAGATTTATGCCGTACAGCCAATCGATATACGTCCTTGCGAAGCCTTCGTTTGCAAGATTGTCGTATTCAGACTCGTCCTTCATGTCGTCAAGGGCTGCCTTTACCGTCTGCGGAGTCTGATCAGGCAGCCAGAGACGCAGCAGTTTTTTTCCTGAGCAATCAGAATTCATAATGCACAGGCGAACTATGATCTCGCCTTCCCTGTCAGCGTCGCCTGCGTTTATGATCGTATCGACATCGCTGCGCTCGCAAAGGCTCCTTATCACAGAGAACTGCTTTTCGACCCCTTTATCGGGGGAATTGTCTGCGGCGCGTCTCAGGACGAACTTGAATTTTCCGGGAAAGCATGGCAGCTCGTCAAGGGTCCAGCGCCTCTTTCGCCCCCCGCCTACGTAATCTGAAGAACTGTTTTTTTGTCCTTCCGGAGCCGGTGAGGAACCGGAAAAGCCGTTGTCCTGACTCTGCGGAACGGCGCTGCCCCTTTCATTTTCAGAATAGTATTCGACGTCGGCAAGCGAGAAGAGATGACCGAATGCCCATGTCACAATATATTCTCCCGACTGCATATATCCGTCCCTTCGCACAAAGGAGCCGCCTATGCCATCGGCTATATTTCGCGCAAGCGAAGGCTTCTCGGCTATTATGAGCTTGATATTACCCACCTCCTCCCGGCAGACAAGTGTGAGCTCATTTCTGCTCGCCGCTTGCAGGTATTTCAGGTTGCGGCAGAGATGAGCATATCCTGAGCGCTCGCATCACGGAACGTTCGCATCACGGAGCTTTCGCACCGCGGAGCTCTCACGTTACGGAGCATTTACATCACTGAACACCCGCTCACCCGAAGACAGCCACCGGTCTTTCCGGTCTTGACGCCTTGCGCGCCTCCGTCACACGCAGAACAGGGCCTTTTCCGCCGTACAGCTTGCTCATCTCAAAGCTGACGACAGCTGAAATCTGTATCCAGTCTCCGGTAGAAAATGACATATTTCCGGGAAGCAGAGCGGCGAACGCCCTGTATGTTATATCCTCGGCACAGCATATCATTATCTGCCTTCCGACGGCATATGTGTTCTTCGGAAACGACGGCTCCTTGACGACAATTCCCTTAAAGCACACGTTCTTTCCTTCATATTTCCGGGGGTCTTCTGATATATCCCTGTAGAAGTATGCGTAATCGTCGTCTTTTATCTCCACAGTGTCGGCGTTTATGTCGAATGGAAGCGGGTCTTCTATTTCGTCAAGCTCTACCTTGCCGTCCTTGTATTCGTATATTATCTGACAGCCTCTCGACACGGCGCGTATCAGCTTGTGATAGTAGATCTTATCAAAATCAGGACGCACTCTGTTGAATATCACCGGGTCGGCAGAGGTTATCTTGTCTACCATAAGCTGTCTCATGTTGTTGTTGTACTCAATAAAGGTCTCAGCGTTTATTACCATTGCCTCCTGATAGACAGCCCAGTTGTCGGGAAGCGCGGCATACAGCGTGTCAAGCTTCCACATGCCGTTGTACTCTATCATTATCCTGTCAACGTTGTATGCAGAATCGATACCGGCAAGGCGTGCCTTGGAGATATCTTCCTCATTTTCTATCAGTTCGCAGAAAACATCCGCTTTTCCGAATGCACCTGGATCGAGCTCCTCCTCGCCCTGCTCGCAGAGTATAACGAGCGTAGGCTCGCCGGAATTGAATCTCGGATCTGCAAGTGATTCGCCCATAAGCGACGTCTTGCCTGCCTCAAGAAACCCTGTAAAAAGGTATACCGGAATTTCCTTTTTGCTCATGGCGTCTCCTTTCGGTAAACATCGATCATATTCCGAGCAGTGTTTTTATCTTCTGCTCGTCTATTCCCGAACCTATCACGCAGATACGACCCGAAATATCGGCAGGTCCTCTTCTTACATCCGGCTCATTGGGTACATAGTCGAAGTGTATCCACTCTCCGCCGTCTTCTGCCTCAACTATGCCCTTGGCGCGCAGAACCATCCCGTATTTCTCCTCGTCGGAAAGACTTGAGAGTATGCCGCAAAGCTTCTCTTCACTGAATTTTCGTCCTGTCTCGTACCCGCAGCTTGTAAACACCTCGTCGGCGTGATGGTGCCCGTGGTGCTCGTGACAGTGACAATGCTCATGCTCGTGTTCGTGTTCATGCTCGTGCTCATGCTCGTGTTCATGCTCGTGCTCATGCTCGTGTTCGTGTTCATGCTCGTGCTCATGCTCGTGTTCGTGTTCATGTTCGTGCTCATGCTCATGCTCATGCTCGTGTTCGTGTTCATGTTCGTGCCCGTGGGCATGTCCGCAAACCGGGCACACAGTCTCGTTTTTCAGCTTTTCAAGCTGTTTTCCAAGTGACGAGCCATTCTCAAGAGCCTCCAATATGCGTTTTCCCGAGAGTATGTCCCAGTCGGTCGAAATAAGGACTGCACCCTCGTTATGCTCTCTTACAAGCGCAATCGCCGAAGACAGCTTTTCGTCCGGCAGTCCGGAGGTGTGGCTAAGCACTACCGACGATGCGCTTTCTATCTGGTCCGCAAAAAATTCTCCGAAATTTTTCATATACATGCGGCATTTCTTCGCATCCACGACGGCGGCGCATACATTTATTTCAAGCCTGTCGTCGCCCAGAGAGACGACCGCCTTTACGATATCAGACAGCTTTCCGACGCCGGACGGCTCTATTATTATTCGTTCGGGTGAAAATTCCTCTATTACCTTTTCCAGAGCTTTTGAAAAATCACCCACCAGGGTGCAGCATATGCAGCCCGAATTCATTTCGGTTATTTCAATGCCCGAATCTCTCAAAAAGCCCCCGTCTATTCCTATTTGTCCGAATTCATTTTCTATCAGGACAATTTTTTCACCGGAATATGCCTCTTTTATCAGTTTCTTTATCAGCGTAGTCTTGCCGGCGCCAAGAAAGCCGGAATAAATGTCGGTCTTTATAGTTATTTCAGCCATTTTAATCCTCCGTACCGCATAAAGCGGCTCAGACAACCGTAATAATATTCTTGTTGACATCCGGAACAAATACCGGGTGCTGGGGCGGTTTCTGCAATGATCAGGCAAAGCCAGAACCCGTATCCTTTAGTATATCACACAGTATCTGAAAAGTCAATCACACAGTAAACGGCGTATTCGCGTCAAAATTACGTCTTTTCTGCGAAATTTACAAACAGTTGACATTTCTGATTTAACATGAAGGTGGATAAATATAATTGTGCACGGCATACCGGGAACATAAAGTCCGGTACGGCGGTTCGGCAGGAAAGGAAGATGAGCGTGTCAGCATTCGTTGAATTCAAAAACGTAAGTAAAATATATAAAATGGGAGAGGTAAGCATAAGCGCGCTCTCAGACGTGTCGTTTGATATAGAAAAGGGCGAGATATGCATAATAGTGGGCGCTTCCGGAGCGGGAAAGACGACGCTTGTCAACATTCTCGGAGGTATGGACACGTTGTCGTCGGGAAGCGTGCTTCTCGACGGAAACGACATATCGTCTTTTTCGTCCAAGCAGCTCACGGAGTACAGAAGACATGACATAGGATTCGTATTTCAGTTTTACAACCTTGTCCCAAACCTGACGGCGCTTGAAAACGTCGAGCTTGCAACTCAGATATCCCAAAATCCTCTTGACCCCGCCGAGACGCTGGGTCTTGTCGGGCTCTCAGAGAGAATGAACAACTTTCCGGCGCAGCTTTCGGGAGGCGAGCAGCAGAGAGTGGCTATAGCCCGCGCACTGGCAAAAAATCCCAAGCTGCTGCTGTGTGACGAGCCTACCGGAGCGCTTGATTACGCCACCGGAAAGAGCGTACTGAAGCTGATACAAAGGACCTGCCGCCAAAGCGGGATGACGGTCGTGATAATAACCCACAATCAGGCGCTGTGCGGCATGGGCGACAGAATAATAGCGCTGAAAAGCGGACATGTGGATTCTGTACGCAAGAACGACAGAGTAACCGATATAGACGATATAGAATGGTAACGGCAATACCGCATAACGAACCCAGAAAGGACAGATCGGAATGAGCGCGATGATAAAGACATCTCTGCGCGAAATAAAATCGAGCTTCGGAAGATTCCTCGCCATATTTGCAATTATAGCGCTCGGCGTGGGATTCTTTTCGGGTCTGAAAATAAGCAAAAGCGCCATGATAAAGACAGGCGATGAATACATGTCTGAGCACGGCATGTTTGATTACAGGGTGATAAGCACTCTCGGCTACTCAGAAGACGACGTTCTGAGTCTGTCTTCGCTTTCCTTCATAAAGGACGCAGAAGGAGCGATGTACTCTGATTTTATCGCTCAATGCGAAGGAAGCGACCTCGGAGTGATGCGCGCGCATTCGCTGACCGAGAAGATCAACACCCTGTCGGTGGTATCTGGCAGGCTCCCTTCCTCCTCCGGGGAATGCGTGGTGGACTCGCGTTACTACGGCGAGGATATGATAGGAAAAGAGCTCAGCGTTTCCGAGGCGACGAACGACGGATTTGTAAGAGACACCTTCACGGTCGTGGGACTTGTTGACAGCACATACTACCTCAACTACGAGCGCGGCTCCACTTCTCTCGGCAACGGCAGTCTCAGCGCGTTTATGTACGTCCTGCCGGAGGATTTTGCTTCCGACGTCTTTCACGAAGTATTTCTGACGCTGAAAGTGGGAGGAACGATCTACAGTGAGGAGTACGAGAACAACGTCGAGTCAGGAAGATCTGAGACCGAGGAGCTGGCGCAGAAGCTCGCAGATGACAGATACGACGAAATAATATCTGAGGCGCTTGAAAAAATAGAGTCGGCTGAGAAGGAATATTCAGACGGGATCGATGCCCTTGAAAGCGCCCGGGCAGAGCTTGACGAGCGCAAAGAGCAATTAGAGGCCGCCATGGATTTCCTGCCTGAGCAGACCATCGAAGAGGCGCTTGCCGAAATAGCGAAGGCGGAAAATGAGATTGCAGAAAACGAAAATAAGCTGGCGCAGGCAAAAGAAGAAATAGACTCCGCGCGCAGCGAGCTGTCGGAGCTGAAAGCTCCCGTGACATACGTCTTCACGAGAAACGAAAATACAGGCTACGTGTGCTTTGACAACGACTCGTCTATAGTCGACGGGGTCGCCAACGTATTCCCGGTGTTTTTCTTTCTCATAGCAGCGCTTGTATGCACCACCACCATGACACGTATGGTCAGTGACCAGCGCACGCTCATAGGCGTGTTCAAATCAATCGGATACGGAAATTCCTCCATAGTCATGAAGTATATCGCTTACGCGGGTACCGCCGCAGTAACCGGCTGTATATCCGGCTACCTGATAGGTATCTTCTTCATACCGCGGTTCATATGGGAGGCATATGCAATACTCTACGGCTTTGCTCCTATTTCCTTTGTATTCAGTCTTCCGCTTGCAATAATCTCTCTGTCTGTGTCTCTTCTCTGCTCCGTCGGGGCGGTATACCTCTCCTGCAGAAGGGAGCTTATGCGCACGCCCGCACAGCTTCTGAGGCCGAAATCGCCGAAAAGCGGAAAAAGAGTTCTGCCTGAGAGAATCGGCTTTCTCTGGAAGCGCCTCTCATTTCTTGCCAAAATAACAGCCCGCAATCTTTTCAGGTACAAAAAGCGGGTTTTCATGATGATACTCGGTATCGGAGGATGCACTGCGCTTTTGCTCGCCGGATTCGGAATCAGGGACTCCATCTCCCTGCTCATCGACGACCAGTATGAGCGTATAACGACCTACGATTACAACATAGTTTTCAGCGACGGTCTTGACGAAGACGATATGCAGACATTCAGTGAAGCGTACCGTGAGTACCTCGATGATCCCGTTTTCCTCCATGAGAGCATACAAAACGCTTCTGCAAACGGACAGACAAAATCGGTATATCTCGTGACTGCGGATGAGGGAATTGAAAAACACATAAGCCTTGTTGACAAAAAGACAAAGGAACCTCTTGACCCTCCAGGTGAAAACGAGGCGATCATAGCCTACGGTCTGGCAGAACGCCTTTCGCTGTCGGTCGGAGACGAAATAACGGTGCTTTACGACGACAGAAGCGAAGTCACCCTGACTGTGTCCGGCATATGCGACAATTACGTTTACTATTATGTGTATGTGGACAGAAGCTCCTTTGAGAGTGCTCTCGGCGAAGAGCTTTCGACCAAAACAGTCATCGCCGACCGCAATCCGGACGCTTCCCTCGAACTGTCTGAAATTTCCGCTCTGATATCGGAATACGACAACGTGGCTTCGGTCACCGAAACAGAAACAATGGTCAACCGCGTAGAAAACATGCTCACCAGCCTCAACAAAATAGTGCTCCTGGTGCTGGTTTCTGCAGGCGCGCTCGCATTCATTGTGCTGTATAACCTCACGAGCATAAATATTACCGAAAGAGAACGTGAGATAGCTACCGTAAAGGTACTGGGCTTCTACCATAATGAGACAGCCGGATATGTTTTCCGTGAAAATTATATTCTCACCGCAATAGGCGCTCTTGCTGGACTCATAGGAGGACGGTTCCTGCTCGGATTCATAATGGACCAGATCAAGGTCGACATAATGATATTCGACGTGTCGATAAAGTGGCAGAGCGTTCTTCTTTCACTGGCTCTCACATTTGTGTTTGCCATTGCCGTAAACTTCGCCATGCGTTTCAGGCTGAGAAGCATAGACATGACTTCGTCACTCAAATCTGTGGACTGAAGCAGAACACAACGACAGTACGCAACTGAAAAAAGCTTAGAACGGGAGTTTCCGGTTCTAAGCTTTTTTATTTCGTAGTGCTTCCTGACATTACAAACATTTCTCCGGACCATTTTTTGTCCTTGAATTCGGCAGAATGCGCAGCAGCAAAAAAACCGCCTCATGCAAGGTATGGTACCTGCACCCTAAGGACAAAGAGCTGCCGTGCAGACTTCAAATCACGTAAAGAGGATATCTCCCTTCAGCGCAGGAGCCTTTTCACCTTGTCCCGGAATTTTACAAAATATACGTCAGTTCCCTTTTTTATCAGTAAATCAAAGAGCACGAACGCTACGTTGGCGAGCGCATAGTATCCGACAAGCATCCATTTCTGATATATAGCCGTGTCAAAAACAAATCTCGCCGCAAGAACGGCAACAGTCAGAGAAATGTTAAAATACAACAGCTTTACTATAACTGCAAGCCATTTCGGAAGAGAGTCTATCCTGAACTTTATTATAGGGTACAGGCCACAGAAAACTATGTATATGAGCGCAATATATTTGCGCGGAAGCAGTATCAGCGACAGAGTCGAGGTGGCTGCATATATCATAAAAGACGCTTTGGTGCCGAGCTCTATAACGGAAAAGACAATGAGAGCCGAGGCAACCATGGATATGGTTATATCAGCCACGTCAAAAAAGGATGCAGCGGCAAGTATAATGGTGCCGAGCGCTGTCAGCATTGCAGATACAGTTATGAGCTTTGTTCTTTTCAATTTTATCATTTCCTTCGCTTAACTTCAGATGGCTTCATATTTCATAGGCGTTTTTAAAAAGACCGGATTTTCCCCCGCGCTCAAACAGGCGCTCGCTGAAAAACGGCTGATTTTTCCCTGCATGTTATAAAATGCCCGATCAAAGCAGAAAAAACCGACATGCCGCCGACTGCAAAGTAACCTTCAGCAGCAGCTTATGAGGTCGCCGCCGCACATTTCACAGCAGCAGTCTGCGCATATAAGACCGGTACACATATCACAGACACTGCAGCCGCGGTTATTTCCGCCGGAATACTGTTCCCTGGAGGTATAAGAGGAATTTCTAAGTCTGTTCAATGCTTCCCTGTACTCCGCATTTGAAGGATCGCTCCTGCACGCGCTCTCAAAGAGCCTCATTGCGTCATAGTAACGTCCGCGACGCACACAGACGCAGCCCTTCAGAAAATCCCATTCCGCCGTGCGCGCAGAATACGGGACCGACTCAAGAGCCTTTTCCGCCTCGTCAATCCTGTCCTGATTTATCATAAGACGTATCTGCGTGTAAAGCGCGGAGCCTCCGGACGAGCCCGGACTCCCGTAATAACCGGAGCCTCCGGATGAGCCTCTTGCCTTCCTGTCCTTTATTTCGTTGTAGGCTTCGTTTATTTCCTTCATCTTCTCCGACGCCAGGTCCTTCATGTCCTGATTCGGATAGTTGTCCGGGTGATATTTTTTGGCGAGCTCCCGGTACGCTTTTTTTATCTCTTCGTCCGAAGCATTGGGCGAAACGCCGAGAACTTTGTAGGGATCTTTATCCATCTGTACTCCTTGTAATCCTTCAAAATACTTTTTTATAAAATTTCAGGTGTGATTATTGGAACTGCTGCCTTTTATCCTGCGCATGTGATATTTATGCGTGATATTCTGTTATATTATCCGGAAAAATCATTCAAAAAAATCCCGTTTCTCACTTTTTTTCGCGCATTTGCCGAGCTTTTCTTCCGGGCAGCCGTATATGACCTTTCTTGCCGTGTCTGACATTCCCATTCCGAGTATATTGCGTACAATCGATTCTATTCCCTTGTCCTCAACAGACAAAAGGTCAAGAGCTGACAGTGCAAGAGAGAGCTCAACGCCTACAGACAAAAAGACCCTGTCCTTGAAGTCGTCAGAATTTACGTCCTCGCCGGATTTCACAAAAGGATTGAACCTTCCCTGCTCAGCGTCCTTCACGGCATCTGCCGCCGCGTCTATTATGTATATCCATCGTCCGACGCGGACGCCCATCTCGTAAAGACAAGTCCTTTGCGCGGCGCTCAGAGCCCTTCCGGGCGGATATCCGTCCGCCTTGCTTCTTTGTCTGACTTTTTTCTGTTTCGATTTTTTTTGCCTTGCCTTTTTGCAGCTTTCCTCTACCACAGTATCACTTGTCTGTTCCGGAAGCTCTTCACGGCATTTAGCCGCGCGGTCCCCGTCGCATCCGCTCTCTTCGCAGGCGCCTTTTCCGTCCGGACTGCTCTGCCTGTTTCCTTCAATTTTCTCCTGACAGGATTCCCCGCCGTATCCCTTGTCGTATCCCTTGTCGTATCCCTTGTCGTATCCCTTGTCGTATCCCTTGTCGTATCCCCCGCCTGAATCTCCCGCAGGGACAAACTCCGGCGGATCATATGAAAACACTCCTCCGAGAAGCTCTCCGAATGCCTGGGCACACTGATAAACGCTGTCGCTTTTTTTACTTTCAAGCTCAGACAGCTCTTTGATTTTTCCTGCCACAAGCTCCTCCAGCCCATCAGCTGATGCCCTGCGCACCGCTCTTCTTATGCCGGGGAGGAGAAACCGGGCGCGCATCCTTTTTAATCCCTTTTCGTCATTGATATCGTCTATCAGCTTGTAAAGGACAAGAACCGCGCTGACATATGCCGAAAGACGCAGATACGGCGACCGAATCACATAAGTCCGCTTCCTGAAGGGATTGGCGGCGCAGCGTGTTTTGCCGAACATGCTTTTCTCGCCTGCCGCTCCTATTCTGAGAAGCGCATACAGAACCATATCGTATGACAAAAGAAGACTGAGCCGGTGAGATAGCTTTTTATCCTCACGGCAAAGGCCGCAGTATACGCTTTTATAATACGCAAATTCCTTTACCTTAAGCTCTTCTTTCTTAGGTCTGACATAGCCGAACATATTTCCTCCGGTGTGCTTTGTACGCCGTGTCTTTTCGGCGCGGCTCAGCTCAATGATTTATTGACAAGACGGTTAAATCGTGATATAATCTGTACTACCGGGTCATCTTTCAGTAAAAATCGGTATTTTGTCTTCCGGTATTTATGTCAAAGACCCTGACAAACCGTTTCGGATTTTGCGGTCTGACTGCATCCCTGCCCTTGAGCCGTACACTTGATCGAACAAAGCGCAGAAAGCGCATGATACGGAAAAAGACCGGTACAGTCGCCTCGGCAGGTAGACAGGATAAGTTATATCACATAATTGTTGACAGATTAGAGACAATATATTATCAAAAAGTAAACGAATGAGGAGTATCCGATGCCAAAGATAAAGCTGGCGGGTCTTGTTGTCGATATACGCCGGGACAACCCCATACTGAACAACCAGATATCAGACTATATCACCGATGACGCTGCCGCACCGGATATAACCGTTGATTTCAAAGAGGATTATATCGAAGAGGAAATCGAACAGCAGATACGCATGAATCTCTCTTTTCCTCCGGAATACAGCGAATATCTCGCAATATACAGATACGTCTGCACAGAACTGACAAGACACTCCGGTTTTTTGATTCACGGTTCTGCGATCAGCTACCATTCCGCTGCTTATCTTTTCTGCGCTCCCAGCGGCACGGGAAAATCGACTCACGCGAGGATGTGGCGGCTTGCGTTTGGCAGCGAGGTCGGTATGATAAACGACGACAAGCCGGTCATACGCCTCATCAACGGAGAATTTCACGCCTGCGGCACGCCGTGGAGCGGAAAGCATGACCTTGACTCGAATATATGCGTCCCGCTGAAGGGCATATGCCTTCTCAGACGTTCGGCTGTAAACTCGGTAAAAAGGCTTGATGCGACAGCTTCACTGGCGGAGCTGTTTTCACACATATACCGTCCCAGACAGTCCGAGGCGTACCTCGCGACTGTGGATCTTGTGGGACGCATGCTTGAGACCTGTCCTGTATACGAGCTGAACTGCAATATATCTGAACAGGCGGCGATATGCGCCGAAAGCGCGATAGTCCCGCACCGGCAGGGGCTGAGCTGATCCCGTCGCCATGGCAGCGTATCACGCAAGACTGAGACAGTCTCAAAAACCGGTGCGACAGACACATGTGACAAACACATATGGCAAATACATACACGATTTTAACGCTCTGTAAAATATGCGTTCTGTAAACTGCATTTCAAAAAAATGCGAAAACACGAGAAAAACATGCTTTGCAAATAACGGAGGTTGTCATGAAGCTGAAAGAAGGATTCATTCTCAGAAAATGCGCTCAGGCTGATATCGTCGTGCCTGTTGGCGAAAATGCCGAAAAGTACCGCAACGTCATGGTCACGATATCGGGCTCCGGAAGGATGCTCTGGGACATGCTCAAAGAGGGGTGCGAAAGAGAGGACCTTGTGAACCGCATGCTTGAGAAGTACGACGTGGAGAGAAGCGTCGTTGAAAACGACATAGACATATTCATAAAGAAGCTGAGACGTGCGGAGCTTATAGATGACTGAGTCATATGAAGAGGTGCTGGCGAGAAAAAAGGTGCTTGTTTTCACGCCGGGCGGGACATCGATGCAGCCTCTTCTTAAGCACCACGAAAATCCGGTGGTACTCGTACCTGTCGACACGCCTCTGCGCAAGCTCGACGTGATACTTTACAAACGAGCCGGCGGACAGTATGTTTTACACCGTATAATCAAAGTTACAAAAAAAGGATACGTGTGCTGCGGAGATAACCAGACTACGCCCGAAAAGGGCGTGATGCCTGATATGGTGATCGCGAGGATGGCGGGCTTCTATAAAGACGGAGAATATATAGACGCGCAAAGCGCAGAGATGAAGAAATACGCGCGAAGGCGCGTATGGTCGATCCCCCTGCGCGCACTTAAGATAAGGCTGCGTTCCGTCACCGGAAAGCGTAACACGCAAAAATAAACGGTGCAAAAACTTTTGGGGCAGCGCATATTTGCGTTCCCGGAGTCCTGTAAAGCCGGTCGGAAAAGAACGGGATTTTATTAAGGAGGCTCAGACAACAATGGAGAATAATGAAAATTGTATGCTGGACGACACCAGGACAGTACGTGAAAATTACACAATGCTCTGTGACTTTTACGAGCTGACTATGGGAAACGGATATCTCAGATGTGGAAAACGCGATACCATAACCTATTTTGACGTTTTTTTCAGGGATATTCCGGACGCGGGCGGATATGCCATAGCAGCCGGACTGGACCAGCTCATAGACTATATAAACGACCTCAGCTTCAGCGATGCAGATATAGACTGCCTGAGACACAAGGGCGTATTCTCTGAAGAGTTTCTCGGATATCTGCGCACATTCAGATTTACCGGCGACATTTACGCGGTACCTGAGGGAACGCCTATTTTCCCAGGCGAGCCGATACTGATAGTAAGGGCGCCTGCGATAGAAGCGCAGTTCATAGAGACCTTTGTCCTGTTGTCAATAAATCACCAGTCACTCATTGCAACAAAGACAGCCAGGATAGTCAACGCCGCCTCAGGAAAGCCTGTCACCGAATTCGGGTCAAGGAGGGCACAGGGCACCGCGGGCGCAATACTCGGAGCGCGCGCGGCTTATATCGCCGGCTGTGTCGGCTCGGCATGCACGATAGCCGAAAAAAGATACGGGGTACCGGCAGGCGGCACAATGGCGCACTCCTGGGTCCAGATGTTTGACGACGAGTTCGAAGCTTTTGACAAATACTGTGAGATATATCCCGACAACGCGGTGCTGCTGGTAGACACCTACAACGTTCTGAAAAGCGGCGTACCGAATGCGATAAGGGCATTCCACAAACACGGCATAACAAAATGCGCAATACGCATAGATTCCGGAGACGCGGCGTATCTCTCGATAAAGGCAAGAGAAATGCTCGACCGCGCCGGGCTGACCGAATGCAAGATAGTCGTGTCAAATTCCCTTGACGAATACATAATAAGAGACCTCATACAGCAGGGCGCGAAGATAGATTCGTTCGGAGTCGGCGAAAGACTCATAACATCGAGGTCGTCTCCGGTGTTCGGAGGCGTGTACAAGCTCGCCGCAGTTGAAAACGAAAAGGGCGAGATAATACCAAAAATAAAGATAAGCGAAAACATTGAAAAAATAACCACGCCGCACTTCAAAAAGCTCTACCGTCTCTACGACAACGACAGCGGCAAGGCCATAGCCGACCTGATATGTCTTTACGACGAGGAAATAGACGAGTCAAAGCCGCTTACGATTTTTGACCCGAACTATACCTGGAAAAGAAAGACTATCACAAATTTCACAGCGAAATCATTGCTTGAGCCTGTGTTTAAAAACGGACACTGCGTCTACAAAAGGCTTACCACCGAGCAGGTGCGCTCATACTGCACCCGTCAGACAGAGACTCTCTGGGATGAGGTAAAGCGTCTTGACAACCCGCACCGCTATTACGTGGACCTTTCGGAGAAGCTGTGGTCGCTCAAACACGCAATGCTTAACGAGCGGGACCACTGATGAGCCTGCTTTCAACAGAGAAAAGCCCTGACTGCGATGAGGAGCTGTCGGGGGCATGGCTGCCCTTTCCGGTATGTCCTTTGTGCGCGTGCCGTTTTAAGAAAAAAGACAATTCTCTTGTGTGCGAAAACGGCCACTGCTATGATATTGCAAAAAGCGGATATGTGAACCTGCTTCCTGCCTCTGCAAAAAAGCACGGAGACGGAGCGGATATGCTGGCCGCAAGACGTGATTTCCTCGAAAAAGGATATTATTCAGACCTGAGAAACGCCCTCTGTTCCCTTTTGAAAAGCGGGCTTGAAGAGAGGACTGCGCTTTCAGTGGGCTCGTTTGTGCTCGACTGCGGATGCGGCGAGGGCTACTATACCGAAGCGATTGCCGGCGCACTTCCGGAAGCGCATGTGTGCGGTATAGACGTTTCGTCCAAAGCTGCGGCGATGGCTGCAAGGCGAAAGGGACTTTTTTCGGTTGCCGCCGCCAGCTCCAACCGGATACCGTGTACTGACGGATTTTTCAGCGCCATTATTACAATATTTGCCCCCTTCTCTTTTGCTGAATTCACAAGGGCAATCAAACCAGGCGGGTACTTTATAAATGTGATACCGGACGAATACCATCTTTGGGAAATGAAGGAGCTGCTTTACGAGCATCCGTATGTAAACACCATAAACGACTATGCCATAGAGGGTTTTGAGTTTCTGCACGAGGTTCGCACGTCCTCATTGATGGACCTTGAGAACAGGTGCGATATCGCCGCTTTGTTCGGTATGACACCTTACTGCAAAAGGACTCCGCCTGAGGCTGTCCGCAGACTGCTTTCGTCAGACAGCCTGAGGGTCAGGGCGCAGTTCAGGATCCTTGTCTATAAAAAGCTCCCGTCACAATGACGATATTCATGAAATAAAAACATTGAAGAAGGTGAGACCGTGAAATTGCTCGAACAGAAAATAATGCAGGAGGGGCTGGTAAAGGGGAGCTCTGTTCTTGATGTCGGCGGATTTCTGAATCCGATGATAGACACCTCGCTCATAGACAAGCTTGCCGAGGAAATGTATTATCTCTTTCAGGGAAGCGGCATAACAAAGGTGCTCACGATCGAATCCGCCGGTATCCCGATAGCCTGTTTTACAGCCAAGCGCCTTGGCGTTCCTGCTCTCTTCGCAGCCAAAACGAAGAAAGAGGACCGCGGAAGCGAATATCTCACAGTTCCGGTGCCGGGCAGCAGCGTGTATATAACCGTGCCGCGGAAATACATTTCAAGGAACGACATTGTAATGATAGTAGACGACTTTCTCGGAATAGGTAACGCTACAGGGGCACTGGTCGATATAGTCGGAAAGGCAGGGGCTTCACTGGCGGGAGTAGGGATAATGATAGAAAGGCAATACCTCGGAGGCGGCGACAAAATCAGAAACCGCGGCATCAGAGTGGAAGCGCTTGCAAAAATTTTGTCACAGGACGACGAAGGAAATATTGTGTTTGAATGAGATGAAAGGCCTTCGAGCCTGAAAGCAGGACGAGTAGGGGACTCAGCATGCCGGATGAGCACAGAAGCTTCTCCGCAGCTTTCCCTCCTGACTTTCGCTTTATTCTTTCTCTTTAATCATAAACACCAAATCAAAAACCGGGGGCATAATGCGTGATGTTCTTATCGGAGAAATCACCATAACGTAAAATTCCCACAGACCAATCAAACGGTTTGTGGGAACTTTAT
>CALXXF010000034.1 GCA_944392615.1 uncultured Clostridia bacterium
ATACAGCGTGAAGAAAGACGAAATTTTTCACACGAATAGCTGTATGAAGCAGTTTTGCGGTACGCAAAACTGCCGTTAGTTATATCATACAGCGTGAAGAAAGACGAAATTTTTCACACGAATAGCTGTATGAAGCAGTTTTGCGGTACGCAAAACTGCCGTTAGTTATATCATACAGCGTGAAGAAAGACGTGATTTTTAAATACATAGGTGTATGAAACAGTGAGAAAAACGAAGAAATTTGAACGCATATATAAATCGGAACGGAGGGTAACATGTCATTTATCAGCCTAAAGGATATCGGAAAGATATATGTATCTGAAGGAAGCGTTGCAGTGGGAATAAGAGGCGTAAACCTCGAATTTGAGCTGGGAGAATTTGTCGCTGTCACAGGAAAATCAGGTTCCGGAAAAACCACGCTTTTAAACATAATAAGCGGGATGGACAGCTATGAAGAAGGAGAAATGCTCATTGAAGGCGAGCCTACGTCTCACTATATCCAGAGCGACTGGGAGGAGTACAGAAAAAAATACATTTCGTTTATTTTTCAGGATTACAACATAGTTGACAGCTTTACAGTTCTTCAGAACGTGGAACTTGCTCTTATGCATATCGAGGACCACTCCAAAAGAAGGAAACGTGCCCTTGAGCTCATTGAGCGTGTGGGATTGAAATCACATGTCGCTCATAAGGGCAGCAGGCTGTCCGGAGGGCAGAAGCAGCGCACTGTCATCGCCAGGGCTCTTGCAAAGGACTCGCCTGTATTGCTTGCCGACGAGCCTACTGGTAATCTCGACAGCAAAACCTCAAGGGAAATTATAGAACTGCTAAAGGAAATATCGAAAGATAAGCTGGTTATAATTGTAACTCATAATTTTGATCAGGTCGAAGAATTTGCAACACGACATATAAGAATATATGACGGAGCAGTGGAAAGTGATAAAATTATTTCTTCTCACGAACCGGTTTTACATCATGCGATAAATGTCGTATACGACAGCGTCGACTCAGGATTCAGGCATACACTGCGCAATGCCGCCGACCTCGGATGGGTAAGATACAGGGCAATGCCTAAGCTCTCGGTATTCATCATTTTCATAATGTTTATTTCAATGCTGGCTGCTTCGCTTGTTACAGCCACAACCGACGGGTTTGACGAGATCTTCGGTCCGAAATACGTGGTGAATCATATTGACGGAAGGGTAATAGTGTCAAGGCGCGACGGAAAAACCATGACCGAGCAGGAAGTAAATGAACTTTCCGAAAAAACAGGCGCTCAGAGCTGTCTTTTTCACGACTATCTTTTGGACAGCTCATTGTCCGGGTTCAAATGTACTTATGAACATGTCGGTACACCGGACGTCGGCAGGTTCCCTGAAGAGGATAACGAGGTCTTTCTTATTGTTCCTATCGGGCTTAAAGACGAATACATGAAGCTTTATGATCTCGACGGCGACGATTCGGAAGGACAGTTTGTTGTCGGAGACTGGACGCGGTTCAAAATATCCGGTCTGGATTTTTTCTACGACAATACCAAGTCGTCGGTAGCTGTGTTTACTGAAAGAGGATTTGAATGTGCAACGGCGTTGTCGCTCTTTAGAAGTTATACACTTTCATTTGATGCCGAAATAGAGCTACTTTCAGGCGAACAATCCGACAACGTCATGTCACTTTTTTCTTCAACCATTATGATCAGCTTTGAACTTCCCGAAAACAGCTATGCCGTAGGGGGCTCAGAATTGGAAAAAATTCTCGAATATTCAGCTCAGCAAGGGCGGGAGTATCACATAGGCAGCACTGAAGTCACGCTTTTTGGTAACGGCATGGAAAGGACGAGCTTGTCGTTTGATGAACTTGACTTTGTGTCGGATTACAAAATCCAGGGCGACACCGGCACCGGCGAGTGTGTGATAATAGTAAGCCCTGATGTACTTCTCGATATTGTTGACAGATATTATTACGCAACATATTACTACCAGTCTTCGCTCTTTTTCAAAAACGACAAAGAGGCAGAGAATAAGATTGAAGAACTCAGGAATCTCGGATACAGCGCATTTCCTTCGTACAGCGAAAAAACTACAACAGGTATGGACGAGCTGCTTAACATTATTATTTCATTTTTCATGATATTTGCCTGGGCATGCTCTATGCTGTTTATATGCCTTTTCATGCTGCTTTGTACTAAGCGCGCTATGAGGACAGCGACATCCGACATAGCGGTGATGCGTTCGATGGGTATACCTGTGCGTGTGATAAAGGCAGGAGTTTATTTTCAGTCGGCGTACTGTATGATACCGGCGTTTATCATGACAATTGCAGTGATGGTTACAATCTACATTGTTCCGGCTCTGAATTATCGTTTTATATTCCTCCATGCCCCTCAATATCTGCTGATATTTGCCGCTGCGGTGATAATAACCGTCATTAGTGCCAGAGGATACAACAAGGCTATGTTCACGCAGAGTGTGAAAAAGACGCTTACGGGAGGTGAATCCAAATGATTAAGCTGTCAGGAGTAGATAAGTATTTCAACAAAGGAAGACAGAACGAAATACATGTCATAAATAACATTACCCTTGAGCTCCCTGATAAAGGAATTGTTGCAATTTTCGGAAGGAGCGGCTGCGGCAAGACAACGCTTCTGAACGTCATAGGCGGTCTTGACAGCATAAATTCCGGAAAGATATCTGTGGACGGCATGGATATATCCCAAAACACAGATACTGTAAGGAACAAATATATCGGGTATATATTTCAGAATTATTATCTCGACAATAATTCAACCGTATATGAAAATGTAGCAAGCGCCCTGCGGCTCTGCGGCATGACAGACGAGCATGAGATAAAGAAACGGGTGACGAGTGCACTCTCCAATGTCGGCATGCAGAAATATGAGCGCAGACTTCCGGGCGCGCTCTCCGGCGGGCAGCAGCAACGTGTAGCAATCGCGCGCGCCATAGTCAAGGCACCAAGAGTGATCCTTGCGGATGAGCCGACTGGAAATCTTGACGAGTCAAATACCATAATGGTCATGAACATGCTCAAAAAGATTTCGGAACGCTGTCTTGTGCTGCTTGTGACGCACGAAGCCAATCTCGTCGATTTCTACTGCGACAAGGTATACGGGATAGTTGACGGAAGATTGGATTTTGAAAAAACAAATTCAAACGTCAGAGGTTACAGGGCTAAGGGCAAAAACGATATATATTTGGGAGAGCTTGAGTGTCAAAGAGAAATTATTGGCGGGGCGTCTATAGCGTACTACGGGGATACAGACAAGAAAATTGACATTCAGATTGTCAATTACGGCGGGCACATATATTTGAGCTCCGACTCACCTGGAGTCTCGTTTATAGACAAGTCAAGCGAAATAAAGCTTCATGACGGTGTCTTTGAAAAGGAAGTCGACAGCTCGGTAACAGGTGAGGCGGCTGAGAACGGCATAGATATGTCGGACCTCACGCCATTTGACGGAAAAAAATTCGGCAGTATGTTCAACTTCCGCACATCTCTTTCCGCCGCTTACAGAAATAATTTCGCAAAAGGTCAAATAAGGCGAAAGCGTTCTGTAAAGCTACTCAGATTAGTGATGATAGTGATGTCATTTGTACTTGTGTTCAATGTAGCACTTTCCGCTATATCAATAAAAAATTATATAGACGTCAGACAAAAGTACAATGAAAACGTGTACATTGTTCCTATATATGAGGATTTTGATGTTTCAGGCATAGCCGACAGTATCGGCAAGAACGGTATCAGGTACGCCAGAGTAATGGTAAGCTACAACAACGGCGGAGATGATCTGTTTTTTTCCACGGGAAAATTCAACACTCTTGACACGTATAAAATAGGCGTGTCGGCATTTATACTGCCTTCATACATATCGGATACGCTCGAACTTGTGGCGGGAACAAAGGAACCCGAAACATATGACGGCATAGTGATATCTACAGCTACAGCCGATAAAATCATTGAACAGTGTGGGCTGTCGTCGGTATCGGATTACGAGGACGTTATAGGATTCGTGAGCGATGACGGGCTTGTTGTGTCCGGAGTGGTGCGCTCGCCGTATAATGAGGTATATGTTTCGGAGCTGTGCGCCGCCTATATTTCGTACAGCCGCAGATTTGAAGGCGCAAATTTAGCAGATATAATGCCTGAATCTCTTTACAACTACAAGCAGGGTACTTCGATAGACGTCCTGCCGGGCGAGGTATATGTTCAGTCTTACATGAGCTCTGAAGATTACGTCGTGATAGAAGGCGGTAAATACACAATAGGCGGGTTTATCGGCGGAGAGACCAATGAATCGTTCGAAAATTTCGCCGAAAAAAACGGAATGACCGACATGGAGGATTTTGTAAGCAAAGCGCTGGAAGAGGGAACTGCGAAGGATGAGTTTTCAGCCTCCTGCGCCTGGTTCTGGACGAAGTATGCGGACATGTACAGACAATATATAGGATACAATATTGCCTATTCCGCCCAGCTTTACGCCTTCTACAATTATGATTACGATATAGCGCTTCTTGTGACGGTTGACGATCCGGAGCTTCGCCAGCAGCTTTATGCATCGTATATGTATTATTCCGAATACGGCGATTTTCCGTCAAAGGACAATCAGCAATATAACGATATTCTCTCTCATTCAGACTGCGACCAGGAGCTCGACAGTATAGGACAGACCTTTGCAGATGAATACATGTGGTATATCGAAAGTTACACCGGTAACGGAAATCAGATTGTGTACGTCATGGATGATGCGGTATATACAAGTCTCTCTTACGCCCTCGGTGAAAACAATTATCCCGGATACAATGAGTACATCTACTCCTACAACGACGAATATCATTCGCACAGTATGGTCGTGTATTCAGGCGACAGAGAACAGACGGAAAAATATCTTAAAGAAGTATACGGCAGCGGAATTTTGACTCAGGATGACCTGGTGCAAAGCGATATTGAGTCTCAGATTGAATATATCACCAGCAACATTGTTTCCATGGTGGTTACGCTTGCGCTCATATTGTTCTGTATGTTCCTCATAATGAGAACGCAGATTATGGGTAGTGTACGGGAGATAGGTATATACAGAGCTATCGGGGTTTCGAAAAAGAACCTGCTGTTCAAACATGCGGTAGAGGGGCTTCTTCTCACGGCATCTACTGTGTTTATAGGTTTCCTTCTTGCGAGCTTTATAGCTTTTCGTGTTTCTTCCTCAAGCATAGTTGACGTATTTTTGTATTACCCGGTATGGCTTGCCGTTATACTCGGAGTCTTTGTCTTTTCGTGCAGTGTTCTGTTCGGCCTTATTCCTCTTTCTATGCTTATCAGGAAAAGTCCGAGCTCAATACTTTCAAAATATGACATATAGGCAGAATAGTGCTTTAATTCTCCCACTTAAAGATAAAAACATCCCGCATGTTCATTTGCACATGCGGGATGTTTTTCGTTTTTCTTGTTTTTATCGTATCAATAACTGAGTTTGTTTTTTTCAACAGTGAGAAGAACACAGTACAGCTTCGGTCGCAAAAGTATGCTGTTTACAGGTTGAGAAAATCTAACCGGTATTCTACGCCGAAAAACTCGGCAAGCGACTTCATTTCTTCATCTTTTATTGTATTTATTCTGGGAAGATGTGCAGTGAGCATATATATCTGAGCAGCTTTTTCAATAGTCTCGACAAGTCCGAACGTCTCATCAAGCGTCTTTCCGGAGCAGTAGATACCATGCATTCCCCAGATAACTGCGCGGAATTCCTTCATTTTCAGAGCAGTTGCCTCTCCGATTGAATTTGTGCCGCAGAGCATCCACGGAAGCACTCCGACACCGTCGGGAAATACCACTATGCATTCGGTGCACATCTGCCACAGTGTGCGGGTCACCTCTCTTTCGTCGAGAGGGTGTACATAGTTCATGGCAAGTGTATTTGTCGGATGGCAGTGCATAACCACTCTGTTTTCAGGATCCACTTCCAGACGAGCTGCGTGACTCATAAGGTGTGCCGGCAGTTCACTTGTGCACCGTCCACCTCCGCTGTATCCCCACAAAAGACTTGCCCGCTTGCCGTCCTCTTCTATTTTTATTATTCCGAGGCAGTCCTCAGGTTCTCTTCTTACATTGCGGAAATACTTTCCGCTTCCGGTTACAAGGAAATATTTTCCCGACAGTGACGGTGTATAAAAGCCCGTCTGGAAAGTCCTTGTCGCTTTAAGGCTGTCGCTGTACAGAGCGAGCATGTCTTCACTGAGCATATAGCTCACGTTTCCTCCGTTTCGCTCATCCCATCCGAGACGGTACATATTCGATATTATCTCGGTCATGTCCTCCATGAATTTTGCTTTAAGAATATCCGCCATTGTTTCTGCGTCCTTTCATCCGACTTGCGCCGGTTATTGTTTTATTCTGTTATTATCCTGCTGTTGTCAGACTCTCTTTGAAAGAATTTCGTCCTCGTATTTTTTGACTTCGCCGTACAGATATTTGTCGCTCACAACGGAATTTTCCTCGCAGAACCTGTTCCACACATCTGAGAAGGGAAGGGTTTTGAGTTCTTCCCTGAGCATAAACAATCTTGTAAAATCCGCATTGTTCTGGTACTCAAGCATCTGTTTTCCGGGCATGAGCAGACCCGCGAGAAGTGCCTTCTGGAGATTTCTGTATCCGGATACCCACGCGGCTATTCTGTTTATTGAGGCGTCGAAATAGTCAAGTGCTATAAATATGCGTTTGTACGCTTCATCGTTACATATCTGCTCCGCTATTGCTCTTGTTTCATCGTCGAATGTCACTACGTGGTCGCTGTCCCAGCGTATCGAGCGTGTTATGTGAAGGGCTATGCGGTCGAAGAAGAGCAGAAGGGTCGGTATTTTGTCCGCGACGCTCTCTGTAGGATGATAATGTCCGTTGTCCATCAGCGGCACTATTCCTCTGCTTGCGGCGTAGCACAGCGAAAACTCGGAGCTTCCGACAGTGCATGATTCAAGTCCTATACCGAAAACCTTTGATTCAAGTGTTGGAAACACCTGAGTCTTATCGTAACCGCACGCCAGTATTTCGTCAAGCGAGCGCATCATAATCTCACGCGGGGCTCTTCTGTCCGCCGGCACGTCCTTGAAACCGTCGGGCATCCAGAAATTAACGACAGATTCTGTGCCGGTCTTTTCTGCGAAGTACTGCGCTATTTTTATACACGCTTTTCCGTGGTCCACCCAGAATTTCCTGACCGATTCATCCGGCGATGAAAGCGTGAGATTGTCTTTTACAAGGGGATGCGAAAAAAATGTTGGATTAAAATCTATCCCGCAACCGTATTCTCCCGCAAAGTCGGTCCATATTTCAAAATCCTCAAAAGAAATGCCGTCACGGTCTTTTTTCACGCCGTTTTTCTGCACTGCGTATGAGGCATGAATGTTGATTTTCTTTTTTCCCGCCAGCATGGAAAAGGCTTTGCGGTAGTCACAGAGCAGTTCTTCCGGCGTACGCGCTGCGCCGGGATAATTTCCGGTTACCTGGATACCTCCTGAAAGTGAAGAATCTGCGGAAAAGCCTTTTATATCATCAGCCTGCCAGCAGTGAAGGGAAATCGGGATCCCGGCAAGAACCTTCAGCGCCTTTTCAGTATCTATACCGTATCCAGCATACAGCTCACGTGCTTGTTCGTATCTGTCCATTTCTATGTAACTCCTTGTTCTGTCCTGTTTGTAAGTTAGTTTTTCTTTCTTCTATGTTTTATGTTTGTCATACTCATTTACCCTTGTGTCATTCAGCACACAGAAAGTGTAGGCGGGGCACTTCATCCGCACGCTCATGCAGTTTTACCTGAGAATGCACGAAATTACAGGCAACGCCAGGTCGTTGCTTGTTACCGAGGGTAATATCATCGGTGCGAAAAAAAGACGATTTGCTTTCATATTCCGAGTTTTTCAAGAGCCGTGGCTCTGTCAGTACCGTAACAGAGCATGATCTGAGACAGGATATTTCCGAGCGCCGTCGCCTCCTTGGGACCTGCGACCACCTTCTTGCCACATATTTCTTCTGTAAGCTCATTGAGATAACGGTCGGCTGAGCCGCCGCCCACTATGCGTATGCAGTTTATCTTCTTACCGGTTATATCCTCTATGCTTTTTACTGTGTCACGATAACTCACCGCAAGCGTCATATAAACAGACGACATGACGTCTGCAAGCGGAAGACAGGGCTTTTTCAAAAGTGCGCGCACAGCGTCTGCCATGTTATCGGGAGAAAGAAGAGTAGGAGAGCTGATATCAAATGTTTCCTTGAAACGGGAAGAGCGTGCAAGCTCCATGAGCTCATCAAAGCTGCTTGTCGGAGCCTCTTGCTTTCGTATTTGCTGTATAAGCCACATTCCCATTATATTTTTGAGGAAGCGGAAGCTGCCGTCTATCCCGCCTTCATTTGTAAAGTTTGCACTGCGGGCACGTTCGTCGAGAATGGGACGGGCAATTTCGGTTCCGACAAGACTCCATGTGCCTGAGGAAATGACTGCACTGTCTGCTGAAGCAGCGCACGCAAGTGCAAACGCGCTCGCGGTGTCGTGCGACGGCACCGATACAATGTCTGCAGAATAGCCAACCCTTTTTTCAATATCAGGGAGAAATCTTCCTGTTTTCTGACAGGGCTCAGAGATAGGGAGAAATAAGGAGCGGTCTATTCCCAAAGCAGAGAGTATACCTTCATCCCACGTTCCCGTACCGGCATTTACAAGCGATGTGGTTGTTGCGTTTGTATATTCGTTTTTCTTTTTCCCGGTGAGTCTGAAGGAAAGATAGTCCGGTATTTGTAAAAAAGTCTTTGCTTTATCAAGACGACCGCTCTTCCTGTCGTCAAACAGCTGATACACGGTATTGAAAGGCTGATACTGTATTCCGGTAAGTTCGTACAATCTCTCGTGCGGGATTATTTCGCTAACTTCGCCCGCTCTTGCGGCCCTTGCGTTATCGCGGTATGAAAATACGGGAGCCAGAGTGCGGTCGTTGTCGTCAAGCAAAACATAGTCCACTCCCCAGGTATCTATCCCTACTGATTCAGGTGTCTTTCCCGCTTCTTTACACAAAGACAGTCCCTTTATAATCTCATCGAGAATGTGCTCCACATTCCAGCACAGATGTCCTGAAGCAGGGTCGCTGTATACGGAATTTCCGAAGCGGTATATCTCTTCGAAAGATATCCGTTCAGGTGATGAAGCGCTGTTTTCGGGCACAGAGCATATAAAGAGTTTTCCACCTGACGCGCCTATATCTATAGCTGCAAAATATTTCAGAACAACACCCCCAAAAGTACTGATACTTTGATTTTACACGCGGTAAAACAATTTTTCAATATACATTTTTGTTTATTTTTGTGTTTTTCTTTTCCATATCCCAAAAAAACTTCATTAAATGCCATACACAAAAGACCACACACGAAAAAAAAGCCGCCATGCGGCGGCTTTCATTAGGTGACATTATTGTTTGTTATTTCTGTTCTTGAAAAGAAAATTAATAAGGTATGTCAGAGCCATGACAAGGATCATTACTATAAATATACCGAGCATTCCCTTGGCCATGTATGAGAGATTTGTTACGAAATTCATAGCATTCATCTCAAAAAGAGCTACAAAAGGCATTTTATAATCCTCCTTACATGAAGAAATTCAAGATAAGGCCGCCCGCTATGACAGATGCTATCTGCCCGGAAACGTTAACGCCTATCGAGTGCATAAGCAAGAAATTGCTGGGGTCTTCCTTAAGCCCCATCTGGTGGACTATTCTGCCCGACATCGGAAACGCAGATATTCCTGCCGCACCGATCATGGGATTTATTTTCTGCTTGAGGAAAAGGTTGAGTATCTTGGCAAAGAGAACACCGCCGACTGTATCAAAGACGAATGCAAAAAATCCGAGACCAAGTATTATCAGCGTGTCTACAGCGAGAAACTTCTCCGCTGTCATCTGAGACGCTATGGTAATTCCCAAAAAGAGTGTGATGAGGTTTGCGAGCACGCGCTGCGCCGTTTCGGAGAGGGAATCAAGGACTCCGCATTCCCTTATAAGGTTACCGAACATCAAAAAGCCTATGAGGGTCACCGATTCCGGAGATATGAAGCCCGCGATGCATGTTATTATAATAGGGAAGAGTATTTTTGTAGTCTTGGAAACAGATGCGCTCTTATACGGCATGCGTATCATACGCTCCTTCTTTGTGGTGAGGAGCTTTATTATCGGAGGCTGGATTATCGGTACGAGCGCCATATATGAATACGCTGCGACTGTGATGGCACCGAGGTACGAAGAACCGAGCTTGTTCGCCACCACTATTGATGTGGGACCGTCAGCCGCGCCTATTATAGCTATTGAGGCGGCGTCGTTTATGTCAAAGAACATAGACGCCGTACACAGGGTGAAAAATATTCCGAACTGAGCCGCGGCGCCGAATATCATCAGCTTTGGGTTTGAAAGAAGCGGTCCGAAATCTATCATCGCGCCTATTCCGATAAATAGGATCAAAGGAAACAGTTCGTTCGCGATACCGGCATTATAGAGGGTTGTTAGAGCTCCGGTTTCGCCTATGGCTCCGGAAAGAGGGAGATTGACCAGTATTGCTCCGAATCCTATGGGCAAAAGAAGCGTCGGTTCCATCTGCTTCTTTATTGCGAGAAATATGAGCAGTCCCCCGATGATCCACATTACCACCGATTGCCATGTTATCTCTAAGAAATTTTCATACAGAAAGCCAAAGTTTTCTTGGATGAATGTCATTTATCAACCTTTTCCTTATTTAGAAATTATTATCAGATATTGATAATTTTTACTTCTTCATCAAAACCCGACATCGCTAATTCTACCATATCCGCCAATTAATGTCAAGCAGTAGTTTTATAATCGCGTTCATTTGTTGTAGAAAAAAGCGGAGAAATCTCTCGAAATCTCCGCTTTTCTCTTGTTTTCGTCGCGGCATTTAAATTGACGCGTCAGTATGTGATGTGTGTCCGATTTAGATGCGAAACCGTGTGTGTCCGATTTAGATGCACGGCAATTTTGTAGAGGGTAGACTAACCCCTTGGCGATGATGGGAGTTAAAAGTATCCGCGACCTACCGGGCTTTTAACGCCATGCGCGCAAACGAGGTCTATGTAATATCTAAAGGCGAGCGCAAAATACGCTCGCCTTACTCACAATTATTGTCAATTATCCTACTTCATCAACATACCAGTTGTTCTTGTGATTATCCTTTTGACTTTCAAAATATTCCTCATATCCACTCACTTGCACCGCCGGAACATAGGTCTTTGCGTAAGTGTCTATGCCGTATTCATTTTTACCAATATGTTTGTAAAAAGCATAGAACGGAATACACATATTCCCATTTTCATCGGAAACATACTCTATATCGACACAAGTATAATCACTGAAATCGACTTCGGGCTGTGCAGCCATGCAAAGTGGGCAAGAATGACCGCCAAACACATACCCTTTTTCAAGAAGACCTTCAGCCTCTTCCAATGTTAACATTTTTGCTTTGGAATCGATCTTATAATAGTCATTCCATTTTTGCGAAGTTTGGTAAAGTGAAACATCCGATAGAAAAGCTTCCTCTTTGGAGCCACCCCAATTACAATAAGTGCCACTGCCCCAATCTGTATAAAAGGTTAACGAAATATAGTCAGATGTCATGGGCTCTTTGGAGAAATTTGAAGGAAATATAGTTTCTTCCGTTGAATACAGATAAACTGTTATCGTTTTTAACTGTTGATACGAATAATCTCTACAAATCTTGATATCCGTATAATGCTTGCCAAATGAATTACACACATATGTGATTGTATTCTCCAACTTTTCCTTTATTTGCTCATCGGTATCGGATTCTAAAATTGAAACTTTTCCACCATTGATTTCTAACCGTCTTTCACCAATGCTATAATAATGGAAATATAGTGAATTGTTTCGTGCCGTGAAACGAACACCTTTTTTATTTTCGCTTACTTCTGCCTTAAAAAAAGCATCACCGTTCCACATCTCATCCTTTTTTATTTCATAGTTTTTTTCATTGATTCCGAAAAACTCGGTAGCAGAATCCAAATATTCGGCAATAAAATCAATTAATTCGCTTTTGGAGGGAGTTGTTTTGTTTGTCGAGTAGATAGGCAAGAATTCCGCATTCGGTAATGGAGTGATTCCTAAATATTCGGGCAAAGATGTGTATATTTGGGTGTATTGATTTGTGCCATTGCTGTCCATTACCGCATCAAACACATTGCCAACGTCATCTGCGCTCAACACAATGTCTCTGACGCTTGAATCGATTATAGGTGACCATGGTTCACCATTGGGAATATACGGCTCGATCCCAATGTCCTCCTCCCGCAGCATCGGCACAACAATGACCGCGCTTACAATCAGCAAGAAGCAAGCCGCGATTGCTCCGAAGCGAAGCCATACACTTTTAGTGGTTTTCACCTCTTTCTTTAAGTTTGTTTTTGCATAGACCTTGCCCTTCACAGAAGCAAGTACCTCATCGGGCAATTCGGGAGCGTTCAGCTCATCTGAGAACTGATCGAACTCCTGCGGCTTTGCTTCGTCAAATATTTCATTCAGTTTCTTTTTCATACTTCTTTACCTCCAAACAATTTTCGTAATTTGTTTAAGGCTCTGTGTGTGCGCATATCCACGTTGGATACCGTCAGCTTCAGCACATCCGCGATCTCCTTCGACGACTCTCCGAAATAATACTTCCGTATGATAATGCTTGAGTCGGGTTCGCCAAGTCCCTTGAGCGCAGACAACACCTCGCGGCGAAGCTCGTCCTCGGCAAGATCTCCTTCCACGGTAAAATCATCGGCTATCTGAAGCAAGCTGTCCTCATCGTCAAGCGAAACGTCGCCGCGTTGTCTCTCACGTTTTCTCGCCACATCTGTCGCGTGGTAACGAGCCAACACGCACAGATAGGACTTTATGCTTGAGATCTTCGGGTCATACTTGTCAAGCTCGGTGTAGAACTCGCTGAACACGTCAGCCACACAATCTTCAATATCGGTTGAAACACAGAAAGACTCCGCAAGTTTGCCTTTGACAACGGCATAAACAAGACCTGCATACTGATTCATTAACTGTTCCATTCCGGTGCTCGGGTCTTTATGTAGCAATCGAAGTAACTTACTGTCCTCCATAGTCTCACCTCTCTTTTGAATCGATTCACTATTATATTCGTATGAAAAACTGAAATCTTACACTTTTCAGAAATATTATAGCATATTTTTTAGAAAAATGTGTGAACAATCGAAAAGGCGAGCGCAAAATACGCTCGCCTTGAATAGTTTTCGGCTATATACTTTTATGGCATTGGAACTTGCATATCTCGAACTTTTCCGTACTCATCGTATTCGCCTGCATAAATATATGATTTCTCATAATCAGCACCAATCCTATCGGACAAAGCATCTTTATCAATCGGTACGCACTCATTAGATCCGTATTCGATGATATAATATGCGTCGTCAAAATACCTGCCATCATAATAATGACTCAAATCTCTATCCTCGTAATACCATGACACCCGAACCACACCTATAACTCCATTTGCAGTTTTGGCATACCATCCAAAAACGCCGGAGCTTTTCAGCTTCTCTTGATTTGCGTTTTGTAAATGAGGGGGCTTTATTTCGCCTGCCTCAAACGTACTTATAACGGCAGCAACAGCCGCTTGTAGGTCGGGAAGATTTTGTTCATCTTCTTTTGAAAAACGTGCATTTGACCAATTAACGCTATCGGCATAAATCATTCCGTTTTCATTGGTTGCAAATCCATTGATATATCTTCGGAATCCAAGCTGAACTTCCGGGCCGTAAAAGAGTTTTCTACCACCGAGTGTTGTCACATAAACACCATTTTCAAAAGACTTGATATAATCAAGTGTCTCAGCGGATTCACCGTTTACATCAGCAAGAGAATGAACATAATAGTAATCTTCTCCATGTCCGGAATTACGTGCTTCCTCTTCGGCATCTTGTAGTGTGTAGTTTTGGTAGTACTCAGTTCCAAAATACTCCACAGTATAATGTGTACTCGTTACCCAACCCTCGGTTGAATTCCATAACCTCATATCAAAAAGGTCGTCCGACCCAAACGCCATAACATTTATGCCCAACGAATTGAAGGTAGTATTCATATAGCCGAAAAGAACCATTTCAAGCTGCTCAGCGCACCCTTTGGTTTTGTTATAAACGAGAGAATATTCATACCCATATTGCGCGATATCTTTGAAAACCAATTTATCGTATATACTGTAATCAGTCATGTATAGGTCAGGAACAATAAACAAGAACTCCTCGGTCATTTTCGCACCTTCAAGAACAGTTATTACCTCCATCCTCAAAAGGCGAAACTCTACTTGCCGCCAATCATCAAAGAACGTGTAGGTGTCGGGAAGTGCTTCTACAAAACGTGCAGTAACGGATATTCCGCTTGTCACAATATCTGCTTGTTCGAAACTTGACGAACTGTTTACACTCGACTCACTTCCGTAATATTGCGGTGCATACGATGGTACTTGAACATTGACAATCGGTATATTCGGTCTATTATCATCATCCGTTGTCCCCGGATTCGGAATAACGCCCGGATCATCCTCTCGCAGCATCGGCACTACGATGACCGCGCTTACAATTAACAAGAAGCAAGCCGCGATTGCTCCGAAGCGAAGCCATACTCCTTTGGGCTTTTTGTTCTTTTGTCTGAGCCTATCCTTTTGCTCAACGTATTTTTCAACAAGGTCGGGATCAATGTGATTCAGACCTTCGTTCCATTCTTTCTTTTTCATATAGAATAACCCTCACTTTCAAGTTTTTCTTTCAAGGCACTTCTGATGGCGGCAAGCTCCTTGTTTACCATTGAACGGCTCAAGCTCAAGTCACTTGCAATCGTATCAATGGGATCGGCAACGTAGTACCTGCTCATAAATATGAATTGTCTGCGCTCGGAAAGCGAGCGAACAAAGTCGCTGATGATGTGTCCAAACCTCTCGGCATCGAAATCTGCACTGACATCTCCATCACCTGCTACGAAATCTTCAAGCTCGGACAAGGACACCGTCATTTCGGAAGGTATTACGTTCTGCCTTGAATTGCTGTGGTAGCGTTTGATCGCAATTCTTCTTGCGATCGTTGTAAGAAATGCCTTCAATGCATGAGGTCTTGATGGAGGTATTGCGTTCCAAGCACCAAGATATGTATCGTTCAAGCATTCCTCGCAGTCAAGCCTATCGTGAACAACGTTGTAAGCAATAGAAAACAGATACTTCTTGTATTTGAAATCGGTTTCCTCAATCGCTTTTTCGTCGCGTTCCCAATAAAGCTCAACGATTTTTTCATCGTCCATCGGTATTTTTGCCGTTTGTTTACTTTGAAGTTCCATAACTCGCCTCCTTCCTCGCGTATTGAAAGGCCCTTCATAAATAGTAGTACCAAAAAATTTGAAAGTGTGTAATGATTTTTGAAGGTTTTTTATATTGTAACATATTCTACATATTTTTTCAATCGTTCGCAGGTTCAAATCTGTCCAAAACACCGTTGCATCTATGGATTTGTAAATAATTTTTGAACGGGAAGGCTTTTTGAAAGGCTTCGGAAATTGTGTGGCGGTTCGAATCTGTCCACAGTTTTGGCTCTGTGGGAAATCTATATCAATAAATGCATTTCGCCGGTTCTAATCCGGCTACAGACTGAAAACCCCGAAATGGACCTACAAAATTTCAAAAAACTTCAGAGTCGAAAAAACCGGAGAAATCTCTCGAATTCTCCGGTTTTATTGATTTTCTTTTGCAGTGTTGATGGAGGCGATCAAAATTCTTTTTACTTCAATACATCTATCCAAAATCGTTTTATCGTTGTAATATCCGCTCTCGATCAAAAGCTCAAGCCAATATTCAGTTTCGGAGCATTCCTTTAAGGCAATATGTAATTTTGCCACAAAATCCGCTTTCCCGTGAGCATAAAATGCTTCACGAATATTCGCACCAATGCTCGTTCCCGAACGCAAAAACTGATTGATCAAAGCACTTTCACACTTCGCTTCTCGTAGCACCTTGCAAGCGCGAACAACCTCTAATGCGAACGATTTCGATTTTATCATCAAAGGACTTTCGGACATGGTACCTGCCTCCTTACTCTACTTTTCTCCATTATACCAATAAAACCTCTTACTTTTCAACCTTTATAATGAAAAATGGCTTTTCGCCACCGCGAGAAGCTACCTTACTTCTTCACTATTCACTATTACCTCTTACCTTGCCAAATCCCCGAGTTAGTGAAAAGTGAAGAGTGAAAAGTGAAAAAGTAAATCCCCGAGAACAAGCCCTCGGGGATTTGTGACGTGACTCCGATTTAGACGAAAAACTTCGAGTATACGATTTAGATGCACTGCTTCGTGCAAGGGCAGACTAAGTCCTTGGCGATGATGGGAGTTAAAAATATCCGCGATCTACCAGACTTTTAACGCCATTCTTGTAAACGAAGTCTATGTAACAAGAGATAAATTACAATCGTTCTTTCATAAATATCCACTGGTTGATATGATCATCTATTTCACTTTCATAGCAATTGAGATCAAGGTAATTGATAACATAAATTTTGCAATGCTCTTTTCCAGTGTGGAGCGTTATCATGTTTCGTTTATTATAATTCCCCCTGTCGTATGGAATCCATTTCGTGTCGCTGCCTGTGGGGTTTTTTACATTGATTCGCAGGACACCGTTATTATTTTCAATTCCTAAAAATTCAATAAAGGAATTATCGCCGTTTATCTCAAGATGCGCCTTTTCACCTTCTTTTTCGGTAACTCTAATATCACATTCGTTACTCACAAGAAACTCAACACGACGAAGCGGTTCGAAAACAAACTTCTTTTCGTTGTCGTGATTCATACTCTCATCCTCCTCTTTGCTTTGTCCGAAAAGAACACCAATGTCAACACCAAAAAGATCAGCGATCAGAGGAAACAAAGTGACATCAGGGTATCCTATGCCACATTCCCACTTAGAAATAGATTGTGGGGCTATCCCCAGCTTTTCAGCCAACATGGTCTGCGTCCAACCGTGTTCTTTTCTCAATTCAAAGATAATATTGCAAAATTTATTTAGGTGGTACATCAGTTCACTTCCTTTCTGTGGCTATGTTATAACACAGATGATTTTCATTTTCAATAACCGCAAAGTTGTAAACATTTCGACCGTTTGCAAGCGATTGTTGTAAGGCTCCCTCTAGGAGGGAACTGGTGACGCAGTCGACTGAGAGAGTTCGTTGTCATAAAGTTAATCAAATTTCAAAGTTGCGCGGGCTACTTCCGTCACGCTTCGAGTGCCACCATCCTTCCGGAGGAAGGCTTTAGCTGGTTCAAATCTGTCTACAGGTTGGAAAACCCCGAAATGCATCTACAAAATTTCAAAAAACTTCAGAGTCGAAAAAAGCGGAGAAATCTCTCGAAATCTCCGTTTTTATTGATTTTCTTTTGCAGTGTTGATGGAGGCGATCAAAATTCTTTTTACTTCAATACATCTATCCAAAATCGT
>CALXXF010000035.1 GCA_944392615.1 uncultured Clostridia bacterium
ATTCGGAAAGAACGGGGAATCAAGCAGGAAGAACTGGCTGCCGCACTGGAAGTATCCCGGCAGACCATCGGCTCGTTAGAAAACGGACGATACAATCCTTCAATTACATTGGCGTTTAAGCTTGCACGGTATTTTGATATGAGTATTGAAGATATTTTCATTTACGAGGAGGGAAAGCAATGAAGAAGAAAACCGGAATATATCTTGTAATCGGTATAGTCGGCATTGCTTTGGCTCTGAGCGCAAGGTTTCTTTTGCAGGACTGTTTGAGCGATTCGCAAAGCGGCGCAATGATCGGTATAGGTGCCGGATTGTTCGGCTATGGGATTGCGAAATGGTGCGTCGCTCTGTGGGGCGCAAAAAATCCCGATTTGATGAAAATCAATGAGATTGAGGAAAAAGATGAGCGCAATCAACTCATTCGCAGCAAAGCGCAGGCAATATCCGGAGAGATACTGCACTGGCTGCTGATGGCAGGTGCTTGGGTATGTATTTTTTTCGACGCACCCATATGGACTGTTCTTACTCTTGTAGGCGCTTTCCTGCTGAAAACAATCCTTGACTTTATTTTGATGGCATATTACCAGCATAAGATGTGACGGAGGATATTATGAAATTTGTGATTGAGCATTTATCAAAGAGCTTTGAGAAAAAGGAAGTTCTCAGAGATATTGATTTTACATTTGATGAAGGGAAAATTTATGGGCTGCTCGGCAGAAACGGCGCTGGAAAAACAACGCTGTTTAACTGTTTGAACAGGGATTTGAAGGCGGACAGCGGCAATTTCTATATAGATGAAAACGGCGTTCGCCGTGAGGTAGCCGCAGAGGATATTGGATATGTACTCTCTACCCCTACTGTACCGGAGTTTCTTACAGGCAGGGAGTTTTTGAAGTTCTTTATGGACATCAACGAGAAGTCTATCAAAAATCCGAAAAGCATTGACGAGTATTTTGACTATATGAGTATTGAGCCGGAGGACAGGGATAAACTGCTCAAGGACTACTCCCACGGTATGAAAAACAAAATGCAAATGCTCATCAATATCATCGCTCAGCCGAATATCCTGCTGCTCGACGAGCCTTTGACATCCCTTGATGTGGTTGTGGCGGAAGAAATGAAACAACTGCTCCGTTCACTGAAACAAGACCGCATTACCATTTTCTCCACTCATATTATGGATTTGGCGCTTGACCTCTGCGATGAGATTGTGCTGCTTAATCACGGCGAGCTGGAGGTCGTAGAAAAAACCGATCTTAATAGCCGGGAATTTAAGGATAAAATCATTGCGGCACTCAGGGAGGAAGAAAATGAATAAGACGCTCAGAATATCTTTTTCCCTAAAAAATACATACCGTGTCAACGGTATCCTGTTTTCCTTAAAGCAGATACCTCTCTTAAAGCGGCTGCTTCCGGCAACGCTGTATCAAGTAAAGGGACTGAAAGTTTTTGCGAACATTCTGTCCGTACTGTGGGAAATTGTATCTGCATTTCTCGGCAAGTTCCTTTACTTTGTCACGATGGTATGCGGCGTAGGTATTCTTTATAAAGGTCTGCCGGAGAATGAAGTGTTCCTGCATATCCTGCTGATTCTCACGGTAATCGGCAGCTTTGTAAACACACACCTTTTCAATCCGACAAAGGATAAATATTATGCGATGATCCTGATGAAAATGGACGCACGAGAATATACGCTTGTAAACTATTTCTACTCCATCCTGAAGGTCGTTGTGGGCTTTTTGCCCTTTACGATTCTGTTCGGTATGGACAGAGGCGTACCTTTGTGGTTTTGTCTGCTCCTGCCCCTTTGCATAGCGGGTATGAAGCTGTTTGCGGCGGCTGTTACCCTGTGGGATTATGAGAAAAGGGGATTTGGCTACAACGAAAATAAGCTGTCCAAATATGTGTGGTGCTGTATCGCCCTGCTTTTAGCCGCAGCCTATGCTCCGCCCGCCTTTGGTTTTGCTTTGCCTGCGGTCGTACCAATGGTTATATTTTTAGCGTGTATTCCCCTTGGTATGGCAAGTATCACAAGGCTCACTACCTTCCGTGATTATTACGCAATCAACAAGGAATTATTAGCCGGATTGACCAATCAGATGGACAGCACGGCACAGACAAAGCTTATCAAACAGGCAAATGAAAAGAAAATATCCGCAGATACTTCCATTAGCAGCAACCGCAAGGGCTTCGAGTATCTGAATGAGCTGTTTATCAAAAGGCATAAAAAGATACTCTGGAACTCGACAAAGAAGATTTCCTATGTGTGCGCTTTCCTTGTCGCCGCCGTGCTGGCAGGCGTCTATCTGCTGCCCGAAGAAAAAACCGTCATTAACGAAATCGTGATGACTTGGCTTCCGTACTTTGTATTTATAATGTACGCTATCAACCGTGGCACGAACTTTACACAGGCGCTTTTTATGAACTGCGATCACAGCCTGCTGACCTATTCGTTTTATAAGCAGCCGAGCTTTATCCTGCGGCTGTTTCAGATTCGCCTGCGTGAGATTATGAAAATCAACGCTGTTCCGGCGCTCGTGATCGGTATCGGACTGGCGCTGATCCTGTTTGCCACCGGAGGGACGGACAATCCGCTGAACTATGTAGTGCTGGTTGTTTCCATCCTGTGTATGAGCCTGTTTTTCTCGATTCATTACCTGACGATTTACTATCTGCTCCAGCCTTACAATGCAGGGACGGAACTGAAAAGCGGCACATACCGTATTGTTTTGTCAGTAACCTATGTCGCCTGCTTTGCCTTAATGCAGCTCCGTATGCCGATTATGATCTTTGGAATTATGACGATTGTATTCTGCGTACTTTACAGTATTGTTGCCAGCATTTTGGTATACCGCCTTGCGCCGAAAACCTTTAGACTTAGAACATAACGGGGCGGCTTAGCTGACGGAAAATCCATAAAATGAAACGGAGGATTTATTGATGAGAAAATGTCTCAGATGTGGAACTGAAATGAAAGAAAACTGCACCATCAAAGTAGAAGGCGCAGGATACGGGATTGTAATGTCGTCAGACGAAAATAAGCTGTTCGGCGGTCGGATCGGAAAGCCGAAGGTGGCAATTTGCCCGAAATGCGGTGAGGTTTCCATCTATGTGGAAGATGTAGAAAAACTGTGATTTTTGAAAGGTACAGCGATGAAGATAGCGATTGAAAAGGATTTCCCGCAGTATTTTAAACCTGCCTATCCGGAGGAATTTGAATTGTTTCACCATTTTGAGGTAACAGCAGGAATACCGACCGCTCTGTTTGCCATTACCACTTGGAAAGAAAACGGCAAGCCGAATGTATGCTTTCATTCTTGGAGCTGCTTCCACGGAGATAAGACAGCCTTCTTCGCCGTGATGGGTAACTTGTACCAACATACTCATACCTACGCCAATATCCAAAGGGAAAAATGCTTTTGCATCAACTTCCTTCCGATAAGCTATTATGATAATTTGGTAAACACCATTCATCACAACGAAATAGACGATGACGAATTTGCAGCAGGAGGCTTTACGATTGCCAATGCCAAAACGATTCACGCACCTGTAATCAATGAGGCGTTTCTCAGTATGGAATGTACCTTGAAAGAGATACAGGATTTAAGCGGCGCTGGAATTACTGCTATGGTGATCGGGCAGGTGCAGCACATTTCTGTTGAGGAAGTATATGCACAGGGGTATGAACAGCGATATGGCAAGGACGGATTTATGATGTTGATTCCTGCGCCACAAGACCTTGTTACCGGAAAGCCGAATCAATCTGCGATTGCAACGGTACATATCGAAAAATACGATTGATTTGGGGAAGGAAGTGTGAAAATGGCGACTTCAAATATAAAAGCGCTAATCCCCGGCGAACTTCAAAAAGTGTGGGAGCTGGTGTTGGATATTGAAAATTACGGAGCTTGGAGAAGCGATTTGAGCAAGGCAGAAGTTATCAGCGATAAGAAATTTATTGAATACACCAAAGAAGGTTACCCGACGACCTTTACCGTGACGCTTGTTGAGCCATACAGACGATGGGAATTTGATATGGAAAACAGCAATATGAAAGGTCATTGGACTGGCATTTTCACTGCAAAAGGCGATGAAACAGAAATTGATTTTACGGAACAAGTGGAAGCGAAGAAATGGTTGCTGAAGCCCTTTGTGAAATCGTATTTGAGAAAGCAGCAGACACAGTTTGTTGCGGATATAATGAAAAATTTTTCATAAAGACTTATACATAGGAAGGCGGTTTGTTATGAAGAAGTATGAGTATATGACAGTTGATTTAAGCGCAGAGCCATCATTTAATGTTCATATTAAGCTGGATCGGTATATTGAGAAACTCAACGAATATGGAAAACAGGGTTGGCGTTTGATTTCCGGAACTGATGACTGGAAGTATTCGATCTTTGAGCGAGAAATTGATGAGTCAAAATAAAGTTTGCAGTTTTATATATAGGGATATAGAGGAAGTAACAAAATGGAAGTAGTATTTAGCGAAAGTGCTGCGGGATGTCGCACAGGAAGATTTTCAAAAAGCTTTGCGGACGGTTGCGGAGCTCGGTTATCGTTACGTGGAGTTTGCCGGATTTTTCAATCACCCCGCGAAAGACGTCAAGCGGTGGCTGGAGGAATACGGGTTGATTTGCTCTGGAACGCACACGGCAATCCATTTGGATCGGATTGATGACACCATTGCATACCATCAGGCAATCGGGTTGTGACAACCTGATTGTTCCGGTTGCGGGATGGGAAACGGAAGAAAAGATGGAAGATGTCATTACTATGCTCAACTGCGCGCAGGAAAAGCTGGCGGCTGCCGGCATCCGACTCGGCTATCATAATCATTCGCGGGAGTTCATGCTGACTCCTTACGGGAAAATTGCCGAAAATGAAATCCTTGCGCGGACAAAGGTTGAGTTGGAGGTAGATACCTTCTGGGCATTCAACGCAGGTGTGGATCCGGTTGAATTTCTGGAAGCGCACAAGAACCGCATTCGTGTCATTCACCTGAAGGATGGCATCCCTTGTGCCCCGGAGTGCAGAACTTTTGACCGCGTGCAGGATGATGTGCAGGGGAAAGCGCTCGGCGAGGGAAAAGCTCCGATTGCACAGATTCACGATTGGGCAAAGCGGAACGGCGTGCTGATGGTGATGGAATCCGAAAGCTTGGATCCGACCGGACCCGAAGAGGTCGGACGGTGCATCCGGTTCCTGCGGACGCTGGATTGAGAAAGGAATCATACAATGTGGAAAAGAAAACTCTGTATAGGAACGAATGATCAGTTTGAACTGCCGGTGCCGGAGCAGATCAGGCTGTTCCGTAAAATCGGCTTTGACGGTTTTTTTGTCGATTATACGAGCCGAGCGGATATAAAAGCGCAAAAGAAGATTGCTGATGAAATCGGCATGATATACCAATCGGTTCATGCGCCGTTTGGCAGGATGAAGGAGATGTGGGAAACGGGTGAGGAAGCGGCCGCGGAGCTGATGGACTGCCTCCGTGCCTGTGCGGAAAACGGCATTCCGATGATGGTGGCGCATACCTTTATCGGCTTTCAGGATCATTCCCCGAACGAGCGCGGATTGGAGAATTTCGGAAAGGTTGTGGCGGAAGCGGAGCGGCTCGGTGTCAAAGTCGCGTTTGAAAACACCGAGGGCGAGGAGTATCTGGCGGCGGTGATGGAACGCTTCGGGGACAGTCCTGCGGTTGGCTTCTGCTGGGACACAGGTCACGAGATGTGTTACAACCACTCAAAGGATCTGCTTGCACTTTACGGGGACAACCTGATTGCTACGCATCTGAATGACAATCTCGGCATTCGGGACTATGAGGGAGAGACGACATGGATAGACGATTTGCATCTGCTCCCGTTTGACGGGATCGCCGATTGGGCGGATATCGCTGACCGATTGAACCGGTGCAATTATAACGGCGTCCTGACCTTTGAACTGAACCGCTTGTCAAAGCCTGACAGACACGAAAACGATTTTTACAAAGAGATGCCGGTTGCGCAATATCTGACGCTTGCGTATATGAGAGCCTGCAGAGTGGCAACGCTTTTGGAAAGGCATGAAATTTGACTATGTATTTTGACTTGAGAAAGAACTGAAAAAATGGAACTAAAGGGTTTGAAAGCATTGTTTTTGGGAGATTCGATTACAGAGGGAAACGGTGCGTCATCGGTTGAGAAAACCTATTGGAATGTGCTTGGCAAATGCACCGGAATGGAAACGGTCGGCTAGCGTTGTAATGTGTTTGGAAAATGCTTACCACTATTACAAGGGACGCATTAGATCAATCAGCGCGTCCAATGCCGATTATCTTGTTCGTCTTACTGAAAAGTTAAATGAGTTTGCAGGTGTGGAGTGCTTTGGTATTTGCTATGATTCGGGGCATGCCAATATTACGGGGAAGGATCAGTATAGGGAGATTCTTACGATCGGAAAGCATTTGAAGGTTTTGCATCTTCACGATACCGAAGGTGTTCACGATACTCATTTAATTCTGGCCTATAGTCAAAAAAATGGACAAGAAATGAGAAAGAAAATACAAAGTAAATTAACTGCCAAAGACAGCCTCGACCTGATCCGGGGTCAGCCAGCCAAAAGACGCATGAGGCCTGTGTGAATTGTAGAAGCCCTCGATGTATTCAAAGACAGCCAAATAAAGCTCCTGCCTGGAACGGTAGGTCCTCCGATCCGCCTCCTCCCGCTTGAATTGTCTGAAAAAGCTCTCGCAGACCGCGTTGTCGAAAGGATACCCCTTCTTGGAAAAGGACTGGACCACATGGAGCTCGTCCAGAAGTTTTCTGAAAGGCTCGGCTGTATACTGCGTTCCGCGATCGAAATGGAACATCAGTCCCTGAGGCCTTCCCCTCTTTTCATAGGCTTTCCGAAAGGCATTCATGACCAGAGCGGTGTCCGCCTTGTCCGAGAGCTGCCACGAGACAACCTTGCGGGAGAACGGGTCGATGACGACGCAGAGATCATACCATTTTCTGCCTGCTTTGATATCAGTAAAGTCACTGACCCAGACCAGATTCGGGGCGTCCTGAGAAAACCGCTGCTTCAGATGATTGCGGCAGGCATTGTCTTCCGTGTGGGACGAATGGGACGGGCGATGCTTCGGTCCTGTATAAATTCCATTACGGTGGTCTTGGCGACGCGGTACTCTCTGCCGACCTTCACACCGAAGATCTCTCCCTCCCGTACCAAACGGGATGCAAGTTTTGTACTGATTCCGAGCGCGTCTGCAACATCCTTCAGCGTCATGGAATCGGGATAGTTTCTGAAAATATGATGGTTATAAACCAATACTCTTTCCTCGTCTACCTGCTCGGTTTACGCAATAGGGTTACGGTTACCTTTTGGACTTCGTTGCTTCTAGCCAACTTATCCGCCTATCACGCCTTCGTACCGAGTTTCTGTTCGTCAGGCTACGATTTCGCTATCCCTTCTTCTCGCCTACACCTCACGGTGTAAACCTTGGGAGTCGCTTTCGGGTTGGTCGGTAACTACCTCCCAGCGGACTTTCACCGCAGAGCATTGATATGCCCGTCATACACAAAACGCCGCCTTGGAACAAATCCAAGACGGCGTTTTCTGCTTTGGTATCAGATTGAACATTTCACGGCAAAGCCACCTGCAAAAAAGTAGGTGTTCGTCCAATACCTGATTGGTGGAGACGAGGGGGCTCGAACCCATGACCTCACGGATGTGAACCGTGCGCTCTGACCAGCTGAGCTACGCCTCCTTGATATTTATGACACGCGCCGGCGCGCACAACCTGTCCGGGACAACAGCTTATCCAGGTAAATATGTGACGTTTTTCCCGCCGCAGGATTAATTATACACACTGCAGTTCTGTTTGTCAAGTAGTTGTACAAAATTTGGCGGATATACAGTTTGATATTTGCCGTCGCAGCCAGCGCTCATCGGCAAATTCAGTAAATTAATGAAGAAAAGCGCAAAGTGACACGGCGGTTATCCGGTCTTGAGTACAATAACAAACTCAAGACACGAACCAGAGACTGAAATAATGAGAATCGCGTGCAAACGGAACGGATTTTCACAACATTGTAAGCGGAAGCATTTTCCGTCAGTATGGCTGAAGCTATCGGCAATCGCTTTGAAACCCAGTTTTACGGAGCCCGCAGGCAACCGGCGCAGACGAATTCTGAAAAGTCTTTTACGCCATTGAAAGCAGCCAAAAAACGGAGCAATATTATATAATTAGTTCTTTGCCTTTAAAATCGACTTTTCTTAACAAAAAAAGACGAATTTTCGTGAAAAACATTTTATATAATCATTATGCACAAACAATCAACTGTTTTTTTCCTCATGCGAATAATTTGCCAGGTGCCAATTATTTATTTTACACAACCTTTTGTTTTGTGCGTTCCTTGGTGACAAAATCAAAGGCAAGCGCTTTGTGGTATTGTTGCACAAAATTAAGCTTAATTTTTTGTGAGTTTAATACAAAAAGCAGAATCGCAATTATTTTGTAAAAACCTCTTGACGCCAAAAAAATCCAGTGCTATAATGCAGGTGTCAACAGGAAAGGAGTGATAAAAGTGAACGCTAATCTGACATCAACGATGCACAGATACAAAATCGAGCTGGTTACCGCTTCGGACATAAGAGATTTTGTAAACGCGGCAGGTACCTGCAAAGGCAAGGTAATGATTTGCTGCAACGACGACTATTGCATTAACGCCAAGAGCTTGCTGGGCGTCATGGTAGCGAAGAAAATGCAGTGGAATGATCTTTACCTCCTTATGGAAAATGACGACTACTCGAAGTTTGAAAGATTCATAATAGACTGACAGAGCCGTCACGAAGTTGTCAGGGAGACCTGACAATTACATATTAAAACAACGGTAAGCCGATCGGTTCAGCCGTCCGGCAAAACTTGAAGTATATATCCCCGATTTTGTGTTTTGTGTAAAGCAAACGACCCGGTCGCACGACCGGGTCGTTTGCTTTATGCGACGATATACCGTTTATCAGTAAAGCTCCACGCCGAAGCACACGCATGCGAAGCGCCGTACTGAGCACAGGAGCGTCAGCGCCTCAGTCGATATAGACGATATAGCCGTCCTTTCTCTTCTTTGCCTCAGGCACTTCCTTAGCGTATCCCAGAATGCAGTGACCCACGCCGCGCAAGGTTTCAGAAAGCCCCCATTTTTTAAGAAGCGCTTTTCCTTCCGGGGAATCAAACTCCTCCCTTGCCCGGTTTATCCAGCACGAGCCGACGCCAAGGGCATGAGCTGCGTTCATAAGGTTCCCCATCACCAGTGCCCCGTCGTCAACCCATGTCCCGAATGAGGCATCTGCAAGAACAACGACAACTGTCGGGGCGCCGTAAAACGGATGGCTTCCCGGACGGCCCATCACCGCGGCATTCATTTTTTCGAGCTCTTCTATGTCCTCCTTCTTACGCAGGACCACCATTACCGGTATCTGCCTGTTCATTGCCGTAGGAGCATATGTGCCCGCTTCAAGTATCATGGCAAGAACGTCGTCGGGCACCTGCCTTTCATCATATGACCTTATGCTTCTTCTTGTTTTAAGACAGTCAAGAACTTCGTTCATTTTCTTTCCTCTCCTTTGTTTTAAAATTTCAGTCTGATTTACGTTTGTTTTGTTGAAAATACTTAAGGCTTTTTGCTCAAAGGTCCACGGACGTTTCGGTTGAAGATGTTGCCTTCGACTCAAGCTCTGCGGCATTTGTCGTCTTCCGAAGCTTTCCCGGCATCCGAAGCTGTACCGGCACCCGAAGCTGTACCGGCACCCGAAGCTTTCCCGGCACCCGAAGCTGTACCGGCACCCGAAGGCGCTGCCTTCTGCACAGCATAACCTGAAATACCGGAGTTTTTAAGTGCTGTGAATACCCTGTGCCTGAGCCCGTCGTTTTCTGCTTCGAGTGAGTCAAGCAGTCTTTTGTACTTTTCCCTGTCGGTCTGTTTGTCCTCAGGGCAGAGACTTTTTACCACTTTTATGCCGTTTCCGGATATGAACGATGTTATTTCATTTTCTTTTGTCAAGACCAACGGTCGTATTACAGTTATGTCCTTCCTGTCAAGATAAGTGACCGGGGAAAAGCTGCCAAGTCTTCCCTCATTGAAAAGGTTCATCATGAAAGTTTCAAGCACGTCGTCATAGTGATGTCCGAGAGCGAGCTTGCCGCAATCTGCTGCTTTTGCCGCGTCATGCAGCATTCCCCTGCGCATCCTTGCACACAGCGCGCAGGGATTGGACTCTTTGCGAATATCAAAAATTATTTCTGCAAGATTTGTCTTTATTATACGGTGCTCCACTCCGAGTTCGTTGCAAAGGTATGTAATCTCGGAATAATCGCACCCTGCAAAGCCCATATCAACGGTTAGCGCGATCAGAAAATACTCAGACGGATAAAATCTGCGCATTTCGCTCAGGGCGCAGAGAAGGGCAAGCGAATCCTTCCCGCCGGAAACACCCACAGCTATCCTGTCGCCGTCTTTAATCATGCCGTAATCGTCAACGGCACGCCGTGTGCGGCTTAAAAGCCTTCTTATTTCAAGCTTCATTGTATATCAGTTCTCCCGGAGCCGTGCGCTCCCCCGCGCTGGCAAAGAAAACACGCGCGGCATAGTATGGTAATGCGGCACGTACGAAACGCCCGCCAAAGTCAATATCGGTCACGAAAGGACGGCTTTTACATGGCAATAAAAATTTATATAGACCAGGGTCACAACCCGTCTAATCCAAACGCCGGAGCTGAGGGCAACGGACTGAGAGAGCAGGACATAAACTACGAGGTCGGAATACTTACAGCCCAGCTTCTCGCAGCTGATCCGAACTACGAGGTAAGGCTATCAAGACCCACTCCGGAAACATCGCTCGGAACCACCAACGCGGAAAGCCTTGCCCTGCGGGTCACGGACGCCAACAACTGGGGAGCGGACTATTTCATAAGCATCCATGCCAATGCATCCACGATAACCTCCGCAAGCGGAAGCGAGGCGTTTGTGTATTCGTCTTTCTCCCCTGCCTACGGACTCGCGCAGGACATTCTGCAAAATATGAGCGCGACCACCGGCCTTGCAGACAGGGGGGTGTTTATCCGCCCTTCGCTCTACGTGCTCAGAAAGACGAGAATGCCGGCGCTTCTTCTTGAACTTGGCTTTATAACAAATCCGGATGACGCAAGACTGATGAACGAGCACCCGGAATATTTTGCCCAGGGCATATATAACGGAATACGCGAATACTTCGGGACCCCGGCGCCTGCGGCGCAGTAGCTCCGGACCTGCGCAAAGGACCGCATAAGCGGCGAGGGGCGCAGCCGTCCCGGAACAGTCAATTCCGTTGGCTTGTGCATCTTTGCATGCCGGGCATTCATCGCGTGTCAGAGGGTTGCCTTCCCGTGTCAGCCATAACGGCAGACCGACGCGGGCCTGATGCACCGTCGCAGGGCTGATGTCCGTGAGCCCCGACGTCTCCTGCATGTGCGGCGGACGCCTCCTGCATGTGCGGCGGACGCCTCCTGCATGTGCGGCGACATTATATCTTTTTCATTTCGTCGTAAGCGGACATTATTCCTATCTTTCCGCTTTCGTAAGTCAGCCCTCCCTGAAAGAAAGCGGTGTACGGCGGTCTCAGCGGACCGTCTGCAGACAGTTCTATGGAAGCGCCCTGAACAAATGCGCCTGCCGCCATTATCACTTTGTCGGAATAGCCGGGCATTTCCCACGGCTCAGGCGTGACAAATGAATCAACCGGCGAGCCCTTCTGTATACCACGGCAGAAGGCGCACAGAAGCTCCGGCGAGCCGCAGCGCACCTGCTGTATTATATCATATCGTTCATCTGCAAAATGCGGCTCTACCTCAAAACCTGCAGCTTCAAACATATATGCGGCGAGTGCAGCGGTCTTAAGGGCCTGCGCAGTGGTGTGGGGAGCGTAGAAAAATCCTTTGAAAAGATCCCTGTTCTGCCCCAGTGTTGCCCCCGCTTCGGCTCCTATCCCGACTGTAGTGAGGCGGTATGAAGCAAGCTCTACAGCTCTCTCGCTCCCCACAAGATATCCGCCGGAAAGCGCCATGCCTCCTCCTGCATTTTTTATAAGCGATCCGGCACACAGATCTGCACCGTATCCAGACGGCTCTTTTGTCTGGCAGAACTCGCCGTAGCAGTTGTCGCAGAACACGAAGACATCAGGTCTTGAGCTTTTAACGCACGTGACAAGCTCTTTTATCTGCTCTGAGCTGAGCGTCTTCCTGTCCATATAGCCCTTTGAGCGCTGGACGAACACGACCTTTACTCTTTCGTCGCCAAGCTGTCCGGCAATGGCGGGAAAATCAAAACCTCCGCCCTGCTCCTGCGGCATAAGGTCGATCTGCCTGTATCCCACGCCGAAGTCGGCAAGCGAGCCGTTTCCGGGTGTGCCGGATATTCCGATCACCTCTTCAAGCGTGTCATAGGGCTTGCCGGTTACGGATAAAAGTATATCGCCGGGACGGAGCAATCCGTAAAGACCTATGGCAATAGCCTGCGTGCCGTTTATTATGCTGTGTCGTACTATAGCAGCCTCTGCACCGAAGACATCGGCGTAAACATTTTCAAGCGTCTGCCTGCCTCTGTCGTTATATCCGTACCCCGTTGTCCCGGCGAACATAGAGTCAGACACCCTGTTTCTGGAAAAGCTTTCCATTACCCACCTGGTATTTTCAAAGGCAATATTGTCTATTTTTTCAAATCTGTCTGCAAGCGCCGCCTCAGCTTCTTTAACAAGCGCTTCAGTATTCTTTTCAAACGTCATTTCAACACCTCATATGTAACTGATACATCGGGGGGCTGCCGCCTTCAGGCATTTCCCTCGTGTCATTTCTTCAAAAAGCATTTTTTATAAAACACATATTTTATAAAACTAAAACACATATTTTATAAAACATACAGGAATACATTTTTTTATTCTGCCGATTTCAGCGGTTGAAAACAGCGTCAGCTTAATATGGCAACGCTTTATGCTTTCCCGAAATCATTTACCATCTGCTTGAAAAACCTTCCCCGTTCCTCAAAATTTTTAAAGCTGTCAAAACTCGCCGAGGCGGGAGAAAGGAGCACCGTATCGCCTTCTTCTGCGATATCCCTCGCTCTGAGCACGGCGCTTCTGTAATCAGGCTCTTCAAAAATTGCAGGGCATCCTTCCGAATACGCAAAAGATGACAGAACGGCTTTTTTTATCTTATCGGCTGTAGCACCTGTGAGTATTACCGCCTTTGTGCTGCGGCAAAGAGGCTCGCCGAGCACATCGTAGGGTATTTTCTTGTCATATCCTCCGAGAATGGCTATTACCTTCTTGTCAAAGGAAGACAGAGCCGCCATTGTGCGGGTGGGACTTGAATCTATTGAGCTGTTGTAATAATCCACGCCGTTGAACCTGCGCACGAACTCAATTCTGTGCTCGACGCCGCCGAAGGAACGTGCGACAGAGAGCACAGTTTCCTCGCTCACGATACCATCCAGCACGCCTATTGCCGCCATATAGTTCATCACGTTGTGAACGCCGGGTATTTTTATATCCTTTACCGGCAGGATCTTTTTCTGCTCTTTGTATATCGCACCGTCCCTGAGAAAAATCCGCGTCACTTTTCCGCCTTCAGGCGTGCGAAGATCTTCTGGCGGCACCGTCCTTGCAGAAAAAACCACCGCCCTGCCCCTGACCCTCTCAAGTGCCCTGACGGTATTTTCATCGTCATAATTGAGCACCGCGAGGGAATTGCTTTTCTGGAAATCAAGAATTTTCATTTTCGCGTCGATATATTCGCGCATATCGGCGTGATAATCCAAATGATTCGGAGTTATATTTGTTATTACAGAGCGGTCGGGCGAGCTTTTCATTGTCTGAAGCTGAAATGAAGAAAGCTCTACTACTGCAAAATCATCTTTATTCATATTTGAAATTTCAGGAAGAAGGGGCATGCCTATGTTTCCACCCAGAAAAACGCCTGCGCCTGAAGCTCTGAGCATTTCCGCTGTAAGAGTCGTCGTCGTCGTCTTTCCGTCGCTGCCTGTTATTCCTATTACGGTACACGGAGCGCAGTCAAAAAACAGCTGCATCTCGGAGGTGAGAAGAGCGCCGGCTTCCACGGCTGCTCGTATCTGCGGTGTGTCAGCCCTTATCCCCGGAGTTTTGAAAATAATTTCTTCATTCAGAGCGTCCAGATATCCGTCTCCCATAATAAAGCGTATGCCCATCTGCTCATACCCGGCGAGTTCGTCATGACTTTTTATTCCCTTGTCCCTGACAGTGACAAGAGCTCCGGCGCCTGCAAGCATTTCGGCAAGAGGCCTGTTTGAGACCCCGAAGCCAAGCACCGCCACGCGCTTGCCCTTCATTGAAGAAAAGCGTTCAGAAAAATTCAATATTGCATCTCCGTTCACGAATAGATTCATCATAAACACTATATGATATTATATATTTATTCATCCGATATTTCAACCTGCTTTGCATAAAACTTTTGTTTTTACATAAAATCGTCATGCGCGAAGAGGACAGGCAACCGCGTCGCAGGTGATTCTTTCGCGCATCGCCTAAAAAATCCCCGAAAAATCTTGAAAAAGCTGTTGACAAATGAAATCGGTTCGTATATAATGTAGGAGTCGGCTGGAAAACCGATGCATTGCGGAATTGTGTAACGGTAGCACGACAGACTCTGACTCTGTTTGTTGGGGTTCGAATCCCTATTCCGCAGCCATGCGAAGCCCGGAGCATTTTTGTGCTCCGGGCTTTTTTTGCACAAATAAATGCCGGCATTATCGCCGGCATCTTTTTAAGTTTATCTTTACATGCGGTTTTCCTACGAGCCGGGTACGGGTAATTGAATGCTTCTCCGTTCTGCAAAAGCGTTACACGACAGTGTTCTGCAAAGCGTTCCGCGAAAGTGTTCCTTTTTCAGAAAGCTTTTTCGAGCACATACTGCTTTCGGAATGAATACGTACGTAACGACGCACTTTTGAAAGGCGCGTTTCTGCATTTATACAGGCTCAGGCTCCGAAAAAGCCCATGTGTTCGACAAATATTTTAACTCCGAGAAAAATGAGCACAAGTCCGCCGACGAACTCAGCCTTTGACTTGAATCTCGTTCCGAACACACTTCCTATCCTGACTCCTATTGCAGACAGCAAAAATGTTATGATTCCTATGAGCATAACGGCGACCACTGTCTGAGGCACGGGCATGCCTATGAAAGTGACCCCTGCCGCAAGCGCGTCAATACTCGTGGCAAGAGCCATTGTGAGCATTACGGTAAAGGACAGTGATGCGCTGACATTTTCCTCATCCTTCGAAAAAGATTCCCTTATCATGTTTGCGCCTATAAGGCACAACATGACAAGCGCTATATAGTGGTCGATATTCATTACAAGGTCGGTGAAAAGAAACACGAGAAAATATCCGATAAGAGGCATGACCGCCTGAAAAACACCAAACCAGCAGCCGACTATCGCGCTCTTGCCCAGGGTTGCCTTTTCCATGGCAAGGCCCTTGCATACAGAAACTGCAAAGGCGTCCATAGAAAGAGCAAACGCGAGCGCAGCAACATCAAAATAACTCATAAAACATCCTTTCAAACGTCAGATTTCATCTTTCGGGGCAGTGAAAAACTTTGTAAACACAGCCGTCATGATACTTCTTTTTTGTCTCCCCAGAGCTCCGCGTATATTCCGTTTTTCGCCATAAGAGCGTCATGAGAGCCGCGTTCTGCTATACCTTCGTCTGTAACAACGAGTATTTCATCTGCACCCTTCACTGTCGTGAGTCTGTGTGCGACTATTATCGATGTGCGTCCCGAGCACAGAGAGTCAAGACTCTTCTGAATAAGCCTTTCCGTGACATTGTCAAGAGCGCTTGTCGCCTCGTCGAGTATAAGCACAGGCGGATTTTTAAGAAAAACGCGCGCTATGGCTATTCTCTGCTTCTGGCCTCCCGAAAGCTTGATTCCTCTTTCTCCCACCTCGGTCATATACCCGTCCGGCAGCGAGCATATGTAATCATGGATATTTGCAAGTTTTGCCGCGTTGATGACCTTCTCTTCGGATGCGTCCGGATCTCCGTAGGCAATGTTTTCGTATATAGTGGAGTTGAAGAGAAACACATCCTGTGAAACGATGCCTATATTCTTTCTGAGTGAATCTCTTGTAAAGGACCGTATATCCTTTGAATCTATGGTTATCCTGCCCGAATCAAGCTCATAAAAACGCGGAATGAGATTGCACAGAGTGGATTTGCCTCCGCCGGACGGTCCCACAAGGGCAAGAGTCTTTCCCTTTTCCACCGAAATTGAAAGCCCGTCGAACACCTTTTTCCCTCCCTCATAGGAGAAGCTGACGTTCTCAAATGCAATCTGCCCTTCTAGCACGCCTGCATCTGAGGCATCCGGGTCGTCATCCTCGGCGGGATAATCCATGACCTCGCAGAAGCGTTTGAAGCCCGTCATTCCGTCCTCGTACTGTTCAACGAAATTCACGAGCTTTCGTATCGGCGTGAGGAATATGGTTATGTAAAGCACAAACGCCGTAAAATCCGGCAAATCTATCTTGTCGAAATAAAGGAACAGCCCTCCCGCTATATACATAACGATGAGAAGGACGTCCGAAATAAGCGTCATGCCGCTGTGGTACTCAGCCATGACCTTATACGCGCCCGACCTTGCCTTGACAAACCTCTTGTTTCCGTTTTCAAAGCGGCGGTTTTCGTACCCGGAATTTGTAAACGCCTTGGACACACGTATTCCGGAGACAGAGTTTTCAACAGATGCGTTGACCTCGCCTATCTCTACCTTTGATTCGGTAAACGCACGGTTCATCTTGCTCTGTTTTTTAACAGCAAAAAATATCATAAACGGAAGTATCGCGTACAAGACAAGCGTCAGCGGGAGATATATGCGCGCCATAAGCACAAAGGCTCCGATGAGCATGAACAGGGATATAAAAACGTCTTCGGGTCCGTGGTGCGCCAGCTCAGATATATTCATAAGGTCATTTATCAGTCTGGACATGATAGTGCCGGTCTTGTTGGAATCGAAATATGAAAGAGGCAGTCTTTCAAGGTGGTCGAGCATATCTCGCCGCATATCCGCCTGTATCCTGACTCCGACGACATGCCCGTAATAGGTGACAAAATAGTTCATGGCCGTTTTCACAAGATAGACAAGAAGCAGCACCGCGGCGAGCACCATAAGCATTTTCATATTCTTGTCGGGTATGTATCTGTTAAGCATGTCCCTTGTCAGGGACGGGTAAAGAAGGTCGCAGAGCGACAGTATTATCGCCGCTGCCATGTCGGCGAAAAAGAGCGCCTTGTGAGGCTTAAAGTAAGCAGCAAAACGTTTTATCATTTTTATGACCATTCCTTTCCGCTGTGCGGAAGGCACAAAAAGGCATGAAAAAGGCCTGTACCGTTACACAGCAT
>CALXXF010000036.1 GCA_944392615.1 uncultured Clostridia bacterium
ATCAGGGATATTAAGCGGTAATATAGAGACTTTTTATAGTTACACCCTTTGAAAATAGGCACTTTTGAGACCTTTTGTAGTCATCTGCCAGTTTAAGTGTTCGCAAATGATTTTGCGGACACTTTTTTCAAATCCAGTGTGAACGTCTGAATGCCTGTATCAAACGGGTGTCAATAGCGGTTTGCGGTTATGCATCATAATCTTTTTTAGAATACATTTTTCTGAAAATCTGGCAGAGAATTGATTTTTACCGTCATATCTGCTAAAATCGCAGTAGAAGATATCAGTAATAACCGCATTCGTATCAATATCCGGAGGCTTTTCCGGGCTTCTTTTCCTTCTCCTGATATTCAGAAGCGGTAAGTCTTGATTCGGAAATTCGGAAATTCGGAAATTCGGGAAGCTGCAGTTTTGCTATATAACGGAGGATTATTATGCGGATGTACGATGTTATAAAAAAGAAAAGAGACGGTATGAAACTTTCAGCCGATGAAATATCCTTTTTTATAAGGGGCTGTGTGTCGGGAGAGATACCGGATGAACAAATTGCTGCGCTTTTGATGGCAATATACATAAACGGAATGTGCGGCGAGGAGACAGACGCTCTTACAAAGGCAATGGCTTATTCAGGGTATGTACAGGACCTTTCCGCTTTTCAGGGAACAGTGGATAAGCACAGCACCGGAGGAGTCGGAGACAAAACCAGTCTTATAGTTGCACCAATTGTCGCGGCAAACGGGTGTACAGTAGCTAAAATGTCGGGACGCAGTCTCGGACACACCGGCGGCACTATAGACAAGCTCGAATCGATACCCGGTTTTCGCACCTCGCTTTCACCGGATGAATTTGAAAGGCAACTGAGCGATATTGGCATAGTCATTGCAAGTCAAAGCGGGGAAATGGCTCCAGCAGACAAGAAGATATACGCACTTCGGGATCTGACTGCAACAATAGAGAGCATACCTTTGATTGCCTCAAGTATAATGAGCAAAAAGCTTGCTGCCGGAGCCGAATCGATTGTTCTTGACGTAAAGACCGGAAAAGGCGCCTTTATGACAGATATTGAAAAGAGCAGGGCGCTTGCAAATGAAATGATAAGAATAGGAAAAGCGTCGGGGAAAAAAGTGGCTGCGCTTATAACCGATATGGACGCCCCACTCGGAAATGCGGTGGGAAATTCTCTTGAGGTGGAGGAGGCAGTTTCGGTTCTCAGGGGAGAAGGCCCGTCTGACCTCACTGAGCTGTGTCTTGCGCTTGCTTCGCATATGATCTCGCTCAGCAGGAACATACCGTTCGATAATGCAAGGGCAATGGCAGAGCGGAGCTTGTATAACCGGGACGGGCTTGAAAAATTAAGAGAGCTTATCATCTATCAGCACGGAGACCCGGATATAATAGAATCTCCTGAGCTCATGCATAAGGCACCGATAAAAGAGCCTGTAATTTCGGAATCGGGCGGTTTTATTTCGGCAGAGGACGCGTTGTGTATAGGAAACGCCGCTTTGGCTTTGGGCGCAGGCAGAGAAAGCATTGGAGCAAGTATAGATCACTCTGCAGGCGTGCTTCTCTTGGTTAAGCCGGGAGATCGTGTCGAAAAGGGACAGCCCTTGGCGGTACTTCACGGAAAAGATGCAAAGAGTATAATAAAAGCGCGCCAGATTGTGCTGTCGTCTTTCTCCATATCTGATAAGCCTGTTTCAGCACGTCCCGTTTTATTGGATGTGTTTCTGGGATGAGAACTGCCTCTGCGTTTTATTGCAAGCATAGAAGAGAATTTTGAAAATATTTTTCACGTGCTCCATACACGGGGACCGCAGCCGTCTTTTTCAGCATCTAACCCGCATATATGTAAACCAAAAGCCTTCAGAACAAGATATACTGTTCTGAAGGCTTTGCGTTTGTGAGGTTATGCTCCATCCTTGTTTTGGTTTGATTTCAGATCATGTGTCCGGTATTTCCCAGTCTGCGCTTGAAATCCTCGTATCCGAACAGCGCAATAGGTGAAATAGAACTATTGCTTAATACATATATCGGTGGAAGGGGCATTCCGTTGAAGGTGTTGTTCTTGCAGGTCGTATATATTGCCATATCCCCGAAAACAAGCATGTCGCCCTCCTTAAGCGGGGAACTGAAGCTGTAATCTCCGATTATGTCACCGGCAAGACATGTGGGACCTGCGAGTCTGTAGTCATACTCTGCCTCGCCCTTTTCCCCTGCGTTCAGAAGCGGGGGAGTGTAAGGCATTTCGATGATATCAGGTGCGTGGCACGCGGCGCTCATGTCCAATATGGCAATCTGAGCAGCGCCGTTTTTTACTATATCAAGCACCTGTGTGACCAGATAGCCTGAATTGAGCGCACAGGCTTCACCCGGCTCAAGATATACCGTGACCCCGTAGCGCTCTGATATTCTTTTTATGCATTCCTCAAGAAGCGCGATATTGTACCCCTTGCGCGTTATGTGGTGCCCGCCGCCGAAATTTACCCATTTCACGATTTTAAGTACATCGGAGAATTTCTCCTCGACAGCGCACAGGGTTTCGGCAAGGTCTTCAGAATCCTGTTCGCAAAGCGTGTGAAAATGAATCCCATCCAGCAGGGAAATAAGGTCGTCGGACATACCATCGTCCCATGACGCGCGTGTGGTGCCAAGTCGGCTTGACGGGGCACAGGGGTCGTATATAGCATGTCCTTTCTGCGTTGAATGCTCCGGATTAATACGCAGTCCTACACTTTTGCCGGCAGCTTTTGCAGCCGGTCCGAACTTTGCGAGCTGCCCGGGAGAGTTGAAAACTATATGATCGGCATATTTAAGGAGCTCGTCAAATTGGTCCCCGCGGTACGCCGCTGAAAAAACATGCACTTCTTTTCCGGGCATTTCTTCGTATCCGAGACGTGCCTCAAAAAGTCCGCTTGCCTCACTTCCGTCCAGATAACGAGACAGAATGGGATAAAGAGCAAAATTTGAAAACGCCTTTTGCGCAAGCAGTATCCTTGCCCCGGTTCTGTCCGCCACACCTTTAAGGATTTTTGCATTTTTCTCCAGGATATCGGCATCTATCACATAGCAAGGAGTCGGCAAACCTTTAAAAAGCAATTCCGGAGAAATTTCATCAAAATGGGCAAACTGCGGACTGGTTTTGTCGTAAATCATCAGTCCACCAACACAGGGTCGCGGTTCTCGCTGCGCGGGAGCCCGTACCTGTCAAGCGCATCGAGAAACGGATCCGGATCAAATTCCTCTACCGTATACACTCCCGGCTTCTTCCATTTGCCTGTGAGCAGCATAATCGCTCCGCACATTGCCGGTACCCCTGTGGTGTAGCTTATTGCCTGTGAGCCTACCTCGCGATAGCACTCCTGATGGTCACAAACGTTGTAAATATAGTATTTTTTCTCTTTTCCGTCTTTGCGTCCGGTAAATATACAGCCTATATTCGTTTTTCCGTGCGTACGCGGGCCGAGGCTCGCCGGGTCCGGGAGCAGTGCTTTCAGAAATTGTATCGGAACTATATCGTGTCCCTCAAACTTCACCGGAACTGTTGAGAGCATGCCTACGTTTTCAAGACACTTCATGTGCGTCAGATAGCTCTGACCGAAGGTCATGAAAAAGCGTATGCGCTTTACTCCGGGAATGGTATGCGCAAGCGACTCTATTTCTTCGTGGTGAAGAAGGTACATGTCTTTCATGCCGACCTTATCAAAATCATATTCGCGCTTTATGCTCATTGCGGGTATTTCTACCCACCTGCCGTTCTCCCAGTAGCTCCCGGGAGCTGAGACCTCTCTGAGGTTTATTTCGGGATTGAAATTGGTGGCAAAGGGATAGCCGTGGTCTCCTCCGTTGCAGTCGAGAATGTCGATTGTGTCTATTTCATCAAATTCATGCTTCATGGCGTACGCGCAGTATGCCTGCGTGACTCCGGGGTCGAATCCGCACCCAAGAAGCGCCGTGAGTCCGGCATCTTCAAATTTCTTGCGGTATGCCCACTGCCATGAATAGTCAAAATAGGCGGAAAATCCCTGCTCGCGGCAGCGTTTCTCGTAAACCGCACGCCACTCAGGGTCATCGGTATTTTCGGGCTCGTAATTTGCCGTATCCATATAATTGACTCCGCAGGCAAGGCATGCGTCCATTATTGAAAGGTCCTGGTAGGGAAGTGCTATATTCATAACAAGGTCCGGCTTGTAGGATTTTATCAGCGCCGCTACCTCCTCGGCATTGTCGGCGTTCACCTGTGCCGTTGTTATAACAGTCTTGGTTTTACCTGCAAGTGATTCGGCAAGTCTGTCACACTTTTCCTTGGTGCGGCTCGCTATGCACAGCTCGCTGAAAACTTCACTGACCTGACAGCATTTGCGGATAGCCACAGTGGCAACTCCTCCGCAGCCTATTACGAGTACTCTGCTCATTGGCTTCCTCCTTATATGAAGTTATATGTGTGTTATACGCTTAAATGTCATGATAAACGGCATCATCCGGTACTTTCCGGAATTTATAAGTCATTTGCGGCTTTTTGCCGCCGCTATGATGAGCTCTCTTGTGATCTTGCAGGCAAGGGCAGTGGAGGCGCCGCTTGTATCAAGCATGGGGGCGAGCTCGTTTATGTCAGCTCCCACCACATTTATGCCGGATGAAAAGATGAGAACAAGGGATTCGAGAAGCTCACCGAAGCCTATACCCCCCGCCTCGGGAGTACCTGTCCCCGGAAGATACGCCGGGTCCAAGCAGTCGAGATCCACCGTGAGATAGACCGGGGCTTTTTTATCATGTAATTCCTTCAGTGTATTCCTGAGAATATCCGTATCAAATTTTCCTGTAAGAGGGTGCATTTTTGTGTGCTTTGCGGCAAAGAGAAATTCTTCTCTGTCTCCGCTTCGTATGCAGAACTGATGTATTTTTGCGTCGGGCGACATTATTTCAAGGCAGCGTCTCATCACGCATGCGTGCGACAGCTTTGCGCCAAGATAGTCGTCGCGGAGGTCGGCATGTGCGTCAAAGTGGATTATGCTGACATCAGGATATTTCTTTATGACGGCTCGCACGGCTCCGAGTGTGACAAGGTGCTCACCGCCGAGCATCAGTGGAAATTTTCCGTCTGAAAGTATTTCTTTTGCGCGGTCTTCTATATCAGAAAGGGCACTCTCCGATGAGCCGAAGCAGAGCTCAAGGTCTCCGCTGTCAAAAACGTCAAAATCGAGAATATCTGCGTCCTGATATATGCTGTACGTTTCAATGCCGTAGCTCTCGTGACGTATTGCCGCGCTTCCGAAACGGGCACCCGGACGGTAACTCGTAGTTGAGTCAAACGGTGCTCCGAAAAGCACGATTCCGGCGTTTGTATAGCCGGAATTGCAACCTATGAAGTTTTCTATATTTGGCCGCAGCACTTCACTCAACCTCCCTCAGCGCATCCTCAAGAAATGCAGGTAGGTAGAAGGCACCCTTGTGAAGCCTTGTGGTGTAGTACCTTGTGCGCAGACCGAGCGCCAACCATGCTTCGGCATTCATATCATCTATAGGGTGGTATTTTTTGCTTGCGAATCCGAACAGCCAGTAACCGGCGGCATATGTAGGTATATGCGCCTGATATACGCGGCTTATGGGAAAGCTGTGAACTATACGCATGTGACTTCTCTGCATAGCCTCGGCGTCATGCGCGTAAAACGGGCTGCCCTGCTGGTTTACCATTATTCCGTCATCCTTCAGTGCGGCATGACAGTTTCCGTAAAACTCGCGTGTGAAAAGCCCTTCAAGAGGGCCGAAGGGATCGGTGGAATCGACGATTATGAGGTCATATTCGTTTTCACATCTGCGTATGAATTTAAGGGCGTTTTCAAAGTATATATGCACCCTTTTGTCATCGAGACGGCATGCGTTCGCGGGCAGAAACTCGCGGCACGCCTTGAGAACCTGTGGGTCCATTTCAACAAGGTCGATGCGCTCAATCTTGTCGTATCTTGTCAGTTCCTTCACCACGCCGCCGTCGCCAGCGCCTATGACAAGTACGTCCCTTGCATTGGGGTGGACCGCCATCGGAACATGGGTTATCATTTCGTCGTATATGAATTCATCTCTTTCGGTGAGCATGACATTTCCGTCGAGCACCAGCATCCTGCCGAACTCCGGTGTCTCAAAGATATCTATCTGCTGATAATCGCTCTCTACCGAGAAAAGATGACGCTTTACCCTGATGCTGTGCTTGACATCGGGAGTATGAAATTCACTGAACCAAAATTCCATGTCACTTCTCCTCCTTGCAAAAGAAATATCACTTGAGAACGTTCAGGTGCATTATGTCCGGATCCTCAGGTCCCGTCATGCTGCATCCTTTGCTTTTGGCGTACCTTATATAGTCGAGTATTTCCTTTGTAATGCGTTCACCCGGCGCGATGACCGGTATTCCGGGAGGATAGCACATGACGAACTCACTGCACACCCTTCCCAGCGTGTCTTCGAGGGGAAGACTTACCTTTTCAGCGTAAAAGGCGTCCTGAGGTGTAGCAACCACCTGAGGGTCTATATACTCCTGAGCCATAAGACCGGTCGCCTTTGTGCTGTGGCGCCTTCGTATGTCCGAAAGGGCGCTCACGAGACGTTCGACCTCCTGAGGCCTGTCTCCGATAGAAAGGTAAGCGAGAATATTGCCGAGATCTCCGAACTCTATCTGTATATCGTATTCATCCCTCAATATATCGTAAACCTCTATACCGGCAAGTCCTATATCAAGGGTGTGTATACTCAGCTTTGTTTTGTCAAAATCAAATATTGAATCGTTGTTTATAAGCTCCGATCCGAAGGCGTAATATCCGCCGGATGCATTTATCTCCCCGCGGGCATACTCCGCCATGTCAGACACATGCTTGAATATCTCTTTGCCGCGAAGAGCAAGGTTGCGTCTGCTTATGTCAAGACTGGACATGAGCAGATAGCTTCCGGATGTGGTTTGCGTGAGATTGATTATCTGACGTACATATCCAGCCTGTATCGACGGTCCCGTCAGAAGAAAGCTCGATTGTGTCAGACTGCCTCCGCTCTTATGCATGGATACAGCCGCCATATCCGCTCCCGCAGCCATGGCGGACACAGGCAGATTATCGCCGAAATAAAAATGCGTTCCGTGCGCCTCGTCGGCAAGGCAGAGCATTCCTGCCTCGTGCGCCATATCGACAATCGCTCTGAGGTCAGAGCATATGCCGTAATATGTGGGATTGTTCACAAGCACGGCGACCGCTCCGGGGTGCTCGCGTATTGCCTTTCTGACCTGCTCGCGTTTCATGCCAAGAGATATTCCCAGTCTGCTGTCAACCTCCGGATTGACGTATACCGGAACCGCTCCGCATAATACAAGCGCGTTTATAACGCTTCTGTGTACGTTTCTGGGAAGTATTATCTCGTCTTTTCTTTTGCAGGTCGAGAGGACCATGCTCTGTACGGAGGATGTCGTGCCTCCGACCATGAGAAATGCGTTCTTTGAGCCGAAAGCATCTGCCGCAAGCGTTTCTGCCTCACGTATCACCGATACCGGGTGACAGAGATTGTCAAGCGGCTTCATACTGTTGACATCCACCTCTACGCAGCGGCGTCCGAGAAATTCGGTAAGCTCCGGATTTCCCTTGCCGTGTTTATGGCCCGGTACGTCGAAGGGGACAACGCGCATCTGGCGGAAGCGTTCAAGCGCCTCATGTATAGGCGCGCGCTTCTGATCTAATTTTTTGTTTTCCTGAATCAATTTCTTCCTTGCTCCTTTGGCTTTCCTTGCGCAGCTTATGTGAAGTTCTGCCCCGGACGGCGGCGTCACATATCAACGCCTGTCTGCGGGGGGACCTGTTATGAGTGGCTTCAGAGTCTATACAGCAATTATACTTTTACTACTCTTATTGACCGTTTCACAAGTTCACACAGTTGTTCACACCGGTGTGTTTGGTTATAGAGGCACCAACTTATAAAATTTGAGCTTTTGACTCAATCAATAAGGCGGAAAAACCGCCAGGCGGATGACCCGCCGCTCGGCAGTGGACCCGGCTGTCCGTATGGCCTTGACTCCCTCACGGAGTGGTCCGTAAAATTGTCATGAAAGACTCTGCAGCAAATACTGCACGCGCCCGTGCTACCGTGCGCTTCGTCTTTATGGAAATCCGGAACAAAGCAAAACCCGCATAAGAAACCGCAAAACACGGCGTGTCTTACACGGTGTATCCGTACAGCACGATTCTATCATATAACTCAGCTTTTGTCAATGCCGGAGTAGTATCTTATCGACATGACTATACCTAAATTTTTATTATTACGCACTGCGTTTTGTTTTTTGTGCCTGCATTTTCAAAAAATGCATTCAGGCGCTTTGAAAGCAACGGCGTTTTTATTGACAAACTATGGTAACAGTGGTACAATTTATCAGGATACAGGATTATGCCTGCAGAATATTTGCAGAACACAAGGGGAGAGAAAAATGAGAATGGGAAGATATAATGGACGAGGCTCTATAGTATCTGGAGCAATAAGCTTTATCGCGGCTGTCGTTATGATTTTCATAGGCGTCACGGCTTTTAATGCCGGTGTGCCGAACGTATTCATGCTGGTGTTTCTTATTTTTGCCGCACTGTTTATATACGACGGGGTGCGTAATATAAAAGGTGCTATTGAAAGAAGAAATTATGAAAAAGAGCAGGATGAAATATCTTTCAGCGAGGAGCTGAGGCGCTCACACCGATATGATCAGCCAAACTCATACCAAGGTGCACAACGCCGCGATGAAAGGCAGCAAGGCGCGCATCAGAGCACACAGACGCAGTTTACTCAGGAAAGCGGCACCGGCACCACGACATGCCCGGGCTGCGGCGCGCCTGTGGGGAGTGACTTCAAATTCTGCGAGAACTGCGGAAGAAAGCTATGAAAGTCCCCTTATTTTACGGGATGAAAGTATATCTGTAAAACAGGACGCCGTCTGCGTGAAATTGTCATTTCATGCAGACATCTCATTCTGCTGTCAGCAAAAGAAAAGCCCTGCGCTTGTTGGCGCAGGGCTTTTCTTTTGGAGATTTTGGAGGGTATGGGATGAATATATGGAGATGGAGTAAGCAAATTTTGTGTTCCGGACCTGTCGGCGACCGCGTGTCCTTGCGGCAGGCGATCGCCATTTTTTGTCCGGTGTATGTACAGGGAAATTTTCACGTAAAAAGGGTGCCCGTTATAGGTATCATGGGTGTAACGCGCATGAGAAGAAAGCCAAAAGAGGGTAATCATTGTATCAGGAGTTCATTTGTGGAGGAGTGTCGTGAAAATTTCTCTGATACGCAGTTGTTTTTACGCACGTGCCACCAGATCATTCTGCGTAAGCACGATAGTGAACGTGCGTTCTTCGCCGGTATCAGGATCCTCTGCGTATAATGTGAGAGTATCTCCCGCACGGCATGTGATGATAAGGTCAATTGCCTCATAGCTGTAATCGATGTCGTAAATATTGCCGTTGATCCCTATTGCAGTGACAATATCCCCGACCGACAGTATTCCTGATGCCGCTGAGTCGCTGTTTACAGAATAAACCGAGACCTTTTCTATGATCCTTACGACACCGTCTTCTTCGTCGTATACGGCATGCGTCTCCAGCGCCGCAAGCGATATGCCTATCTTTGCGACAAGAGGAACCGTAGAGGTCTTGCCGTCGCAGGTGTCAATTATGTTTTCGGCGACGAAAACCGCTATGTTTGACGGAATCAGATATCCGAATCCGAATGTGTCATCGTCGGCACTTCGGGCTATCACCACACCGACGAGTCTGCCTTCTTCGTCGAAGGCTCCTCCGCCGCTGTTACCGGGGTTTATCGCGGCGTCCGTTCTTATGAGGCGGCGTCTCACTGCAGGAAAGTCCGATATCGCGGAGCTGTAAATGTATTCTGACTGTACGCTCACAACCCCTTTGGTAAGCGAGATGCCGCTTGATTTTGCATTGCCTACTATCATAAGAGCTTCACCGGGAGTAACATCGTCCGAGTCGGCATGCTCAAGTGCAAGTGCATCCGAAGACATCACAGCACGGCTTGCCGTAACCTTCAGAACGGCAATATCGTACTCAGCGCTGCCCCCGACAAATTTCGCGGGTATTCCGGTCAGAGGCGCATATGCAGCAGAAGGGAAATACGCTCCGTAAAGATATATATACAGCCCTCTGCATACGCCACTCTCCGAGTTTCTGTCATAAACGGCATGCATGTTCGTTATTATGTAGGCATCTCCTGCGTCACGGTCTATGTCGAGTATCACGCCGGACGATATTGAATAAGGCGCTGTGTCCTCATCCGGAGATTCCCTCACGGATACGACAGATACGCTTGAAAGAAGTGCAAGACTCGCTCCTGAAATTCCGCCGATTCCGATGTCGTCGTTGTCATCGACGTCTCCGCCAGATTCCGGGGACGTGGTTTCTTCCGGCTCTGACGACACGGCAAGCTGCGAGCTGTCTGCACCAGACGTAACGGCTCCGTTTGCTCCGTCATCGTTGCCAATGGCACAGGATGCAAAGAGAGTTATAATAAAGCATACGGAAAACAGGACTACAGTCGCCCTGACAAGCGAAAAGCGGCAAACCGATTTTTTCTCCATTGTACAGAATCCTCATTTGTTTTCAGGTTATGACGCCTGCGCTTCCGTCGGGCTACGTCTTAACTATAAAGCCAAAATGCGTTCTTCGGGTGAAGCGTCATTGCATAAAGTGTGAATTGTGTGAAAAAGTTACTGTCTTTTTCCGGATGTCGGAAAACGGATGGTTCAAGCACACTGAATGGATTATGCGGCTTGAAAGTCATATAGGACTATCAGATATCGGACTATCAGACACCGGATGGACTTTATCATACGCAGGATGAAAAAAATCAGCCCCATCGGGCCGGGACTGATTTTTATGATTATTTATTGCGTATCGTGTCTGAGAACGCGGTTATCAACACCAATACGGTCTGGTATGATTATTATGAACGAAACACTCACGTTATGTATATCCGTAGCTCATCGCCTTTTCAGAATGCCGGTCAGAAAGAACATGAGTGCAACATCTGACGCTCACTCGTCCTGAGCGGGCACATTGTACAGACCGGAAGTCTCGGACAGAACAACGCCGTTGACATTTACCTGTGCGACACTGACACTTTCAAAGTCCTTGAATAATCCGAGATGTATCCGCAGCGTGCCTTCATTTATAAATTCGGTGTTTCCGTCCTTTACTGATGAATCTATGACTATGGCGCTGTACCCGGTGAATCCGCTCCCGTAAACATACAGCATATCGTCCAGAACCTCAAAGCTCATGACTGTTATCTCCGAATAGCCCATTCTCATATCCGTAACGACAGGGTACATCTCATCATATTCTTCGCAGGAATATCTCTCGCCATACAGCATATCGTACTCAAGCTCTTTGAGCATTTCAAGGTGTTCTTCCTGACCGTCCATGTATATGTGAAGCCTGTTTATTATCCCGGAGTCGCAGCCTATGAACGACAGTACCCTGCTTGAAAGCATGTATGCGTTTATATCGCCGTCACGAAAGTTCATTGCCCCGTCGTCATAATTTGTAATGACCACATATTCTGTGGTGCATTTGTTTCCGGCAGACAGCATGTCGTCCTCTATATGCATGGACGGCAGATGATCCCCGTAAAAGACAAGCACGGTAGGCTCATCAAAGGCAAGCACGGCGTCGTACAGCTCCTTTATAAAGTCGTCCATTTCATCGAGCTGTTTTAAGTAATAGTTATAGGCGCTGATCGTATCGATGTCATCGGCTGGTATTCCTGACAGCACGCGCGGGTCCCCGTCTTCCGGGGTATATTCGTCGGGATATTTACCGTGAGCCTGAACGGAAACGGCAAATACAAAGTCGCGCGAGTCGGTCGAATTCAGTGCGCCCATTATCTCAGATGTGAGCACGGAGTCCTTTGCCCACCCTGTTTCGGTATATTCTGTATTGCTCATGTACTCTACAGAAGTAAACGTATCAAAGCCGAGATTCTTATAAACGTCATTTCTTGAGTAAAAGGTCCCGTTATTGTTGTGGAGCGCGTGAGCCGTATATCCTGAGTTCTTGAGAATATATGCGATGCTTTCACATGTCGTTTTTTCGAGTATTGACTTATACGGGTACTCCCCTGTGCCGAAATCGTTAACACTCATACCTGTGAGCACCTCAAATTCGGTGTTTACAGTCCCGGCTCCGACGACAGGTACGCTGAGAAGACCGTGCGGGTACTTACTCTTCAGCTCCTTGAAGTTTTCCAAGGGGTCAGAAGAAAATGTCACGCCTTTGAGATAGTTAACATCAAAGAAAGATTCAAGCTGGACATATATCACATTGGGGGTTGTTCCGGTCTGCGTTATTTCGTCTGATCCGGCATTCTCCTCAATGCGCATGAGAATATCATCAACAGAAGATTCGGAATAGTCCGTCGGCCTGTCAACTCCCCTGTCGAATATACTCATTGAAAAGCAATACGCAAAGCCGTAGTTCTGATATGCTTCGGACAGGTTTGTGAATTTGTTGGAAAGGTCGTGGAGGCTGTATCCCGTAGCAGCCGACAGAAACAGAATGCAGACGGCGGAAGTAAAGGAAACGAGCACACGCGGGAGCTTTATCCTGTGTTTCGGAGATTTTATGAACAGGAAAACGACCACGGCGATTCCGAGCAGTATGGCTGTCAGAATAAGCGCAATCTGCATGCCCGACAGATATATCCCGATTATTGAAAAAACGCTTTTCAGTACGGTAAAATCCACAGCTGTAAATGGCGTCACCCTGAAAGAGAGCAATACGAACTGAGTTATACCGAGCCCCAGCCACACCCCTGATATCAACGTTAGCACGGCTATTCTTTTTGTAAAGAGAAGGGAAAACAGAAGGGTTATGGTTATTATCATGTAATTGACTGTGAATGCAAGAGGGTTATCATACAGAAAAACAAACGATGCTGTAAAGGAACGCCGGCTCAGTGACTCTATGGTAATGGTGAGGATAAAACTGACAATTATGTAGAGATACAGCCGGTCGGGACTGAAAATATACGAGAGGGCGCGAAATAGCTTCGGTAAAAATCCGGCGCCTTTTTTCTCTGCGTTCTCATCGGTCGGTTTTATATACGGAGTTTTTTTATTTTTCAACATGTTATCTCTGTTAGCCTTTTTCATTTTGTTATTTTCATCTTTACGGTGTTCTGCACATTTATCCATGATTTCGGTAAACTCACTGTCCGGCGGCAGCGTCGGTACTGCTGACAGCCGTCATGTAATCCGGATAAGTCAGGAACAGCGGCATTTATTATATTTGCCAGACGCGCTTTTTCGATAAACGCGTGCAGATATATGAGGCGAATGAAAAGTGTATATCGTGACAAGCACACGCGGCAAGGGGAGAACGGCGATATGGCTGTACCTCGTTATTCTGCCGTGCGTATGAGAGCAGGGCAGGGAGAACTCCATGACGACCGGCAATGTATATAGCGTACACATAATACCGTACGCACAATACAATGCGCGACATAATACAGTGTATGTGTCACCCTTGCTTGTCGAATAATCCTAACACATTTCAGCTAAAAAGTCAATAATAAAAGCTCAAATATGTCGAAAACGCCGCTGTCAGGAAGGTGCATTCGATGAGAGGCGGGGCATAACGTACAGACAGGCGGGGAAACTCAGAAGACGGCGAAAAACGTCATTATAACCTAAAGTCTTTTTCAGCTTCTTTCTTTTGATAAAAAAAGCTTTCTGAAAAGCCAGACGGCGGCAAGGTAGAGCGAAATGTTAGACCCGGTGACAAGGAGAAGATATACCGCGGCGAGCCAGAGCAGAATCGTGAAAATGAGTGAAATTGTATCGCAAATGCGGCAGGCGGTTTCATACCGCAGCTTTTTCATAAGAACCGCTCTGAGTATTTTCCCACCGTCAAGCATTCCGACCGGCAACATATTTATTGAGAACAAAGCCATGTTGACAAGGGCAAACAACTCAGGATATCCTCCTGATGTGCGGAAAATCAGGAACAAAAGAGCGTTTGCGAACGGTCCTGCGAGATTTATTATTATTTCTTCGTTATACGTCAGCAGTCGTTCCGACATTTCTATTGTAAATCCTACAGGGCGTATTTTTATCCTCTTCACGCTTTTTCCGCACGCAACTATTGCGGCGGTATGGGCAAGCTCGTGAAACGCCGCTGCGAGCAGTGTAAGAATAAATTCCACAAAAA
>CALXXF010000037.1 GCA_944392615.1 uncultured Clostridia bacterium
AGATATGGAAATGATCCCTGCTGTCGCAAATTATTTTCACATATCGATTGATGAACTGTTCGGGTATCATGACGAACGAGAAGAAAAAATAAAATCCACACTCCAGGCGGTTGACACGATACTTACAAAGTGCGGATTCACAATGTATCAAGGGAGCTTGTCGGATGATGTCGGAGAATGTATCGACATGCTGCGCGCTGCTGCAGAGGAATTTCCGGACGAGCCCAAAATTCTTCTGAAACTCGCTCAGGCGCTTCATATGTGGGGATATAATAAATACGGAGCCAGAGGACGTCTTGACGATTCTTCGGGCGCTATAGAAGATGACGTTGAGTACAACTCGCAAAACATTTACTGGCAGGAATCCGTTCGTATTTATGAAAAGCTGTTGAAATTGAGTCTGTCTTCGGATGACCGCGAAGTTGCAATTCGTCAGATAATTTCGCTTTATTGCCGAATGGGAGAATACGAAAAAGCAAAAGCTCTTGCTGACGATCAGAACTCTCTTGTCATTTGTAAGGAACTGCTGTTGCCTATGACAACAGTCGGCGAGGAAAAAGCACGATATCAAAGCGAGAGGATCATGGCTCTCCTTTCAAATCTTCGTTTTGCCATTTCCGAATCTGTAGCCCTGAGACCTGAGCTATCATCCTCAGAATACGGAAGACAAATTCTATTGTCTGTTATTAACCTTTATGAAACAATCTTTACTGACGGTAGATTCGGAAGCCGACACTGGGATATTTGTGATTTATATTTGACTTTGGCGGATTACGAAATAAACAACAATGGCAGCATGGAAAAATTTCTTAATTATTTTGACAAAGGCTTTGATCATTACCAAAAATATAAGCGTATCTGCAATGAATATGAATATTCCGCCCCGCTAATCTCGGCGCTGCAAAAGATAGACCTTGGAGGGCTCGCCCAATTTGCAGACGACTTTTGGGAAAAGAGGATCAGAACAACGTTTTCAAAAAATATTATTGATGAACTCCGAAAGAATCCAAAGTACGACGAATGCTTTGAATAAACCTCGCCCGCCCCGCGCAGGCTTATGAATTCAAAACGATAAGAGCCTTAAAAGCTTTGTTTCGCTTCGCGAAGCCGAAATTTTTATATTTGCCGTGGACGGCGGCAGGGGAACTCAAATGAAAATTCGGTAAAGCACGACAATATCAAAAGAGGCGTCTGTCTCGACAGTGCAGTGTGAAAAAAAGGGCCGCCTCAAACGCTTAATTATTTGCGTTTGAGACAGCTCCTTTTGTGAACAAATCGGATTCGGCCGACGACAAAGATGTCGGTACGTCATTTCAGGATAAGCGTCATGAGTGCTCCGAGAAGACTGCCGGCGATACTTGAGAGCACGCATTTGATAAGTGTCTCCCGGAAATAGCGGAGTCTTTCTGCCGGCACCTTTTCGAGCGCGGTAAGGCGTGTGCTCTGGTCCTTTTGCTCGTCTATCATATGCTCCATGTTGACGGCGAGCTTGTTTACCGATATGGCGAGTGAACTAATCGTATCGTTTTGCTGTTCGCAGTCTGTAACACGGTGCTTGAGGCTTTTTATCTCGTTTTCATGTCTTGTCAGAGCTACCACTATTTCCTCGTCTGTCATTTTACATCACCATGAGAACGGTGTGAGGGCATGTGTCCCTGCATATCTGTAGTTCCTCCAGATATCTTTCGGGATAATGCGCCCTTACGAAACCGTTTTTGGCAACGCAGCCTATTCTGACAGCTTTTCCTACATGCCTGTAACCCATGACAGCAAGCGGCAGATGCGTCACGATATCCTCTCTGTTTTTTATCCGCAGAAGCCCTGACCACCTTGCGGCGAGCTTTCCTCCCAGCGCGCCCCATATCACCCTTGGACTTCCAAAGGCAAATGTTTCGAGGCTTTCTCGCAAATCCGGTCGGTTGAACCAGATATACTCATGACAAAGCGTTGCTATTGCGGCTCCGTGTGAATATCCGACGACGACCACCCTTTTGACAGAAGTGTCGGATATCACTTTTTCAAGATACGGAAGGGCGGCCTTCCAGACAGACAGAAATCCTTTGTGACACCTCCATTTCTTTTGCATTGAGCCGTAAGGCGCGGAGCAGAAGCGGAAATTATTTTTCCAATCGAGACTCCCGTTGGACTTTTCAAAATATATTTTCAAAAGGTCGCCCGATCTTCTTACAGCGAAACTGGCGTCGTTCTCAACATGTGTATATTCCTCATCAAGACATTCCGAGAAAAGCCGGTACAGTCTTTCGTAATCTGTGTTCTGGTGAAGAGCGGGTCGACGGTACGATAGTTTATCCTTACAAATTATGGCTGTATACCTCCTTTATCAGTAACATGATATGAACAAAGCGGAACAAAAGACAGCCTAACGCGGAAGGACCCGTCCTGCAAGATGATAAAGATATGACAGATAATATACACCGAACGGGCTTTTGAAGCAATCCGCATATATGTAATACTGCTTTTCGCACCAGCGTTTGCAATTTTCAGCGCTGACAGTGAAAATATCGTCAGACGTGCAGAAGCTGAGGTTGTCGAATTCAAGAAACGAGAAGTCTGAACACGAACTCGTGACAGAGTCACAGTGCACCCAATCATTTCTGTTTGTCCTTACATTTATTTCAAAACGCGAGCCGCTCTTTGCCCGGCTTTTGATAACAAGGCTTTTTGCAACAGTGTTTTTGCTCATATACGGGTATCCGCAGTTATCGCTTTTGAGCGAAAAGCCGCAGCGGTAAGCTCTGCCGTTAAAGGTGTAGTATTCTCTGTGTATGGAATCCTTTTCCACCGGGTCATAGAAAGAGCCGTATACAAACGGCTTGCCGCGTTTATCGTTATTGAAACAGAAAATGACTCCGTCTTTTGAAACAAAATACAGCACATCCTCCACAGGGAGCATTTTTGAGCATGGAGAAAATGTTCCTGCGGTATATTCATCCTTGAAATCCACAACAAAGAGCTTTTCCTGACCGTTTTCAACCATTTTGGTATAGTAAACTCCGAGTCCGGAGCTTTGCAGACATTCGCTGTCGGTAAATGCCTGAGAATAAAGGACCTCTGTATCGCACGCAGTCTCCGTGCCGAGGACCGAGAGCGCTTTCCCGTCCACAAAAAGTTCGGTGAGCCTTGTGCCGTTTTCAACAGGAGATACCGAGAGATGTCTGTATCTCTTAACCTGACCGGAATAGTTTCCTACATCCGAAATAACATACCATTCATACTGTTTGGAGCCGTTTATAGTAACGGTACGCTCTGTATCAGCAAGCAGTATTTCACCGTCCGTCATGACGGCAATATATCCGTTCCACAGCGCTACGGAAGTGTTTTCCGAAGCATTCTTCAGCTTATTCCCCACAAGAGCGGACCGCTCTCTTACATACACAGACTGAGGGTTTTTGCCTTCAAGCGCTGTGAGCCCGCCGGACGACAAAAATACGCTGTCCTGAGAAAATCCTGTATACTCCCCGGTACAGTCTGTTTCAGCGGCGCCTGACAAGGAATAGAAGACTTTCCTTATCCCTTCCTCCTGCACAGGCATATAAAAGCCTGCCTGCTCACCCGGCTTTCCCTTGAAAACGCAGAGAAATGAAGAATGCACACCAATCGCCGTATTTACATAATTTCTGCTCCCGTGCGTGAAAAAGTTCAGATGCCCGAAATAACGTGCCCCGTGCTCTCCCGGAAGTTCTGAATAGAAAACCACGTTCGGCAAGTCCGGATTACCGGTCAGAAACAGCCTTCCGTCATAAACCGCGCCTGTCCTGCAGCCCCTGATTGCACGCAGGGCTCCCGAATCATATTCAGAAGCGGCAGAAGTATAATCCGGGACGCTTCTTTTGTCATAGACGCCGTCGTATCCCTTGCAGAGTACTTCAATGTCCCGTCCTGCCATCAGCTCAGGAAGCGCCCGCACAGTAACTGCGTCAACTGCCGTACCAAAGCTTTTCTGAGACGTATGCTCCTCATAGAAAATGCCTGGGGACTCGGCGTCGGAATCCTTGCCGACAAAGCTGCCTCCGAGGCTGAGGCTCTCGACGCTCATGCATGCGTCGGGAATCGGAAGGTAATAACTCCGCGGGTTGTATTCATCGTCAGAGAAGACAAGCTCTCCTTCTGTGACTGTGAAGAAGGCGTAAATATCTTCAAAAACGTCGTTTGCAGACTTGAACCGCAGACCACAGATTGAACCGCGGCGCAGTGCCGCCAGGCTGTAGCCGCCGTCTGCCTTAACAAAGTTTACATATCCCCCGCCGTATTCCGCAGCCTCGCCAAAGAGATCGAGTGTTCCGTTCATTACAACCGGCTTTGTATAAGTGTCGTAATCACACGGCACCATGACTGTTCCCCCTACGGAGCATATTCCAATAGCCGTTTTTTCGCGCACAACGGCTATCGGTAGAAACGAATAGAACGACGAGATATTTTCACCGCCGTAATATATGTATCTCAGCTTTTCGCAGCCGCTGAAAGCGCTCTCCGGTGAAACGTGCGTGTTTTCGGCAAGTATGAGCGTATCAAGCAGTGTGCAGTTTGCAAAAGCATATTCGCCGATCTGACAGTCTGCGTGAATAAGGACTGTTTTCAGTGAAGTACAGCCGTAGAACGCCCCTTTTTCAGAAGTAGCATTTCCTTCTATGCTTTCGACTCCCGGAGCAACAACAAGGCTTTCGATATCACTTGAAGTAAAGGCGTCTGCGGCAACAGATGAAACTCTGTACCTGATTCCGTCTATTAAAACCGACGACGGGACAAAAATATTTTTGACTCCGTTCTTTTTCCCAGTTACCCTGCAAAGACGCTGCACACTGTTTGACACCTCGTATGTGAGGCCGTAGCCTCCCGCGCTCTCACGTATTGTCTCAGAAAAGGCAAGTCTGTAATATGGCGTGAGAAGATTTCGCTGCTCGGTCTCTACAGAATCGGAAAACGCCAGGGGAATGTACGCGCCGTTCTGGATGTCCCCCTCATAGGAAGGTGTGGCGTTGACATAGCCCAGTGCCAGCACATTTCCCTGCTTATCTATCTCGGTTATGTTTCTTCCGTCGAGTATGTATGTGCAGCTTCCGAATCCTATTGCACGTGAAGGCGAATTGGCAAGGGTGGCGACAGGATAGAGCACCTGCTGCAGATCGCGCTTATCGTGCGTAAAGGAATAAAGTCCCGTGCCTATGTGCAGAAAAATCTCCTCTTTAACATTTGTACTGTCATCAACGTTTATAGCTGCCTGTACTTCGGCTCCGCCCTGTTCTTCTGCCTGTACTTCGGCTCCGCCCTGCTCTTCTGCCTGTACTTCGGCTCCGCCCTGCTCTTCTGTCAGTGCTTCGGTGCCGCCCTGCTCTTCTGCCTGTACTTCGGCTCCGCCCTGCTCTTCTGTCAGTGCTTCGGCGCCGACCGGTTCTGCAGAAAAAGAAGCAGATGCTGCTTCACTTTGGACCGTGCGACTGAAAAAACCGTTACAGGGACCGTCAGCTTCCATAAACGTTTTTGGAAGAGCGCGGTATCCGGGAACCGTTTCTATTGCCGCAGGATCTTCTGCCTCCTTGTCGCGGTACATGTTTATAAGGTACGGAAAATGCGAAACGTCGCATTCGCTGTCAGAGCCCCGGAGATCCACTCCGGCAAAATCAGCTAAAACCCTGTTGTGCTCGCTTCCGTATCCGCTTGTTTTTTTTGAAGACGCCATAGGCATACTCCTTTCATGTTAAAATATGCGCCGTCACCAGCTGAGGACATTCTCTACATATGACGTTTTGCCGTCAAAGGAGCCGCCGCAGCATTCAAGGCACTCTCTGTATCTCTCAAGAAACTCCTGTGCCTTTACATCATCCTCATCGAGACAGTAATAATACGCGGCAAGCAGAGTCAGGAGCGAAAGAGAATTTTCAGAAATATCCTGCGTGTCTGCAGACGGATCGAATTTTACCCTTGAGCGGTCATAGAGGATCTCATATTCCCCGACATATCCGCGCTTTATGTATATTTCGGAACCGCTCGTATAATATATACCGTATGAGTGCCTGATAGTTCGTCCGTTTTTCATAAGAGGCTCAGGATAAAAAGAAAGGAAGCTGTCGTCGAGAGTCCTCATATCGTATCCAACATATTCACGAAGAGCAGGTATCCGCTCCGTAAAAGTCTGAGGATACAGGGCAATGTTGGAAACGCCCGCCCATGAATCGGTCTCAAATATGAGCATGGTCTGAGTGTCTTTTCCGCCGGTTCCTGTGCTCTTACCCACAAAACGCCCGTCCGCATCCGAGAACTCCATACTCTCGCACAACTCGCCGTCCTGAAGAACACGCACCTTGAGAGCTCCGTCTGCCTCAAAGCAATATGCTGACACGCCACTGCCCCCTATTGAAAACGGTGCGTCGGGAAGGACGGTTATCCTCCCGTATATAGAATATATCGTCCCCGGAGGATAATGCCTTATCTTCATTCTTCCGGGAAGCGGCCTGCCGAGACCTATTTCTCTTGCCGCCTTTGAAAGACAGTGCAGCAGTTTTTTTCTGTCGTCGTAAACGCCCTGACCGCAAAGAACGCTCACCTCTTCGATTACTTCATCTGTTCTCATACCAATCCTCCCTGCCGCCGAAGGCGGCGCAAATATAAAATTACAGGTCCGTGTTTATCCGGTATACCGGAGTTTGCCGGCTTATGAAATGTTTGCCTCAGCGAACTCCTTCGCACGCTCAAACCCGCTACACTCCTTCGCGCATTCACGCCCGCTACGCTCCTTAGCACGCTCAAACCCACTACGCTCCTTCGCGCTTGCCCCGCCGTGTGTCGCATAAAGCGGCACACGGCGGAAAAGTATTCTTGAAAGCCGGATGTTTTAAGCCGGATAACGGACGATGATTTTTACAAAGCCACGGCCGATAAAATCATTTGAGCGCGCAGATTATCTTATCGCCCGCCGCGGCTGCGGAATTGAGATCCACTATTTCTGCCCCGAACCCGCTTGAAGCGGCGGTAGCCGTCACTTCCAGCCCGTCGGAAGATATAGTGACATGTGCTCCAAGCTTTTGTACCGATGCCGAATATGCGGAAACAGGTACTTCAAAGAGCATGTCGGGAGTAACGCGGCAGCAGGCGAGCTTGGCATCTGCTGTGGCGTTATCAAGGTTTTCAAGCGAGATGTAGAACACGTCGGTATCGCCGGATGCGCCGGAGAGCGCGCCGCCTGAGACGGTGAGTGCCTGTCCTACAGAAAAGCTTTCTCCGCTTTTGGCGGGGAGAATAAGTGTCTCCGGGACGTTTGCTCTTCCGGAGAGTATTTTTATTGTTTTGAATGCCATGTCATATCATCCTTTCTTTATTGGGTATGAAAAAATCATACAAGCTGTGTCTGACTGCCATCTGAGGAAGCAGAGTAGTTTTCCACAAGGCAGATATGTTTGTAGGTTCCGAAACCTATACCGAAACGGCAGTATCCGTTCCATATCCAGTTTCTCGTATGACTGTCCTCCCAGCTCTTTATGCTGAGCGGAACACGGTTGAAGAACATGTTTCCGGCAAGGTTCTTGTTTGCCTCTGACGACATGACAATAATGGGATATGTCTGTGAGACAGGATCAGAAGCGATGGAGTACTGCCAGTTGGGGAGCACAATAAGATTCCAGCCGCCGTACATTATGTTTATGGCGTTGGTAGATGAGGATGCCTCATACGCCGAGCCGAGTGCCTGCTTTACGTACTTTTCAAGCAGCGGAAGATTGCCGGGTATGACAACGGTGTCGGCGACATAGCCGAGCACTTCTCCGTTTTCGTCCTTCATATTGCGAATCTTCGAAGCGGCGGCAGATATACAATCCTCCACCTGAGCAAGCGTGATAGGCTGATTTGAGGAAGAATATCTGTTGTAGCCGAAGAGATTTGACTGTGTGCCCTCGCCGTGGCCCTCTGCTCTTCCGTACTTGTGAAGGACAGAGAAAAGAGGCTCGCCGTCGGCGCAGGAGAGGTCCACCGTTGCCTTGTTGAAGCTCATAGAGGTGCTTTTGCCGTTTGCGATTGCCGCCTGAGCTATCTTGTTCATGGTGAGGTAATATGCCCTTACAAAGTTCTGGGCTCTGCGCTTTGCGTCATGTCCTATACCCGTAACGCTGTCATCTATCATCTGACGTGTTATGGTAAATTCCTTCATAAAGGGAATGTGCTCGATGAATTTTCTGTATGTATCGGTGACACCGTCGTTTTCAGCACCGGAGCCTTCTGGAGCAGCCGTGAAGGTCGTAAACTCATCCTGATACTGTATAGTTTCTCCGTAACGTGATGAGCTTTCGATATTGAAGAGCCATTCCAGAGCCCCTCCCTTCTTTTTCTGATTGTCGCTCTCGGCTTCTATAACCATCTTGAGGGGATTGGCAAGTCTGCCTATTTTTGAATCATTGAAACCATTTGTTTCTGAATAAATAAAAGACATTTTTATCATCCTTTCACTGATTTTTAGTTATTCGTCTGTAAAGACTGTCTATTTCGTCGGAGCTGTATCCGTCTCCCAGAAGCTCCTTTGCTATTCTCAATTCCTCTGTGCTTATTCTCCTTGCGCTCGAATATGCGCTCGGAGATACCGGTGATATGTGCTTTTTGGTCGCGGGGCTCTGACCCAAGCGTATGCCATCGCTGTTGACCGCAAAATATGCCTCTCTTACACTGAGTCCCAGAGAACGGAAGCGCAGGAATTTTTCATACCGGACGCTGTCGCCTGAATAAAGGCTTATCGACGGGTATTCCGCATTGAGATGCGAAAGCTCTTCTCTGTCTTCAAGCTCGCGTTTTGCCTGCTCGTACAGCCGGCGCCATTTGTCAGCACCTTCGTCCTTCCCTTCGGCGAGGGCGGAACTGCCCTCCTCAACAGTGACGTACTCCTCTTCGCCTGCAGAAAATCCGTTGCCTTCCGCCGGGTACGCCTCGCCTGCGGAAAATCCGTCGCCTTCCGCCGGGTACGCCTCGCCTGCAGAAAATCCGTTGCCTTCCGCCGGGTACGCCTCGCCTGCAGAAAATTTCTCCAAGCCTGAGCCATGTCCCGCTTCGTCGGAGGAAAGATCGCCGATCTTTCCGGAAGCGTTGTTTTGAATGGCGTTTTTCGCAGAAAGGCCGCTTTCTTTATCTGATGTCATAATCACACCTCCTTGAAGACAAGGCGACGGCAGTCATGCTCTGTGCGTTACTTAGCACGCATATCACCGCCTTTTGAAGTGACTGACGTCACAGTTTTGTTCTTTCCGTCTCCCTTGACAACTGGCTTTTGACGGCTTTGCACGGGAGCCTTTTTCAAGTTTTTGTTCATTGCGAACCTCCTTTCTGTTTGCTACGGACAGATTATACATCGGTCAAGACCCGGAAAAGTTATACCTGTAGGATGTCTCTGTCCGGGAATGATATCTCTCATCTGATTGAAAAATGATTTTTCAGTACAGGGACTTACTCTTCCTGATATATGAAAAACTTCATATTTGCTTCGGCTCCGGGATAACCGCACCTCTTCTGAGCGCACCAGTAGCGCGCGAGGGTCATGGGGTCTGACGGCTCTCCGAAGCCCCCCGAACGGTAATTCTCAAGGTTGATGCTCCACAGCACGCTTTTGAGATCTGAGGACGGAATATCTGTGTCTGCCGAAAAGAGATAGGCGTCGTCATAATAATAGCTGCCGTTTTCGTCGTCGTATTCGAGAAAATCGTAGCGCGAAAAGCTTCCCGGTATTATTTTTCCGAAGGCGTCGGTGTCGCTCACAGGACGTCTTTCGTCGGCATAAGCAAGATACATCTCAAAAATGAGCCTGTAAAGCTCCGAGTATAGGGAATCTTTCATTATCTTTTTTGATACAAGTCTTCCTTCGCTCTGAGCCACCTGTATCTGCCTTGCAACGCCGCTTTTGGCGTTGTCCTCGTCGTCGCCTACGAAGGCGTCCGAAATGCCGAGAGTTTTCTTTGCGTCCTTGTATATAGACTCAACATATACAAGATCTCTGCTGATATCCGGAGTGGTGTCAAGCACGCCGAAGCTGTCGGGCTTGTCCTGGGTACGTAGGTCAAGCACCTTGCCTCCGATGCTGTTGTCATATCTGAAACGGCAGTCGTCGGGCTTGTAAGGATAAACTCCCGACATTATCATCTTTTCATGGACGCGGGACAGGATCTTGTTTATCTCCTCCTGCTGTGCTTCTATAAAGGAGCAGTCGGACTGACCAAGCAGTGTCTTTTCAGCCGAAGTGTTTTTTCTTATCAATACCGGAAAACGCGATGGCGTGTAATACGGCACTTTAGTCCCCGCTTTTATCACCCTGCCGTCCGAGAGAGTCATGTCCTTCTCTATAATTTCAAAATTTTCGCTGCTTATGATCGGCGAAGAACCGGAACTGCAGGAACACCTCCCGTATTCTCCGGAGCATACAGGACACAAGAGACGTTTTCGCGAATAGTAATCGTCTATGTCGGATAAGATCCTGTCCTTTGACCATATAAAACGGCTCACTCTGCCCTCCTCGTTCATATAATAGCAAAGCCGCACCCTGACTGTGTCAGAGCCGTCGTCAGAGCAGAGGAGCCGGTCTTTCTCCGCATCTGAAATCCCGTATTTTCTCTCAAGCTCGTCGAGCGTCGTGTCATATTCGAGAAAACAGTATTCCATATCGGTTATCTCGTATATTCCCGGCTGACCGATAAAATCTACAGGACTCCTGTTAAATACGCAGACATCCCCCCTGCACCCCGCCTTTCTTTTATTCTCATCCCACTCAACGACCCATACCGAACCGCCGTATATGTATGTGTAGCGTTCATCCATATCGTTTATACGACTGAACGGCTGCTCCTTTATCAGGGACGAAAGGAGTGTTTTAACGGTCTGGGCATTTTTCTGCCTTTTTTTGTCACCTCCCGGCGCAGGGTCCACCGAGGGCACGGGAATATCGGTATTTATCTGGCTTTCCACAAGCTCATAGGTTATGTTCCTGACAATTTTGTACGGAGCTCCTCCGTACTTTCCGGAATAGCCGTTTTTGTACTGAAACCTGTAGTGTTCAAGCTCTTCGGCGAGGTCCAGCCTGTACTCTCTCGCCTGCTCGTAGAGATTGTCGAAAAATCTCAGTTTGTCTTTTCCGGTTTTCACTTATCCACTTCCTTTCAAAAATGTAAGCTCAGATTTTTCTTTGAAATGCTTTTGTGTTTTTTCCGTCGCAGTCACAGAATCGCAGAATATGCTGTGGTATAAAAGAAGGGCCGTTTGCCGCTGCCCACTGAGAGGGGAGGACAGCTTGACAAGTGGTCATAAATTCCACTTGTTTTTGAGATATTCTCTGTCTGAATCACTTGCAGAGTAATAATCCTCCCACATGTCAGCAGTCCAGTCGGAACGCTTGTCATTTTCCTTTTTTATTTCTGCCGGCTTATACCAGTAGACAGCGAAATAACGGAGCGCGTCAGGGGCATGTGTAAGCTCGTGCGGCTCCCTTGCGCAGTCCGAGGGATCCTTTTCATCGACGAGAATATTCTGCATTGCCCTTATCAGGTTTCTGCAGACAGAAAAAATTCTCAAAGAGGGTTTGAGAGTGCCGTCAGGAGCAAGTCTGCATCTGAGAAGCTCCTTGAGGTACATCCATCCCGCCTTTCTGTCGTTTGAGCTTTTTGTAAGCCGGATTCCGTTTTCTTCAAAGGCGTACGCCTGACTTTTTCCGCTTGAAAGCTCACGGGCAAAAAGGTCTGGAGGAGCCAGGCGGCATACAGGGAGCTTCCAGCTTTCGCCGTTGTAACCGTCAGCCATGTGGATTTTCTCTGCCGCCTCGGAAACGATAAGCCCCTGCTTGTATATTTCGTGAAAAACATAGCAGCATCCGCAGGAGTCTACAGCCACCTTGTAATGAGCGAGCATATCGAGCCCGTAGTCCATGGTCGAATAAATCTGCCAGTCCTTCGGTATTTCAAAAGGCTCGCACACATGCTTTGAAATGTCAAATTCATAAAAGAACCTGCCGCCTGCATCGGCAAGAGCCTCGTCTGCGCTCCTCGGATATTCCTGTCTCACCCGCTCTCCGAGGTCGGTTTTGGTTCTCTCGTACCACACGGCATCACGCGCAGGGTCGGCAAAGACGGATATGAATGTCTTTTTGAAATTGTTCTGTGACGTCCATAGCTCTTCGAAAAGTGTTCCCCTTTTGATTGTCGAGACACCGATTACCTTTCCGCCGGTTGGCCGGTTTACAGTCGGGTATGCGGAAAGCCAAATTTCCCTTGCCCATTCCTGGAATGCCCACTCGTCTATAAAAAGGATGTTTGCCGTAAAAGACCGTCCGGAGCTTCTCGCAGCAGCAAAGCTCTTGAAAACAGACGGACTGCCGTCGGACGAATATATGAGCACCTCCTTTTTTTTGATTTCAAAGCGCTTATCACCCCCTTCAAGAAGTGACTGCATGTTTGAAATTATTATCCCGAAGCGCCTGACAAGCTCAGTAGCGTCGTTGCCCGATTTAGAAAGCGCAATCACCGTATGTCCGGGATTGAAAACAAGGTCCCAGACGCAGTACATGAGGACTATCCAGGTCACTCCTGTCTGCCTTGCTTTGAGAAAAAGGTTATAGCGGTTTTCTTTTATTGACAGAAGAGCGTCTTTTTGTTCCTTCCACGGGCAAAACGGGACAACGACTCTTTCGGAATCCTTGTCCTCAAAGAAGCAGTATTTAGTCACAAAATAAAGTATATCTTCCCGGCAATACCCGAATTCTGCAGATTTGAGAAAACGAAGTTTGTCATAAAGACTCCTCATCATAGCCGAGCCTTTCGCAAAGATTTTCGATGAGCCTTTTGTCCGCCTCGGATATTTGCTGAGTGGCAGTGTCGCTGTAGCGGCGCGCCGTCTGCATTCCGAATTCGCTGCTCAATATGAATTTTGCGACGGATGAATTCAGATTTCCGCTCAGCGCGCCGTCAAGGAGCAGCTGCTTCTGAAGCTCGACGGCATGAGCGCAGGCGGCGTCGAATTCGGGATGAGACACACGCCAGTTTTCTATTTGCTTCAGCGTAATTTCTTCAGCCTGCGCGAAAGATATGAAGGACGGTACTCCGGATATCTTCCCTGCTTTGTCGCGTCTGAGCTGTGAGAAATGCTCGCATATTGCATCGCAGTATCTTTTCTTGTAATTTTTCATCGCACACCTCCTGTTATAACTGCAAGAATATGATAATATAGTGTGTCAGAAAAAAATAATACCGTTCAAGCCGGATTCTCATGTACCTTGCCGCGCCGCACGCACTCACCCCAGCGCCTCCCATGCACGCACACTCGCGCACTGCACGCACACTCGCGTACTGCACGCACACTCGCGCACTGCACGCACACTCGCGTACTGCACGCACTCACGCGCACCGCACGCACTCACGCACGCATCCACGCACACCCGCGCGCACCCTCTCGCACACCCATCGTCCACACCGCACACCGCGCACCGCACGCACTCACGCACGCATCCACGCACACCCGCGCGCCGCACGCACTCACGCACGCATCCACGCACACCCGCGCGCCGCACGCACTCACGCACGCATCCACGCACACCCGCGC
>CALXXF010000038.1 GCA_944392615.1 uncultured Clostridia bacterium
TATAGCACAAAAACCGCAGAAAATCAATCTGCGGTTTCTGTACTTTTGTGATTCCTCCGTTAAGAACAACAGAGCAAAAGCGCGGATGATTTTTTTACGCCGTCAGGGCGCACCGGCAGGTCTTTATAAAAATGTACAGCTGCCGCACCATCATAAAAGATGCCTCCGGCGACGCAGTTCGTTTTTATACCAGACCGAGCTTTTCGGCGGCATCCTGCCTCATTTTGTATTTGAGTATCTTGCCTGCCGCGTTCATCGGAAACTCTTTGACAAAATCAACATAGCGAGGCACCTTGTACTTCGCCATATGTGCGAGGACATAATCCTTGAGCTCCTGCTCGGTCATAGATTCGCCGTCCTTAAGTACGACGCATGCCATTATTTCCTCGCCGTAGCGCTTGTCAGGGACGCCAATGACCTGGACGTCCTTTACCTTCGGATGAGTGAATATAAACTCCTCTATCTCGCGGGGATAGATATTTTCCCCTCCCCTGATTATCATATCCTTGAGTCTTCCGGTTATCCTGTAGTTTCCGTCCGAATCCCTGCAGGCTATGTCGCCGGTGTGGAGCCAGCCGTCGGAATCTATTGCCGCCGCAGTTGCAAGCGGCATCTTGTAATATCCCTTCATGACATTGTATCCGCGCGCCACAAATTCTCCGTTCTGTCCGTCGGGAAGGTCAAGTCCTGTCTCAGGGTCTATTATCTTGCACTCGACGTTAGGGAAAGCGCTTCCAACCGTCTGTGTACGCACTTCTCTTGAATCGTCGACACAGCTCATGGTACAGCCCGGAGACGCCTCTGTCTGACCATACACGCTCACTATCTCCGTCATATTCATCTTGTCTATTGCCTCGCACATCAGGTCCGCCGGGCAGTTCGAACCAGCCATGATACCTGTGCGCATATATGAAAAGTCGGTTTTGGGAAAATCCTCGTGCCGGAGCATTGCTATAAACATCGTCGGAACCCCGTTAAAGCATGTTATGTGCTCGCGGTGAACGCAGGCAAGCGCAGGCTTCGGAGAGAAATACGGAAGCGGAAGAAGGGTGGCGCCGTGCGTCATACAGGATGTCATTGACAGCACCATGCCGAAGCAGTGGAACATGGGCACCTGTATCATCATCCTGTCGGCAGTTGAAATATCCATCCTGTCGCCGATGCACTTTCCGTTATTCACGACGTTGTAATGAGTAAGCATGACGCCCTTTGGAAATCCGGTGGTCCCTGAGGTATACTGCATGTTGCATACATCGTCAGGTCTGACGAGCGATGCAAGGCGGTGTACCTCCTCGACGGGAATTTTCTTGCCGAGCTCAAGAGCGCCCTCCCATGTGAGGCATCCCTTTCTCTTTGAATCCACCGTTATCACGTTCCTCAGGAAAGGAAGCTTTTTGCAGTGGAGCGGCTTGCCCGCGACCGACTTTTCTATCTCCGGGCAGAGCTCGTTTATTATTCCCACATAGTCGGAGTCGCGCCAGCCGTCCACCATGATAAGGGTGTGGGTATCGGACTGTCTCAGAAGATATTCCGCCTCGTGTATTTTGTAAGCGGTATTCATTGTAACAAGCGCCGCGCCTATCTTTACCGTTGCCCAGAAGGCGATGTACCACTGCGGCACATTCGTCGCCCAGACCGTCACATGGGAGCCCGGTCTGACGCCTATCGCAATCAGCGCTCTTGCGAAGTTATCAACATCGTCTCTGAACTGTGCATAAGTACGCGTGTAATCAAGGGTAGTATACTTGAACGCAAGCTGGTCCGGAAATTCCTCGACAACTTTATCGAGCACCTGACCGAAGGTATCGTTTATCAGGGTATATTTCGGCCAGATAAATCTTCCGGTGCCCGCCCTGTTTGTATAAAGCTCGCGGTTTCCGGGCTCTTTCTTCTCAAAACGTTCCATATAGGTCACGAAGTGCGAAAAGACGACGTCGGGATCAGAAAGCTCCTCAATCCACTCAGGGTTCCACTCGTATGAGAGATATCCGTCATATATTATGGAGGCAAGGGAATTCATTATGCGCTCTATCGGGAGCGTTCCTTCCCCCATAAGACAATATTTCACATTGCCGTTCTCGTCGACGGTGGCATCCTTCATGTGGACATGCTTTATGTAGGCGCCCAGATTTTCTATAGTTGTCTCCGGCTGTTCCTCATGGAGCCTGTAGGGATGGCATATATCCCAGAGCGCTCCGAGATTGTCGCAGGCAAAAACGCGGAGAAGCGATGCGAGCCTCGATGTATCTGCATATATGCCCGATGTCTCAACGAGAAGGACAACTCCCTTTTTCTCCGCCTCCGGGATAACCTGCGTCAGAAGCTCTGCAACGGCAGCATCCTCGCCTTCATCACTCATACCGTCGATGTGATGAGCGTATACCCTGACATAAGGCGCTCCGACAGACGCCGCTGCATATATGTAATTGTTTATGACAGCGGCATTTCCCTGTATGCGTTCCGCATCCGCCATATTGCAGGTAGTGTCAAGACAGCATATATTTATCTTAAGGTTTGCAAGCTTTCTTGCGGCATATCCGGGATTGTCGGGAGAAAATATCGCACCCGGTGCGCGGAATACGTCCTGCTCTATATCGTGTATCTCTATTCCGGAAAACTGCATTTCTTTGGCAAAAAGACAGAAATCCGACCATGTGTAATTTTTCCAGTAATCGGTTGAAAATGAAAGTTTCATATCACAAAACACCCTTTACGAATAACATCTCAGGAATACCGGCTCCTTGCAGGCACGGTATCAGTACTGCCTTTCCTCAAAAACTATTTTGTTGAGCGCATTTATATATGCGTTTATAGACGCTCCTATTATATCGGTGGATACTCCGCTGCCTGAATAAACCCTGCCGCGGCTGCGCAGTCTCACCAAAGCCTCGCCGAGAGCCTCCTGCCCTCTTGTGACCGAGCTTATTCTAAAGTCGTCAAGCTCGTAATGAGTGCCTATCACCTGCTCTATTGCCAAAAGCGCCGCATCTATAGGGCCGTCGCCTATTGACACCCCGTGTCTGCATTCCCCGTCTTTCTCAATTTCAACCTGAGCCATAGGCGTTATCTTGTCGCCGCTGTTAACTATATATGAGACGAGCGTGTATGTGGGAGGAACCTGCTGCGCGACGTCTGCTATCATAGTTTCGAGCTCGCGCCCGTTGACCGGTTTTTTAGCCGCAAGTCTTTCAAATGCAGTATACACTCTGGTTATATCGCTGCTGGTCAGGTCGTATCCCATGTGTACTATCACATCGGAAAGACTTGAAATGGCGGTGCCTTTGGTGAGTATTATGTCGTCAACGCTCCCCGCCTCCTCCACAAGAGTTGCCGAGAGCTCGTTTTTCTTTCCGAAAAGCCAGGGCATTCCCGATACCACCCTGTTTATCGCAGTATGGTCCACGCCTGTGGATATGCCGAGATCCTCACCTCTGAGCGAAATTATGCGTACAAGCTCGTCAAGACGGGCGTTGCGGTCGCCTACCAGTGCCGCTTTTACTCCGGCAGCTCCGTCGCAGAGAGCGGCGATGCTGTTTGCCCCCGCCATTGAGAGATTATCGCTGCATTCGGCGTACAATGTCACATCAGAAGCATCGGGACAGTTTTTCTCAAAGTCCTTCAGGAAGGCTTCAAATTCAAACGGAGTAATTACTCCCTCGCTGTCACAGAGAGTTATGTATGTCGCTCCTGCCGAAACAGCCGCTTTACATACCGTATACAGAAAATCCCTCTCGGCTCTGGTAGCGTCGAGCGCGCAGAACTCCACTTCGCTTGTCAGCGCACGGCACTCAGAAATTCTCTGAACTATCCTCTCAAGCATCTTTTCAGGTTTTATGTGGTAGAGGTATTCGATCTGGACCACCGACACAGGGAAAGAAACGACAAGTCTTCCGGAACTTACAGGCGCCAGTGCTGAAAACACCGCGGCAGCCCCGTCGTCAGAATCGGGTATGGCGGCGGAAATGACTGCGCCTTTGACAAACGGAGCTATTGTTTTTACCAACAACCTGTCCTCGCCAGATCCTGAAAGCTCGCCAAGCTCTATTATGTCTACGTTGAGAGCCGCCAGCTGCTTTGCGAGGATTATTTTCTCCTTGAACGAAATGTGTCCTGCATCTCTGAATGTAGTGTCTGTCAGTGTGATTTTTTTCATAACTCAAGTATATCCTTTCAGAAATATGCCGTTTTCTGTGATTTATGGCAAAGCGAAAAAACAAAATCCCCGAAGTCCTCACTGGGACTTCGGGGACGCTCATTTCAAACGTCGGTACCACCCGAACTGATGCGCCTGAAGCGCACCCGCTTTTCCGGATTCCAATAAATCCTCTGCCTTGATAACGGGGCAAGCCGTAGCATCTTACTGTCCCGCGCAGGAAAACGCGGAATTTTCAAAAGCTCTGCTCCGGAGCGAGACCGATGCGACTTTCCGTACCGGCTCGCACCAAACGCCGGTTCTCTGCAATCGGAAACTGCCTCAACGTGACTCCATCACTGCATTTACTCCGGATTATAACAGACAAATATCCCGTTGTCAAGACATTTTTCCATTTTTTTAAGATTTTTTTATCTCAAACATCGCAAATCCGTTCAATAAGACCTGTACATCCGCCTTGCATAATGCTTGAAACAGCTTTGTGCGGTATGCTGAAATGCGTTTTTCATGGAGTTTTTCAAGATGCCGTTTACCGATTTTCCCGGGCTTTGCTTTGAACTGTCCGCCTGATACCGGACCGGCGCGTCCTCATACGCCGGCATGACAGCAGCCAGACCAGACAATTTCCTCCGGGACATACCTCCGGCAAAGAGCTGCGCGGATCAGCTTATCCTTGACAAAAGGTCCTTTCTTATTATCTTGCCGGAAGTCGTTTTCGGAAGCTCAGCGGTATAAACAATTTTCCTCGGATATTTATAGGGCGCCGTGTTTGCCTTGACGTAGTCCTGGAGCTCCTTTGTCAGACTGTCTGAAGGCTTGTAATCTGAGCGCAGGGCTATAACTCCGCATATTATCTGCCCGCGTATCGGGTCGGGGCAGCCCACTATGGCGCTTTCCTTGACAGCCGGGTGTGTGTTCAGCACGCTCTCGATCTCAAACGGACCTATCCTGTAGCCTGAGGACTTTATCATATCGTCGTTCCTTCCGACATACCAGTAATAGCCGTCCTCGTCTTCATAGGCTATGTCTCCCGTGTGATATATACCGTCTCTTGTCGGATTTATATATTTCCCGTCCGAAAAGTAGGCGCGAAGAAGGCCCACTCTTCCTTTTCTGTCGCTGTCATTTCCGACAAAGATGACGACCTCTCCGTGCTGTCCGGGTCGGCAGCGCGAGCCGTCTGGAGAAATTATGGCAACGTCGTAAAGCGGAGATGGCTTTCCCATCGAAGACGGACGGATTTCGAGCCATTCAAAGCCGCAGGTTATCGGCGTGCCCTCGCTCTGTCCGAATCCCTCGTGTATATATTTTCCGGTGATGCGTCTGAATTCGTTGTTTATCTCGCCGGCAAGCGGCTCTCCTGCTGTGGAAAACCATTCCACTGATTTGACATGCTCTGCATCCAGACCGTCTCTGAGAAGCAGCCGGTACATAGTCGGAGGCACGCACATCGACGCAGGCGAATATTTTTTTATAATCGTCAGAAGATGCTCTGAGGAAAACCGCACGGGATCATAACCGAGCACCGGAGCGCCGCAAATCCACTGGCCGTATATGTTTCCCCAGCCGAATTTTGCCCAGCCGCTGTCGGCGAGAGTCAGGTGCAGTCTTCCCTTCTTCACTCTCTGCATATATCCTGCAGTCACAATGTGTCCGAGCGGATAGAGCCTGTCGTGTATAGCCATTTTGGGATATCCCGACGTTCCTGAGGTGAAATATATTATCATTTCATCGTCGTTGGAAAGCCCGCTGTAGCCTTCAAGCATATCGCACTTCAGGTATTCAGACGAAAAGAAAGCATATCCCTCTTTCTTTTCGTCACCGACATATATTATACTTTCGAGCCCCGGACAAAGTGACTTTATATCGCTTATCTGCTTGTTCACGAAATCATCGTTAAGCGCTATAAGTGCCTTAACGCCGGCGCTGTTTATCCTGTACGATATGTCCTTCTGCGTGAGCTGTATAGACGCAGGGACGATTATTGCGCCGAGTCTGTGCAGAGCTATGGCAATTATCCAGTATTCATATCTTCTGCGAAGCAGGGTCATGACCCTGTCTCTCTTTCCTATTCCCATCTCTTTGAGATATGATGCGGCGCGTTTTGAAAGCTCTGATATATCTGCAAAGCTGAATGGTATTTCCTTCCCGTCGTCCGAACAATACATGAGAGCAAGCGAGTCCGGCTCGGCGTCGGCGCGGGCGTCCACTATGTCCCTTGCATAATCGAAATCGCCGGGAACATTTATTCTGAAATTTTTCTTAAAATCCTCGTAGCTTGAAAATTCCGTCCTGTCAAGATATTTTTTCAATATTTCCATAATACAGCCTGACCTTTCAAAAAGATGACCTGCCCTGACAGAGCAGTCGTTCATTGATCGTAAAGGCTGAGTAAAATCAAAAAAGTCATCCGTCCCGTACATTAGGACGAATGACTCGTGTTACCACCTAATTTCACGCGTAAACCGCGCCTCAGCCGATACAGAAACCTATATCGCTCCCCCATTGATACGGCGGGGAAAACTTCCGTCGGAGTCTACTCAAAGGGCGCCGGCACCTTTTCAGCCGGCTTTCTCACGTTTTTCGGTCCGCAGCTCCGAGACTACTTCAACCATCTTCCGTCAAGGCGCTCCCACCTGCCGCCTCTCTCTGTGCACGGTAAAAATGACCTACTCCTTCTCTTCACAGCCTTTATATTCGGTTGTCGGAAATGCAGAACACAAGTATGCACCGCACCGCCTTGACGCAAGGATATCATATTTTTTTCTACATGTCAATAGTTTTTCCTTATTTTCAAAAAAAATTTTTGAAAATCAAAAAAAATCCGGAAAAGTTAAATGGAAAAAGCGGCGTATATTTCCGAGTCTTTCTGTATTCTGCCAAAAAAACACTGAAAAAACTCGTGCAGTGGCAGCTTGACGATGTATAAAGAGAATTTTTTTCCTGTATGCTCCACATGCGATACTTTTATGGATTTTTTTCTATAATTATTCACTTGACTTATTCTGTACGTGTGTTATAATATGTTAGGAATTCATTGACTGCGGGCGCGTAAATTTGTATCAGCCGAACCGTGTCGGGTCGATCCATGTTTTGGTAAACCTTTTCAGAGGTTGTGCACTTTCGCGTAATTGTAGCTTCATCTGTGTTTCGGAGCATGATTTTCCACAGCTGTCGCTGTAGCAGCCTAATAACTATAAGGAGCTCACACCAATGAATAAACGCAATCCCAAAAATCTGAAACTTCTGATAACAGATGTACTGATACTGATAATATCGTTTCTCTTCATGTCTGTGTTCACCGGAGCGTATGCATCTGCAGAAAGCGGATGGCATTTCGTCCTCCACGGACTTCTGATTTCAGCGTGCGTTTTTGCGGCGCGCTATTTTTCGGGAATCTACCGCAGACTCTGGAGATACGCCCAATTTGAAGACTATCTTCTTCTCATACTCGCCGACACATCGGCAGGCTTGGTGATAGTCGCGATCGAACACCTTCTGCTCGGAATAGTGGCTGATATAAAGCCTCTCGCCATGTATGCGCTCATGCTGCCTGTAATGTTTTCGCTTATTGCAGCCATCGGAGTCAGGACGCTGTACCAGCTCTACCGCAAGCTGGTCAACGAAAAGGAGCTTAAAACCCGCGAAGAAGAGGAAAACAGCTCTCCTAACGACGACAGAATAAAGGTTGCAATAATAGGAGCCGGAACGAAGGGAGTGCAGCTTGCAGAAATGCTGCGCACGCAGTCTGACGGCAAGTACGAGCCGTACTGCTTCATAGATACCGATGCGCATAAAATAGGGACCACAATAAGCGGCCTTAAGGTTATCGGAGTCAATGAAAGCGAAGCGTCAAGCATTCAGAATCTTCCGATAGACGAAGTAATAATAGCCATAAACAATATATCAGAAGAACTGCGTGCCGCCCTCTTTGACATATACACAAAGGCGGGAAAACGCGTGCGTATATATGAGTATCCGCTCGGCACATCCTATGAAAAAAAGTCCCTGACTATAAGAGACATAAACATCGAGGACCTTCTTTTCAGGTATTCGGTGGATTTTTCCAGCAAGGAGCTTTTCGATTGTTATTCCGGCAAGACCGTTCTTGTAACGGGCGGAGGAGGCACCATCGGCTCCGAGCTCTGCCGACAGATTGCCAAGATCTCTCCTAAAAAGCTTATAATCCTCGACATTTACGAAAATAACGCCTACGATATACAGCAGGAACTGAAGAGGGCACACGGAAACCGTCTTAACCTATGCGTGGAGATAGCCTCCGTCCGTGACGCTGAAAAAATAAACAGGATCTTCTTAAAGCACAGACCCGACGTTGTTTTTCATGCCGCGGCTCACAAGCACGTCCCGCTCATGGAGGACTGCTGTGACGAAGCCATAAAGAACAATATTTTCGGCACCTATAATGTGGCGAACGCATCAGAGGCATGCGGGGTGTCCAAATTCATAATGATATCCACAGACAAGGCAGTCAACCCTACGAATGTCATGGGCGCAACCAAGCGCTTCTGTGAAATGCTGATACAGAGCAGGAACAACAGCAGCACATGCTTTGTTGCCGTCAGATTCGGAAATGTCCTCGGCAGCAACGGAAGCGTGATTCCCCTCTTTATGAAACAGATTGAAGAGGGAGGGCCCATAACCATCACGGACAAGCGTATAATACGCTATTTCATGACAATAAGAGAAGCGTCTCAGCTTGTAATGGCAGCCGGTGCGTCTGCGAGCAAGTCAGAGATATATGTTCTTGATATGGGCAAGCCGGTTAAGATACTCGACCTTGCGGTGAACATGATACGTCTTGCCGGATATACCCCGTACAAAGACATTGGGATAAAAGAGATAGGGCTCAGGCCTGGCGAAAAGCTCTATGAGGAGCTGCTTCTCAATTCTGAAAAGCTCAATAAGACCGAAAACAAAAAGATATTCATAGAGAGGGACAAGTATCCTACACGCGAGCAGATAGAGCAGAAGCTGGCTCTTTTACGCGAGGCATTGCTCAGAGGCAACTGCGATTATATGCGTGCGGTAATGAAAAAAATTGTCCCGACATATACAGACCCCGATATAGTGAACGAGAGAGCTGAAAAATCCAAGGAAATGAAAAATTGTCTTAAAAACGCCGATATAGCCGATACAGAGGACGACATTGCCGAAGAGCGTCCCGTTGTCGGAGCAAAAGGCTGACGGTGCCGGATGAGAATAACCCAGTATGAAATAAGGTCGGCGGCAATCGGAAAGCCGCTCACATTCGCGCTGCTCACCGACCTTCACAGCCGTATTCCGGACCGGCTGTATACCGAAATCAGGAAGAAGTCACCCGACATTATAGCAATAGCGGGTGACTTTATTGATGGCTCAGCCTCCGAGGCGCCTCATATGCTCGAATTTCTGAGCGGACTTGCTTCTCTTTGCCCCTGCTACTATTCCACCGGAAATCATGAGCTTTTCACCGACAGGGATAAGGAGCTTGTAAGAAGGACCGGAACGGTACTTCTTGACGATTCATGCGAGCTGTCTGGGTGCGGGATATACATAGGCGGCATTTCCTCCGGATTCGGCTTCTCTCGTCAAAGCAGGTACATGAAGACGCCGGCTCCGGATCTCGGATTTCTCAAAAGGTTTTCATCTCTCGGCGCTTTTCGTCTTCTGCTGTCTCACCATCCCGAATACTATCCGGAATATATACGGAAAACCGGGATTGACCTTGTGTTTTCAGGTCACGCGCACGGCGGACAGTGGCGTTTCTTCGGACAGGGGATATTTGCTCCCGGTCAGGGGCTTTTTCCGGAATATACGCGGGGACTTTACGACAGACGTCTGGTGGTATCTGCCGGACTTGGGGGGCATACTGTTGTGCCCCGCATATTCAATCCCGAAGAGCTGGTCTTCGTACGGCTCATGCCTGAAGACAGTAAATAAATGCCTGGGCATGCCGCAGATATCTGGTCCCGGAAAAAGGACGCGCGCCGTTACCATCATCTCCCGCGCCGCGCTGTTTCCGGTGCCGCCTCATCGCCTTTTATTTGTTTTTTCATACCTGTTCCGCGTGATTTGCCTATGCCGCTGACTCATGTTTTCAAAACAGGTAAAAATGCATAAGATCACAGGCAAACCGGCATATGATCATAAATCCGGCTCAGTGCTGAAAAAGTTCGGCACTGAGCCGGATTTTTATCCGTTTTTGTTCCATTTTTGAGAGTTAAGACAGCATATAGATTCGGCTCAGTTCTTCAGACTGTGTATGGGAGCCGGAATATGTCCCGATCTTTTTATAAACGCATCGGGAGAGCAGCGGTTGACCTCCATTATCGGAGCATAGCCGAGAAGACCGCCGAAATTTATCCTGTCTCCTGCTTTTTTTCCGTATGCAGGGATGACCCTGACCGCCGTTGTCTTTGTATTTGCAACGCCTATTGATATTTCGTCGGCAATTATGCCGCATATTATGCTGGTATCCACATCACCCGGTATAGCAATCATGTCAAGTCCGACGGAACACACCGCAGTCATTGCTTCGAGCTTTTCAAGGGTGAGCGCACCTCTTTCGACGGCGGCTATCATGCCCGCGTCCTCTGAAACAGGGATAAACGCGCCGGAAAGTCCGCCTACGCGTGAAGAAGCCATCACCCCGCCCTTTTTTACGGCATCGTTCAGAAGCGCAAGAGCGGCAGTTGTCCCGTGAGCGCCGCAGGACTCCAGCCCCATTTCCTCAAGTATATGCGCCACGGAATCTCCCACGGCGGGCGTCGGGGCAAGAGACAGATCCACTATACCGAATTCGGTTCCGAGCCGCTTTGCCGCCTCCATCGCCACAAGCTGTCCCACACGGGTTATCTTGAAAGCCGTCCTCTTTATCAGTTCTGCAAGCTCGGACAGACTGCAGTTACCCGCTCTTTTTATAGCGGAAGCTACGACGCCGGGACCGGACACTCCCACATTTATAACAGTTTCGTTTTCGCCGATACCGTGAAACGCCCCTGCCATAAACGGGTTGTCCTCCGGGGCATTTGCAAACACAACCAGCTTTGCACAGGCTATTGATTCACGGTCGCGTGTGAGATACGCCGCCCTCTTGACCGCCTGCCCCATCAATGCGATTGCGTCCATGTTTATGCCTGCCTTTGTGCTTGCCACATTGACAGACGAGCAGACAAGCTCGGTTTCGGCAAGTGCCTCCGGAATAACTGATATCAGACTGCGTGCACCCTTTGTCATGCCCTTCTGCACCAAAGCGGAAAATCCGCCTATGAAATTTATGCCGAGGGCATCGGCGCTTTTTTGCAGTGTGCGTGCCACCTTCAGATAACCGTCTGGCGAAATACCGCCCCCGATCAGCGACACAGGCGTAACCGATACTCTCTTGTTTACTATCGGTATGCCGTACATTTTTTCTATTTCCTCACCCGTTTTCACAAGACCGCCGGCGCAGTGGGTGATCTTTTCATAAATTTTGTCGCATAACCTGTTTTCGTCTTCACTTACACAGTCAAACAGCGAAATGCCCATGGTTATGGTCCGGACGTCAAGATTCTCCTGACGTATCATGCTTATTGTTTCCAGAATGTCCTTTGTGTTTATCATAATATCATCACCGCCCTGTCAGGTTATGTCAGTACATAGAGCGCGACAGTATTCCGCCTTTTGCGGTCCCTGCGCTGCTTTTGGACTTATAAGCTCCATGCATACACGCTTGTTCTGCATATTGTCTATATGCGGTGCATGGCGTCGAATATTTCCTCGTGCATGGTGTGTATGTCGAGCGAGTTGTCCCTGCCGAGTGCGGCGAGTCTGTCTGCAAAAGCGCCGAAATCGCCTTTCAGGCCGTCGATGTTTACAAGCATTATCATTACAAAATAGTCGGCGAGCACAGTCTGTGTTATATCCACTATATTGACCTGCGACTGTGCGCATTCCGTACTCACTGCGGCTATGATACCGACGGTATCTTTACCTGTCACTGTTATAACTGCCTTCATTGTGGTAGACCTCCGAGCTCAAAAATGAAATTCAGTACCCAAAGTATATTATCAGTGATTTTATCACAAAACGCCGTGTTTTTCAATATGTATTATCTCCAAACATATCGCGTCCGGGTACCCGGCGTTTTATGAGACGAAAGTCGGTCAAAGTCCGACTGCTTTTTGCATTTTCCAGATGCTGACGTGTTCTTAAAGAATTCCTTCCACGCCGCACGCACAGGTCATACCGGACAGCACGCAGTCTCACAGACGGCGCGCCGCAACGGATATGCTGTTTTCGGATATCCTGCCGGCATGACAGCTACCAAAAGCAGTCCTGCCTGAATTCCCGACGCCGCTTTTTAACAAGCCGACCATTTGGGGTGCCTGCGATAGAGCAGGTTCACCCCAAGCGGCGTGCCTTCAATCGAGTAGGAGGCTTCCCATTAGTTGAGAAGCCGACCTCTCACACCACCGTGCGTACCGTTCGGTACACGGCGGT
>CALXXF010000039.1 GCA_944392615.1 uncultured Clostridia bacterium
GCAAATATAAAAATTTCGGCTTCGCGAAGCGAAACAAAGCTTTTAAGGCTCTTATCGTTTTGAATTCATAAGCCTGCACGGGTCACAATAAACGGAGGCTTCCAGAAAAGCGATGACAGAGATTGCTCCGGCAGCAGAATGTGTGTGAAGTTGTCCAAGCGGCATCACTCCCTTTCTGCACATGATTTTACCTTATTTTCAGGAGGATATCAATATTTATGGTTGCTTTTTTAATATTATATTCCGAAACAGAAGGGTCCCGGCTTTTTTGCTTTTAACCGTGAAAATTCACTCAGTGTCACATATGAAAACTTTTGTGAATGCTTTGAGAAAAAGCATGATATGAAGTTTGGAATGCATTCAAGAAAGGCAGCACAGAATCTGCCGGCACAGCGTACCGGAGCATGTGTAACAGATTCCTGAATATAATGCCGGTATGCGGTTTTTCTGATGATGTACAAAAAAAGGCTGCTGCGCGCACACCATGCGAGCGGTCCTGTAAAATTGTAATCAAAACAGGTCGGCTATTTACTTTTAGAAAGATTCAGTATATAATATTGCCGGAAGGTCTGGCTCAGGGCAGGCTATAAAACTGTGAAATATGAAACCGGTGGCTGAAAAGTCGCCGGCGCCTGAAAAGCCGGACACCGAGGTGCTTTATGAAAAAATATATTCTTGCTATTCCCGTGATAATTTTCCCATATTGGCTGTTTGCGGCATTAGCATGTCTCTATTCGCCGGTGATAATGGAAAATGTCTTCATGAGCAATGGCTATCTTCTCATTCTGACGCTCATCATTTTATGGCTTGTCTCTGCGGTTTTTGCCCTCTCAACAGGACTTCTGATTTTATTGAAAAGAGGTCAGGACTGTGCACAGAACGCCCTGGTAGCAGCGCGTCTCAATATGATAGTCAAGCTCGTCCATATACCTGCGTATGTCGTCATATTTGTCCTCAGCGTGGTTTTTTCACTGACCGTATTCGGAATAGGCTTTGTCATTTTCTTTTTTCTCATAGATTGTGTTTCAATCGCCATGACCGGATTTATTGGAGCTGCATCGGTTTCAAGGGCATATGTTGCCGGTTGTGTTACGTTGAAAAGAGGGGTGATACTCGCCGTTTTGCAGTTTTTGTTCGTAGCGGACATAATTTGCTGCATAGGGCTTTTTGTGCGAACCAAAAGGGCATGCAGAAAAAGCTGAAAAGTCTTGCGCGGAACATACACCACATGAGGTATTACACAATGAAACGACTGACCGGAATTGATTCACACATGCGGGCAAAGACATTTTTGACTGCCAGAAATTGAATTATAAAGCCGTAAAGTCCGTGAATACATAAAGCGCTGCAAGTATTGCAAGTGCTGTAAATAACATCGGCGTTCAGGCTGACGGGGAAAACACGATGTTAACCGAAAAGCAGGGATAGACAGGGAAAACAGGGAAGAAGCAGAGCAGATCTCCTGCTTTGATCTGTCAAACAAGAAAATCACCGTTATCTGCGTGTTATGTTAAAGTATCCTCAGTGATTGCATTCATTGCGTCTTCTGCGGCGCTGACCTTATCTCACACTGCCCTGAAATCCGTGAGATCAAACATGGCATACAGGATAGTAACTTGCAGGGCAAAGAAAGGTCCGGCAAAAAAACAAGTCATGACTGTCGCCCGGCGGCGAAGGTCCGGCAAAAAAACAAATCCGAACCAATTTCGATTTACGAAACAGTTCGGATTTATTTGTTTTGGTGACCCGTACGGGAATCGAACCCATGTTACCGCCGTGAAAGGGCGGTGTCTTAACCGCTTGACCAACGGGCCATATGGTAGCGGAAGTTGGACTTGAACCCACGACCTATCGGGTATGAACCGATTGCTCTAGCCAACTGAGCTATTCCGCCATCGCAGACGCGGAACCCCGCGCACAGCACCTGCAGGCTACACCGGAACTCTTCCGGCGCCCCGAAGCGCTTGAATATTCTACCATATAAAAAACGGTTTGTCAACAGTTTTCTCACTTTTTTTAAAAATTATTTATTAATACATGCTGCTTACATGCAATATAGCGTCTTGCCTGTGCCCGCGCGGTTGCACATCTGTGTTCTTACGTGATGTTTTATTTATTTCGTTTTTTTTATCGTATGCTGTTGACATGCGAGTCGCCCGTGATATATAATTCCTGTTGTACATCGCTGTCAGGTTTCAAAGCTATGTATCTGTCGTCGAATGCGAAAAGGAGGTCTGCGTCATGATTGACACAAAAAAAGAGGAGCTTTTTAACAGCGTCGCTGTCCCGCGAGCTGTGCTTTCGCTTGCCGTACCTACGATAATAAGCTCTCTTGTCATGATACTTTACAACCTTGCGGATACGTATTTTGTCGGCATGCTCAACAATTCGGTACAAAATGCGGCGGTCGCTCTTGCCGCACCTGTCCTGCTTGCTTTCAACGCCGTGAACAATCTCTTCGGAGTCGGCGCTTCAAGCATGATGAGCCGCGGGCTCGGACGGGGTGATATGGATACTGTAAGAAGAAGCAGTGCATTCGGTTTCTTCTTTTCGCTTCTGTGCGGGCTTCTCTTTTCGCTCTCGTTTTCGCTGTTTAAAACCCCGCTTCTTGACCTGCTCGGCACTCTGCCTGAAAATTACAGCGCGACATCAGATTATCTGAAATGGACGGTCACATTCGGCGCGATACCCTCGATACTCAACGTGGTGATGGCGTATCTTGTCCGCTCGGAAGGAGCAACCGTTCATGCCGGGATAGGGACAATAAGCGGATGCCTTCTCAATATACTGCTTGACCCGTTCTTCATACTTCCGAAGGGCTTTGACATGGGCTTCATGAGGCTTCCTTTCGGATTCGACATGGGCGCGCAGGGCGCAGGTCTTGCGACCTTCATTTCCAACTGCGTCGCATGTCTGTATTTTTTCGTTCTTCTTTTCATCAAGCGAGGCAAAACCTGTGTCTGCCTTTCTCCATCAAAGGCGCTTCCCCAGAAAGCGATCGTCGTTGGGGTCCTTGCAGTGGGAATTCCGGCTTCAATACAGAATATACTCAATGTCACCGGCATGACGATACTCAATAATTTTACTTCAGCCTACGGTTCCGATGCGGTTGCGGCAATGGGAATCGCGCAAAAGGTTGCAATGGTACCTATGTATATGGCAATGGGCTTTTCACAAGGCATAATGCCTCTTGTCAGCTATACATTTGCCGCCCGAAAATACAGACGCATGAAGAGCAGCATAAGATTTTCCGCACTCGTTTCGGTGGGCGCGATAACACTGGTCACAGCCCTTATATTCATTCTTTCGGAGCCTTTCATCGGCATGTTCATGAAGAGCGAAGAAGTGGTGTCTTACGGAGGCATATTCCTTAAGGGTCTTTCGCTGGCGCTGCCTTTTCTGTGCCTTGATTTTCTCGCAGTCGGAATTTTTCAGGCGTGCGGCATGGGCGCCAAGTCTCTCATTTTCGCATGTATGCGCAAGATAGTTCTTGAAATTCCCGCGCTCTTTATATTGAACGCTCTTTTTCCGCCGTACGGTATAGCATACGCACAGTTTGCAGCCGAGCTTGTGATGGCAGTTCTTGCCACGGTCGTCCTTCTGAGGCTGTTTGCACGGTATCCTTCTGAAAATGATGCCGAACCGTCGCAGAGAAAAACTTCTGAGCAAACCTGAAATACCACCGCCTCCGGCGAAACTGAGGAGGCAGTGGTATACAAATAATAATCCATAGTGTTTTTGACAGCATTACGGTACGATTTGAAAAGCTTCAAAAAGGACAGCGGACGCCCTTCCTGATAATTTGGTGCGGACAGTTTAGCCACATTCAAACAGTTATATACATATGCTGACGTGTGAAATGGTGTCTGTGCCGAGGCAACGCTGGAATTCACTAAGAAGACGATGCGCGCCTGCGCCGGGTCGGTTGTAGCGGTCCATATTTCATTCAGGCGCTTTTACCACGTCGCACTCTGTGAATCCGTAATACCTCAGGCAATCCAGCGTGCTTTGATCTATTATCTCCCCGCTCACAGCTATCGCAGCGGCAGGGGGACATGAAATCGCGCCACACGCCACTACGCGTCCAAGACACTTTTCAACAGGTACGCGCTCCCATGCGGAAAATACCGCCTGACGTACCGACATTGCGCGTTCTGGATGTGGTATGTCCGGTGGCGCGCTCTTTACAAAAGCTTTTCTCGGAGCTGAAGAAAGGACGTCGGCAAGGCGGTAAAGTTCGTCCTCGCATGTGTACGGCGAGAGCATCAGCACAACAAAATCGTTGTCTGAAAACTCGCATTCTATTCTTTCTTTGCGGAGAAGACACGCCAGCTCTCTGCCGCAGTATCCGTAAGGTTTTGTCATGAGCGTCAGCTTCAGCGGCTCGTCACCCACTACAGTGAAGCCGATGTCTGAGAGCCGTTTTCTGACTTTACCGGAAAGTTGAACAAACCTTGCAAGCTTTTCCCGGAAGCTTTCCAATAGAACCAGGTTAGCATGGTCGAGAGATGCAAGTATCAGATATGACGGACTTGTTGAGCCAAAGAGAAGAAGCGCCTTTTTGGCACAGCCTTCTATGCTCTCCGGAAGGCGGCGCGATATGTGCAGATACGCTCCCCCGGTGAGCACCGGGAGAGTTTTGTGCGCTGAGTCGCAGCACATGTCGGCGCCGAGGTCCATGGGGTGAAGCGAGCGCGGGAGAAAACGCAGGTACGCGCCATGCGCGTTATCCACAAGCAGCAAAATACCGTGTTTTTTGCATATTTCCGATATTGCGCCTATATCCTGGATATTTCCGAGATAGTCAGGGGAGGTTATATAAAGTGCATCCGGTATTTTATGGCATGAAACAAGTGCTCTTTCGATATCCGCAGGCGCGGTTCTGCATGATAAAAAGCCGTTTGCGCCGTTTTTTTCGTCTTTCTCCGGGTAAATCCACATTATGTCAAAGTCGGTCAGAGCAGCCGCACTGATGAAAGCACTGTGCGCATTCCGTCCTGCTGCGACGAGCATTTTCCCGCGGCGCCGCGGCTTCATTTCATCTATGTACATGCGGCAGAGAAAGAGCATTGCCTTTATACACTGTGATGAACCCTCTGCCGAATAGAACGTGGGGTGTCCGAAAAGAGAGGATGCATTTTTTTCGCTTTGCGCAATTATCCCCGACTCGGAGTAAAGGGCTCCGGCCCCTTCTATTTCGGTTATATCCAGCGCATAGGATGGATTTTCTCCCTTGCCCTTGTGTCCCGGCATGTGAAGGCGCAGAACGTCGGAACATGCGTATTTCTGAACAAAGTCATATATCGGAGTCTTCATTTTCGGCTTCATCAAGCTCTTCGTCGACAGCTACCGCTATTGCGCATTCCATCCGCTTTTTGAAAAGCTCGCATCCGTATTTGTATACGCCGCTCACAGAGCCGGTGGAGTGGTATGCGTTGGCGGCGCACCCGCCTGAGCAGTACAGCCTCGCCCAGCAGCTGCGGCACTCGCTTCTGGCATACAGATTGCAGTCGAGGAATTTCTTCTGCTCCTTATGGTTGGTTATGCCTTCATATATGTCTCCGAGTCTGAATTTTTCTTCACCTACGAACTGATGGCACGGATAAAGGTCTCCTGTCGGGGTTACCGCCAGATATTCGCTTCCCGACCCGCATCCCGATATCCTCTTGTATATGCAGGGTCCTCCCTCAAGGTCTATCATGTAGTGATAGAAGGTGAACGGGCGTCCCTCTTTTCTCCTTTCTATCATCAGATCGGCAAGCTCTTCATATTGCTTCAGTACGACGGGAAGGTCTTGCTCTGTGAGTTCTGACGGGTCGCCGTGAGCGCACACGACCGGCTCCATGCTCAGCTCGCTGAAGCCTGAGTCGAGCATTGCCTTTATGTCATTGAGAAAGTCAGGGTTTGCGTGTGTAAACGTGCCTCTTATGTAGTAGTTCTTTCCACCGCGTGCCTTCACGAGTTTCTGAAACGCCGGAACTATCCGCTCCCAGCTTCCTTTCCCTTCGTAATCGACGCGGAAACGGTCGTGTACCTCACGGCGTCCGTCGAGACTGAGCACCACGTTGCTCATTTCCCGGTTTGCAAAATCGATGACATCGTCATCGATGAGCATGCCGTTGGTAGTCAGGGTGAACCTGAATTTTTTGTTTTTACTGTCCTCTATGCTTCTGGCATATGCAACAAGCCGCTTCACCACATCAAAATTCATGAGCGGCTCTCCGCCGAAAAAGTCTACCTCAAGGTTCTTTCTTGTTCCTGAATTTTCCACAAGAAAGTCAAGGGCGCGCTTTCCCACCTCGTAGCTCATGAGCGCTCTTTTTCCGTGATATTTTCCCTGGCTTGCAAAGCAGTATGAGCAGTTCAGATTGCATGTGTGGGCGACGTGAAGGCACAGGGCTTTTATCACGCCTGCCGTCTTCTCCTTGAGCAGTCCGGCGCTGCTTTCAAATATGTCGGGTGAAAAAAGCTTACCCGATTCGCGCAGGGCTTCTATCTGCTCAAAGCATTCGTCAAGCTCTTCGTCAGGCACGTCAGGATATTTTTCCTTAATCGACGCCTTGATGTCATCCTTCGGATGACTTTCATACATTGATATCATATCATATGCGACGTCATCCACGGCATGGACGGCGCCGGAGCATACATCCAGAACGATGTTATGCCCGCAAAGCCTGTACTGATGAATCATGATACACTCCGGTCAAACAGATTTTCGCCGCGTCCGTCACAGCACTGCGTCTGAATATGTATAAATCTGCGCAGCGACGTTGAAAGCGCGGCTTTTGTTTTTTTGTTTGCAGGTTTGTAAAAACTGTAAAAAACTCAGGGCAAAATTTCTGCCCTGAGTTCTTTATCCGAGCTACGGTCAAGGTTCACTTGCGTGTCTTGACGTTCTGGGTGCTTTCGCACTTCTGATTCGCGATCCCGCAGCTTGTCTTGCAGGCAGACTGGCAGGAAGTCTGGCATTCGCCGCATCCGCCGTTTCCGGCGCTCTTGCAGAGATCGCGTGTCTTTATGGTGACGATACGTCTCATGTTACGAAACCTCCGTAGATAATTTATCATCCAGTACATTATACCATCAGAAAAACCAAAAGTCAAGGACCTAATTGCAACGCGGAAAGCCGGCGCATTTCAATGCCGGAAGGTGTAAAATCATCTTGCTGTGCGCAAGGAAATGCCTGTATATTTCTGTCCCCATGCGCCGGTAGCGCTTTGTCTTATGAGTATTGACAAGAGGGTGGTAGGCGTGATAAAATTATCTGTACGGTCAGGACGTTTCTGAGATAATTTCATCACTTCCTGACGATGATGATGTGAAAGGCTGATGTTATGAAAAAACATGTGACGTATTTTCCGGACGGTGTTTGCAGCCGTGTTATAGATTTTGATATAATAGACGGACATGTATACAATGTGGTGTTTACAGGCGGCTGTCGCGGAAACACCACAGGGGTCTCAAGACTGAGCGAGGGAATGAGCGCCGAAGAAATTGTCAAAAGGCTTAAAAATATAAACTGCAGGGAAGGGAATTCATGCCCCCATCAGTTTGCCCTTGCTGTCGAAGCCAATCTGAAGGAAATCTGAAGGAAATCTGAAATTGAAGGCTCTGCGGCGTCTGAAAAATGCGGCGTCTGAAAAAACGACAACGCGGCAGCGGATTTGCATCCGATTCCTTCGCTTTTTTTCGTCAAATTCTATGCAGAGCTGCTCAACAACCGGAATATTGGTTAACCATGTGCGTCCGAGCCGGGTCTTGCCCCGAAAAAGCAGAACGCATTATAAAATCAAAGGAGGAGCGTTATGACGTCAACTCAGGAATACAGCGTCAATTTAAAGGAGCTGATAAAGGAATTTTCGCTTGAGGAGTTATACATGCCGGATCACGAGGTCATGGTCACGTGCAGGGATGTAAACAGACCGGGACTTCCTCTTGTGGGATTTTTTGATCACTTTGAAGCACAGAGAATACAGATAATAGGAAAAGTGGAAAGCCTTTATCTCAGCAGTCTGGACCCTGAGTTCAACAACAAGCGCCGGCGTGATTTCTTTGAAAAGAAACCGGTTGCCATAATTTTCACCACATCTTTAGAGGTAAACGAAACCACTATAGAATATGCAAAGGAATTTGACGTTCCGATACTCAGGACCTCACAGCCTACTTCGGCGTTTATGTCGGCGCTTATTCTTTCGCTTTCCACAAGACTTGCACCACGTATAACGCGGCACGGCGTGCTTGTTGAAATATACGGAGAGGGCGTTCTGATACTCGGAGACAGCGGCATAGGAAAGAGCGAAACGGCGATAGAGCTTGTGAAGCGCGGTCACAGGCTGATAGCCGACGACGCCGTGGAAATAAAACGCGTTTCCGATAAAACGCTCGTGGGAAGCGCTCCTGAACTCATACGACACTACGTGGAGCTGCGAGGAATAGGGATAATAGACATACGCAGAATATTCGGCATGGGCGCCGTAAAGATGAGCGAAAAAATAGACCTTGTCATAAGTCTTGAGTTCTGGGATTCCGAAAAGCTGTACGACAGGTTCGGAACAGAGACAGAGTACATGGATATAATGGGGCTCAAGATTCCTAAGTATACAATACCTGTAAAGCCCGGAAGAAACCTCGCGATAATACTCGAAATAGCGGCAATGAACCACAGACAGAGAAAAATGGGGTACAATACAGGGGCTGAAATGGAAAAGAAGCTGATGGAGAGCTTTGGAATAGATACGGGTCTGCTCGGAAAGTCGGAATGACTAAAGCTGAAAAACAGCGGGTGCGCCGTATTGACAATATGTATGCCGCGGACTGGCGGCCGCCTTTGACATAGGAGATTTTGCCATAGGGGCACCGCCATTGGCGTTTTTGCCGGCGATGCCTTTGCCGGCGGCGATTTTCACGCTCTCCCGCTTTGTCCGCGTGCTGTGAAGTTGTTATTTCTTGTTTTTGTTTTTGGGAATGAGCAGTATTACCAGCAGTATGACCGCTGCAGCGATTATTACTGCAATGATAAGTCCGGTGTAATTAAATCCGCCGTCTTCTTCACCGTTCGGACTGCTTTCCGGAGTGGTCTGTGCCGATGGTTCGGTTGTTTGAACCGGTCTGTTTGATGACGTGGCAGGAGTGGTAGTCGTGACAGCAGTTCCCGGATCGTCTGTCACGGGGTCTTTGGCAGTCTGCGTAGAGGGAATCTCCGATATGAAAGACGAGGTCGTCTCTGCAAACACCGAGGCGCCTATGCTCACAACCGCCAATATCATGATGAAGAGCAGAAGGATCCTTCCGCTTCCGTTTCTTGACATCTGTATTGTTCCTTTCAAATTAATGCTGTGCAATTATCAATGCTGTTCCACTAAAAATGTTTTGCCTGTCTGCGGGGAAAATCAGGTCTTCTCGGCATAGTTCTGAGCCGGCAGACACATTCCCCTGAATTAGCATTTGCATTTTTCTTACGTATATGCGCGGGCATTGCCGGCTATATTGCGCGAGGTCTGCCGAAGCGCTTCTACAGTCCGAAAAACAATAAGGCACGCAGCCAGTATGCAGGCTGCACGCTGTTCCCGGAGGCGATTTTGACTATGAATGATGAGTATACAGTGCCCGATAAGAGATTCAGAAAAAATGACGAGGGCTTTGTCTGTCTGAATTGTGGGAAAACCGTCGAACCGCTCGGAAGAACTTCGAGAAACCACTGTCCGTTTTGTCTTTGGTCGCTGCATGTGGACATCAATCCGGGAGACCGGGCAAACCCGTGCCGCGGACTTATGAAGCCGGTGGCGGCGATTGCAGACGCCAAGAAGGGCTATATAATAATACATAAGTGCCAGAAATGCTCTGCCATTTTGAGAAACAAAGCCGCATACGGGACCGGCGTTCAGCCTGACGACATGTCGCTTATCATAGAGCTCACCTCCCATTCGGCAGAATACAACATTTAGGCGATGTTATTCAGAAATAAATAATATCCCGCGTGCATGCCTGCTTTCCGTGCCGGACAGCTATTTGAAGGATGACTTCTGCCGAATGATACAGCATCCACTTATACAGCGTGCTGGGCAGGGGCGAAATTTCAATTTACACGAGCAGAATCAAAATTAAATATCGAAGATACATGAATATAAGTGACAAGCCGCCGTAGCTGATTACGGCGGCTTGTCGTTTTGAATTCTGAGATATCATGGTGTAATGCCATATTGTGAAGGCACGCTGGATGCCATACGGCAATGTCATATTGTGAGTGCGTACAGGCTATCCGCGTGGCTACCGGGTAATAACGCGCAGTCAAATGACAAAAGCCTGTAAGCAGACCTCTTATGTCGCTTGAAAAGGAGCAGTGAGGCTTCGATTTTTTCATATTCCGTTACGTGTTTTCCCATTACTTGCTGTTTCGGTTACTTGTTGTCAATGTCAGCGCATTCGGGACAGTCCTTGGCTGTCGCCCGGTGTCCTGTCATAAAATTACAAATGTCTTCGGCACCTATGCCGGCAGAGCTGTAAATGTCAGTCCCGGCGGAGAATGCTTCGGCAAAATTGTCGTCTATTGCAAGAATTTCAAAATCGCGCTCCAGCATTGTTGGAAATTTCTTTGCCTTTTCATAAAAATTCATGCCGCAGCCGCCGGACTTTATCCCTTCCTCAAGAAACAGAACGGGTATTTTTTCGTCCGGTATATATTTCATCACTGCGTCTATCTGAAGAGGCTTAAGCTTTTCGAGCATCACGACTCCGCAGTCAAACCCGCGGTCGGAGAGGGCGAACGATGCCTCTATCGCCTTTTCAACTATTTTTCCGTATGTTATTATGATGCCGTCAAGACGCTCCCCCGGAGCAAAAGAAGAGCGCAGATACGGCTCTTTGTAAACAAGACATTCGCAGGCGGACGAGAAGGGACCGGAATTGGGATATCGTATGAATACAGGACCTGCGGCGCTGAGTGAAAGGTCCATGAATTTTTCCAGCGACTCGAAATCACACGGCGCATATATCTCTGTGCCCGGAATCCCGTAAAGAAACGACACGTCGAATATCCCGTGATGAGTCGGACCGTCTTTTTCGGAGAGAGAAGCCCTGTCAACGCATACTGTGACAGGTATCTTCTGAAGCGCTATGTCATGAAGTATGCTATCGTATCCGCGCTGCAGAAATGAAGAATAGATCGATACAAACGGCTTCATGCCGCCTGCGGCAAGGCCTGCCGCAAAAATCAGCGCGTGCTCTTCGGCAATTCCGACATCAAAAAAACGCTCTGGATATAAATGCGCAAAGTTTTTAAGACCGCACCCGTCCGTCATCGCTGCGGTCACTGCGCATATCCTTTCGTCGCTGTTAGCCATTCTGCACAGCAGTTCTCCGAAGCGCGCTGAAAAATTGCTCTGCCCGTCGTGGCTGTCAAGACAGTCGGGGTCCTGTCCCGGCGCTACCGAGTGATATCCGGCAGGGTCGCTTTCCGCAGGTGCAAAGCCCTTTCCCTTTATCGTCTTGACATGTACTATGCAGCTTTGCTTTGACGACATCGCCTCGCGAAGAAGGATTTCCACCGCCTCTTCGTCATTTCCGTCCACAGGACCGAGATAGTAAAGTCCGATGTCTTCAAAATAATTACTTCCGTAAAGTGAATTCTTCAACGCCTTCTTTATGCTTCTTATAAGTCTGAACAAAGGCTTTCCTACAAGCGGTATCCTTGACACCACCTTGCGGGTGAAGCTTTTGGTCTTCAGATAACCGCGGGTCGAGCGCATTTTTGCTATATGGCGCGAAAAGCGGCCTATGTTTTTTGATATCGACATCTCATTCTCATTTATTATAACGATGAGTCTGAGATTTTTCCTCATATTATTAAGCGCTTCATGTACGAGCCCGCCGGTGAAGGCGCCGTCTCCGACAACTGCAACGGTGTAATTTCCGCGTTTTGATATCGCGTCTGAATACGCAAAGCCTAGCGCTGCCGACATTGCAGTGCTGCTGTGACCGGCTCCATACGGGTCGTGCGGGCTCTCGGTGCGCTTTGTGAATCCCGAAAGTCCTCCCGGTGTGCGGAGAGTATCAAACCGTTCCTTTCTTCCTGTAAGTATTTTGTGCACGTATGACTGATGCCCTACGTCCCATATTATCCTGTCGTCGGGTGAGTTGAACACCCTGTGCAGGGCGATGGAAAGCTCCACGACGCCGAGATTGGAGGCAAGATGCCCGCCTGTCTTCATTACGTTCTCTATAAGAAACTCACGTGTCTCCTGAGCTAAAGCCCTGCATTCCTCAGAAGTGAGTACTTTTACATCCTCAGGCGAATCTATACGGCTGAGGATAGGGTATTTTTCCTTATTCATAATAATTATTGTATAAATACTGTCGCTCTCTGTATATTAGCGATATCAATGCTTTTTATCGCTTTACTCGCTGTTCGTATGCTGTTTGCATACTGAGTTTGTTATTTTGAATGACGATTCTCCCGTATATTATAGCCTTTTTTGGCTATCATGTCAATAATCAAAAAAGTTAAAAAAATCGCGAAAAAGGTATTGACAAGGGAAGCGGAGTGTAGTATAATGACAAAGCTGTCCCGAAAAGAGGGCGGCAGTCGGTCCTT
>CALXXF010000040.1 GCA_944392615.1 uncultured Clostridia bacterium
GTTTTTCACTGCCTTCTTTTCTTCATTCTATTCCTTTTTGTTTTTCTTTACCCCAACTATTGACAAAGAGCCATTTTTAACACCGAAATGTACAGGCAGAGCCTTGCTGAGAAGCGGGATTGTGTAACACGCAGGTCATGAAAGAAAGGCGTCAGAGCGTATCTCTTTCACGTGACATTTTTTCAAGAAGACCGTAGACAAGCCCGGCGATTTTTCCGGAAGCTCTTTCTCCCACCGCCTTGACCTCGTCATGAGTAAGCACCATATCTGTTACACCCGCAGCGGGATTTGCGATACAGGAAAGACCGCATACGCGATATCCGCAGTGAACCGCCGCTATCGCCTCACAGGCGGTGCTCATTCCGACCGCTCCGGCTCCTATCATATGATAAAATCTCACCTCGGCGGGATTTTCGTACTGCGGTCCCGGAGCCTGAAGATATATACCTTCTTTCAGCTCGATGCCCTGCCTTTTTGCAATGTCGCGCAGACAATCGCTGAGCTGCGTATCGTATACATGACTCATATCCGGGAACCGCTCGCCTCCGCATACGTTGGCTCCGCGCAGAGGCGAGGGCACAAACGACGCAATATGATCTGTTATGAGCATTATATCGCCCGCCCTGAAAGACGGATCCACACCCCCGGCGGAATTTGTGAGTACGAGCGTGTCAGCACCCATCGCCCTGACCATGCGCAATGGCAGGACGACGTCGCTCATGGAATATCCTTCATAATAGTGGACCCTTCCCTGCATTACCGCGACCGGCAGTCCGCTGATATAGCCGAAAACAAAGCGGCCGGCGTGCCCTGAGACACCCGAAACGGGAAAGTCCTTTATCGATGCGAAATCGACCGTCTGCTTTTCCTCAAGCCCGTCGGCTACGGTGCCAAGCCCCGAACCGAGCACCACGAGGACTTTCGGAGTAAAATCTATCTTTTTCGACAGGTCGTCAAGACAATTCTTGATTTTCTGTTCAACCGGCGTAACAAACATTACGACCACCTCCTCTGTACAGAACAAAATAACGTTTGATGCCGCCATAGCCAGACGCACGGCTGCCGGGAGCATAAAGTATTTTATATGTTGCCGTCTTTTTACGCGCCGTCTTCTTCCGGGCGTCTTTTTTCGTGCCGTCTTCTTCCGCGCCGTATTTTTACGCGCCGTACTCTTCCGCGCCGTACTCTTCCGCGCCGTATTTTTACGCGCCGTATTTTTACGCGCCGTACTCTTCCGCGCCGTACTCTTCCGGACCGGACGCTGCGAACCGCCTCAATGTGCCAGAATATATGACAGTGCGGTTGCCCCTGCCCGGCGAGCTGTAAAAAGCGGTGCCGACGTATGAAAAAGTCAACGGCGGAAAAACAATGCTACCTCAGCCGGCTATAAGCGAAAGCTGTCAGCCCCGCCGCATGTGCTTTTTCCGAACCTCCCGCTCAGCCGGATACCATGACCGGCAACGATTGGGTCGCCTTCCAGCTGCAAAGACCGATCCCCTGTGAATATTTGCCGTAGTCTCCGAGCGCGGCGTTCAGCTTATCGGCAAGCGAAGAGACAAGAACGTCTTCAGTGAGAGATATCTCCTCTCCTACGCTGTCACCTGCAGAAGAATCAAGGTAGAAGTTTCCTGTAAACTCTCCGCCTCTGCCCTCAATATAGACATTTATTGCACCTGAGGTTTGGGCTGCCTCTACCGTTCCGGCAAACCAGCAGCCAATTATCGCGCCTCCGCCCGACTGGTTGGAAGATGTTATTCCTCCGGCGTTCTGACCGGTGGAGACCACCTTTACATCTGAACCGCAGTTGAGCAGCACGCCGTTCACCCTCACAGAGCGCGCTATTCCCGACGCCTGCGCGTTATTCGTGACAGAACCGGTCGTAAACACGTTCATTATCGTCCCGCTGACATACGGGAAGGGCGCCTCGTCATTTCCTCTTATATCCACCTTGATGGTATGTCCGTTTCCGTTATAGACCCCGTCGAATGTTCCGGCTGCTCCTATACCGTTGTATCCCGGATAAGAGGACATGTCAAGATCCTTGCTCTGTATAAAATACTCTCCGGAGAACTTGATGCCGGTCAGCATTGCTATCGTGAAGTCGTAAAAATCCTTTTCGCTGGCTATGATGAACGGAGACTCTTTTGTCCCCTCGCCGCCTGAAAATTCATAGTCGTGATCTCCGGGCTGCGGCTCTGCCGGCACCTCTCCGTTAAAATAGTCAGTAAGCCAATCAACGCGGTTTTCAAGCCATACCGCAAGGTACTCTGCGTGCTCGTCATGTGACGAGAGCGCCTGGACCTGGACAGGCTCCCTGTTTATCTTCTGACCGAATATCGGCCAGCGCTCAAAATTCTCGTCAAACTCGTCGGAATAGAGATCTGCAACATAGCGCACATATTCAGGTAACTCCTCAAGCGCCTCGGTTATCTCACCCCATCTCTGCCTTACAAGGTCGACGAACCAGTCGTACTTCATAAGCTGTACGAACCATTTGTGCTCCTGATAATATCCGAAATAATCGCTGCCGGCATACAGGTACTTGTATGACGGGAAATTCGGATTCATATCGTCGCCGTCTGCGTTTCCGGAGGTAAGGTCAAAATCCCATACGGGGCCGAAGAAGAGCTTTCCTCCTATGTCCCTGTACATGTAAAAGCTCGACCATCCTGCATCGAGATTTTTGAATACTTCCTCGACTATGTATGCATCCACTACGGAATCGATATCGATAAGCTCTTCTATTTCCTCTCTGTCCCCTTCAAGCACGGAATAGAACGCAGCCATCATATAATCCTGAATGAATATTCTCTGCTCTGTATTCCACACGTCGCTCTTTATCTCGTACTGGTTTCCGTATCCGTCGGAAATGACGTTTTCAGAAGCGTAGGCATCGAGTTCAACGAGAAAGCCGGTGTCCTCCTGCTCTCCCTGATCATTGACGTTGACCCTGTATTCCTGAACCTGCATCTGCTCGGAAAGCTGGTACACGCCCTGGTAATCCCCGTTAAGATAGAGCTTGACAAAGCTTGCGGAAGAGACATATGTGAGCCCTGACAGCTTCGACGCAAAGTCAAACGCGGCGGCGTTGCGCAGCATCGACTGGTCGCAGTGAACGGCAAGAAGCGTCCACGAACGTGCAGGACCGTTTCCCTGCCCCAACACATTGACTTTTTCTGCGAATTTGACCCTGTACGATTTTTTCTCGGTGTTGTACCAGGAGTAATTTCCGCGCCCTCTTATTTCAATCGTCACGTTGTCGAGAGCGTACTGCTCCTCAGTCTCTGTCAGCGACAGAAGTCCGCCTATATATACCTCCTTTGAGGAAACAGGCACATCGTATGTATCTATATTTATGACCGGCATAACCTCAGGAAGACCGAACCTTCCCTCATTGCCGGTGGTCTGCTCGGGATCGTCCGTGACGTCGTTTCCCCCTGCGGTCTGTGCCGTGGAGGAGGGAGTATCTGAGACATCCGGATTGCCGGTCGTGTCCCCGCTTCCCGTGCATGAGGCAAAAAGTATCAAAAGCATGAGTATTGACAAAAATAAAAGAATAACGCCTGACTTTTTCAATTTTACAACCTTTCTTCACCACGGACTGCACCTGTTTATCCGTGATATGATTTTGCTATTGCATAAAGACCGATATATTTTACCACATACAGAGGCGGCTGTCCATACAAAATGCCACAAAACAATTTAATTTTTATAGGCATATATGTAAATATTTGAAGAATTTTTTGAATTTTTTAAGGACAACATTCAGCTTACCGCCGTTTTCAAAAGCAGCGGGGGCAGACCCGGTGTAGCGGATTCTCATTATATGAAAGGATGCAACGGCGTTTTGTATGAATTTTTATATAAAAAACACGGAATTATTATTTTCATACAGTTCACAGATAATTAACTATTTTATGGTAAGCTGTCCGAAGTGGGCTTTTGGAGGTGAAGCAGGTGAAAGTTTCCTTCTGCACGCTCGGATGCAAGGTAAACCAGTACGAGAGCGAAGCCATGGCGGAAATGCTTGCTTCCGAGGGCATCGACATCGTGCCGTTCGGTGAAAAATGCGATGCTTACATAATAAACACATGCGCCGTCACTGCCGAGGCGGAAAGAAAATCCTGCCAGATGATACGCCGGGCTTTTTCTCATAATCCTGACGCATATATAGCAGTCACAGGATGCGTGGCGCAGCTGTTTCCCGATAAGATCCTCAAAATACCGGGCACATGCTTTGTAACCGGAAATACCAACAAAATGCTCGCCGCCGCGAAAGTCGCATCTTTTCTGCGGGACTGCAAAACGCAAAAAGGCGACGAAGAAAAAAAAGAGTTCCGGCAAAAGGCTGCTGAAGCCGAAGGCTTGAACGGTCAGACCACATTCGGCAGCTTGAGAAACGCAGATACCACGCAGTTTGAAGCGATGTCAGTATCACACTGCGACAGGACAAGAGCATATATTAAAATAGAGGACGGATGTGACCACGCCTGTTCTTACTGCATAATCCCGCATGCGCGCGGAAATGTGCGCTCAAGAGCCGTTCCCGATATAGTGAACGAAGCGCGTTCACTCGTCGCGACGGGATACAGCGAGATAGTCCTGTGCGGTATAGAGATATCTGCTTACGGAAAAGATATAGGCTGCCGGCTACTTGATCTGCTTGCAGAGCTTGACAATGTCGAAGGACTGCGGCGTATACGCCTCGGCTCCTTGGATCCCTTCATGCTCAGGAAAGATTTTATAGACGGTCTGTCCGCCATGAAGCATCTTGCCCCGCATATCCACCTGTCTCTGCAGAGCGGATGCGACAGAACGCTTGCCGCCATGAGAAGGAGAAATACCGCTGCCTCGGTTTACGAATCGGTACGGTACGCCAGGGAGAAGATTCCGGGGATTTCCTTCACAGCCGATGTTATAGTTGGATTTCCGGCTGAAAGCGAGGAAGATTTTTTACAGAGCGCACGCCTTATAGAATCTCTCGGGCTTCTCGATTTTCATATTTTCGCTTTTTCTCCCCGTCCGGGAACGCCCGCCGCTCAGATGAAATGCCGCGTTGATAAAGAAACCAAAAAAAGACGCGAGCGGTATCTCGAAAAAATAAGAGCAAAATCAAAGAATGAATTTCTCTCGCAATACACAGGAAAAGATGTAGAGGTACTTTTCGAAGAACTGAAGGGCGGATATATGAGAGGACACACCGCAAATTTTTGCGAAGTCGAAGTACCGGCTGACGCGCTGAGGGACGCGCTCGGTGTATGTCCTGAAGCTCTGCGCGGCACATATCTCACAGTTAACGTGCTCAAAGCGTCAGACGGCGCGCTGTCGGCAACAGTTTTTTCCCGGCGTGCGCCTGTCTGAGCATAACAGAAAAACAGAAAAATTCAATAACAGGTTTGTAAAAAGCGTCAGACGTATCCGGTATCCCGGTATACGGGTGGTCACATAATCATTTAATAAGGACGGTAACGGCTTAAGTAATGAGAACCATCGGTCACAAAACATTGGCAAGATATCTGATCGCACAATACAATGAGGTAAAAAGAGCAAAAAAGCTTGCTTTCACTCTCGGCTGTATAGAACCTGACATCAATGTTTTCACCCATCTTACCGCTTCAAAAAAAAGAAACGGTGTCTTTGACGGTCACAACTATCCCGTCACAGAAAACAAGATACTGAAAATGCTCGACAGACTCAGCAGGAAAAGAAGGAAAAACAGCATAGTATTCTGGTACAGACTCGGAAAGCTCGTACACTATGTGACCGACGCCTTCACCTATCCGCACTCTCCCGCCTTCGACGGAAGTGTCTCTGAGCATGTGAAGTACGAGCATGAGTTTCACGATTACTTCACCGCCAGAATAACCGACGATATAGAAAACGGGACGGAATACGAACCGGCGTTTGAAACCTTTACAGTTCTTCATGAAAAGTATCTTTCCGAAATAATGTCATGCAGAAATGACTATGCGTATATAATAGCATCTACCGCAGGAGCGATGCATGCCTGCGTCTGAGAATACAGAAACCGCTGCCCGGCATAACGCCGGGCAGTTTTTTGCATCAGCACAGCCAATTACCACCATTTCAACTTCTCCAATAGTCACTCTCCCGCCGCTTCTTTCAAAACCGCGCGCCTGACTTATCGATGTCGGAGCGCGCAGAGCTTTCCGGCACTGTAAAAATACCTTGAATTATAATTGTAAAAAATGTGCGGAATTATTTTTTAAAAACAGTTGACAAACAAAAAAACGTGTGATATAATACATAAGCCGTTGCAGAACGGCGCCTGATACTTTGCTGGTGTGGCTCAATGGCAGAGCAGCTGATTTGTAATCAGCAGGTTGATGGTTCGACTCCGTTCACCAGCTCCATATGGGGGAATTCCCGAGTGGTCAAAGGGGGCAGACTGTAAATCTGTTAGCTTCGCTTTCGGTGGTCCGAATCCACCTTCCCCCACCACGTTGTACCGCCTTGACCGGCGTGTCACAGAAAAACCGGAACCATGCGGTTCCGGTTTTTTCGTTCCTAAAACCAGACACATATTTCAGGTGTGTCACACGCCATAAACGCGCGCGAGGATTTGCACCGCGCAAAATGCAGACAACACATAACAGCATAATTCCATTTGACATCAGGTCATACATATTGACACGAGCTGTAAAAGCTTTTATTGCATTCAAGGTAAAACAGTCCCGCAGTACCGATACTCCGACGCCGGGGCAAACGCACACAGACGTTCAGTCAGCTATTTCAAATCTGATATTTCCGCTTGATGTACTGGCATTGCAGATGCCTGCATCTCTGACCGATTCGGGAGCTTCTATCTTCCCGCTGTTTGTCTTCAGGTTGAATATTTTGTCTGAAAGGAGAGTCCCCCTGATATTTCCCGACGAGCTTTTTAATTCAAGGGTATCTGCATCGCAGCGCTCCATATCTATATTCCCGCTTGATGATTCAGCGCTCAGCACCGACATCACCGTTATCTCACGGAGCTGTATATTTCCCGACTGGGTTCTGACGCTCATTTCACGCACATCCGCACTTTCCGCCTCTATGTTTCCGCTGACATTCAAAAGCTCTATTTTACTGCATGTGCTTCCGCGTACAGATATTTCACCGCTGCTGCTCCTGACGCTGAGTTCGTCCGCAGGCGTCCGGAAGAATATGTTGCCGCTTGCAGCGGACAAAGATACCGATTCAAAGCTGATATCCTGTTCTGAGCAGACTATATTTCCGCTCCCGTTCCTCACTGAAAGCTCTGTATACGCACCCTGCGGCACATAGAGCGTGACCTTCATCGTCCCGAAGAAAATTCCAATATGATCATACCATTTTCTGCTGTCGTTTTCGGTGAGCATAAGCGTTCCGCCCTCCGTGACAAGCGAATAGGTAAGCTTGTCGTTTTCACTGCAAACCGCGTAGCATTCACCGCTTTCAGATATCTTCACCGAAACATCGGAGGATGAGGTAACGATCCGTATTGATTCAAAAGCGCCGTTTGCGCGGTGCGTCACATCCTCCGCGGCTGTTTTGTTGAATCGCCCTCCGGAAAGCGCGGCAGCAGCCGATATAAGTATGCCGGCAGCCATAAGCGACGCCGCAACTATCAGAAGAATTTTAGTCCCTCTTCTCATGGTTTTCATAAGGGTCTCTCCTTCCTATTAAAAGTGACTTTATAAGACGCGGGATATACAGGCTGATTTTTGCTCCCGATGCGCTGAGCTTAATGCAGGCGATAAATCCGACCATCGACAGCCCTGCCGAAAAAAGCGCCGTTCCAAGATATAAAAATGCAGACGCAGGCGTCATCCCCGTAAAAGCGCTGACAATGAATCCGAGCGCAACGGCGGCAACTGAAAGATCAACCGCCCAGACAGACAAAACGACCGCCCACAAAACCACATAAACACTCAGAAAGACTGCAAATGCGGCAGCGATGAGCGGTATCCACACTGGGGATCCGAGCACAAGCAGTATTATTTCCCACCGACGCCATTCTTTTTTACGATCGTATTTTGATTTTATTATCTTTGAAAGAGGCATGTCGAGCATTATGGAATCGGCTGCCGCCCGCGGCGTACCCAATGTTCTCACCGCCTCTTCCTCGTCCATACCGGCTTCGATCCTGTCATCTATCATTTCTTCGTAATATTCGAGCGCTTCCTGAATATCTGCATCGGGCAGCGACGCAAGCCGCAGACGAAGCTCGCCCAAAAAAGACGCCTTAGTCATTGTCTTCCTCCCCACAAACGAATCTGTAAATGCGTATTACCTCTTTCCACTCCTGTCGGAAGGTTTCAAGACGCATTTTCCCCTTTTCGGTTATACTGTAATATTTCCGCAGTCTGCCGTTGTGTTCTTCCGAATAAACGGTGAGCATTTCGGAAGATTCAAGCCTGCGCAATATCGGGTAAAGCGTAGACTCTGAAATATCCAGATACGGACCGACATCCTTGATTATGCGGTACCCATATGAGTCTGAATTTTTGATCGCCGCCAAAACGCACACTTCCAGAAGACCCCGCTTCATCTGAGTATCCACGGCAATACCCCCCTTCGCATAATACTATATAACACAATGTATTATTTGTCAAGAGGTATTTGCGTTTTTTGCATAAATTCCCCTGAAAATCCGTGAAAGATATTTTCCGGCGACCAGATTCCGGGCAAAATGATTCCGGACAAATCTGTTCAGGGCAAATCTGTTCAGGGCAAATCTATTCCGAACGAATCTATTCCGGACAAATCTATTCCGGACAAATCTATTCCGGGTGAATTTTTTAGGACATATAAAGACCGGACCAGGCAGCAAAACAGACCTGTGAAAAAATCATGTCAGGCGCCGCCAAGTGCATTTCATGCCTCCAAAAGCGCCTCTTACGCCCAAACTATTGACTTTTAATACGTGCGACATTATTATTAATGTGTAGAGGAAGCCGGGATCGAAGGAGTTCTGCCGGCGTTTCCCGGAGGAGTACCTTATGAAACTGCGTATCGAAATATCAGACGTTTCGGAAGAGGAAGTCGTTATACGCTGCAGAGAGCGGACAGACATTACAGATAAGCTTGTCGCCGCCTTTTCCGATATCTCAAGGCTTGATACTACCCTTGCCCTCACATCGGAGGAAAAGGAGCATTTTGTACCCGTACGCCAGATACTGTTCTTTGAGTCCGCAGGGAAAAAGGTCGCCGCACATACGCAGGAAAAATGCTACTTTACCGACAAAAGGCTTTACGAGCTTGAAAAAATTCTGGGCAGGACGTTTGTGCGTGTTTCAAAATACTGTATAGTTAATTCAGAAAAGGTATCATCAATTTCAAAAGGAGTAACTGGCTCCGGGGAGGCCTTTTTTGACGGCACAGATAAAAGCGCCTATATATCCAGAGCCTATTACGCCGTTCTTAAGCAAATAATTTACGAAACGAGGATAAAAACATGAAAAAAATATTTTACGGCTTGATACTCGTTGCCGCCGCAGTGCTGATACTTCTGGGAAGTCTCGGAGTTCCGCTCGGCTTCATAGGGACGCTGCCGGTCGTGGACCTTGTTTTGTCTGTCATCCTGCTGATTTTCACGATAAGCGTCACTATACACGGAATATATTGGGCAATTCCCTTCCCTCTGGCAGGCATTTTTATGACCCTCGAAAGCGAGATCGCCGCCGCCGCGGGTCTTGAGGACAAGAACATTATCTCAAACTGGATCGTATTGCTCTGCGCTCTTCTTATCGCAATAGGAACCGGGCTTATCTCTTCGCGTCTGCGCAGGACGCCTTTTGTAAAAAGCAGGTCAAGATCGGTGCGTCTATCGGCACAGACCAAATATATAGACTGTAGGAATTTTTCAAATTACAGATATTCGGTGTATCTCGGAAGCGGCTCGGTATATTTTGAAAACGCCGATAAATACGCCGGCGGAGGGGTTCTTAACATAAAATGCGAGCTTGGAAATCTTGAAATACACGTTCCGTCGGAATGGAGGCTCGCGACGGATATCGAAACTACTCTCGGCAACACAGAAGTCGAACAGGGCGGAAACGAGTCGGGACCGCTGCTGACTATAAAGGGCATATGCAATAAAGCAAACGTTCAGATAACATTTACATGATATCTGCGGGATGTGCTCCCTAAGATGAGCAAATAAAGTAAAACCGGGCGCGTATTGCCATGCGCATTCCCTTTATTTCAAAACCGGAGGGCATAAAACTTTTTATTTTGTTTGCCCCGGACTATTGACTTTTTCCGGTGTTGCGTGTATAATGTCGCTGTGTCCGGCAATGAAGCTACACTCAGAACAGTTGAGGGTACGCCGGATAACAGCGGCATTCTTCCTGCAGTCTTCATGCAGGCGTAGCTCAATGGCAGAGCGCACGCTTCCCAAGCCTGATACGCGGGTTCGATTCCCGTCGCCTGCTCCATATAAAGACACCATTGAAATCTGAACCCTTAAGTTCGGAGTCAATGGTGTTTTTATTATAAAATCCAGTATTTATGCGGCTTTTCGAGGTCGCATTTTCTTTTTGTCAGTCGGACTAAAAAACGAATAACTCGGATTTGGCAATCCGGAAAATTAAAAACAAACCTTTTTGAACCCTTTAGTCTGTCTGCACGTGTCTCAGAAATCCTTCAGTTTCAAGGCATATTCTTCTTCTTTCTGTTCGGGAGTCTTGTATTGCAATTTCTTGTGCGGGCGTTTGGTATTATAGAAAATCATGTACTTGTCCACCGCACTTCGAAAGTCTGATTCCGAGCGATACTTGGTGCGATATAACTCCTCCCGTTTCATAGAAGCAAAGAACGATTCCATTACGGAATTGTCATACGGCACATGCGCACGTGAAAAGGAGTGTGTGATGTTCAGAGACCGCATATAATCATTCATTGTTTTGGATCGGTAGTTGCTGCCACGGTCGGTATGGAAAACCAAACTTGAATCCGGCTGACGTGCTTTATATGCAATTTGAAAGGTTGATTTTACAAGCTGTGTGCTGTTGGTCTTGCTGATCTTATATCCCACGACCATACGGGAGAACAGGTCGATAATCACGCAAATATAATAAGCGTTTTCGCCGTACTTAAAATAGGTAACATCACTAACCCACACTTCGTTCGGTTTGCACGTGTCAAACTCTTGGTTAAGGAGGTTTTTGTATTTGCGGCCTTCGTCCTCGTATAATTTCTTCGCCGACTGACGAATGCTGACTAACCCCATATCACGCATAAGCGTGCGTACCATTTCGTTACTGACTTTGAATCCTTCACTTTTCATAACTGCCGCAATTTTGGCAGCACCAAAAATCTGATTGCTTTCGTCGTAGATCTCCTGTATGCGAAGCCGTAGTTCTTCACGGCGTTTCGCATACCACGTGTTGTCTTTCTTATTGCGGAGAACGTGGTTGTAAAACGTTCCGCGGGGAATGTCAAACGCATCGCAGATCACGTGCACATTGTATTTGCCGTAAAGCTGTTCGGCAGCGTATAGCCTTTGCCTCAAAGGTGCCTTGGGTGTGCAGGGCGCAGATTTAAGAATTTCAACAATGCTCTCCAAACGTGCGACTTTGTTTTCAAGCAAATGAAAATTGCGGATACTGACTGTCCTTCGGTTATCGGCTTCCTGTTCCTCGCGGTAAGCTCGTAACCAACCGTAAAATGTACTCTTGGGTATGCCGGTGTCGGCGAGGATATGCGTCGACAGCTCACCGGATATAACACGGTCAATGACCGCTTGCTTTTCTTCTTGGGTGTATGTTCTCATATTTTCAACTCCTATATTGAATGCATTGAAATAATTTTACGACATTTTCTGTAGGAATTGAAAGAAATGTGGAAATATGATATAGTTAGAAAAACAATCATTTTTATTTGATAAAAAGATTCACGACTTTTTATTAATTATAAGACCAACGCCGGAAAAAACGTACTTAATGGGTGAAAGCGCTTTTAGGTCTGACAAGGGAGGTGAACAACATGGATGATCTGAGAATCATAGAACTCTACTTTGAACGGGATGAGCAGGCAATCAAGGAAACGGATGCAAAGTACGGCAAGCTCTGCCACAGTATTGCCTATAACATTCTGAACAATCACGAGGATTCGAAAGAATGTGTCAACGATACATACGTGGGAGTGTGGAATGCAATTCCGCCTACAAGACCGAGTAATTTTATGTCCTTTGTCTGTAAGATTGCGAGAAACCTGTCTCTGAAGCGGTTGGAGTTTATGAAGCGTGAAAAACGGTCAGCGGATGTAATGTTGTCCCTGGATGAACTGGAATCGGTACTGCCGGATGATCGGTATGCCCCCGACGTGAGTGACGAGGACGTAGGCAAACTGGTCAGCCACTTCCTGCGCACACAAAAGGAGGACGTGCGAAATGTCTTTATCCGGAAATATTTCTACTTCGATTCTATCGGAGAAATTGCAGAGCGCTTTGGGTTTACCAAAAGTAAGGTCAAAAATATGTTGTTCTACACCCGAAACAAACT
>CALXXF010000041.1 GCA_944392615.1 uncultured Clostridia bacterium
AAGTTCCCACAAACCGTTTGATTGGTCTGTGGGAATTTTACGTTATGGTGATTTCTCCGATAAGAACATCACGCTTTGCTCTCTCCGTGTTTTTTTGTTTTGTCCGATTTTTTCAGGCACCATACGCGCGTTTCGTAATTGCTGCGTGCCTTCAGCCGAACGCCAGCTTTCCGGCGTATAAAATTCCGGGGGTGCATGCGCTGAGAAAATCCCGGTACGGGCAATACCCCTCTTTCGATGTGAGAAAGCTCCTGTATCTTCTGCAGGACCCGCCGCACAGATCTGAAAAGACGCACTCTCCACATTGGCTGGGGAGTCCGGACAAACCGTCGCTTAAAAAAGTGCGCGCGCCGCTGCTTTCGGAGAGTGTTACGAAATCATCGGTGAGTATATTTCCCATCAGATATTCGTCAAGCGCGTAGAAATCACAGGGATAGACGTTTCCGTTTGACTCTATCACGTACTGCAGCGAGCATTTGCCGCACATTCCGCACATCTCAGGGTCTCTTTTACAGAACATCCTCACTACGTTGTCGAACAGGCGGACGCTTCTGTATGTTCCGGCTTTAAGCTCATCGAGCCACAGCGAGAAAAACTCCTTGAGAAATACGGCGTACTGCTCCGGTCTGAGAGCATATTTCCCGCCGGGCGCGCCGAGAGGAGCAAGGCATGGTGTGAGCTGTATATAGCCGAAATCCTCGCGTTGAAAAAATCTCATGAGCTTGTCAGCGCGTTTTGCAAGCTGGTTTGTGACTACCGAGAGCACATTGTAGCGTACTCCGTGCTTTCTGAGGCGATCAATCGCCGCCATTACACGCTTCCACGATCCGTTCCCGCTACAGTCACTGCGGTACAGGTCGTGTATTTCTTCGTATCCGTCAAGCGAAATGCCTACAAGAAAGGATTTTTCCGCAAGAAAGGCACAAAAATCCTCGTCGAGCAGCAGGCCGTTGGTCTGTATCGAAAAATCCGCTCTGCCGGGGAAAAATTTTTCAGCCTCCGATACGAAATATTCAAAGAAATCGATCCCAGCAAGCGTGGGCTCGCCTCCCTGAAATGCAAAATGTGCCCTTTCGGCATACGCCGCTGCCTTTTCTATAACAGCACAGGACACATTTTTATTCATGACGCAGGACTTTTTTTCCTGACAAGCAGCGGCTACCTCCGTCTTCCTGTGCGAACTGACATCTGAATAGAAGCAGTATTCGCATTTCATGTTACAGGCGTCAGAGGCCGGTTTTATGAGTAAGGACAGGCGCTTGTTCATATTATTATCTCCTGATTCGCATCTTTGCGGAGTCTTGGTTGTCTTGCCGGAGTTTGGTCCGGAACATGTATTTCAAATCCCGGAGGTGCAAAGCGGCGTTTTCCTGATCCTTATGAAAATCTGTAAGGCTGTCCCGGCGGTCATATAGCTTATACCATGAAAGAACAAAGTAACCTACGCCGTTTTTACGGTCTGTTATCCGGGGCAGACTTAAAGCAGAGGCGAGAAAATACGCACCACCGATCGCGTGAACCTCCTTATAAGGCTCGTTTTGAGCATGTCGGGGGTGACCTGTCTGCTTTCTTCAAATGTCTTTAATATATCCGCCTCAATGTCCGCCACAGCGTCACACCCGTACATCCAGACCCCGTTTTCAAAGTGGTGGACAAGGCTGCGGTAATCGAGGTTTATTGTGCCTGTCATGGCGTACTTTCCGTCAGCTACGTAATTTTTCGCGTGTATGAATCCCGGTGTATATTCGTATATCTTTACTCCGGCCTCCATAAGGCGGTTATAGTAGCTCTTGGTCATATTGTAAACGAGCTTTTTGTCGGGGATGCCCGGTACTATTATGCGCACGTCCACACCGCGGAGTGCGGCGTTTTCTATGCTCATGCACAGGTCGTTGTCTATGATCAGATAGGGAGTGGTCATGTAGACGTGCGATACCGCGCTGTTGAGCATATTCTGTATCACGCTTTTTCCGACACGTCTGCGATAGAGCGGCATAGGTCCGTCGCCGAAGGGTATGATGTATCCTGAGTCAACACTCTTGCCGCTGGGAAAGAGCTCTGAGCGTATTTCGGGCATCTTTTTTGAGTTTATTCCAAAATCTATGAGGAACAGTCGCGTGAGCTCTTTTACTGCATCGCCTTCAAGACGTATCCCTGAGTCCTTCCAGTGCCCGAAGCGGGAGCGTTTGTTTATATATTCATCGGCAAGATTAGCGCCGCCCGTATAGCCGATCACTCCGTCAATGACGGTTATTTTCCGGTGACTTCTGTTATTGACTTCACTGTCCGCATTTCCTCTGAGAAAAGAGAAGACGGCGCAGTCTATGCCCATCTTTCTAAGGGTCTTGAAATAGTTGCCGGGCAGTGTGGTCATGCATCCGAGGTCGTCATATACCAGCTTGACATCAACACCCTGAGAAATCTTTCTTTTCAAAACGTCGAGTATATTGTCCCAGAGGACCCCGTGCTCTATTATGAAATATTCCATGAAAATAAAGTGCTTTGCGTGCTCAAGGTCGGCAAGCAGCGAGGCGAACAGCTCTTCTCCGGACGGGAAATAAGTCTGCTTGGTGTCTGTGAACATGTGAGCCTCCGATATGTCGGTGAGCATTTTTGCCTGACTGTATGCCTGGATGTTTTCGCTCCTGAGCTTTTCAAAAAGCGCTGAGTCGTCCTTTTTGTATACGCTCTCCTTTATGGTCCTGAGACGGCGCACATACCTTCTCCTCAGCTTTCTTGAATAGAACATGAAGTAGAGCATAAAACCCACTATGGGAAGAACGAGGACGAACAGCAGCCACGGGACTTTATAGTCAGGATTGTCGTCCGACGCTATTATGCGTATGACACATGCCGCCTGTATGACAAGGCACATCAGGTAGAATACCCTTGAAAAGTATACGAGCAATACGACAACGCCTATTGTGAGCAGTATTGCAAGGACGTTCAGGGCAAGGGCGATTATATAGCGAAGAGGTATATACACGTATACTTTTTCGACCATTTCGTTTTTTACACGATACGTTATCCTTTTTTTCACGTTGTCACATCCTTTCGGAAAGCAGAAGGGCGTGCCGTATTTGATATACGACCGGGCGTATGGTGTTTCATTGTTTTTGAACATTATAGCATATATTTTCCGGGAAGTCACTATTTTGTTTTCCGTTGTTTCTGTTTTTTTCAGTTTTTGACATTTTCATTCCCGCGCTGCGGCGTATTCCGCGTTTAGTCGGCGAGCGTGTGTGGTCGGCGGGGTGCGTGCGGTCGGCGGGGTGCGTGCGGTCGGCGGGGTGCGTGTGGTCGGCGGGGTGCGTGTGGTCGGCGGGGGTGCGTGTGGTCGGCGGGGGTGCGTGTGGTCGGCGGGGTGCGTGCGGCGGGGTGCGTGCGGCGGGGTGCGTGCGGCGGGGTGCGTGCGGCGGGGCCAGAAAATGAAAAGAGCAACGGGAAAACCGGCAAGGGTCCTGTTGCTCTTTTTGAATTTGTTTTTTACACAGATCCGGGCGCTTCTGAATCTTAATCGGCGCATTTTTACAGAGTTATCTGGAAGCTGCCCAGGAAGCCTGTCTTCAGAAAACATGCCTGTACAGGCGTCTGTGCTCCCGGCGAAAATCAGCGGTATGCCATAGGCGGTATGCCTCAGGATCTCAGGCTGAAAAGCTCCTCTACAAGATGCTTTTTATCAAAAATCAGGTTGTATTGCAGCTGAGCGTAAGTGTTCAGTACCCGCACGGTCGTTATGTCAGCCACGCTGTGGAAGACACCCTGGGAGTCTACGTAGCAGTTTGCGTTCATTATCGGATACTGAGGCTGAAGCTCCTCGGTGAGCCACTGCTGGAACGGGGTCAGCGGTATTCCGGCATGCTCAAGCATCATTGCGCCGAGATAGTTGAGGCTTGTATCACATGCCTCCATGCGGTCTTCTTCGTCTATTTCATAATTAGACCAGAGTATATACGGAGTCTGCCAGCGGAGCTGCTGCGTCTGTATATCGGCCGTTTCCATATTTATGCCGTTCATTTTCAGTATCGGATTGACAACGTAGTCGTTGGGCTGGTGGTCTCCGAACATCAATATTATGGTAGGCTCGTCCACGCCCGAAAAGTAGTTTACGAGGAATCGGAAGGCGTTGTCGCTCCTTTTGATGAGAGACAGGTAGGTCGCCAGCTCGTAGTAGGTGGACGACGCATCTATATCGAGACCGTCTACCGTAACGTCAGGGAAAAAATTTCTGACCTTCCCGTAGCTTCCGTGATTCTGCATCGTCACTCCGAAGAAAAATTGAGGCGAATCGTCTCCGCTTTCTCTTGTCGCCTCATAAAGCGAGATGAGCTTGCGGTACATTCCGAGGTCACTTACATAGCTGCGCAGACGGGAGGAACCCGAAAAATCAGGCAGAAAATACATATTGTCGAAGCCGAGGTAGGAATACACCTCGTCGCGCTCCCATCCGCTTGCGGGATACGGGTGCATCGCGGTAGTCGAGTAGCCGAGCTCTTCAAGCTGTGAGACCATTGAAAGGGTGTCTGAATCGATATACTGCTGATAGGGTATCGAACCGGTTGGCAGAAACGCCATTGACGTGCCTGTGAGAAACTCAAATTCCGAGTTGGGCGTGTTCCCGCCTTTTACCGACACATACACGCTGCCCTTTACGGTGTTCTCGGTCAGTGAGTTTATGAACGGCATATAGTCCTGATTTGTCTCAAAGTCTCCCAGCACTGACAGATCGGAAAACGCCTCATTCATTATGACTATTATATTTGGCTTCTGCTCGGCTTCAGAAAGCTCATTGTACTCGTCGTATATTTTCCTGAGGTCGTCCTCGGAATAGCCCGACGGGGCATCCAGCTTCAGATATTTTGTGGTCCATATGAAGCTCAGTGCCGTTCCGTTATACTTGTAGAGATAATTTGCCGAAAACAGATACGGATAGTATCCGAACTTGTCCTCCGCATCGTCGGTGCGCAGATAAGAGACATATCCGGAAAAGATTCCGACGGCAGCCGCCGCTATGATGACGTTTATCAGCACCTTTTTCGTTTTACAGCGGAAGCCGCACAGAAAACCGGCTCCGATCATGAAAACAAAGGTGTATATTATGAACCATATGCGCGGCGTCATTTCGACAGAATAGTTGTCAAGCACAGATACCGCCGTGCCGAACGACAGGATGTCCCACGGGAATATGGGGGCGTCCCTGAACGAGAGCGCGAGATAATTTGCAAATCCGAAGATACAAGGTATCCCGGCGGTGACGGCTATCGCCACGTCCGAGCGGGTGGTTATTGCGAATACCGTAAGGCAGAGAAGATAGAAAAAGATGACGTTCAGGTACATTATGTCCGGCTTCATGACCGGGCTGTCCTTGAATGGGTCGTGTATATAGTATTCAAGAAGAAAGAAGCTGACAAAGGGAATGAACGCCATGAAAACTCCGCCGGCGACCCTGGTTATTATCCCTTTTTTTATAAACGGAATAAAAAGCGACACGGCGAGCATCACCACCATGAGGCGGAGATAGACAGCATCTTTTGCGACATCCGACTCTGCATCCTGCGGCGAAAGTACAAACCCGGCTGTTGTGAGCGAAATTATAAGTAATATCGCCAGTATGAGTGACGGTATAAACCCGCTGAAGTATTTTACGAGCTTCAAAGGATCATCCTTTCGGCTCGGCAGGCAAAATGGATTGTACATCTACGTCCTCCTGACATAAGGCGCCCGGCAAGCGCGGGCAATCTAACTATATATTTTACAGTTTTTGTTTGTATTTATCCTTACATATTTGTAAATTTTTTGTTTTCCGTGTCAGCGCTCCCTCTGCCGGAGGCTGAAATTAACGGCTGCAATTTGATTTTGGCAGCCGCGTGCAGTGTCAATGACTGCTGAAGGAACATGACTGAGATACGTCAGAAAATCCTTCCTGACGTCGGTACGCTTCTTTCGTAGGTACGCTTCTTTCGTCGGTATTTCTTTTTCGTCGGTAAATTTTCGCTTTTAAAATGCGTCGGATTGTATCAAAGAGACTTTTGCGCAAAGGGGGGGGTGGGAGGGTCGCCCCGGCTGTCGCCGTATAATGCGGTTACGTCGTTTTCGGAAGCAATAAAAACCCATACTTTTTCTGCAATAGCGGCTGTCCGCAAGAATATGTCAAAATAGATGATTGAATCCGGGAATATCACTTAAAAAAGCCAATTAAACTATATTTTTACGCGCCGCAATATGATATAATACGTCTGTATTATACCGGCTGTCTGAAAGGATCAGGCTGCGGGTTTAAGGGATCACGCTTCATGAAGCTACACAGCTTTTCCGCTCGTTCAGGACAAACGCGCGGATATCATGGAGACGTTCTTTTACAATTCTGTTTTCACGCTTCAGTGTCAGAGCAGCTTTCAGCGGATCATTCAGGACGCCGGCGCTTCTCTCGGCACGAAAAGTAAATATTTGCGTACAACTTCTTTTTTTTTGCCGTATCAACCCAAACGACAAAATGGTATAATTAACACGATACGGTGAAGAAGACATCGTCCGGCTTATATGCCATGGCATATCGGACAGGACAGCTGTTTTTTCCGGAATATATGATACGGTGACGGAATACAGCAAAAGCGGTACGTGCGTACCGGGTATATTCGGATGGGAGGCTTCATCATGACAAACAGAGAGCGCGTTATGAACGTATTGCACTATAGGGACGTTGACCGGCTTCCTGCGGTGCATTTCGGGTACTGGCCGGAGCTGCTTGTAGAGTGGGCGGAGCAGGGAAAAATACCGGAGGAACTGTCAAAGGGCAATTACGACGGGAGCGATAAAGAGGTCGCACTCGACAAAATAATAGGATGGGACTGCAACTGGAGCCGCACCGTGGGCTGCAACAACGGGCTTTTTCCGTGCTTTGAATACAAGGTGCTTGAGGTGCTGCCGGACGGAAGCAGGAGAGTGCAGAATTCACTCGGCGTTATTGAAAGGGTCAAACCCGGAACTGTGTCGATACCATCTGAGGACGACTATCTTCTCAAGGACAGGGAGGCTTTCGAAACCCTTTACAGGCCAAAGATGCAGTATTCTGATGAAAGAGTCAATTTTGAATATTTCCGCACTTTCAATGACAACCGCAGCGACGACGTCGTGGTGGGGGTCGCCGCGGGAAGCGTGCTCGGCGATATAAGAAACATGACGTCTGTCATAGGTATGAGCTATCTCATGTACGACGAGGACGAAACGCTCTTTGCCGACATAGTGGATGCTTATGCGCAGATGCAGTACAGCTGCCTTGAGGCTGTGCTTAAGACCGGGGCGTCGTTCGACTTCGGACATTACTGGGAGGACATCTGCTTCAAAAACGGTCCTCTCCTCTCACCGAAGCTCTTTGAGGACGTCTGCGCAGAGCACTACAGAAAACGCAACGAGCTGCTTCACAGCTATGGCATAGATATTATATCTCTTGATTGCGACGGGGTAACCGAGCAGCTTCTTCCCATCTGGTTTGAGACCGGTGTCAATGTCATGTTCCCGATAGAGGTGGGAGTCTGGGGAGACCAGTTTGAGCCGGCAAGGAAAAAATACGGAGAGGGCATGCTCGGCATAGGCGGAATGGACAAGACGGCGTTCCGCAAGGACAAGGTGGCTGTCGACGCGGAGGTGGAGCGCATGAAGAGACTCGCGTCTCTGGGAGGCTTTATTCCCTGCCCGGACCACCGTCTCATGCCCGGCTCCAAATTTGAGCTTGTCCAGTATTATGCGGAGCAGATAAAGAATATAAGGCTCTGATACTGATTTTTTGTGTTCGGATTCCGGTATGCGTTTTTTCACACGGCCTTTTTCACACGAGCTGAGTGTACAGTCTGAGCATGCGGTTTTTGATGTACGGTCCGAGTACACAGTTTTGGTAAGAGAGCGCAGGCGTTTTTCTGACTGCTGTCGGGAAGCCGCTCGGCGTCAGACCGCCGAGGCAGTGCGTGCAGGCAAAAGGAATATAAAGACCATTCGATGTAAGAAAAAATACACAATCAAAAGGAATGCCGGAATATTCGATTAGAACTGGCAGGTAGATTGTTCTAACAAAATAAATATCGCAATGTCCGGTGTCAGATATAAAAAAACAAAAGATAAATAATAGCCGTGCGGTGAGAGCGCCGGAGGATGCTGCCACTGCGAGGCGGTATATTTTCTGTATTGCGGAGGGATGTTTTGTGAGTATAACAGATGAAATTTCAGAAAATCTCCAAAAGGGGAGACTGAAGGCGGTCAAAGAGCTGGTTCAGAAGGCGATAGACGAGGGAGAAGGCCCTGAAAAAATACTCAACGACGGGCTCATGGCGGGCATGAACGTGATAGGCGAAAAATTCAAGAACAACGAGGTGTACGTACCGGAGGTCCTTGTCGCCGCACGCGCCATGAATGCAGGCGTACAGCTGCTCAAGCCCCTTCTTATAAAAGACGGGGTAAAGGCAAAGGGAAGGGTTTGCATAGGAACAGTGCGCGGAGATTTGCACGACATAGGCAAAAATCTCGTCAAGATGATGATGGAGGGCAAGGGGCTTGAGGTGATAGACCTCGGCACCGACGTGGCTCCCGAAGCCTTTATAAGCACCGCGGTGGAAAACAAGTGCGATATAATCTGCTGCTCCGCGCTTCTCACAACCACGATGGGCGTGATGGGCGAGGTAGTGGAGTGCGCGCGCAAAGCGGGCATCCGCGATAACGTAAAAATAATGGTCGGCGGGGCTCCGATCACGCAGGAGTTCTGCGATGCGATAGGCGCCGATTGCTACACATCGGATGCGGCGAGCGCCGCAGATGCCGCAGTCAGGCTCTGTACGCAGGAATAAGGCGCTTACAGGCGCTGTGCTGACAGGTGATATTGTGAATACGAATCCAAATTCAAATGCAAATTCCGGTACGGACATGTTGCGAGCATCCGGCGGGAGCGTTTCGCCGGCTTCGTGCGGCTGTGAAAAAAATATTTCAGGATGCGGCATAACCGGCGGCGCATCTGTTGAACCTGATAAAGGCGCATACGCCGCCGGTTATATGGATGACGGCAGGATCTTCCAGTATGCTGTGCTGAGCTCCTCCGAAATACCGTTTTCGCAGAGCGTCGTCGAAGCGTGCAGACAGAACAAATGCGGAAGATACGGCACGTGCTGGACATGTCCGCCGGGGGTGGGCGATCCTGAGGAGCTTGAAGCCCGGATAAAGAGCTACAGCACCGCGGCGGTATTCACCTGCAAATACGAGCTTGAGGATTCCTTTGACATAGACGGAATGTCACGCGGGGCGGTGACTACGCAGCGCATACTTCTGGAAAAGGCGGAGCTCCTGAGAAAGGACGGCGCCGATTTCATGGTGCTTGGATGCGAAGGCTGCATACTTTGCGAAAAGTGCAGTTATCCAGACGCGCCCTGCCGCTTCCCGGACAAGGCGATACCGTCAGTCGAGGCTTGCGGCATAAACGTCGTGGAGCTTGCCGCAAAATCCGGACTCAGATACAACAACGGACCCTGTACGGTGACGTACTTCTGTCTGATACTTATCAGGTGAAATATGAAAGAAAAAGTCAAGAAAATAATCCAGAACAAGGACAAAACCATACCGATACTGTCTTTCCCGGCTGCGCAGTGTCTGGGTATTTCGGTAAACGAGCTGATATCCTCCTCGGACAGACAGGCTGAGGGCATGGAGGCGATTGCCGCCAGATGCAGTATCGGCGCATCTCTGAATATGATGGACCTCTCGGTTGAGGCAGAGTGCTTCGGCGCAAAGGTGAGATTCTACGAAAGTGAAAACCCTACTGTAGAAAAGGGAATAATTGACGATATTTCGCAGGCGCCCGGAATAGTCGTGCCGGAGGTCGGCTCAGGCAGGACGGGAATATACATAAAGGGAGTGGAAAAGGCCAAGCGCAGGATAAAGGATATCCCGGTATTCTGCGGTGTAATAGGGCCGTATTCTCTTGCCGGACGTCTTTTCGACATGACCGAACTCATGATGGCGTGCTTTGATGATCCGGACAATGTCGCCGTACTGCTCGGCAAGACGGAAGAATTTCTCATAGAGTACATAAGGGCGTACAAAGAGGCGGGTGCCGACGGAGTCATAATGGCTGAACCGGCGGCAGGGCTTTTATCGCCCTCTCTTGCCGGAGAGTTTTCAACGCCTTATGTAAAGAGGATATTCGATGCCGTCAGAGACGATGATTTCGTCGTATGCTATCACAACTGCGGCAACACCGTCGTCGATATGACAGAGCAGATATCTTCACTTGATGCCGACATCCTGCATTTCGGCAATGCCGTCAGGCTGGCTGATATAATACCGAGGCTTCCGTCAGACGTCGTTGTAATGGGAAACGTTGACCCTGTGCTTTTCAAAAACGGCGGCGTACAGGATATAAGGGACAGCTTGCAGAGGGTGTATGACGATTGTCACATGTATGACAACTTCATGATATCGTCGGGCTGTGACATTCCCGCCGCGGCAGACTGGAAGAATATTGACGCTTACTTCGAAATGGTCAGGGAGCTTTACCGGAATCAGACTTTATCCAGATAATATATACACCCGGGCAAGCCTGTCCGAGTGAAAAAATTTGAAGAAGCTGTTCGTTTGACATATGCAGCAAGGATGCGTGCGTACCAAAACTTTGTTTTGCGAAAGGGGTGTCATTCACATGTACAGAGTGAAAACAGGCACCGATATTATTATGGCGGAGGGCGGGGAGTTGCTTTCAGAGCTTCTGGCGTCTGCTCACCTTCCGGTTGAAATGCCCTGCGGAGGGCGGGGCGTTTGCGGCAAGTGCCGGGTGCTGGTGAACGGAAAAGAGGAGCTCGCGTGCCGGTATGTCATCGGCTCGGATATAGAGGTGGTATTGCCGGACCGCGGAGAAATAGTTTCAGAAACCGGCATCAGCTTCGAAAGCGCCGCAGGGAAAAACGCCGGTGAAAGCGTCGGGAAAAACGCCGGAGAAAACGTCGGTGGAAACGCCGGTGAAAGCGTCGGTGGAAACGTCGGTGAAAGCGTCGGGAAAAACGCCGGTGAAAGCGTCGGGAAAAGCGCCGGAGAAAACGCCGGTGAAAGCGTCGGGAAAAACGCCGGAGAAAACGTCGGTGGAAACGCCGGTGAAAGCGTCGGTGGAAAC
>CALXXF010000042.1 GCA_944392615.1 uncultured Clostridia bacterium
CCCTTAGCTAACAGTTCCTACTGCCAAGTCTGTAGCGGACTTTCACCGCCAAGTGATAGCGCATGCCGAGCGCACATCAGAAACGGTATAACATTTCGGTGTTATGCCGTTTTTACTTTTATATTATCTTTTCTATCGCGTAAATGCTCTTGGAACATTTCTTCCACTTCCTCGGGTTCGGGGATGAATACATATCCTACACCGTGGTAGTAGATGTCAATTCTCTGATGCCGCTGATTATTCTCGCGGTATGGAGCATATACGTCAATTCTTGAAATAAACTCGCGGACGATCTCGGGTGTAAGCTCTTGTATATCGGTGATTGCTTTCACCTTCGCTATGAACTTCTCGATGCCGTCGTTCTGCTCTTTGTTCTTGTCAAGCTCTGCGTGGAGCCTTTCGGCAAGGGCTTTCTTTTCTTTTTGCTCGTCCTCGTAAATGATAGACATTTTAGAAAAGTGGTCATCAGACAGCTTTCCCGATACGTTGTCCTCGTAAATACGCATAAAGAGTTTGTCAAGTTCTGCGATTCGCTTTTCAGTCTTTTCAAGCTCACGCTTTTTGCGGGCAAGCTCCTTTTTGGCTTCTTGCACAGATTTCTCTTGAAGTTGCTTAACGAACAGATCCTCGTAGCATCGTGCGAACCAAAAGACCCGGCGCATACTTTCAAGAACCGCTTTCTCCAAAAAGACCTCGCGGATGAAATGCCCCGTGCATAGTCCTTTGTTCTTGCGAGCCTTGGAGCAAGTAAACCAATTCTTTTGTCAAATTCTCAATGGCATAAAGCGGGAGATTGACAAGCCAAGATTCTTTTTTATAATCCTGCATTGAGGTTCGGATAGCAACATCGGGCGAGAATTTTTCAACATACATTCTTAGGCTTTTGGCACGAAGATTAACCTCCGCTTTTACTTCAACAGGGACAATGGTATCACCTGTATCTACAAGGAAATCAACCTCGCAGCTACCGTTATCGTTGGTGTAGTAGTAAATATTCAAATCGGGATTGGTAATCAACTGCTGAAGCACGTATTGCTCGGTGAGTGCGCCCTTAAACTCTACGAAAAGATCGTTTCCGTCAAGCAAAATTTTCTTATTCAAGCCAACCATACAACCAAGCAAGCCAACGTCCACCACGAACATCTTAAACGCTTTCATATCCTCATACGCCTTTAGCGGCAAATGACCGACCGTTACACGGCTTACCTTGTGAACAAGTCCGCAATCAGTTAACCACATAATCGCGGTTTCATAATCCTTTGCTCTGCCGCCCTCACGAACCAAGCCATAAATAAACTTCTTGTTTTCCTTTGCAAGCTGCGACGGAATACTGTTCCAAAGCATACGGAGCTTAGGAACGGATTCATTGGGAGCGTGCTTTGAGAAATCCTGTTCGTAGGCTTCAAGGATTCTTTTCTGTATTCTGCGAACCTTGTTAAAATCTTTTTCTGTAGCAAACGACATTACCGCTTCGGGCATTCCACCGACAAAATAATAATGCTTCAAAGAATCAATCAAATCCTGCTTGAATGCAGTCATCATTTCATAATCGCCAGAGTTCATCAAATCAACATATTTTTCCTTACTCATAGCCATAAGAAATTCCTTAAAGGAAAGCGGATACAAATTCAGAAAGTCCACCTTACCTACGGGGAAGGAAGTACCTTGATGCAAAGCAATACCAAGCAATGAGCCTGCGCAAATAATATTATACTCGGGAGCATTTTCATAGAAATATTTCAAGCTCGCCAAGGCGCGAGGCACTTCCTGCACCTCGTCAAAAATAATAAGAGTATTTTCAGGAGTTATCTTAACATCAGAATAAAGCTCCAAGCCCATAATAATTCTACCGATTTCAAGGTCGGAAGAAAACAATTCAGCCATTCTTGAGTTGGAATCAAAATTGATATACACAGTTTTTTCGTAAGCTTGCTTGCCGAACTCCTTCATAAGCCAAGTCTTACCAACCTGTCTTGCTCCTTCAATAATTAAAGGTTTACGATTGGCACTCTTTTTCCATTCATATAATTCTTCAATTGCTAATCTATACAAGGCAAAACACCTCCAGATAATAATACAGTATCATTATACACCTAAATTCCGAAAAAGTCAATATATTTTTGAGCAATAGATTTCATTTTATCACCGAACTTTTGCATTATTGATACATTTTTCTTGACGAACTTTGAGCTAAAAAGCGGTGGGATTTCTCCCACCGCCGTTTGTTATTTGGTTAAGGTTTCAATAGCGATCTGCATACCGAGTTTGAAAGCATACTCAAAGATAGCAGCTTCTGCCAAGCTCATATACTCGCTCCAACAATCGTGGAACTTTTCAAATGTTTCTTTCTGCCCGTTGGAAAAGCTTTTCTCCAAGTCCTCGTGATGCCTTGCCATATAGCCAAGCAGTTCTTTCATTTCTTTGGAGTTGGTTCGGCTATCTTCTTGCGGGATAATATTTCCGTGCCAAAGTTCGTTGATGATCGACTTCATACCAACACCACCTCCCGCAAAATGATTTCTTCCGCGTTTGCCTTGATGTTGTTCATCTCTGCTACCCAACGGAGCATATCGCGAGCTTTCAAATTCTCGTCAATACCTCTTTCGGTAGCGAGGCGAGGAATGATGGTATCAAGCATTTCGGTTGCTTCAAGGTCGATTTCGTGCAGCCGAGCGTTCAACTTGCCTTCGGTCAGCAAGGTTGTGTACCTTCCGCGACGATGGTTCTTGATGTAATCAAGGTGCATCCGTCCATACTTGCCGATCTGAAAGTCGGTCTGTTCGGGAAGGGTTACGTTAGGAATTAGGTGTCCGTTTTCCTCGCGGTAAGTTCCGCCGAGAGTTTCATAAAAGGAATCAAAGTTGGTTTTCATTGTAGTATCCTCCAAAATTAGATTTTGATTATACTACAATTCATCCTCGCATCCAAACCAATACAAACACCGAAGGCGTACCTGCTCTATCGCAGGTACGCCTTCTGCGGACTTTTTCTTACTTTCTGCATGTTTCCTTCGGATTTTCTTCGGACTTTTTCTTACGGCAAAAAACCGGCGTCGCTTTCCTGCTGTCCCGTATATGTCCCGGAGAATGCGTATGCCGCTCTTTTTTGCCAAAAAAGCCTCCTCTGCGGCGGCAGCCTGATTCCGCCGCAGGAAGGCTCTTTTCCGATTTCTGGATTTTCTTGTTTTTTTCTGATTATCTGTACCAGGATTATCTGTACCGGATCACTATTCCTTTTCAACAGAATGCGTCCGGCTTCTGCTGTAACGCCGCTCATTTCCCTGTACTGACATTTTTCATAATCTCCCTATCCTCTCCCCCTGCCTTGCATCCGGCGCCATGAACTGCGCCCTGTTGCTGACTGTGAAAATTGCCGGCGGGAGGCGCGCTTTCGCTGATGTTCCCATGCCGTCAGCACAATCAGGCAGGGGCATTTTGTACATGGGAATGGAAAAGCGGAAAAGAGGAGCGGCAGGCCGCAGGCATCAGAGGACATCGTTCACACATAGCACGATGCTGTACAGCATGTGACGGCAAGCGCTCGTCAATAAACGATCAGTAAATGCGTCACATCGCCTCGATCACTTTGCAGACAAGCCCTGTGTCGTCCCTGTCTATGACAATTTTTCCTCCCGATGAAATATTGCCTTCTATAAGTGTGCGCGCTATAAGGGTTTCCGCCTTGCTTTGCAGAAATCTCCTGAGAGGACGCGCACCGAAGACCGGATCATATCCGTTTTCTATTATATATTCTTTAGCGGCATCGGTAAATTCAAGCGAGAGCATTTTTTCTTCAAGCCTTTTTGCAAGCTCGCCGATCATTATGTCGGTTATCCTCATGAGATCGCCCTTTGAAAGCGGCTTGAAGAATATTGTTTCGTCCAGTCTGTTGAGAAACTCAGGACGGAAGCGGCGCCTGAGCTCGGCATTGACGCCTTCCCTTGCTTCTCTGCTCACATTGCCGTCGGCGTCTATTCCGTTCAGCAGATATTCGGAGCCGAGATTTGAAGTCAGTATTATTATCGTGTTCTTGAAATCTACCGTTCTTCCCTGACTGTCTGTTATCCTTCCGTCGTCAAGGACCTGAAGAAGTATGTTGAATACATCGGGATGGGCCTTTTCTATCTCGTCGAAGAGCACGACCGAGTAGGGCTTCCTGCGGACCGCCTCGGTGAGCTGTCCGCCTTCATCGTACCCCACATATCCGGGAGGCGCTCCGACAAGACGTGAAACCGAAAACTTTTCCATATATTCGGTCATGTCGATTCTGACCATGTTTTTCTCATCGTCAAAAAGAGCGGCAGCAAGTGTCTTTGCAAGCTCTGTCTTACCGACTCCGGTCGGTCCGAGGAAGAGAAAAGAGCCTATGGGTCTTGAAGGGTCGGCGATACCGGCTCTTGAACGCAGTATCGCCTCGGCAACCTTTGTGACAGCCTCGTCCTGTCCTACGACCCTTGCGTGCAGGGTATCTTCAAGCGACAAAAGCTTTTCTCTTTCACTCTCGACAAGCTTTGACACCGGTATCTTGGTCCATTTTGCAACGATCTGAGCTATCTCGTTGTCTGTAACGGTGTCATGTATCATGCTGTTTTCGGTTTTGGATTTTTCGTTTAGCTCCTCCGCCTGCTCAAGACTTTTGTAGAGCTCCGGGAGTACCGAATATTTAAGCCGCGCCGCGGTTTCGTACTCGTATCTGCGCTGAGCGTCTTCCATCTCGGCGTTTGCTTTTTCTATTTTTTCCTTTATGAGCTTGACATTTTCCGACCCGCTCTTCTCTGCTTCCCAGCGGCTCTTCATTTCGTTGAATTTGTCCTTTTGATCTGCAAGCTCTGCTGAAAGCCTTTCAAGTCTGTCCTCAGAAAGACGGTCTGTCTCCTTTTTCAGCGCAGTCTCCTCAATTTCAAGCTGCATTATACGACGTCTGGCGTCGTCCAGTTCTGCGGGCATTGAATCCATCTCGGTCCTTATAAGAGCGCATGCTTCGTCTACAAGGTCTATTGCCTTGTCCGGCAAAAACCTGTCGCTTATATACCTGTCTGACAGCACCGCCGCCGCAACGAGAGCGTTGTCGTGTATACGGACTCCGTGATATATCTCATAGCGTTCCTTGAGACCTCGCAGAATGGATATTGTATCTTCAACAGTAGGCTCACCGACAAGCACGGGCTGGAACCGGCGCTCCAGGGCGGCATCCTTCTCTATATATTTTCTGTATTCGTCGAGCGTTGTAGCTCCTATACAGTGCAGCTCTCCCCTTGCCAGCATCGGTTTGAGGAGATTTCCGGCATCCATGGAGCCCTCTGTTTTGCCCGCGCCCACTATGGTGTGCAGCTCATCTATGAAAAGGATTATTCTTCCCTCGCTGTTCTTTATCTTTTCAAGGACGGCTTTGAGCCTTTCCTCAAATTCGCCGCGGTATTTCGCGCCCGCGATCAGCGAGCCCATGTCAAGTGAAAAGACAGTCTTGTCACGCAGTCCCTCCGGGACGTCCCCTCTCACTATTCTCTGCGCCAGTCCCTCCGCTATGGCGGTCTTGCCCACTCCGGGCTCGCCTATCAGGACGGGATTGTTTTTGGTCTTGCGTGACAGGATTCTTATTACGTTTCTTATCTCCTGGTCTCTGCCTATAACCGGGTCAAGCTTCTGCGAACGCGCCCTTTCGACAAGATCTGTTCCGTATTTTGCAAGCACGTCGTATGTGTCCTCAGGCGAATCGTTTGTCACTCTGGAGTCCTTGACGCCTGCAAGAACAGCTTCAAAATTCTGTTTGTTTATGCCGTGCCTTCTGAAAAGCTCCTTGAGTGCCTTTGTAGGATTGTCAAGCATCGCGAGCATCAGATGCTCTACAGATACGAAATCATCTTTTGACGCCCGCGCCTTTTTCTCCGCGTCTTCGAGCACCTTTTCAGACTCAGGCGCAAGATAGAGCTGCATCGAACCGCCCGCACCTATACGCGGAAGCGACTGTATTGCATTTTCTATGTCTTTTTTCAGGTAATCGCAGTTTATTCCCTCCTTTGTGAGTATCGAAGGTATAAGCCCCTCTTCGGCTTCAACAAGCGCATACAGTATATGCTCAGGCGCCAAAGCATTGTTGGAGTGTTCTTTTGCGACCTGCCCTGCGCGATTGAGCGCCTGCGCTGATTTTTGTGTATAATTCTGAAGATCCATTCGTCACTCCTCCGTTTCTTATTTATATCATTCTCATAATGTTAAATGTGTTTTTTAGTTGTTCTTATATGACCTCGGTATCTGTGCCGTCATACCCGATGCCGAGCGGCATAACTGCGGTCTTTGTCATCCGCACTTACGAAGCGACATGCGCGATGTGCTTCATAGTCCTCTGCAAACTACTATACACGGCGATCAATCGGCACCGCCGTATCATCCATCAGCCGGACAGACATTCCTGCTGCCTTCCGGCAACGCCGGTGTCCTTTACAGGTCTTTCGGAAGTGATGGTCTACCGGGCTGCCCTTCCGCCCTCAGGCCTTTTCTCACCACCAGGCTTTGATGTTGCCATACGGCTTTGATATCGCTATAATTATTTTTTCAAACATATGGATTTTAGTCTTGCTTTGCGGCTTTATTCTCATGTCCTGAGGCGCAATCGCTGCCGTCAGGACCTTTTCACGGCGAAGTACCGGCACAAGTCAACATACCTGCGCCGTTTTTTCAAAATCTGCCTGATGCCGTGAAAGATTCTGCTCCGTATGTCCTAACTGTCTGCAGCCTGTGAAAAGAAATTTCTGCATATTTCCTCTACCACAATATCCCCGCCTCCGTCTATATACAGCTTGAGCGCTTTGTCAAAACAGTTTACAAATTCCACTATGAGCCCGGCGCTCTGCCTCGGAGAATTTCTGTCAAAATCTATTCCATCAAGCGTTCTTTCTATCCGTCCGGGAGATATCCTGTACTGCGGACACGGCAGGTTCAGCGAAGGAAGCACACGGCGCTCCGCCCTTGCCCACGACGCGGCAAACGAGCGCACCGCCATGTCAAGTTCTTCCGAACGAGTCCTGTACACTGCGGCCATAGTCGCCCCTCTGCCCTTGTTGGAAAGACATATCTCATACTTCAGCGTTGGTCTGTACTTATATGTCAGCATACTCTTCAGCGCCATAGTTGCCTGATTCGGATTGTAGAGCGCCACAAGGTCGCGATATGCGCCTGCAAGCTCGCAGGCACATTTCAGAATATCGTCGGCACAGCTCTCCGGGGTCCTCACCGAAAGATATTCCGCAAGTATGGCATTTACCTGAGCCGATCTGTTTGTACCGCGTCGATGCGCAAGAGCATCCACTTCCCTCACCACTTCCTCAGAAAGCATGAGACTGTAAAGCGCCTTTGCCAAGATATTCACTCCTTTCTCTTTACAGGAGCCGGATGACATCCTGTCAGCCGGCTCCAGACGCCTTTGCATTAAACATTGTACCATATTAAATTTAATTTGTCAACGGTTTTATATAAATTTATTTGCGAGTTTAATTATTTTTTTGCATCTTTGTGTCCTGCTTGCTATACAAAAACGATAAAACAAACGGCATACAGAATTTATTCATGCTCAAAGTACAGCTAATTTATGTATTTTTTACAGTCATTCGCCTTTTCCCGCTCGCTGCAACGCACTCCTCTCATGTTCCCGCCACCCTCTCCCGCTCCGTCACCGCCAAGCCTTTTCCCGCTCCGCAACCCTCTCCTGCTCCGTCACCGCCAAGCCTTTTCCCGCTCCGCAACCCTCTCCTGCTCCGTCACCGGAATTTTTGTATAAGATTCACTCACTCATAAGGCGTTTTGCCGTCCTGCCGTGCAACTGTATTCCTTTTCCCATACTCCGGCAGAGCAGTCGGCGCCTCTATGTCGAAAATCGGCTCTGTCTGCAAATACATTGCCTTATCTCATCAATCTTTTATTGCTTTATTTGCCTGTATCTGTTATAATCTTTCAGGGCGGGCACTGAAAATTCCCGATCAAATGCAGGGACAGCCATGACTGTAAAGAGTGGCGTGCGCAAAGGACCTTCACGCTGCACCCCCCTGAGTTAAATTTCCGGCGCTCAGCACCGATTTTGCCGAAGCGGGTAATCGCCAATTAACCTGGAAAACACCTTTATACGGCATATGAGTAAGAAAGGATGAGCACGCATATGAAAAAAAGAGCCGAGATAGACTCAAAATACAAATGGAACATGACCGACATCTACTCAAACGAATCCGAATGGAGAAAAGCGACAGATGACTCGGTAACGGCTGCCGCGGAGTTTGCAAAAAAATATTCAGGGCGGCTTAAAGAGGGAGAAAAAACCGTGATATCCGCTCTTGATGATTTTTTTGCACTAAGCGAAAGATTTTCAAAAGCCGCCACATATGCCTCGCTTTGCCGTTCTGCTGACGGCTCAGACAACCATGCCAGAGAAATGAGCGCAGTCGCATCCTCTGCCGGAAGGGACATTTCACAGGCATGTTCATTTCTTGAGCCGGAGCTTTTAGAACTTCCGTCAGATATTCTTTGTCTTGCAGCGAATACAGAAGCGGGAAAAAAATATTCTTTTTATATAGAAAATCTTATAAGAAAAAAGGAGCACACTCTCGGAAAAGAGAGCGAAAGGCTCCTGTCCGGGCTATCTGAAGTATGCGGAATACCCTCAGATGTGTACGACGCCTTTTGCGATGTGGACATGACATTTCCCGAGGTTGAAGACAGCGACGGCACAAAGCACGAGCTGACCTCCGGAAATTACTATGCCCTTCGCTCCTCACCCGATCGCACGCTCAGGGAAAACGCCTTCAACGCCTGCTTCGGCGAATACGGCAAGTATATCCACACCTTTGCCGAGACTTATTCCGGAGCAATTAAGGTAAGCGACTATTTCACAAAGGCACGCGGATACAAAAGTTCACTTGAAAAAGCCCTTTTTGCCGGAAATATTCCCGTTTCCGTATATGACAATCTTATTGAATCGGTTCACAAAGCGCTTCCTGCAATGAAAAAATATCTGAATATGCGTTCGCGTGTTATGGGAAGCGAACGACTGGACATGTTCGACCTGTATGTTCCGCTTATAAGCAACAGAAAGAGCAAAATGACCTATCCGGAGGCATGCGATCTCGTCAAAAAAGCTCTCTTTCCTCTCGGAGACGAATATTCAAAGCTACTCGACCGGGCTTTTTCCGAAAACTGGATAGATGTATATGAAAACAAAGGAAAAACTTCCGGAGCGTTTTCCTGCGGACTTTACGGCGTGCACCCGTTTATACTGATGAACTATTCTGACACACTCAACGACGCTTTCACGCTCGCACATGAATTGGGCCATGCCATGCACTCGTATTTTTCTGACAACGCACAGGAATATGTAAACCACGGATACAAAATATTTGTGGCTGAGGTCGCCTCCACCGTCAACGAGGTGCTGATGACGCTTTACCTGCTTGACAACACAGAGAATGAAAATGACCGGGCGTTCATACTGAACAACTTCCTTGAGGACTACAGGACAACCGTTTTCCGTCAGACCCTGTTTGCAGAATTTGAAAAGAGGGTCTTTGAAATGCACGAAAACGGAGTGCCTGTCACTTCAGAAAGACTGTGTGAGCTTTACTCAGAGCTTCTCTCACATTATTACGAGGGCGCACAGATAAACGACGTTATGAAATATGAATGGGCTTATATACCGCATTTTTACAGACATTTTTATGTATATCAGTATGCCACAGGCTTCTGCTCTGCAGTAGCGATAGCCCGCCGCATATACGACGAGACAAAAAATGCAGTCCCCGGTGCGCCAGCTGCGCGCGCGTATCTTGAATTTCTCAAAACCGGCGGGTCGGACTATCCTATAAACGAGCTGCGCGGAGCAGGCGTTGATCTCACTCTGCCTGACACCGTCAATGACGCGCTCGCGCTCTTCGGAAGTAACGTCGACGAGCTATTCTCCCTGCTTCTTCCGGAAAAAAGCCGCTGAAATGCTCCGCCCTGTCAGTGCGGCATTTCAGAAATCAACCGAAATAAACCGACGTAAAAGACGATCGTCAAACGCCAACCGCGCCGTCACACTTAAAATGACGGCGCGGCAGGGTACGTCACAAAAAAATCGGCTATATAAACTATATAAAAGAGAACCCTGACGCCAGTACAGGCTCAAATATAACAAGGCTGCGCTTTCTGCCGCCGTACGATGAAAAAAAGCAGAGGCAATGCAGCGTGTGAAAGGGGATGAAAACAATGAAAAGACTCTGGATGATAGGCGGTCCAATGGGCGTAGGAAAAACAACCGTTTGCGGGATACTTAAAAAAAGGCTTGACAACTGCGTGTTTCTCGACGGAGACTGGTGCTGGGATTCCGATCCGTTCATCGTTACCCCAAAAACGAAGAAAATGGTAATTGAAAATATCGGATTTATGCTGAATAACTTCATCGACTGTGGGGAATATGAAAACATAGTTTTCTGCTGGGTGATGCACGTTCAGGAAATAATAGACGATATCCTCAGCCGGCTTGACATTTCAGAATGCGATGTTCTGAATTTTTCACTCATATGCGATGAAGACGTCCTGAAAAAACGCCTTTACGCCGATATTGAGGCCGGAAAACGGACCCCGGATGTAATACAGCGCAGCCTGGAAAGGCTTGCCGGATACGCTGCACTCCGCACTGTAAAAATTGACACAAGCGATATGGATGCACAAGAGGTGGCGGAAATTTTGATGCAGACAAAAGAGACCTGAGACGCTCTTTCCCGCATGTTGAAAAATGCGCCCACTTCCCGCGCCGTGCTGCTTCTACGCCTCCCCACTTCCCGCGCCGCGCTGCTTCTACGCCTCCCCACTCCCCATGCCGCGCTGCTTCTACGCCTCCCCACTCCCCAT
>CALXXF010000043.1 GCA_944392615.1 uncultured Clostridia bacterium
TTACACAAAATCGACAAAATTGCATAGCAAAAGGCTGAGCCTCAGCTTAATTAAAAGCTTTTGACTCAGCCCCTTTTAATCTGATTAAAGAACCTGCATAAGAAGCTGTATAAGAAGAAATAATGAACCTCCGACCATCAGAAAACAGAGAAAATAGCACATGATTCTTACCCAGAATTTCGCGGTAAATTTATTGTTGTTGGACATAAATACCTCCATTGGATGTATATTAGATTATTTAATAATTTAACATGGTCAATTATTTAAAACAACATCATTCAAGTAGCTCTATCTGTTGTTTCTTAATATCATGCTCGGCGATTTTTATTCCGCTTGCCGGAATTTTTATTCTCTTATAGTTGCCAGGCTCCATGTATGGACAGTTACTTTTTAGGTATGCAGCCGACACCTTGAAGCCCTTTTTCAGAGAAAATACAGCCACACCCTGAGACGAACGTGTTGTTTTTATGGGTATAAGGGATGAATTAATCATTATTGCTGTTTTGGCATCTGAAACGATGACTATATCGGTGTTTTGTGACTCTTCATAGAAAATTGCGACAACAGCAGATGCGCTTGAATATGCGCCGGTCAGCTTTTTTCTCTGAGCCTTGGTTTCATATGAAGATACAGGTATTCTGACTGCTTTACCGTTTTCAAATATCAGAATAATATTATGTTCCGGATCGTATTTGTCAAGGCTTTTCATGAATATGCACTTTTCTCCTGCGTCAAATCCGAGCTTAGCGGGTACATAGTCGCCCAGAGCAGACGCTTTGGAGTTATCGAAAAGTGACAGGGGGGCCTTGTAGCACTGCGACTTGTCAGAGAAAAAAATAACTTCTTTGGAGTTGTCAGAATCTTCCTCAAATCTGAGGCTGTCACCCTCCTTGAATTTGAGTTCGTCATTGCCGCGCAACGATTGCATCGTTATTTTCTTAAAATAGCCCTCTACCGAAAGAGCTATCTTGACCGGATAACTATCCTGCTTATCATCATCTGCTTGTTTGGGCAGGTCCTCATCATATATAAGCTGCGTTTTCCTCGGAATGCCGTATGTCTTTTTTATTTCTATAAGCTGTTTTGCAATGTGCTTTTTCAGACGTGCCTCGCTTGAAAGAAGGTCATTCAGGTCTGCTATCTCCTTCTGCAGCTCTTCAATTTCGGATACTCTGTTGAGTATATACTCCCTGTTGAGATTTCTCAGCCTTATTTCCGCAATAAATTCTGCCTGGACACGATCGATAGAAAATCCGTCCATCAGATTGGGTATGACCTCTTTATCGCTCTTGGTCTCGCGTATTATCTTTATTGCAAGGTCTATATCAAGCAGTATTTTTGCAAGAGCCTCGAGGAGATGTAATCTTTCATTTTTACGGTCAAGTTCAAATCTTAGTTCTCTTTTGACGCATGTCATTCTGAAGCGTATCCATTCCTTCAGAATGCCTATTATTCCTGTTTGAACCGGGGCGCCATCTATAAGGACATTGAAATTGCAGGAAAAATCGTCTTGCAGAGCGGTCATTTTATATAGCTTTGCCATGAGCGCATCGGGGTTAGTGCCTTTTTTCAGGTCAAGCGTAAGTTTGAAGCCGCTCAGATCGGTCTCGTCTCGGAAGTCGGATATTTCCTTGAGTTTTCCGTCCTTGATGAGGTCTACTAATTTTTTCGTTATAACCTCTATGGTTGTCGAATATGGTATCTGTATTATTTCTATACAGTTTTCCGTTTTGTTGTACACGTAACGTGCGCGCAGCGTAAACGACCCACGACCTGTGGTATATATCTCCGCAAGCTGTTCCTTCTTATAAATGATCGAACCGCCGTTGGGAAAATCAGGGGCTATTACTGTTTCAAGCAGTTCTTCGGGCGTTATGTCCGGGTTTTTAAGAATTTTTATTGTACCGTCACATATCTCTGCCAAATTAAAAGAGCATATTTTACTCGCCATACCGACGGCTATTCCCAAATTTGCCGACACTAAAATATTCGGAAAAGCGGTGGGAAGAAGTACCGGTTCCGTCATTGTATTGTCGTAGTTCGGGACAAAATCAACGGCGTTTTTATCTATACCTCTGAATATCTCATTACAGATCGAATCAAGCTTTACTTCCGTATAACGCGATGCTGCATATGCCATATCGCTACTGTACTGTTTTCCGAAGCTTCCCTTGGAGTCAATAAACGGGTGAAGAAGCGATTCGTTTCCGCGGGTAAGGCGTACCAGTGTTTCGTATATCGATGCGTCGCCGTGGGGATTCAGCTTCATTGTCTGACCGACGACATTTGCGCTTTTTGTGCGCTGCCCTGTCATAAGCCCCATTTTATACATTGTGTAAAGCACCTTGCGGTGCGCCGGTTTGAATCCGTCTATCTCAGGTATTGCTCTTGATATTATAACGCTCATCGCGTACGGCATATAATTTTTTTCTACTGTTTCGGTTATTTTCTGATCGGTTATCGGAGCTGTATGTGCCGGCACAATGTCGGGCGTCGTTCTTTTTTTTCTTGCCATTTCAATTTTATCCTGTTCGTTTATATATGCAGTGTTGTTTTCCCCTTCCGGAATAATATGACGTTGTCAAAAGGCACATCATATGATGTCGGTTACGGTATATCCGGATGCCTTTATAAGGCGATTATAGATAGCAAGACCTATGTCATCCTTTTCAGGCAGAGGTATATATATTGTCTTTATATTACTCATATCGTCAAATTTTCTCAGAAGTGAAAAAAGCTTATGCGCCTGGGTGGTCCTGTCTTTTTCCGGACCTATTGTAAACATGTCTGGTATTCCAGCACAAACGTATTCGTCGTAACATACAAAAGCGTTTCCCCCGCCGGTATTTTCTTTTGCAAAGCTGATAAAATCACAAACAGAGGCTCTCACGAGTATCACGCGTGCTCTCGGAGCATAGTGTCTGTATTTCATTCCGGGGGCAAGAGGCTTTTCGCCGTCTTCAGGTTTTTCCGTGACAGCTTTGTCGAATGAAACTTCAAAACCGCCGTCACTAAGCATTTCAGCAGTTATCTGACCCGGACGCAGTATGCGCACACGATCGTCTCCCTCGGACATAATTATAGTGGATTCAAGACCTATATCACAGTCACCGCCGTCTATTATCATGTCTATCCTGCCATCCATGTCTGCTATCACGTGAGAAGCCGAAGTGCAGGACGGTCTTCCTGATATATTTGCGCTCGGAGCAGCTATCGGGACACCTGAGAGCTCAATAAGTCTGTGCGCGATCTTGTTAGATGGGACACGAACAGCTACAGTGTCGAGTCCTCCGGTTACGGATGCCGGTATTATTTCTTTTTTGGGCAGAACAACCGTAAGGGCTCCGGGCAAGAACATTTCCGCAAGCTTTTCAAAAGTTTTATCTACAAAAGCGTATTTTTCCGCTTCCTCCGGCGCAGAAAGATGTATTATAAGCGGATTGTCCGAGGGTCTTCCTTTTGCAAGATATATCTTAGCGGCAGCGCGTTCGTCGAGAGCTGATGCTCCGAGACCGTAAACAGTTTCTGTGGGAAAGGCAACGAGTCCCCCGTTTTTTATTATACCGGCAGCTCTATTCAGAGCTTGATCATCCGGATTGACAACTATTTCGGTTTTCACTGAATTGTCCTTTTCTTTTTAATCGTTTCCACCGGCATTTTTGAGCTTTTCGGCAGTGTCGGCAGATATCAGTGCGTCTATCATAGATGAAATATCGCCGTTCAGAAAACTTTCAAGTGAGTAGAGAGTAAGACCTATTCGATGGTCTGTGACCCTGCCCTGAGGGAAATTGTATGTTCTTATACGTTCGCTTCTGTCAGCGGTCCCCACCTGACTTTTTCTTTCGGCGGCAATTTTATCCTCTTGTTCAGTACGCTTTATATCATACAGTTTTGTCCGGAGCATTGAAAGCGCTTTTTCTTTGTTCTGAAGCTGACTGCGCTCCTCCTGACATTCCACAACAATTCCGGTAGGCTTGTGTATTATACGTATTGCCGACTCGGTCTTGTTTATGTGCTGGCCACCTGCTCCGCTCGATTTGCAGGTTTCTATTATAAGGTCGCCAGGCGAAATCTCCACTTCGACATCGTCGGCTTCGGGCAGAACAGCGACAGTTACCGTAGATGTATGTATCCTTCCGGAGCTCTCGGTCTCAGGAACTCGTTGAACTCTGTGTACCCCGCTTTCAAATTTGAACCTCGAATACGCACCGTCTCCCTTTATCATAAAGGATATCTCTTTATACCCACCAAGTCCGGTTTCATTGAAGCCGATTAGTTCATATTTAAACCCCGCCGATACGGCGTACATCGTGTACATACGGTAAAGAGAAGAAGCAAACAAAGCCGCTTCCTCACCGCCTGCGCCTCCGCGTATCTCAATTATGACGTTGCGCTCGTCGTTAGGGTCGCGCGGAAGAAGAAGAGTGCGGATTTCATCTTCAAGTGCTTCACATCTGTGTTTTGCGTCATAGTATTCCTCTTGGGCAAGGTCCCTCATTTCGGGATCAGACATCAGTTCTCCTGCGTCATCCATAGACTTCTTGGCTTCCTTGTATTCAAGATACTTTTCCGCCAACGGAGCCAGCGCCTTTCTTTCCCTCATAAGACTTTTATATTCCGTCAGATTTGCTGCAACTGAAGGATCAGCGAGCTTTTTTTCGACGTTTTCGTATTTTTTCAGAGCCTCTTCCAGTTTTTCAAGCATATTATTCAAGTTCCCGCAATATTAAGCTGCATTATGGTTTATATTATATAGTCAAATTCAAAATCGTATATTGAGACAGTGTCTCCGTCTTTTGCACCTGCATCGGCAAGCCTGTCTATCACCCCGTATTTTCTCAGGGTTTTTTGAAAATACATCAGCGATTCCCTGTCGTCAAAATTGATGTTTCGCATTATTCTTCCGAGCCATTCCCCTTCCACAATGAAAACCCCGTTTTCACACGTAACGGTGACATCATGGTTTGCCTTGTCCTCAAAAGACTCCTCTGAGTATTCCGCTTCATATGTCTTTATTGGCGGAAGAGTTTTGAGTTCGGCATAAGCTGTTTCGGCAAGCAAACCGAGGTTCTCTCCGGTCAATGCAGAGACATAAACGGCTTTCAATGAATTTTCAGATATATACTTTCTGAACTCCTCAAGCATCCCGGTGTCTTCGGCAATGTCGTACTTATTTGCGGCGATTATCTGCTTTCTTCCCGCAAGCTCACTGCTGTACCTTGCAAGCTCTGAGTTAATGAGTTTTATATCCTCCACGGGGTTTCTTCCCTCGCTGCCCGATACATCCACCACATGTATTAAAAGTCTGCACCGGTCTACATGCCTTAAAAACTCATGTCCGAGTCCGAGCCCTTCCGCTGCACCTTCAATAAGGCCGGGAATATCTGCGGCAACGAAGGCACGGTTGTCAGACAGCTCCACCACGCCTATAGACGGCTCCAGAGTTGTAAAATGATAGTCTGCTATCTTAGGGGCTGCCCGTGAAATCTTTGACAGGATGGAGGATTTTCCGACGTTAGGCATACCTACAAGTCCTACGTCGGCAACGAGCTTGAGTTCAAGTATAACTTCTTTTTCCTCGCCTGTTATACCCGCTTTGGCAAAACGGGGTATCTGTCTTGTGGGAGTGGCAAAATGTCTGTTTCCCCAGCCTCCCTTTCCTCCACGACAGATGACAAAGTCCTCTTTTTCAGACATGTCCTTTATTACAAGTCCGCTTGCCGCGTCCTTTATAACCGTACCGAGCGGAACAGGGAGTACAAGGTCTTCCCCGCTTTTTCCGTGAAATTTTTTTGACGCTCCGTTTTCTCCGTTTCCCGCTTTGAATTTTCTTTTGTATTTGTAAAACGTAAGTGTATCAGAGCCGTCGTCAACCCGAAATATTATGTCTCCGCCTTTTCCGCCGTCCCCTCCGTCAGGTCCTCCGCGCGCGACGTATTTTTCGCGGTGAAAGGATATTGCTCCGTTTCCACCGTCACCAGCTTTTAAAACTATTTTGACATTATCAAAAAACATAATTAAAAATCCTTTGCAGAAACATGTACTCAATATCGCTTAAAGCAGCATACGTCTGAATTCTTCTTCGTCAATTATACGCAGTTCAAGCTCGCGTGCCTTTGTCAGCTTTCCGCCGGCGTCCTCGCCTGCCAGCACAACAGAGGTCTTCTTTGAAACAGAAGATGAAGTTTTCCCGCCTCTTTCCTTTATAATGGCTTCCGCCTCGCTTCTTGTAAGGGTTGGGAGAGTTCCGGTAAGGACGAATGTCATTCCTGAAAATCTGTCGTCTTTTGGTTTCGTATTATCAGCTGTGGTTTTTACGCCTGCACGCTTCAGCTTATCTACAGTTTCTCTTGTACCCGGATGCGAAAAGAAATTAACAATGCTCGAAGCGGTGATTTCGCCTATATCGTCTATCTGGGAAAGCGCCTCACGGTCAAGTGAGAAATAATCCTCAATATCGGTGTATCTTTTACACAGAGACTCGGCTGTGGAAATTCCGACAAGCCTTATTCCAAGGGCGTACAGAAGTCTGGAAAGTCCCCTGTCTTTTGACTGCTCTACAGAACGGATTATATTTGAAGCGCTCTTTTTTCCCATCCTTTCAAGCGACGAGAGCGCATTCTCATCAAGATAATAGAGGTCTGCCACGTCAGATATGAGCCCGGAATCCTTCATTCCCCTTATCAGTGCCGGACCAAGACCGGATATATCCATGGCGTCTTTCGAGGCAAAATGTTCAATATTCCTGAGTAACTGCGCCGGACAGGATGCATTGGTACAACGAAAAGCCGCCTCCTCGTCCCGGAATGTCGGCTCGCCGCACGAAGGACAGTATTCAGGCATAAAAAACTCAGGCAACTCCTCAGTTCTCTTTTCAGGAACAGAAGCGATTATTTCCGGAATGATATCTCCTGCTTTTTGAACAATTACAATATCTCCGATGCGTATATCACGATCACGTATAAGATCAATGTTATGCAAAGTAGCTCTTGAGACAACGCTTCCTGCAAGCTTCACCGGTGCCAGCTCTGCTATTGGAGTAAGAACGCCGGTCCTTCCTACCTGAACCGTTATATTTTCAAGGAGAGTTTGTTTCTGCTCAGGAGGAAATTTGTAAGCAACTGCCCACTTGGGTACGTTCGTTCCTTCTCCTATAGCGGCTCGCATTGAAAGTGAATCGACCTTTATAACAACGCCATCAATATCGTAAGGAAGACTGCTGCGCAGCTCTCCTATTTTCCTGATTTCCGACTCTATATCGTCATATCCGCAGACCACCCGCCGGAGTGACAATACGTTGAATCCAATCGAGGAGAGAAAATCAAGGCTTTCAGAATGCGATGAAAAATTTCTGTCACAATATTGCAGATTAAATACAAAGATGTCGAGATTTCTCATGGCTGTGATTTTAGGGTCAAGCTGTCTGAGAGAGCCGGCAGCAGCGTTTCTTGGATTGGCAAAAAGCTGTTCCCCGTTGGATTCTCTTTTGGCATTAAGCGCCTCAAAGGCCATGCGCGGCATGTATATTTCTCCGCGGACCTCAAGAGTACCGTCATAATCTATTTTAAGAGGTACCGAACGTATCGTTCTGACATTTGCAGACACATCCTCACCTATATTACCGTCTCCTCGGGTCGCACCATATATCAGCGCGCCTTTTTCATAGTGGAGCGCCACTGAAAGACCATCAATTTTAGCCTCGACAGAAAAGGAGGCATCAGGAAAATCAGCTTTATTTTTTTCATACCACGTTCTTAGCTCATCATAATTAAAAACGTCGGTGAGACTTTTGAGCGGATAACGGTGTTCGATTTTGGCAAACCTGTCGGCAGCCTTTCCGCCGACCCTGACAGTGGGCGAGTTTTCGTCATATAGCTCCGGATGTCTTTCTTCAAGGGCAATAAGCTCGTAGAAAAGCTTGTCGTATTCGGCATCTGATATTTCGGGGTCATCGTCAAGATAGTATTTGTCAGAATAGTGTGAAAGCTGTTTTCTCAAATATGCAATTCTCGCTTCATCCGCAGATTTCATCGGGCTCTTCCTCCGAACGTTTCATTTTACAAGTAAAAGCATACCACACCGTGTCTTGGCCGATACCACCATTTTTGTATTTTACCACAGACAGCGGAATATTTCAACACCAAAATTTCAAAACACGGGCGGTCCGGCTAATGTTTTTGCATGATTTTACGATTTACAATTAATTAATTCACATCAATTTGCACTGCGTGTGAATTTTCACCAAAAAATCAGACAATGATTTAAAATATAACATTCACGTACTTGACAACACGCGGATGTTTTTTGTATAATTAATGCGTCAGATGTCAGCATTCATTATGCTGTTTTATCAGCAAATCTGTAGTAAATTTCAGCACCAGATGTCCGGCATGGTCAGGCTTTGCAGTTGAGAATATGCACTCTATATTGCGTAAACCGTGCCAACGACTGCATTGAGGAGGTAACATAAAGCATGCATTGCGTCACAGCTATAGGAAACGATATTTTTTACGTCGGGGCAAGCGACCGACGTCTTGCTCTGTTTGAGAATATTTATCCCATTCCGGACGGAGTTTCCTACAATTCATACCTCATAAACGACGAAAAAACCGTTCTGCTCGACACGGTGGACAAGTCAGTATCCGAGCGTTTTTTTGAAAATATCGACTTTGTGCTTTCCGGCAAGGCGCTCGATTATGTAATAATAAATCACATGGAACCTGATCACGCGGCGACTCTCGGAGAGCTTGTAATGAGATATCCCGGAGTAAAGATAGTCGGTACATCAAAAACTCAAAGACTGATAAAACAATTTTTCAATAAAATTGACGTAGAGAAAGCATTTTTGTCAGTTGACGAAAGCTACTCACTCGACACAGGATGCCATAAGCTCAATTTTGTTTACGCGCCAATGGTTCACTGGCCGGAAGTCATGGTTACCTACGACAGCACCACGGGAACGCTGTTTTCCGCAGATGCGTTCGGCACATTCGGTGCTCTTGACGGAAGTATATTCGCCGATGATATCAGCATTGACAATAGCTTTCTTTCTGAGGCGAGAAGATATTATACGAATATAGTCGGCAAATACGGAAGCTCTGTTGTTTCACTTCTCAAAAAGGCGTCGGCACTTGACATAAAGACTGTTTGTCCCCTGCACGGTCCGATATTCAGGAAGGATATCGGGCTCATGATTGACAAGTATATGCATTGGGCAACCTATACTCCTGAAGACAGTGCGGTTCTTATACCTTACGGAACGATATACAACAACACCGAAAACGCCGCATGCATACTTGCAAATGAACTTGCAAAGCTTGGGATAACTGACGTAAAGCTTTTTGATGTTTCAAAAACACACCACTCGTATATAGTTTCTGAAGCCTTCAGATGCTCTCACATTGTATTTGCAAGCGCGACATACAACAACGGGATTTTTTCAGGCATGGAGTATCTTCTCCGTGATCTTGCAGAGCACAATCTGAGCTTCAGAAAGGTTGCAGTAATTGAAAACGGAAGCTGGAATCCGAAGAGCGGAGAAAAAATAAAGAAGCTTCTTTCTGAAATGAACGGGATAACTATATTGCAGAACAACGTATCCTTTTATTCGTCACCTGATGAGGAAACTTGCGATAAGCTTAAGAAGCTTGCAAAAGAGATATTCGACAGTATAAGGAGTGAAAAAAGCTTTGCGTCCTCTGCTTCAAATAAAGGCAATATAGAAAAGGAAGCACTTTTCAAACTTTCTTACGGACTGTTCGTACTCAGCAGTTCCTGTAACGGAAGGGATAACGGTTGCATAATAAACACAGCCATGCAGATAACCGATACTCCCTGCCGCATAGCGATAGCGTTGAATAAGAACAACTACACCCATGATATCATATCCGAAAGCGGTGTCTTCAATATTTCTGTGATTTCCCGCAAAGCAGGTTTTGACATTTTTAAAAAATTCGGTTTTGTGAGCGGCAGAGACACCGATAAATTTTCGGATTGCAGTGACAAAAAGCGCTCTTCAAACGGCGTATTTTATCTTACAGAAGGAATCAACGCATATCTCAGCGCTTCTGTAATATCAAGTGTGGATTGCGGTACGCATACATTGTTTACGGCTGATGTTACCGAAGCAAAGGTGCTGGATAAAGAAGCTTCTGCAACGTATGAATATTATTTCAGCGATATAAAGCCGAAAAGCGGAATTAACACTTCCCAGGATTCAAAAAAGTCACAGAAAGCGAAAATAAAGGGATATATCTGCCGCATATGCGGGTTCATATATGAGGGAGACACGCTTCCAGACGACTTTATTTGCCCAATATGCAACCATACTGCAGATGATTTTGAACCGATATACGAATCTGACGATGATTCTGATTACGGCAAAAACAATGATGACGAAAAGAATACCTCAGAAAGCGGCAAAAAAGAAGAGAAGAAATACTTGTGCAGTATTTGCGGATATGTGCACAGTGCATCTGAATTACCTGACGATTTCAAATGTCCTGCATGCGGTGCAAGCGCCGATATGTTTGTACCTGTCGTAGATGTGAATACAGAAAAGGCAGAGAGCAAGACCAAGGCGGCACAAAAAAACGTTAACAGTTATATCTGCAAAATATGCGGATACGTTTACGAGGGCGACACGCTTCCCGACGACTTCACATGCCCTTTGTGCGG
>CALXXF010000044.1 GCA_944392615.1 uncultured Clostridia bacterium
TAAAGGAAAAAATGTAGAAAGACACAGAATTGGAGAATTCCATTGTTTCTGACGGCAGCAAAAGTCTACTCACAGACGTGAGAAGAAGAGCTGGATATCTGTCGGGACATATATCCGGAAGCATGAATATAGACGTTAGCTCGATAAGCAACGCAAGAAATGTGAGAAATGAAAACGAAACTCTCCTTCTTGTATATTGTCACACTTGTATATTGTCACACTTGTATATTGTCACAGCGGCGCCAGAAGCTCCGCTGCCGTAGCTGTTCATAAAAGCACGGGAAACGACGATGTTAAAACTATAGATGGGATCAGGGACTATAAGGGACCTTCGGAAAGGGGCGATAAATCATGAAAGTAATCATCGTAGGAGGAGTGGCTGGCGGTGCCAGCGCTGCCGCGCGTTTGCGCAGACTCGACGAAAACGCACAAATCACAATGTACGAAAGAAGCGGTTATATTTCATACGCAAACTGCGGTCTTCCGTACTATATTGGAGAGGTGATAACCGACCGCAGGCAACTCACTCTTCAGACTCCGGACAGCTTTTACAAAAGATTCCGGGTAGATGTAAAAGTCAATCACGAAGTTCTTTCAATAGACCGCGTCAATCATACGGTAGAAGTAAAAAATCTCAGCACGGGTGAAATATTTACAGACAACTACGATAAGCTCGTGCTTTCTCCCGGCGCAAAAGCCGTAAAACCGCCGATACCGGGAATAGAATCAGAGAGGATCTTCACACTGAGAACAGTAGAGGACACCTATCGGATAGCCGATGAGATAAAAGCATTAAAAGCAGAATCGGCAGTTGTCATAGGCGGCGGATTCATAGGCATTGAAGCTGCTGAAAATCTGACCGGAATAGGATTATCCGTGTCCTTGTGCGAAGCGTCGCCTCAGGTCCTTTCGCAATTTGATGACGACATGATACCCCAGGTACATGCCGTTATCAGAGAAAAAGGAATCAATCTTATACTCGGAAGAGCTATTTCGTCCTTTGAGGAAAAGGAAGACGGAATAGAGAGCGTGTTGTCTGACGGAGAGCATATAAAGTCCGACATCGTGCTTCTTGCTATAGGCGTCGCGCCTGATTCAGCGCTTGCAGTTTCAGCCGGGATCAAGACCGGAATAAAAGGGGCAATAACGGTAGACGAGCACATGCTGACTTCAGACCCCGATATATATGCGGTTGGTGATGCTGCCGAGATCGAAGAGCTTGTGACAGGCTCGAAGGCAAATATTCCCCTTGCCGGACCTGCAAACAAGCAAGGGCGCATAGCGGCAGACAACATAGCCGGTATCAGCAGCAGTTATAAAGGGACAATGGGGACCTCTGTTCTCAAAATATTTGACATTACCGCTGCAAGCACCGGAATAAACGAAAGACGTGCCCGTGCGATGTCATTGAAGTACGACAAGGTTATTTTGTCACCGTCATCACATGCTTCATATTACCCCGGCGGAAAGGTCATGACGATGAAGGTGCTGTTTGACCCTGATAAAGACAGACTGCTCGGAGCACAGATAATAGGATACGACGGTGTAGATAAAAGAATAGACGTCATAGCAACGGCACTGCGCGCGGGAATGCGTGCATCGGAACTGGCAGCTCTTGAGCTGGCATACGCTCCCCCGTACTCATCTGCAAAAGACCCCGTCAACATGGCGGGATTCATAATAGAAAATGTCATAAATCAAAAAGTACGCCACTTCTTTTACGACGATATACCTTCACTTCAAAAAAAGGATGACGCTTTTCTGCTCGATACACGCACCATGCGTGAATATTCAGCCGGACATGCGCCGGGATTTATAAATATACCGGTAGATGAACTGAGAGAAAGACTGAACGAGGTTCCTTGTGACAAGACGGTGTACGTAATGTGCCAGAGCGGTCTGCGAAGCTATATTGCGTTCCGCATTCTTTCGGCGCACGGGTACAGATGCTTCAACTTTGCCGGAGGGTATCGCCTATACTCTTCTATAGCCGGGGAAAAAGTTATAAATTCGTCTTCATATGACTGCGGAATGGATAAAAAAGCGTTGCAATAAGCAACGATGTGTGCTATAATTCACGGGAAGGGTCCACACATAATCTTTGCCGCCCGTTCGCCCCGTATTTATATGGGGCGGTTTCATGCTGTGACAAGAAAAAATCACCATACAATAGCTGAATTACGCGGCATCCGGCAGGCTCTTTGGAAAAGGAACAAGATGGAAGTAGTACTTATAACCGCACTCGGAGTGGGCGGAGCCACTGTAATAGGCGCCGTTCTCGGCTTTTTGTTTAAGCGAACCAGCCACAAATTCAACGATGTCGTTCTGTCGCTTGCGGCAGGAGTTATGCTGTCTGCAGCGGTACTCGGACTCATCCTGCCGTCATTCGACAGCGAAAAACCGGTCTCACTTGTCATAACGATATCCGGAATATTCTGCGGAGCTTTGTGTATCAATCTCATAGACAAACTTGTTCCGCATCTTCACAGGATAACAGGAAAAGATCTCGAAGAACACCCTGAGAGAACAGAGAATCTGAATCGGGTAATGCTTATTGTCATAGCGATAGGGATACATAATCTGCCTGAGGGAATAGCTGCGGGGGTTGGATTCGGAACAGAGGATATGTCGGGCGCGCTTACAGTCGCGTTTGCTATAGCGCTACAGAATATTCCTGAAGGCATGGTCATAATAATGCCTATGCTCTCTGCCGGAATATCCAAATCCAAGACCTTTTTGATCGCTCTTGTAACAGGACTCGTAGAAGTTGTCGGCACCCTTCTCGGCTATTTTGCAGTCAGTCTGTCGAGCGCCGTGCTTCCTTTTGCGCTTGCATTTGCCGGCGGGACCATGCTCTATGTAATAAGCGACGAGATGATACCGGAGACGCACGCGCACGGAAACGAACGTGCGGCAACTTATTCACTCCTGGCGGGGTTTTGTCTCATGCTCCTTCTCGATACCGTACTCGGATGACCGCCTATACCGGTGTGACAGCAGTTGTCTGTATGCCCCCACGGCACAACGGTGGCATATACGGCAATTTTCATCGCCGGTATCCTTCATCTCTGCATTTTTTGCATCTTTGAGCGCCGGCTCCTGCAGAGCTTACGTCTGTACATATGCAGCTTTTTTGCTGTGAGAAATATTTTTTTACGATTTGTGATTTTGTCACTGAAAAGTTTTCATATGTGATGTAAAATAGCATCACAGAAGGATAAAATATACTTTGAATATGATCGGCTTGCGGAACACGTCTGCCGACTGTCTGAAAGGAGAAAGATATGTCTGTTATCACTATAAACAAAAGCAACTACGAGAGCGAGGTACTCAAAAGCGATAAGCCGGTGCTCCTTGATTTCTGGGCAAGCTGGTGCGGACCCTGCCGCATGGTATCACCGATAGTTGATGAAATAGCTGAGGAGCATCCTGAAATAAAAGTCGGAAAGGTAAACGTAGACGAAGAAAGAGAGCTTTCTCAGATGTTCGGCGTAATGAGCATTCCATCGCTTTTTGTAATAAAAGACGGCAAAATAGTAAATCAGGCTGTCGGCGCAAGACCGAAGCAGCAAATACTTGACCTTATATGACCGTCTTGCTCTTTTGCGCGTCAGGTTGTGAAGTTATCTTACTGCGCCGTTACGACAATAAATATACACATATATGCTGACAAAAACAAAAGCATATTTCGCGAACTGTTTTTTTGGCATTTCAGAAAAAGCACCGGCCTTTTGACCGGTGCTTTTTGTTGTTGAAGCAAAAATGCCTTTGAAGGTTGTGGTGAAAGTAGAAAAAAAGCAGTATCCATCAGCTTTCAGCCAGAGAAGCGAGCCTCTTTTTGTCGGTTATTTCTATCATTCCGCGATAAACCGATACAAGCCCCTCCTCCTGAAAATACTTGAGCATGCGCGTAACTACTTCTCTTGCGCTCCCCAGATTGGCAGCTATCTGCTCATGTGTCATTTTAAGCCTGTCTGTTGATTCAGCTTCTGCTTCATCACACAGAAATGAGGCAAGACGCCTGTCAAAGCTCTTCCATAAAATCTGTTCAACCAACCACATAACATCGGTGAAGCGCATTCCCATTATTTCCGCAGTATAATTTGCAAGCACAGCGGAACGCGACATCATCTCTTTATATATTTCAGCGGGAATCACCCATATTTCAGAATCGGCAACCGCAGATATAAACACGTCGAACTGAACGCTTTTCATGATACACGAAGCTGAGAAAAGGCAAAAATCTCTTTCAAGCAGGTGGTAAAGCGTCACCTCCCTGCCCTGGTCCGAGTTTATGTATGCACGCAGTCTCCCGCTTTTTACAAGGATCAGACCTGTACACTCACCTGAGACGCCGCTTATTACAGAGCCCTTGCTTATCTTTTTCAATACGGCTGAGGATTCAAGTTTTTTTCTTTCCGCATCACTCAGTTTCCCGGATATCGGAAAGTATTCGGAAAATCCCATAAACGTTTTTCCTCCAGAAATGACAGATACATGCAACTTATATCATGATTATAAACATCTGATACCTGCGTGTCAAGACTGATACCCTTTTACTGCCGTTTCCTTACACCGAAGCCGTTGTTCTGCACACTCCTCTGCTTATAGGCTACAGGACCTGAACCCTTGACAAAGAAATTCCGTTGGTTTATAATTTACCGTGTTATGAGTTAGCAGAATAAGAGCGCTGCAACGGTGCTTGTCATGAGCTCAATGACTTGATTGAGTCTCATAAGATAGTTCAGCCATGACTTAACTTAAAGCAGCAAAAAAGATGCAGAAAGAAAACGTAGGAAAACAAGTAAAGAAGCGAGGGGGAACGGGTGCGATGAAAAAGGACAATACATTTCTTTTCCGGGAAATGCCTGTTCCGAAGGCGGTCCTTTCACTTATTATACCGACTGTTATAAGCCAGCTTATTACAGTCGCCTATAATATGGCAGACACATTTTATATAGGGCAGCTAAACGACCCGACGCAGGTGGCTGCAGTTACGGTTGTAATGCCTGCATTTATACTTTTAACTGCGATTTCAAATCTGTTCGGCATAGGCGGAGCAAGCCTGATATCGCGCTCTCTCGGAAGCAATGACAGAGACAGGGCAAAACAGACAGCCACATTCTGCATACTGGCTGGAATCGTGACTGCGTTTGCGTACGGAATGCTGCTCATGCTGTTCCGACCATATATTCTCCCATTGCTCGGCGCCAAAGAAACTACATACAGATACAGCAGCCAATATATGTTCTGGACAATAACGGTTGGAGCTGTTCCGACTGTTATGAACAGCGAGCTTGCGCATCTCGTGCGCGCGGAGGGATATTCAAAACACGCGGGCATCGGAATAGCCTTCGGAGGCATACTTAATATGCTGCTCGACCCGCTTTTTATTTTTGTGTTTGACATGAAGATAAAAGGAGCGGCGATAGCTACAATGCTGTCCAATATAGCCGCTGTGGCATATTTTGTTCTGTTGCTACTGAAAAACCGACGTACTACAGTCATATTCCCCGATATACGCTTGCTCAGATCCGGACTTCGCAGTTTTCCGGAGGTGGTGGCTGTCGGCTTTCCCAGCTTTGTAATGTTCCTTATGTCCACCATATCAAACGGTGCCCTCAATCATATGATTTCAGCCTATTCCGATCAGGCAATAGCAGGTATGGGAATCGCCAAAAAAATCGACATGGTAGCTATTGCGCTCGCACAGGGGATGACACAGGGCGCCCTTCCGCTGATAGGATATAACTACACTTCCAATGACCGGCGCAGGATGAATTCCGCCGTCAAAACGACTCTCGTATACGCGCTTGGTACAGCGCTTGTCGCAGCGGTTCTTCTCATACTCTGCTCAGGTCAGGTAACTCGCCTTTTTATAGACGATGATATTACCGTCGGATACGGAAGGAGTTTTTTAAGGACAATAGCCATTGCGTGTCCATCCACAACTCTCAACTGCATGATAATAACCGTTTTCCAGGCAACCGGAAGAAAAATACGGCCTCTCATTCTTTCATTGCTCCGCAAAGGAGTGATTGACATTCCTCTGATGATACTGCTTAACACAGCGGTGGGGGTTTCAGGAATAGCGTGGGCGACGCCGATAGCGGATTTCACGGCGCTCGCGATATCCGCCTGCCTCTTTATCCCGTATATGAGAGAGATGGATCGCAAAAGCCGTGTCGTGTGATCACGGCGCAAAGTGTCCTGTTTTATACAGCCTGAAGATGTTTTTGCGGCAGTCAATAACGCCGAGTTTTTTCAGTCTTCCTATTTCCTTTGACAAAGCGCTTCTGTCAACTCCGAGGTAGTCGGCAAGCTGCTGTCGGTCAAACGGAATGACAATATCCCCTTCTTCTGAAAAACTCCTCTGCGAAACCAGGTATGACAAAAGTCTTCCGCGTATCGTCTTGTACGATGTGTGTATGCCGCGTGCCGAAAGCCTGACATTTTTTTCGGCGCTTATCTTTATCAGATTTTTCAAAACGGCACTGCCGGCGCGTCTGTCGCCGAGACTGAAAAGCTTATCTGCAGCCAGCTGCAATACCGTGCTGTCTTCATTGGCTACTGCGTCCACAAGCATAGGCATGCCTTCAAGACAGGCGTATGCTTCAGCAAATACTTCCCCTGCCCCGGTGATACCCAGAACCGTTCTCTGACCGTTTATATCAGCACGCTCTACGCGAACGCTTCCGGAAAGAACTATACCTATGTCCTTCGTCATACAGCCCTCACGCAGGATATATTCGTCTTTGAAATATTTTTTCTCTTCAAGTGCGCCCAGTTTTTCAAAAAATTTTACGTCGTCTTCAGTGCATCCGTAAAAAAGCGGTAAAAAGGAAATCAATTTATAATTCATAATAACATTTTTGTGGTTATAACCACATACTTTTTTATTTTATTATAGTATGATGCATGTGCAGACGCAAGTATGTATCTGAAAGGAAATAATAATGGAGAGAAAAATAATACGAATTGACGAAGAAAAATGCAACGGATGCGGAGCATGCGCCTCCGCCTGCCACGAAGGGGCAATAGAAATGACAGACGGAAAAGCAAGGCTTGTGCGGGAAGATTACTGCGACGGACTCGGAGATTGCCTTCCCGAATGTCCGACAAATGCTATTACATTTGAAATCAGAGAGGCAGCGGCATATGACAAAAGGGCTGTGCTTCTGGCAAAAGCGCTCAAAAATGAAAACAACGGAGAAAATTATTTTTCCGAAAAAAATACCGGGCGTTACACGTCTGATGCAGACCTGAAGAAAAGCTGCGCAGACGGAGGCAACACTGCCTCAGCATTTACATGCGGATGTCCTGGGTCAAGAATACAGAGATTTGAAAGAGACCACTCCCCGCAGAACGACGGTGCAACCGACAGCTCCTTATCGCAACTCGCACAGTGGCCCTGCCAGATAAAACTCGTACCGGTAAACGCTCCGTATTTCAGAGGTGCAAGGCTTCTCGTTGCCGCAGACTGCGCGGCATATGCATACAGCAATATTCACGCGGAATTCATGAAGAACCGAATAACGCTTATAGGCTGTCCTAAGCTTGATGCCGTAGATTATTCTGAAAAGCTTGCGGAAATAATAAAAACAAACGACATAAAAAGCATTACTGTTCTGAAAATGGAGGTTCCGTGCTGTTCCGGACTTGAGGCAGCCGTAAAGAACGCCATTATGCGAAGCGGCAAACTTATCCCGTGGAGTTCCGTCACCATTTCGACAAGCGGAAAAGTAATTGACACATAACCACACAAAAAATGAGCCCATTACAAAAAGCTTTTGCTGAATTCTGTGTGCTTTCTTTGCGGAACAGATTTGAAAAATCAGAAACGTCATGTAGCGACGTGACTTTATATAACCGTCATATCAGCAGGCGGTGTTAACGACGAAATATGAAGGAAGACGGTATGTATTATGTGGGTGTTGTTTGCCTTTGCCTCGGCTTTTTTTGCGGGAATAACCTCAATTCTCGCTAAGTGCGGGATCAAAAAAACCGACTCGGACGTTGCCACCGCGCTCAGGACGATAATAGTACTCTTGTTCGCATGGATAATGGTGTTTGCCGTAGGCTCACAGAACACGATAACCGGAATAAGACCGCGCTATATCATTTTGCTTGTGTTGTCGGGAATAGCAACAGGAGCATCATGGCTCTGCTATTTCAAAGCGCTTCAGTCAGGTGAAATCAACCGCGTGGTTCCAATCGACAAATCGAGCACTGTACTCACAATAATTCTCGCCTTCCTGTTTCTTAAGGAAAGCATTACACCGCTGAAAGGCGCGGCGACACTGTTAATTGCAGCAGGAACGCTTCTTATGGTGTGGAAAAAAAACACACACTCATCTGACATATCACATGGCAGTTCGGGGGAAAAAAGAAGAAGCTGGCTTTTTTATGCAATCATGTCCGCGGTTTTCGCCGCCCTTACTTCTATTCTTGGAAAAGCGGGAGTAGAAGGGGTTGAATCAAATTTAGGTACAGCAATAAGGACAGGCGTGGTACTTGTTATGGCGTGGCTGCTTGTTTTTGCCCGGAAAAAGCAGTCTCTTTTAAGAACGCTTGACAGAAAAGAGCTTGTATTCATATTTTTGTCCGGAATTGCAACAGGAGCATCATGGCTCTGCTATTACCGCGCCATGCAGGACGGGCTCGCAAGCGTCGTAGTACCTATTGACAAGCTGTCTATACTGATAACCGTCGCCTTTTCGCGGATTGTTTTCAAGGAAAAACTCACCCGCCCCGCCCTGTCAGGACTGGTCCTGATAACAGGCGGCACAATGCTGATGCTGCTGTAGACATGCCGGCTGAAACCTGCATTTTTCTGCCAAATAAAGCGTAATGACCGCCGCTTGCTGTCGTGGCAATGCGACGGTCAACTTGAGTTTTTAAATATACAGAAAAGAGAATCTGAAGCTGTGTCATTTTTGATGCTAAACTCATGGATAACCTTGATAACGCCATGATACTGTTATCCTTTTCTGATTCCTTTTATAAGATTTCTCGCCTGAATATCTGACAGACCGTAATCATAAGATTCTTTCAATAAAAGGCGCACGAGCTCATCCTCGCCTTTTTCCTGTGGCTGGCTTCTGATAAATTGTGCAAGTCTTCCATCATCAGACAGATAATCAAAATAAAGCATAATCGCCTTTCTGTCAATCACACCTGTGTCACATCCGGCGATTCCGGCGTCTCTGTCTATAAGAATCCTTCGGTATAGGTTTCCGTATATGCCTGTTGTAACATGGTTCAAAGCGCTTAACTGTAAAAAATTTTCATCATCGACCAGTATGAGACCTATATCTCCCTGATATTCAGTTTGTTCAAGAAAAGCAAGAAGAGTAAGGAGATTTAACTGACAGAACGTATCGCGCCCGAACCAAAGACATATTTCAGAATATTCATTCTGTTTATTGCCGAGTGAGATTATATCAGACATTTTTTCAGCATATTCATCCGGCGATACACCGAGCTCAGCCGAGCGCAGGAGAATAAAATTTTCATCAAAAATCTTTTTTTCAGCTCTTCCCTGCATCATTGCCTCACGGAACGCGATGGCCTTTTCCCCGGGATGCGTATTAAGGAAATATTCATTGAAAGCATCTCCGTTAGTAATATTGAGAATCAGATTTATCACCTCCTGTTTCATTTTACCATACATCAGGCAAAAGTTCAATATTGCACCCGACGGTTACACACTTATAAAAAAAGAGTTTTAGACCTTACTGAGCATTGACGAAAATCAATGTTGTGTTATAATGTATACAGCATAACACAATTCCATATCGTTTCTTTCCCGGCTGTATACTGCAGTTTTGGCCGGCAAAACTGCCTTTCGCCGAACGTTATTAACAATTCCATATCGTTTCTTTCCCAGCTGTATACAGAAAAAACCTTGCGGATAAAATATGAATATGCTCACACTTCAAGCGGAATAAAATATGCGGATACGAGTGTATTTGTACATGTTTTTGATAAACCCCTAAAAATGCATGTGTTAAAACTTCAATAACCTTTATAAC
>CALXXF010000045.1 GCA_944392615.1 uncultured Clostridia bacterium
ATCCGACTTCTCCGATGAATGTTTTGTGTGATGACTTCATTCTATCAGATTTTTGTCAGATATGCTCTTCTTTTTTTATTTTTTCGGCTCTATCTGTCTGTCACCCCAACATTTATTATAGAACCTTTATAAGTTCTGACAAAACACTTTTTCACCTATACATAGCCGGAGGCAAATGCAGCAGCCGGCGGCATAATCTTTCATATATGCGTATATGCGGTGCTTTCGGTATTTGCCCGGCAAATTCCTGAACGACACAAAGATGCGCGGGGCATGCGGATGACAGGTACAGGTGTAAGTCTGGTTTGCATTAAAACGGCAGTGTCAGAAAGCGTTTCGCGTCGTCAGGGCAAGAGGTCACTATCGCCGGAACAAACAGGAAGAACGAAAGTAGTATACAAGACGAAACCAATATATAAGATGAATCCAATATACAAGATGAAACCAATATACGAAATGAAGTAAGATATTCTCAGGCTAAAAATGATCTGAGCGCCGCCGCTTTGCGGTAGCCTTCCCTGTAAAGACGCTCCATTGCCTGCCTGTTGTTTTTGAGAGTATCGATTCCGGTTATGTCGGATGGAGCTATTATCAGTGCCTTTGACTGGCGTTCGAGCTTTGCAACGGCTTCGAGTGCACGGTTATAGCGGAGGTGCCTTCTCATGAGCGAATTGTAGCTTTCGGGAAATTGACGGAGAAAGCGCCTGTATATTCCCGGATGCTTTTGCGGCAGACGTCTGAAATCTTTAGGACGTGTAAGCAAAAGGACTATCCTGTCACAGCCCTTCTCAAGAAGAAAACGATATGGTATTGGATCGGAAATTCCTCCGTCGTAGTAATATCTGCCTTTGACAAAATACGGGCGGCAGGCGGCTGGAAGCGCGCTCGACGCCTTCATGACGTTGTAATTGTCCTGCGAGATGTCGGATTTTGAAAAATAATGAGCTTTTCCGCTTACAGCGTCAGTGGCAACAACTATAAAATCAGCCGGATTTTTCTCAAAAGCATTATAGTCAAGAGGGTCTTCTCCGTTTGAATTGCTCAGCGTAGAATAAACGTAGTCAAGGTCAACATACGAGCCTTTTTTGAGAAAATTCTTCAAGCTCATATATTCGTTTCTCAAGGAATATTCAAGGTAAAACCGCTTGCTACGACCGTACTGCCCGGAAAGAAATGAAGCAATATTTGCGCTCCCGGCGGATACTCCGGCAAAAATATCGGCAGAAAGCCCGTTGTCAAGCATGTAATCGTAGATACCGGAGGTAAAAACCCCTCTCATTCCCCCGCCTACATCTATAATCCCGGTCATAAATTGACCTCCCCGTCTTTCAGATTTTGCGGCACATTGCAGTCGTTTTCAGCTCGCCGGAAACAAAAGGCAGACAAAACAGGCTGCACGCCGTATATTTATACTACATGATAGCAGATTTCAGCGCCAAAATCAACCTGAAAATGTTTCTGAAATGATATTCCCCCCCCCGCGTTTTTTGCAAAAACATTTTACTCCTTGCAAAAGACGGAGCATGATATTGAATTTAAGAGAAGTATGTGTTATACTTCAGTTGAAGAAGGGTCAACCCTTGTCTTTTCAAACGCCTATGGAGGGATTGCTGTGCAGGAACTGAAAAAAATCGTGGCACGTAATATTTCCTGTCTGAGAACAGGCATTGGCATGACGCAGCTTGAGCTCGGAGAAAGAATAAATTATTCGGATAAGGCAGTATCGCGTTGGGAGCGGGCAGACGCACTTCCTGACGCTTCTGTTCTGCTTAAAATGTCCGAAATATTCGGCGTCAGTGTGGACTACATACTGCATCCTCACGATGCCGACGACCAAAATGAACAGGCTGTCACCGTCACTGCGCAGGAAAATAATACAGAATGCGGCGACACCGTGTATGAGAGCGGCAAAGAATGCGTCTCCAGAGGAAAAACCGCCGCGAACGGCAGCTCGGAAGACAACGAGACTTGCCTGACCTCTCATGCAGACGATAACGGAAAACCGACGACGACCGGAAGCATTTGCGGCTCGCTGATGCCGGATGTGCTCATCCCCGGAAGCCTTTGCCGGGCTGAGGTAAGAGGAGAAGGCGATTATACCGGATATATAACAGACATGCAGGGACAGCGTGAAGACTCTGCCTCTGTGAAAAGGAAAAAAAAGAACAGGCAGCTCATAACGGCAATATCCTTCTTCGGAGTATGGACGGCAGCACTTCTGATATATATAATGCTCAGCAGCTTCGGGATAGAATTCGGGCTTGTTTTCATATATGCCATTCCCGTATCGGATATTGTGCTCATTGTGCTCACAGGTATATGGGGAACGCGGCGGGCAAATGTCGTGTTTATCTCGCTGCTTGTCTGGAGTGTGCTTCTGTCAGTTTATGTGTCCCTGTATAAATACAACATGTGGACGCTCTTTCTTCTCGGAATACCAGCTCAGATAATCGTTTTTCTTTCATTGAGCATACGCGGCTCGGCAAAGACAAGACGCAAAAGCGAATAACAGCTGTTTGCGCCTTGCTTTGCGCGCACAGACTCATCTGAGGTTTGGCTCTTACTGAGGCTCAGTTCTCGGAAACGTAGAGCGCCTGACGCATTTTTTCAGTAACTCTATAATTTTGAGAGATGAGCAGTATGAATTATAGAGCCGCTTTTTTTACGTCGTTGTTGATTTAAACACGTCTTTGTTGTAAAATTTCACTGTGAGAGTGCATGCGTCACTCTGTTTGCAAGAGAATAACGGTGCCGCGCTGTGACTGCAGAAGAAACGCAAAGCTACGATATCCTTGATAATACAGCAGAACGACTCTAAATACCGGTACTAATTTAAAAGAGGTGTTATTATGGCAGATTACATTATAAGCTGCTGCTCGACGGCAGACCTTTCAGCAGAGCATCTTAAGAAACGCGATATTCACTATGTGAGTTTCCACTTTTTTCTTGACGGCGTGCAATATGACGACGACCTGGGGCAGACAATGTCCTACGATGATTTTTATGACGCGCTGTCCAAGGGCGCCGATACAAGAACAGCTCAGGTCAACGTAGACGAATACATTGCTTTTTTCACCCCGTTTCTCGAAGAGGGAAAGGACATACTTCATGTCAGTCTTTCATCCGGAATATCCGGAACCTACAACTCCGCAAATGTCGCCAGAAGCGAGCTTCTTGAAAAATATCCGGACAGGAAAATATATGTGATAGATTCGCTCGGCGCGTCATCGGGATACGGACTGCTCATGGACAAGATCGCAGATTTACGGGATTCCGGAATGAACATAGACAAGGTCTGCGACTGGGTGAATCTGCATAAGCTTGAGCTTCATCACTGGTTCTTCTCTACCGACCTTTCTTTCTATGTCAAAGGCGGAAGGATATCAAAAGCTGCGGGATGGTTCGGCACCGTGCTCCGCATATGTCCGCTCCTCAACATGGATGACAAAGGACGCCTCGTGCCGCGCTACAAGATAAGAGGAAAGAACAGAGTCAAAGAGGAAATCGTCGCAAAGATGGTCAAGCACGCGGTCGGAGGCACAGATTATGACGGCAAGTGCTATATTTCAAATTCGGGCTGCTATGAGGATGCGCGCGCGGTTGCGGACCTTGTTGAGTCCAGGTTTCCAAAGCTCAACGGAAGGGTCCTTATCAACAGCGTGGGGACCACTATAGGAAGCCATACAGGACCCGGTACGGTGGCGCTTTTCTTCTGGGGAGACAAGCGCACGAACTGAGGAGCGCCGCATGGCTTTACCTCCGGATGTTCTGATATTGCGCGGCGCGGACGCTTGCACGCAGTATCGTGTGTCTATCTCGGCGTCGGATGCTTATGCGCGGGTATCGTTCGTTCATCTCGGCGTCGGATGCTTATGCGCGGGTGTTTGTATGAAGTGCGGATAGACGCTTTGATTAAGTCTGCCTGAGACGGGCCTTTTTGCCTCGTGTGTAAAAAAATACAGCATGTAAGGATAATGTGCGATGTTTACAAAACGCATCGGCTATGCTATAATAAAGGCGCGGTACAGAAAGCCTTCCGCGCCTTTGTTTTGTGCCGGCGCGGTGGCATTACAGGTGTTTCATAATCCCGGATCTATGTTCAATATATTCAGTACAAATTATGTTTACAGAAAATTTATATTTCCGGAATAAAATAACCGCGTATGCTGGCATTGTACATCTGCGGCCTTTCGCTGTATCCGCTGATGTGGCATGTTTTACCGGCTGTTTTTTTGCACCGCGCATCAGCTGTGCGGATATTTCTGAGCCGCTCTGTGCCGTCCTGCTGTAAAAGCCGGCAACATGGCTCTGAAACAGTCAAAGGCATACAGTCAAAGGCATTTAGTCAGAGGCAGCTCTGCTGTATGGTCATAAGATAGTTCTGCTGTAGTGAAAGACACAGTTAAAGAAAGTTCTGTTATATAGTCAAAGAAGGTTGTACGGTATGTTCAGAATAGGGCTGGACGTGGGTTCCACCACGCTTAAGTGCGTTGTTATCGACGAAAATAAAAACATAATATTCAAGAGGTATGAAAGGCATTTTTCTCAGATAACCGAGAAAATAGGTCAGATGCTTTCCGACATACTCGCCGCTATACCTGACGCTGAGTCGTCTGCTTTGTGTATTTCCGGCTCGGCGGGGATGGGATTTGCAGACCAGGCAGGCATCCCTTTTTCGCAGGAAGTATACGCCACAAAGATAGCGGTTGCCGACAGGGTCCCGGACGCAGACTGTGTCATCGAGCTGGGCGGTGAGGATGCGAAGATACTCTTTGTCACCGGGCTTACCGAAGTCCGTATGAACGGCTCGTGCGCAGGAGGGACCGGCTCGTTTATCGACCAGATGGCGACGCTTCTCGGTATAACTCCGGATGAAATGAATACCCTTGCTTCAAGGCATACCAAAATATACAGTATTGCATCACGCTGCGGTGTTTTCGCCAAATCCGATATACAGCCTCTTATAAATCAGGGGGCTCTCAAGGAAGACATTTCCGCGAGTATATTCGCCGCGGTCGTCAATCAGACGGTTTCCGGACTTGCTCAGGGAAGGGAAATAACAGGAAATGTTGTGTATCTTGGAGGGCCGCTTCACTTCCTTTCCGAGCTCAGGGCCTCATTCGACAAGACTCTTTCCACAAAGGGAATATGCCCTGAGGACTCCCTTTATTTCGTCGCGCTCGGAGCCGCTCTTAAGGCGGAGAAAGTCTTTTCTGTCAGCAGCGTGATAAGCTGCACGGCAGAAAAGAAGGCGATAGGCGACTATCTGGGCAGCAAGCCTCTTTTTTCTACAGAAGCAGAGTATAACGCTTTCTTCATGCGGCATCATGGCGACGACGACAAGCAGGAGGCACCGCTCGGTCCGGACAGAAGGGCATATATAGGTATAGACGCAGGCTCTACAACCATCAAGGCTGTGGTCATAAACGAAGACGAGGAAATAGTTTTTTCGTCGTATCAGGCAAACAGCGGCAATCCTGTTCCGATAATAAAGAAATTTCTTGAGGAAATGTACGACAGATTTCCCGGTATAAACGTGATATCGTCCGCCTCCACAGGATACGGAGAGGAGATAATAAAGAACGCTTTTCACACGGATTACGGCATTGTAGAGACGGTCGCTCATTTTACCGCTGCAAAAAAATACGAGCCCGATGTGGACTTTATCATAGATATAGGCGGGCAGGATATAAAATGCTTTAAGATAAGAAACGGCGCGATAGACAATATTTTTCTCAACGAAGCCTGCTCCTCCGGCTGCGGCTCCTTCCTGCAGACATTTGCGGGCGCTCTGGGATATTCGGTAGAGGCGTTTGCGCGAATGGGAATATTTGCAGACAAGCCCGTTGACCTCGGTTCGCGTTGTACTGTGTTTATGAACTCGTCGGTCAAGCAGGCACAGAAGGACGGCGCGTCCATTGAGAACATCGCCGCCGGACTGTGTATTTCGGTTGTCAAAAACGCTCTTTACAAGGTCATAAGGATAGGAGAAGGCGAGAGCCTCGGCAATCACATAGTGGTCCAGGGCGGCACTTTTCTCAACGACGCGGTGCTGAGGGCTTTTGAGCAGGAAATAGGGGCTGAAGTCACAAGACCCGCTGTGGCAGGCAAAATGGGCGCTTACGGAGCGGCGCTGTATTCAAAAGAGCGTGCCCGCGCACTCGGTACGGAAAAGAGCGGTATATTGTCGGCAGGGGCGCTTAAGGTCTTCACACACGAGGTCAAGGCGGTTACCTGCAACGGCTGTACCAACAGATGCAAGCTGACGGTCAATACATTTGATTCAGGAAGAAGATACATAGGAGGCAATCAGTGCGAAAAGCCGATACGCTCGGAGGCTCCGAAGGTCACGTATTCGCTGTATGATTTCAAGCGGTCGCTTTTGTCCGCTTACCAACCCTGCAGCGGCGAGAGGCAGACCATAGGACTTCCGATTGTGCTCAATATGTATGAGCTCCTTCCGTTCTGGCATACGCTGTTTACCTCGCTGGGCTTTGGCGTAAAGCTGTCCCCTCCGTCGTCGAAAAAGCTATATCTGTGCGGACAGAACTCGATACCGTCCGATACCGTATGTTATCCGGCAAAGCTGGCGCATGGCCACATTCAGGCACTCATTGACGAGGGCGTAGACGCCATATTCTATCCCTGCCTGAGCTACAATTTCGACGAGGGACTCTCGGACAATCATTTCAACTGCCCGGTCGTTGCATATTATCCAAACGTGATTGCTGAAAACACGCGGTCGCTCGGCGGGGTAAAATTCATACATGACTATCTGGGAATACACAGGGAAAAGGATTTTAAGAAGAAGTTTCACGCTCTTTTGGAAAATAATTTCGGCAGCTTCAGAAAGCAGCAAGTGGAGCTTGCAATAGACAGGGCGTATTCTGAATATGCCTCGTTCATGCAGAAAATCAGAGCATGCGGAGACGAATACCTGAAGATCGCGGCGGAAAAGAAGCTTCCGATAATAGTTCTTTCGGGAAGGCCATACCACCTCGACAGGGAGATAAACCACGGAATAGACAAATTTATTGCCGACAGCGGCGCGGTACTCCTCTCGGAGGACTCTCTCGGAAATCACTTTGAGAAACACCCTCTTGCAATCCTCAATCAGTGGACATACCATGCCCGCCTGTTTGCCGCGGCTCGTTTTGTAGCAGAGCATCAGGAGCTGGATATGAATTTTGTACAGCTCGTATCCTTCGGATGCGGCGTCGATGCCATTACTACCGATGAGGCAAGGCGCATACTTGAAGCGGCAGGAAAAATATACACACAGATAAAAATAGATGAGATAACAAACCTCGGAGCCGTAAAGATACGCCTGCGCTCGCTTTTCGCAGCATCAGGGCGCTCATGAGCCTGTCATGCGGACCGATAAGATGTCAAAGGCTGAAATATGAGTGAAGAAATCAAAAGAGTAGAATTTACTGCCGAGATGAAGAAGACCTACAAGATACTCTTTCCGAACATGCTGACAATACACTTTATCATACTGAAGGGCGTGTTCAAGGGACTCGGATATGATGTGGAGCTTCTCACTACGACAGACAGAGCAATAGTTGACGAAGGGCTCAAGAGCGTTCATAACGATACATGTTACCCGGCCCTTCTCGTCATAGGACAGTTTATACACGCCCTCAAAAGCGGAAAGTACGATGTGAACAAGACCGCGCTCCTGCTCACGCAGACAGGAGGCGGGTGCCGTGCGTCAAATTACATACACCTTTTGCGAAAGGCGCTTGTCAAGGCAGGCTTTGAGCAGGTGCCTGTTATATCGCTGAATCCTGCCGGGCTTGAGAAAAATTCCGGCTTTGTCATAGACCTGAAAACTATAAGACGGGCAATGGCGGCGGTCGCATACGGCGATTTTATAACGGCGCTTCACAATCAGGCGAAGGCTTATGAACGAAAGAAAGGGACTTCGCAGGCACTTGTGGACAAGTGGTGCGCCTTTCTTTCTGACAGGCTTGAGGCGGGAAAGGATGCCTCCGGCTCGGCAATACGCTTCAATATGAAGAAAATCGCGCACGACTTTTCAGCGATACCGCTTGACAAATCGCTCATCGGGAAAAAGCCGAAGGTGGGCATCGTGGGCGAAATATATGTTAAATATGCACCGCTTGCGAACAATTCCCTTGAGGACTTCCTCTATTCAGAAGGATGCGAGGTCAATGTTCCGGGACTTCTCGGCTTTTTGCTGTACGTATTCGACAACAACATAATAGATGTGGAGCTGTACGGCGGAAAGATGAGTAAGAAAATTGCAAATCTTTTGCTTCGCACATATCTTGAGTCATATGAAAAAATGATAAGGAAAAATATATCCGATGCGGGATTTGCCGCTCCTCTTCCTCATTCTCGTGTGAGAGAGCTCGGAAAGGAATCCGTCGGCCTTGGCTGCAAAATGGGGGAGGGCTGGCTGCTCACCGCCGAGATGCACGCGCTGTGTGAGGAAGGCTATGATAACATAATATGCGTACAGCCTTTCGGATGCCTGCCCAATCATATCGTAGGCAAGGGAATGATACGTGCGCTAAGACGCAGACATCCCGACGCCAATATAGTCACTGTTGATTACGACCCCGGCGCCACCAAGGTGAACCAGGAAAACAGGATAAAGCTCATGCTCTCCGTTGCAAGAGAGAAAATAGAAGCACGTGAAAAGAATGGCGCGAAAGAAGCCGGAGAGGAAAAGCAGAGCGGCTGCACAGCACCGTCCAAGGAAGTCGGACATAATGCCGGCGTCGCTGCCCAAAGCACTGGACAGGGCTCTTCGCGGCAGGAAGACGTCGTATCGAATGTCAAGTGAAGAATTTATATATGTAATAAAATATGTAATAAAAACCGGGCGCATAAAAGGCACCCGGTTTTTATTACAGCTTTGCGGGCGCTTATGCTACGGAAAAGGCAACAAAACGTGGTTTTGACTTTCCATGGAAAATCCGCGACAAACTTTTTTCGGTTCTATAATAAATGTTGGGGTGACAGACAGATAGAGCCGAAAAAATAAAAAAAAGAAGAGCATATCTGA
>CALXXF010000046.1 GCA_944392615.1 uncultured Clostridia bacterium
GACAATGCGGCTAAAACTCCGTCAGCCTGCGGCTAAAACTCCGTGCAAGTGTGGCTCTCGCGGCGGTATTTACAACTTGAAAAATTCATAAGATTGTGATATAATTGATAACACAAAATGAAATTTGGACAGTGTGTTGATATGTATTTTAAAGAAATCAAGGGAAATAAAAAACAATTTCTTCCGCTGTTGCTACTGGCAGATGAGCAGGAGGATATGATAGACAGGTATCTTAACAGAGGTACGATGTATGTTTTGTACGATGATGGAGTTAAGTGCGAATGTGTAGTAACAGATGAGGGAAAAGGTGTTCTTGAAATAAAAAATATTGCAACTGAACCGGGATTTCAAGGAAAGGGGTACGGTAAAGCACTGATCGACTTTGTTGCTGCGACATATAAGGGAAAGTATTCTATACTGCAAGTCGGAACAGGGGATAGTCCGTTGACGATCCATTTTTATGAGAAGTGTGGATTTGTTCGTTCTCATAGCATTAAAAACTTCTTCACAGATAATTATGACCACCCGATATATGAAGGTGGTACGCAACTGGTGGATATGATTTATTTGCAGAAAAAAATATAAGTTTTTTGTCGTGCGACAATACAGCCTATTATATGGCAAGTTTTAGTAGGCTATAAACCAAAAACCTGCAATGACAATAAATTTTTCGCAGGGTATGAAGCAAATTTTTAAAAAGTAAAAAGACATGTCTTTTTGAAGATATGTCTTTTTTATTTGATTACAGAATCTTGTTGAAAGAATGCCGCTTTCGAGGTATAATTATAAAGGATTCATTATAAGGAGAAAGATTATGAAAAAACTGATACCGATATTATTGTCCGCTCTGATGCTGACCGGGTGCGCCGGGGCGGGAAATCAGCCAAATTCCTATCGCCAGATCAGTATGGACGAGGCGGTTGCCATGATGGAGCAGGAGAGCGGATATATCATTCTTGACGTGCGTACGCCCGAGGAATTTGCCGAAAAGCATATTCCGAATGCCATCAACATTCCCAATGAAAATATCGGCACGGACGAGATATCCGCACTGCCGGATAAGGATCAGCTGATCATGGTGTACTGCCGTAGCGGAAGGCGCAGTAAAGAGGCATCCGCAAAGCTCGCCAAGCTCGGCTACACAAATATCGTGGAATTCGGTGGTATCATCGACTGGAAAGGCGAGACGGTGAGAGGAGAATTACGGTCACGGTGCAATATTTGCACCGCAGGAAGCAAAGATAAGGCGCAGTCTCTGCCGCTGCTCAACAGGAGCGATAAGAATATGACCGAGCCGCTGATCACGCATACCTATCCGCTTTCACAGATTGATGAGGCATACGATTTGGTTGAAAACAAGCGTGACGGTGTTATAAAAGTTGCTGTGGAGTGTTGAGTATGATAGAAATTGTAGAATTGACCGTAGCCAATAAAAACGACTTGAACAAGGCGAATCAGCCCTTTGACATCATTGGTCGTTTGAATATTCGGTTTGAGAATGGAAAGTGGGAATATAGCGAGGTTCTGTCTAATACGGTATCCCGCAAACAACACCCAAACTATGATGATGCCGATGCCGAGGATTATCTCGCTTCATCGTGCAGAGTCGCCTATATTGCTTATGACGGAGAAAATTGCGTTGGGCAGATATTGATTGCAAAGACATGGAATGACTATGCACACATCGAGGATATTAGCGTAGCCGAGGCTTACAGGGGACAAGGGATAGGCACAATGCTGTTAGGCAAAGCAGAAACCTGGGCAAAGACCAATAACCTAAATGCACTCTCACTTGAATGCCAGGATAATAATGTTTTGGCATCGCGGTTTTATAAGAAAAACGGATTTGTAATCGGTGGCGTGAATACAGAATTGTACGCTATGCTTGGAGAGCCGTATGCGAGTGAGACGGCAGTATTTTGGTATAAGAAATTAGGGTGAGTAAATAATCATATTCCAATTTAACGGGGAACAGATATGAAAGAAATCGTAAAAATAACAATTAAGGGTTGCTCTGGGTACGGCCCCGTAGATATGGCGTATGATGATAAACTTACGCTTACCCCGACGAGCATCAGTTATGAATACAAGCCTTACCTGGAATCGGAGACGAACCCGCCAAGGAAGTGGTCTCATAGAACGAACAGCCCTTTATTCAAAGTCGGCTTTGAAAGGGTAGTGACAACGATGCCGAGTGTTCTTGAGCCAGAAGAGGTGTGGGAATGCACCGACGTCGGTATGATGGATTTTACTGTTACATACGACGATAAAAGCAGAAAGCACATCCGCTATTGGTGTACGCCTTCTGCCTTTCCAGAGTGTTGTGCTGCGGTTCGTGATTTGGTGCCGTTTACGGAAATGACACCGGAGGTTGTGCGCTCTCATGATGACGATGTTGAAGATGAATAAAAGAGGGGCTGAGTCAAAAGCTTTTAATTAAGCTGAGGCTCAGCCTTTTGCTATGCAATTTTGTCGATTTTGTGTAATGCAAAAGAAAAAGCCTCATTTTGAGGCAAAAATGAGTACGACAAAAAGAGGATCGGCAAAATCCCCGTTTTTAAGAATTATACAATTCCGCGTAGAATTGGTTCAAGAGGCGTTAAGGGCGAACAAATCCAAGCCAATTCTTCCTTTTTTCGTGCGGTTGCAAAGTTTTTCAATATTTAATGCGAAAGCGAGAAGGAAAAATTGCGTTTCTACATTCTTCTTTCCTCGTGTAAGAAAACGCCTGAAGCCGTAGTCTTCTTTCAGTACGCCGAACACACCTTCTACCTGAATAGTTCTGTTCATACGAAGAAGCGCTCCTTCCTCGCTCGTTATAATTACCTCGCTTTTGTATAATTGGGTTTGACGATTTAATTATACAACAAAGCAAGCGGATGCTCAATACCTTTTGGTAAAGAACATCCGCTTTTTTTCTTTTTGGGGGCTAAGTTAATGACTCAGCCCCTTTATTATCTGTAAAAAATGCCCGATTTCGCCTCAAAAATTCCAATTGTGGTCAAACATGTGGTCAAGCCTTAAAATTGATGGGAATTAAGACCTCAAATAAAAGGGAATTAACCAAGCACGCAGTCGAGAAAAAGCGAGCATTTTGGAGAAAACAAGAGAAAACAAAAGAAAATCGGAGGTTCGATTGAACCTCCGATTTTGGTCTGAGTGACTGGACTTGAACCAGCGGCCTCTACCACCCCAAGGTAGCGCGCTACCAGCTGCGCCACACCCAGATAAATTTGCTGCTCACTATCAATCAGCCTTAAAATTATATCACGGAGGAAAATGTTTGTCAATACTTTTTCGAAAATATTTTATGTATTTACGTTGACATAAAGCCGCCGAAACATTTCCGGATTTTTGCGTAGCAGGGTGAAAAAATACAAGTATACAGTCGCTTCACTATGTATGTGTTATATAATACCATCAGTATGTTTAAATATTTCAACGCAAATGTTCTTTGTAAAAAAGCAGTACTTTGCTACCGTGAATCCTGGAGAATGTTAATTTTCAAAAAGACAAAAAGACAAAAAGACAAAAAGACAAAAAGACAAAAAGACAAAAAGACAAAAAGACAAAAAGACAAAAAGAACAAGCACTTCTGTTCATGTAAAAAAATTATAGAAGGCGGCGCGATAAACAGATGTGCTTGACATCACGGCGTCATTTAAGTCAGATTCATGTCCTTCATAATATCTTTCTTCGCAAACAGAGCATATTTTATACCCGCTTTCGGTCAACCTTTGCATTGCTTGGGCGTCATTCTGCATGTATCGTTTGTTCTTTTCGGAAATACGCTGAGCATATCTGCAGTCCCTGAAAAGGTGCACGGTGCCCGACGCTATGCCTATGACCAGACAATTTTCATTTTCACCTGGCATGTAAAGATAATCTTTTGCATTGACCGCGTCTGTGATTATGCTCACGCATGGTGCTCTTCCGTTTGCACAGGCTGTCAGACACATGCAAAGAGTGCAGACCAGTATGCCGGACGCGGTTATACGACGCAACATGTTCATAAAACATGTTTTGTTTTTATCAGTCATTTTATTTTTCCTCTTTGGTGGCAGCTCTGTGTTTCAGCATGTAGGACCGGTCGTGCCGCTGCCGATGAAGTGCTTTTTACTTTTTCGTTCTGACGGTCGACTGTTTTTTTGAGTAAATCACATGACCGTATTTTTGATAGAAATTTTTCTTAAATAAATCATATCTCTTAAATATCGCGTTAAAGCATGTGACGCGATCTGCTTTTACAGTTTAGAAAATGTCTGTGCTCAAAATTCATTTTCGTCTGCGTTTTTTCAGTATAGCACATTTTTCTGTTTTTTTCTACTTTTTTAAAGATTTTAATTTTTTATAGCAAATTCATCCTCTTCAGCTGAGTCTCTTCTTAACAAGATCAATTCAAGCAGTTTACATGCCTTTCTGACATGACGAGCACTTCTGCGGCATGTCGTAAAAATCTTCATTGTTGTAAATGAATTGGCCCTCTGAAGCTGCGCTTGCATTTTTGTCCGATATACAGCCGGTAAAATGGAGAAAAACTGCCTCGGTATGTGCAACGTCTGTTTATGGCATTCTTATGCTTTTCTATATTATGCCGTAACGATGTAAAGCAGGCATGTTTGGTGTTTTTTGAAATTTTATCCGGAGTTTTTCGGAGCTTTGCCGTGGCTTCTGTCATAACCTTTCACATGTTTTATAAGTCGCGTGACGGCGCAGGCTGCCGCAGGTCCTAAAAACATACCGATCACACCCCATATTCTGTATCCTATATACATTGCCGCAAGACTTCCGAGGGGATGTATTCCGAAATTTGAGCCTATTATATGCGGCTCGGCAATACGTCTTACAACCGTCACCACAGCGTATGTCACAAGCAGCCATATCCCGTGGGAAGGCGAGCCGCTGGCAAACATAAAAACCGACCAAGGAACAAGAATTATTCCTACCCCCACAGCAGGAAGCATGTCGGCAGCGGCTGCTGCAAATGAAATGATTAATGCGTATTTTGACTTCATAAGTGCAAGAAAAAATAAAAGAAGTGAAAATGTTATTGAAAACAAGATAAAATATGCTTTTACATATCGCCTGAGTATATCTGAAACAGCGGTCTTTATCCTGGCTGAACTATCCTTGTATTTTTCAGGTACCAAGGACTCAAGATATGCGTTTACTGCATCAAAGTCCATCGACATATAAAATGACGAAATAATGAAAACCGCGATGCCCAGAATGATTGAAGGAAGATGAGAGGCAAATGCGGCAGCGGCAGATGCCGAATATGCGGAAACAGAAGTCAGAATATCCTTTACGCAATCTGCGAGGATATCCACTATGGCATCTACATTTACAAGTCCGTCAAGTGCCGGTATTATATCGGCCATTTTGTCGAGAATTCCTCTTGCTTTTGTTATCGCTGAATCCCAGTTCTCCCATATGTAAATCAAAAAAGCCTTTCCTTGCGTCCACAGCGCCGATACTCCTCTGAATAAAACGAGCACCATAAGGCTGAGAGAAACAATTATAAGAGCCGCTCCAAAGAACCTTCTTGACAATCCGGTGAGAGTGTTGAGCCTGTTTATGACCGGTCTGAGGCAGAGCGCCATTATCCATGCCGCTGTAAACGGCAGCAACGGCCCTGAGAGAAGCATTATCAATGCCACAGCTCCGGCAAACGCAATAACGGCATTTGCATATTTACATAATTGCTTTTTGTGCATATCGTTTTCCATCCATATCCGGACGACGGATTATTTGCCCGTATAAAGTTAAAATTATTCTGATTTCAATACGAGGTGGCTGTGACGCACTAAAGACTTGTCGTACCGCAGACAAAAGATGCCCGCAACCGTTGCTTGACAAAAACGGTAGAAAGGCAAAACGGAGTCTGCAATAAAGAATATGCTGTCATACACTCAGCTATTCTGCGAGCACTTTCAAAAAACAGCCAAAAGTCGTAGGTGCTCTCCACTTGTAGGCAAAAAACATTTTGCAAAAGCATTTTGACGGTTATCGTTTTAGAGAAGCGGGGTATCGGATTCAAAATTCAGACCGGGGCTTGACAAAAGCAACATATGCGGATAAAATGTATAGACATGGTGCTGTCAGGCATGGTGCCGTATAATGAACGTTTCAGCTTTGATTATATGACGTGACGAGCAGCCGGTGTTCTATTATTTTTTTGCGGGGTTTATGATATGACAGATGTCCGCCGTAAAATCGCCGTCATAGGCGGAGGTGCTGCCGGGCTCATGGCGGCGGGCAGAGCCGCTGAAAACGGCGCGGATGTTACGGTTTATGAAAGAAATGCCATTGTAGGAAAAAAACTTCTAATAACAGGCAAAGGCAGGTGTAATGTCATAAACCGGTGTGACGTAACTACTTTTATTTCCAACATTCCGAGAAACCCGCGGTTTATGTACACTGCGATAAGCTCTTTCACACCGCTCGATATAATAGGATTTTTTGAGACCCGCGGAGTAGCACTCAAAACAGAGAGGGGAAACCGCGTTTTTCCCGTATCTGACAAAAGCTCTGACATTGTCAATGCCCTGAAAAGCTATTGTGATGAGGGAAAAGTAAGGTTCGTTCACTCAAGAGTAAACGGCATATCCGCTGAGAACGGCAAAGTGACAGGGTTGAACTCTCCTGATTTTCATAGGTATGATTCTGTGATACTTGCAACAGGCGGGGTGTCATATCCGTCTACCGGCTCGACAGGTGACGGATACGAATTTTGCCGCAGGCTCGGAATTTCGCTTGTACCTGCCTCTGCTTCCCTTGTTCCTCTTGAAATCTATGAGCCTGAATGCGCTCAGATGCAGGGGCTTTCACTTAAAAATGTAGGAGTGAAGGCGCTTGATGAAAACGATAAAACAGTATATGAAGATTTCGGAGAACTGATGTTTACGCATTTCGGTATGACAGGTCCCACAATTTTATCAATGTCCGCGTATCTTAAGGACATAGGAAGCAAAAAATATACTATATCAATAGATTTGAAGCCGGCGCTTGACCGCTCTGTCCTTGACAGGAGAATACTATCAGATTTCTCGTCATTGCTGAACAGGGATTTCGGAAATTCACTTTCAGCTCTTCTGCCATCAAAAATGATCGCTCCGTTTGTGAAAATGACTGGAATACCGCCTTTCAAAAAGGTCAATTCCATAACCAAAGGCGAGCGGTCGGTGATAGTTGAGCTTCTCAAAGACATGCGCTTTACGGTCAAGAGGACAAGACCTGTGCGCGAGGCTATCATCACTTCCGGCGGTGTAAATGTCGCGGGAATAAATCCCAGGACGATGGAATCAAAAAAAATAAAAGGGCTTTTCTTTGCGGGAGAAATAATAGACGTGGATGCTTATACCGGCGGCTTCAATCTTGGGATCGCGTTTTCTACTGCGCGTCTTGCCGCTGAAAACGCAGCGCGCAGTGAGAATGAATGACATGTCTGAAAAACGAGTCAACCCACAGTTGACATTTGCACTGCGCATCTGTAAAAACTTTTTTGCGCCCGCCTTCATGCTGCGCCGGCAAATGCCTTTTTGCAAAGATGCTGCTCTTGTGGCGGTTGCTGACGTATATACTGAGATGATATCGAACGCATCAAATCTAAAAGTAGCAAATCAAGTAGCAGCGCAGGCATGTGGATTGATTCCGGACGTGCTCGATCCGCGTGAATAATGCTTCGGCACGGAGGCTTTTCGCAGGAAAAAGCTGTTTGATTTTTTGGGCAGTAAATGAAAAAGATTGGTTCATGGAAAACATGATTCCCGCTCGGATGCGATGTAAAAACAATGCCAAACACAAATCATGGTTTAGCTGAAAGAAATGCGTCCGCCGTGGGGGCGGCAAACTTACTTATCAGATAGATGAAAACCGGCTGATATCAGCTTCGGCACGCTTTATGTTTTGAATGGCGCTGAAGAAAACCGCGGGCTTCGCTTTTGCTCATAAATACAGCTGCACTTTACCGGATTCGGGTATATATTAAGCAGCTGTCCATTCAAACTGCAAAAGAGAACGCTGCCGGGAAGCTTATCAACTGTGTGAAAATGCAGAATGAATTTATGAATCGAAAAGTACGAAAGGTGATTTATTATGATTAAAATAGCTATTGACGGCCCGTCGGGAGCGGGGAAAAGCACACTTGCAAAGAGACTTTCAAAAAAACTCGGGTTTATATACGTAGATACCGGTGCACTCTATCGTGCGGTAGGTCTGTATATATTCGAAAATTCCATACCTGTTACTTCACCGGAAAGTATAGTCGCAGCGCTTGACAACATAGACATAGGCCTTGAGTTTTGCGACGGGGTGCAGAAGGTTTATCTCAACGGGCGGGATGTCGGAGATGAAATAAGACGACCTGAAATATCCATGTATGCATCGACCGTCTCGGCGATTCCCGCAGTGAGGAAATTCCTTCTTGACAAGCAGCGCGACATTGCCGAAAAAAACAATGTCATAATGGATGGTCGTGACATAGGAACTGTAATTATGCCGGACGCACAGGTGAAGATATATCTGATGTCCTCGGCGGAAAAGCGTGCGGAAAGAAGATACAAGGAGCTTGTTGAAAAGGGAATTGATATTTCATATGCGGAAGTCCTTTCCGATATGACAAAGCGTGATGAGCAGGACAGTACGAGAGCAGCATCCCCCGCATTGCCTGCGGAAGATGCAGTCTTTCTTGACAACTCTGGGTTGACACTTGACGAAACTCTTAACGAGGCTCTGAGAATTGTGTGTGAAAAAGCCAATATATC
>CALXXF010000047.1 GCA_944392615.1 uncultured Clostridia bacterium
CCGCCGTGTACCGAACGGTACGCACGGTGGTGTGAGAGGTCGGCTTCTCAACTAATGGGAAGCCTCCTACTCGATTATCGCCTGTGCTTGCCTGCAGCATTCTCTTCATGCCTGCAGCATTCTCTTCATGCCTGCAGCATTCTCTTCTTGCATGCAGTATCCTCTTCTTGCATGCAGCATCCTCTTCATGCCTGTAGTATCCTCTTCTTGCATGCAGCATCCTCTTCGGCTTCACAGAGGACGGAATCTGATACCTGCTTCATCTGCTGTGCCGGCATGCCGGCGTGTAATTCTGCAGCGGAAAAACGCCTGCCCGTCAGCCGATGCGCCGGATAAGGTTATATGTCATTCGGGCTTTTTCTGAGCGCTTCTCTCTGCAACCGTTACAGACACCATGGCGGAGACCCAGTCGTCTATCGATACGTTCGAGGTGTTTATGCACAGGTCAAAATTCTCAGGTTTCCCCCACTTCTGCCCGGTGAAAAATTCGTAGTAACGAGCCCTTTCCTTGTCTACAGAGCGTATCTTGGAACGAAGCTGCTTGTAGGTGAGGTGCTCGCTCTCCGGCGCATATCTGCGGCAGCGCTCTATTCTCTTTTCCATTTCAGAGTAGACAAAAACGCGAAGCGGGGAGAACTCGCGCAGAATATAGTCGGCGCATCTTCCGACGATCACACAGTCGGATTTTTTTGCCACCTCCCGGAGGATATTGTTCTGCTCGGCGTATATCTTGTTGTTCAGGTTGAAGTGCGGGTCGAAGGTGGGATGGAATGTACCTCCGGGGGTCATGGGATAAAAGTGCATTGGCGTGCGCTCTATCACTCTGTTTACATACTCCTCGGAAAGATCGGCTTTTTCGGCGATCATCTTTATTATCTCGCTGTCATAGTATGCGATGTCGAGCGCTGCGGCTATTTTCTTTCCGAGCTCGCGCCCGCCGCTTCCGAATTCACGGCTTATTGTAATTATCTTCATTTGTGCCTCCCGGACAAATATGGTCACCGCAGGATGTCGCCTGCTGTATATATTATACAACTTCACGCTGTTAAAATCAAGTAAGTGCTGCAGAAATAACGAAAATTTTACATCTGGCGCTCTCCTTCAGAATATATTTTATGTCGGTGGGGAAAATATGTTAAAAAGACCGCAATAATGAAGGCGGCGCAAAAAATCGAGCGTTCCGGCAGACTTGTGCAAAAACCGGCGCAAAAGGAGAAAAAAGTGGCAGTATCTGCAATTCTTATGGCGGGAGGAAGGGGCTCACGCCTTGGGGAATTGACCCGGAATATCCCAAAACCCCTTCTCCCGGTTGATAATATACCGGCTATGTCGAGGATACTCCGCAGTCTTGAAAAGAGCGGAGTAAGAAGCGCGACTATTGCGACGGGATATATGGCTGATGCTATAGAAAATAGATACCGGGGGATTTTCAGAAGCATAAGGCTGTTCTATTCAAGGGAAAAAGAGCCTCTCGGCACGGCAGGGGCAGTACGGGCAGCGTATTTTGACGCTCTGTCAAAGGGCAGGATACACGACGGGGCGGATGTCATGGTAATGAGCGCAGATATAATATTTGAGGGAGACCTCGGCAGGCTCGCCGCGCTGCATGCAGCCAATTCGGCGGATGTGACTGTTGCCGCAGTAATAAAGGATGACGTAACGGGCTATGGTGTCATAACCCGCAGCGGAAACAGGATAGAAGACTTTGTTGAAAAGCCGGAGGGCGCAAAGCCCCCGTCTCACCTGATAAATGCCGGCGCGTATATGCTGTCGGGCAGGGCGATAAGAGAAATACCCGAAGGCAGGCAGTATGATTTCGGAAGAGACCTTTTTCCGGTAATGATACAAAAGGGCTTTACAGTCTGCTGCTGCGTGTATGACGACTACTGGTGCGACATAGGCACACAACGCAGTTATTACGACTGCAACATGCGTTTCAGCGGAGGAGAAAATGTAATAGGCAACCGCTGTATTATAGAGCCCGGCGCTGTTGTTCGCGGCAGTGTGCTCTTTGACGGGGTTACGGTAAGGAAAAATGCCCGGGTGGAGGGCAGTATAATCCTCGATGGCGCACAGGTATCCGAGGGAGCGGTTGTTCCTGCAGGAAGCATAGTTGTTAAGGACGAAGGAATTCCCGGCGGGATTTTCGCAGCCTTCTGAGTGAGTCCTGCGGATGCAGATGTCCAAAAAATCCCCGAAAAATCCAGAAAACAGACACTTTTTGCCGGATAGACTTTTGCGGATAGACTTTTGCGGATAGACTTTTTAAGGGCGGGAATGTCCTTGCAGGTTGGTGCATTTAGAAAAATCCTGCCAAAATAAAAGTCACGCCCGATCGTGTGCCGCTCCCGACCGTGTGCCGCTTCCGACCGCGCGCCGCATCTACCGTGTGTCGCTCCCGACTGTGTGCCGCTCCCGACTGTGCTGTTTAAAAAAACGCGGAGCACCTGAGAAGGTGTATCCGCGTTTTTTTCACTGCTTTCCGATTTGTCTGAGCACAGGGTTGTACACGACCGTCATACCTCTGTCGTGCTCTGACAGCCACAGATATGCCGGATTTCCTGACGGCATTTTCTACCGACCTTTATGACAAATTTTCCGGTTGCCCGCCCTTATGTATATCCTCTATAAGCTTTCTGAGAGATGACACGGCATAATCAAAGGCGTCGCGCGCGCAGGCGAAGCGAAGAGCCCCCACCGCTTTCCCTGCGTCGCTTTCCGAAAGCTCAGAAAGTCCGACAAAGGCATGGAGGTGAGGCTCAACGGTCATGACTCCGGATGCCCCGTCGAGTGACAGAAACTCTTTTATTATATGCGTGAGGTTTCCATCCCCGCACCCCGGCGGCACTACCCTGCCCTTATTGTCCGCATCCTTTATGTGGAGGTAACAGGTCTTGTCTTTTAAAAGCTCCCATGCCTTCAGCGTGTCTACCCCGCATTGTACGAAATTAGCCGGGTCAAACACCGCTCTGAGAGCCGGAACATCTCCGAGTATCCCGGCGCAGCGGACGTCGCTGTCACCGTATATTCCCTTTTCATTTTCATGGCAGAGGACTATGCCGCTTTTTTCCGCGGCTTCGGCGAAGCGCTTCAGCCGTTCGGTTACCTCTTTCCGGACGTCATCACCGGTTCTGCCGTTGTTGTAAAAGCTGAAAAGCCTGACGCACTCAGCTCCGGTTGCCTCCGCTATCTTAAGTATGTTTCTGAAATTTTTCAAGTGCTCTTCGAAGTCGGCGTCAAGCGGCACTTTGCCTATCGGAGAGCCTATCGACCAGACCCCGATTCCGGCGCGTGCAAAGCAGGACGCGACTTTTTCCGCTTCTGACGGTGTATAGGAGCTTATATTTTTTCCGTTTATCCCGCGCAGCTCTACAAGCGGAATGCTGTTTTCAGACAGCGCGCGTATCTGTCCGTCAAGGCCCGGATCCGCCTCGTCCGCAAAGGCGGCGAGCCTGAACTCTTCTCTCATCACCAGTTTACCGACCAGCGGGGCAGCATGCTTTCTCCCGCGCTTTCGCCGGGCTCTTTATGAAAGCTCTGTCCGCTTCTTTCCTTTGTCCGTTTTTCTTCAAGCAGGGCGTTGAACCTTTCTTCGTCGATAGGAAGCTCGACCCAGTCGTTTGTCCATGATGACATATATGCTCCGGTCGAAAGAGTCACTTGGTTTATTCCTTCTCTGCCGTCTGCAAGCAGCGCGTTTTCACCGTTTATTGCTCCTACAAAATTCTGTATTATGCCGCAGTGCGCGGTCTCCGGTCTGTCAGGGAGTATTTCGCTGTATTCAAACGGTATCTGCGGCATCCCTTCCCTGGAGTTAAAGCACACGTCGCGCTCGCTGCTTTTAAGCCGCCATATCTTGAGCTTTCCTCCCTCGATCACCATCTTGCCTCCGTCTGTGGCTATTTCGAGACGGTTTGTTCCGGGAAATTCTCCGGTCGTGGTTATGAACTGCATGGTTGCGCCGTTTTTATATTCACCGTATATGACCGCTTCGTCTTCCACCGTGATGTGGTGATACAATCCTTCCTTGCAAAAAGCCCTTATTCGGTCGGGCATTCCGAATATCCACTGCGCCAGGTCCAGATTGTGCGGGGACTGGTTTGTGAGAACGCCGCCCCCTTCAAGGTCCCATGTTGCGCGCCAGGAACCGGAGTCATAGTAACTCTGCGTGCGGTACCAGTTTGTTATTATCCACGTAAGTCTTTTGGGCGCGCCCATTTCCCCGCTCTTCATGATCTCCCGCGCTTTTGCAAACAGCGGGTTTGTCCTCTGATTGAACATGATTCCGAATACCTTGCCCGACTCGTCGGCAGCCTTGTTCATGAGCTTTACGTCGGATACCCTGACGCCGGCAGGCTTCTCGGTCAGAACATGAAAGCCTGCTTTGAACGCCTTGATCGCCATTTCGTGATGAAAATAGTGCGGGACCGCTATTATAACAGCGTCCGCTCCGCTTTTTGCGAGCATTTCGTCATAGTCACGATAGGCGGCTACACCGGGATATTTTGCGGTCACACCGGCGAGCTTCGAGGTGTCAATATCACATACGGCAGTCAAAGCCGCACCGGAGATTTTTCCATTGTAAAGGTTGTTTATGTGCATGCTTCCTATGTTCCCAGCGCCAACTACGGCAAATTTCACCTGTTCTGACATGACCAGACCTCCGTTTTTGATTTGTTAATGAGATTTGATTTCGGATTTGATTTCAGATTTGATTTCAGATTTGTTTTCGACCGCATCCATGTCAGTGTACGGCGAGGGTGTCTTCAAAAACACATTCAAATGACAGACGCAGTTAAAAATCCCGATTATCATCACAGAACATTATATTAAACATTTTATACAATGTAAATGGCAATTCGTGATTTTTTTATTGCAAATTGTGACTATTTGTGGTAGACTGTGTGCGAAGGGCGCGCGTGTGCCCGGAACACGCCGTTGTGAAAAAGAATAAAGAAACATGAATGAAACTTGAAAGGCGGAGATTGCATGCTTCTTCACTCTTATGATAAAAACGGAATTCTGCTGGCTCACAGAACAGATGATACCCCAGATCCCGATTATTACATACTTCATGCGCACGATGTCTGTGAACTGTACTATTTTATATGCGGAAGCGGCTACTATACGGTTGAGGGTACAAATTATCCTCTGTTTCCGGGAGCAATGCTGCTCATGAGAGACGGCGAGGCACATACCCTTCACATAGACGCCGATAAGAGATATGAACGTATAACCGTAAATTTTATGTATGAGCAGGTGGATCCCGACGGAAGCTGGGATGAGCTTCATTCTCTGGTGTATGACAGAAAGCTTGGCGAAGGCAATATGATAGGTCAGTCGGATTCCTCTGAGTATATGAGCGACCTCCTTTCTCGTCTGTGCAGCGCTTCCGAGCGCGAGGGAAAGAGCGCCGACAACGAGATAAACAGGCTTTTCGGTGCGGTGATGGCTGAAGCCGTAAGACTCAGCTGGAACAGAGAAATGAAAATGCTCCCGGACAACGAAGAAGGGTACTCTGAAAAGAATGTAAACCGCGCAGAGGCGAAGATAGTAGTGGAAATAATAAACTACATAAACGCTCATCTTTTTGAGATAGAAAATCTTGCGCAGATAGAAGCCGGTCTTTACTTTAGCAGATCATATATTAACAGGATATTCAAGGCGGCGACGGGTTCGTCTGTCTGGAATTATGTGCTTTTCAAACGTCTTGTAGCGGCTCAGCGCATGCTTAAGTGCGGCATTCCTGCTTCCGTTGCGGCATCAAGGTGCGGGTTCAAGGATTATTCGTCATTTTACAAGCAGTACAAAAGCAGAATAGGTGTGGCTCCGACTGCCGAGAAAACAGGTATAGTCTTCAGATGAGGCAGGAGCACGCGCTTGATTATCGATACGCACGCAACCTCTGCTTGACAAAAAACCGTGTCCGGACTGTCATGCCGCATTTTAGCACAGATGCAGGCAACCTCTGCTTG
>CALXXF010000048.1 GCA_944392615.1 uncultured Clostridia bacterium
GCGCTCATCCAGTTTGAAAGAGAATATGTGACATCGGGTTCCTCAGGGCTTTCGGAGTCGCCCGGGGCAGAGGTGTCATCAGGGGTTTCGGAGTCGCCCGGGGCAGAGGTGTCATCAGGGCTTTCGGAGTCGCCCGGGGCAGAGGTGTCATCAGGGCTTTCGGAGTCGCCCGGGGCAGAGGTGTCCTCAGGGGCTTCGGAGTCGCCCGGAGCAGAGGTGTCATCAGGGTTTTCGGAATCGCCCGGGGCAGAGGTGTCCTCAGGGCTTTCGGAGTCGCCCGGGGCAGAGGTGTCCTCAGGGGCTTCGGAGTCGCCCGGATCAGAGGTGTCCTCAGGGGTTTCGGAGTCGCCCGGGGCAGAGGTGTCCTCAGGGGTTTCGGAGTCGCCCGGGGCAGAGGTGTCCTCAGGGGCTTCGGAGTCGCCGTTTGTGTAAGAGCCGTTCAACCCATCATCGGTTGTCGGCGAAAAAGCGCCGGTGACTTCTGTGCCGCCGGTTTCACTGCGGCAGCCTGTGAAAAGGCACACCGAGATAATCAAAGCCGCGGCAAGAAGGGCAAACAGCAGTTCCTTTGCAGTAGGGGAACGGTGCCTTTCATGCATTTTTTTGTGTTTTTCGGATCCTGTCACTCCCATTCTTGTTACCTCCGTGTGTCTATGTGGGATAGACGGCTGAAAATCGCAATTCCGTTTTCTACATTATACCACATACAGATAAAAATGCAACAACATATAAGCATACAGACGAATAACAGTAAAATTTACCCGCAGCTTTTTTCTTATTATGGCAAGGGAGGAGTATGATATGTCTTTATCCTGTTCTGAGTACGCAGGAAAAACCTCTTTTTTCGAATACGGCGAAAAGGAAACAGAATACCTGCGAGAAAGAGATGCGGTCCTGCGCAGGTACATCGACATAATAGGTCATGTCTACAGAAGGACTGACAGCGACGTTTTCTCCTCGCTGATTTTCAACATAGCGGGTCAGCAGATATCTTCAAAAGCTTTTGAAACCGTCAGGGCGCGTATGCGCTCCGAGCTGTGCGAGGTGACGCCGCAGGAGGTTTTGCGTGCCGGGGAAGAAAACCTGAGAAAATGCGGACTCTCAGGCAAAAAGGCGTCGTGGATAATGGATGTCGCCAAAAAGACATACAGCGGGGAGCTGGACATAGCCCCGCTCGGACAAATGAGCGACGACCAGGTTCTGAAGACGCTGACAGCTTTGTCGGGTGTAGGACGGTGGACAGCGGAAATGGTAATGCTGTTCTGCCTGTGCCGCATGGATATATTGAGTACATCGGATTACGGAATAAAAGCCGGGATAACCGCGGCTTACGGGCTTAAAAACCCGTCTTATGAGGATTTCCGGTATCTTAAAAGCCTGTACAGCCCGTACGGAAGCGTGGCGTCCCTTTATCTCTGGGAGATAGCCTCCGGAAAGTACGGAATTTTATCTGAGGAGGACGCACGGTGCGATGAAGATTGACATTTCGGTAAAAGAGGCGGAAAATGTCGTACGTGACTGCTCGTATGATTACTTCACGCTGCCATTCGGGACAGTCACGCTTGTTTCGGAAGGAGAAAGGCTCTCCCGTATAGACCTTTCAAACTCTTTTCACCTCATCGGTCAGAGAAACGAAACGCCGGTGATATGCGATACAAAAAGATGGCTTGATATCTATTTTTCAGGAACCGAACCGGGATTTACTCCGCCGCTTTTGCTGAGCGGTACTCCTTTCAGGCTTAAGATATGGAAAATGCTCACCTGCATTCCGTACGGCACAGTTATTTCATACGGACAGCTTGCGTCAGGTGCGGCAATGGGCAGGGGAGGTATGTCGGCACGCGCCGTGGGCGGGGCGGTTGGGCACAACCCGATACCCATAATTATACCGTGCCACCGGGTCGTGGGCTCTGACGGCTCGCTTGTCGGCTATACGGGAGGGCTTTATATAAAACGTATTCTTCTTGAAACCGAGGGGCTGGAAATCGATGCACTCAAAAGATAGATTGTCTTGCGCATTTTGCGCGTAAGACCCGGACAAAAAACTGAAAAATGTGCCTCCGGATTTTCCGGAATTTTGATCGCATGTCCGACAAAGGCTCGCGGATATAAAGCTTTTCTGCCCCGCATCCGGGAGATTTTAAATACTGTTGAGCACTTATAAATAGTCATTCATTCTTTTCCTGGTTACAGGACCGACAGGCAAGACCGACAGGAAAGACCGACAGACAAGACTGACAGCAAAAACACTCTGACAAAAACATGCTGACAAAAACACCCCGGTGTTCCAGAAGCACACCGGGGTATTCTTGTAGATATGGAGCTGATATCGGGATTTGAACCCGAGACCTCGTCCTTACCAAGGACGCGCTCTACCGACTGAGCTATATCAGCACAAACGCGACCGAAACGGTCCTCCGTTCCGGTCCGCTGAGATATTATATCAGAACTGAATCGGTTTGTCAATAGTAAAAATACTTTTTGGGCTTGTTTTTTACATTCTGGTCCCGGGCATGATACCGAGTCGATCTTTTTCAGTTCCGGACTAAGGGCTGCCCTGAAGCAGCAAGACCGCGCATCCGGCAGTGAGTCGGGCAACGCTCATATCCTTTCACGACTTGTCAGTATTTTTACCTGCGCAGAACGATCACATCTTTTTAGTTTTGCCGCCGCTTTTGTTCCGGCAGCTACGCCGCCTATAACTAATATCTTCATGCTGTCTCTCCTTTTTACTTGATTGACAATTTTTTCTTGTGTGTTTTATATCTGGCTTGATTATATCATGCTTTTGTGATAAAACCAAATAATCATTTTATATTATTTGATAAATATTTTTTATCACATCGGGAGCCCGGCGCTCCGTGTGCCAACAAGTCGGAGGAATTATGACAGACCCGAGAATACAGACCTTTCTTACCCTGTATGACAGGATGAATTATCATGAAGCCGCCGCCCTTCTTAATATTACACAGCCGGCAGTTACACAGCATATTAAAGCCCTCCAATCAGACTACGGCTGTGTGTTTTTCAGATACGACGGACGTCGCCTTGCGCGTACCAAAGAGGCAGAGCTTTTTGAATCTTACGCGAGAACTGCTGTTTTCAATGAAAGAAAATTAAGAGAGCTTCTCGGAAAGCCATCTGTGCGCAGCTTCAGGATAGGGGCGACAAAAAGTATCGGAAAATATATGATTGCGGAAATGACAGCGGAGTTCCTTAAGGACAGCTCCCGTACAGCGGAAATAACGGTAGATAATACTGAAAAACTTCTTGGAATGCTTGATTCCGACCTTCTGGATTTTGCGCTTATAGAAGGTCCGTTCAATAAAGTGAGGTATGGCAGCAAACTGTTCAGACGTGAAAATATGACCGGAATATGCGCCGGTAATCACCGTCTTGCAGGTCGCTCTGTGAATATTGAGGAGCTTTTCACAGAGACATTTATAATGCGCGAAAAGGGCTCCGGCACAGCGGAGATATTCAGCGAGGTGCTCACAGGCATGGGGTACACTACCGATGCATTTGCGCGGGTGGTCATCGTAAACGACTTTTCGCTTTTGTGCGGTCTTGTGTCGATGAATACAGGCGTGTCGTTCGTTTACTCCTCGGTTGCACAAAAGGAACGCGGTCTGGGCTGCTTCTCCATAAAAGGCGCCGAGACCCGGCACGACCTTAATATTGTTTTCCTGAAAAACACCGTTGCTTCCGACCTTGCCGACGAATATATGTCGTGTTTGCAAAGCGCCAGGTCATGTGATGCATAGAGTCAAGTAAACAAAAAAACAAGACCCCGGTGCATTTTGTGCACCGGGGTCTGTTATGTGAGAGCCACATGAAAAAGATATTTTCGGCAGTTTTGCGTATGACTTCGAACTCTCGCAAAAACTTATATTCGGTTAATCATATATGCGACTTTTATTTTATTATTCGGGAATAAGAACATCCCCGCCGGAGATTACCACGTCAGATGCGGAAATGGCACTGTCAATGGTATTCGATTCGTCAATTTCGCCTTCGTATGTTATCTGAACATTTTCTCCCACTCGGATAGCTCCGCTTTCTGCATAACGGGAGATGCGCAGATCATTCAGGAGGATTTTGTACGTGATTCCGTCATCGGGATTGGCGCAGAGAATGGAATCGTCTAACAGAATATACTCATCGGTTATCTCCGTAATCTTACCGACAATGGTATTCTGATACGGCTCATACTCTGCTTCGGTGGAATTCTCTTTTGCATATTTGATAATCTTACTGGCTGCATCTTCTCCGATATTGAAGAGGTATTGGTAATTAAAAGCGTTTGTCCACAGATAGCCATCTACAGTAACATACATGGCAACTTTATATACGCCGAGAGTTTCAGATGTGATCGTAAAACTGTAATATTCTCTATCATGTGCAACCCATTTCTCATCCTCAACAAATGGTGCATTTTCGCATCCGGCAAGAACTTCCCATACATAGTCATCATTGCTCAGTGTATAGTGTTTTTTGTTCGGACTGTCGCCGTTTACAGAGAACCGCTTCAATTCAATTGCTTTTGGGAGGTCTACCAGCTTGAAGAGCTCACCGAGCGTGTGCGGAGGTTCATAATTATCCCTCTTGAAGGTATAACAACTACCTTCCATCCTCACGGCGACAAGCTGGCTCTTATCGGCATATTTTAACTGATACACTTCAAATTTTTCAGTGTATCTATCTCCTTCAATTTCGTCAATGCCCAATACGGTATATGTTCCAATCAAATCGCCAAGGAGTTCTTCAGACACAAGGCGACCGTGACTTCGGTATACAATACCGTCAATTGTTACTTCAGTGTATTTCTCAAAAACGGTTTGATATTCCCATGGCCATACAATTCCTGATTCGCCTGCCATAATGTTAATGTCTTTATACCTATCGTTTGTGCCTCCTGGTGTAGGTTCGCCGCCTAAAAGCGATGGAAGAACAAGCGCGCCTACAACAATGATCACGGCAAAGCAGGCTGCTATTGAACCCAATTTGAGCAAATGATTTTGTTTTTTCTTGCATTCTGCTGCCGCCTCGACAAGATCCTCATCGAGGTTACCGATGGCATTAGAAAATCTCGGTATTTTCATATTTCACCGCCCTCCTTAATGAGATAGTCCCTTAGTTTGTTTCGGGTGTAGAACAACATATTTTTGACCTTACTTTTGGTAAACCCAAAGCGCTCTGCAATTTCTCCGAT
>CALXXF010000049.1 GCA_944392615.1 uncultured Clostridia bacterium
GGCGTGAGCTTCTTTTCATACTTTATTTCGCCCTCGTCGTTGTATTGCAGGTTTCCGTCTTTATCGAGGTCGGGGACAGGCTCTCCGTATATATCGTACACTGTTTCATTGTAAGAGGCAAACGAAAGGTCTACATCATCTTCGTTATACTCGTAGGTATACTCAACGACTTTGAACACCTCAACAGTCTCTTCTTCTCCGAGCAGTGCCGTTATAATATTGTTCATCAGTACAAAGGGCGAAGCGGTGTCCCTTACGTTCAGCTCTTTTATATCTTCAGAGGAAGCGTATGCAAGTGAAAGCGCGTATTCATTGAGATAGTAATAGATATATTTCTGGTCGTCGTAGTTGTATTCGCCCTTCTCTGTGAGATAATAATCGTTTTCGTACTGCTTGTCCGAGAATATGAGGTATTTTATACCAAGCAGGGAATCGGCTACAGATGTTGAGCCCTTATACCTGCTCCACTGCGATTTTGATACAAACCCGAGGTTGTTAAGAAAAGCAATTGTCTTTTTGTTCAGCGTGGACGTGGACCCGGTGACGCCGCGCATGTTGAGTGCAAAGTTGTCGCAGGCTTTCCTGTAGACTTCTTTTTCCATACGGTAGAATTCGCCGTCGCTTGTCTGTATCATGGCGACAACAGGTCTTAATTTATCGAGAAAATTGTCGTATCCCTCAAGTCCCTTTCCGCTGTCAGCTGTGTATTTCGGCGAGAATGTGACGTCCTCGTTGAGCGACGTGGTTCCGAGGAGGCAGCCGATGAACATTTCAAAGCAGATGACGATTGAAAGTGTGGTCAGAACTGAAGAGCGCACTACGCTGTTCAGCCTGTCTTTTAGAAGCATATGATGCAGTATTTCGTATATGACAAGCATTATGATTGGAATTGCCACAAAGAATATCATCCTGCGCGTTATACTCTCGGTGAAGAAATCGTCGTCCATCGTGAGAGCGCAGATTCCAACCAGCACTGCCCATACGGCGGCAATGATAATTGTTTTCTTAAGTCTGACGGTGTGGAAAAGCTCAAGCGCTCTGTGCGCAAGCACCAGCAGTATGAAGCTGAACATAAAGCTGTAGCGGTAATTGAGCCAGTTGGGATTCTGGAAACCGTGCCACGCCATGTCCAAAGGCGAGATTATCATAGAGAGAAAGAAAAAGAGCAGTATTGCGGCGGCTCCTATTTTTTGCCTGCGCGACACTCTTGCGGAAATAAAGTACACAGGGACAAGCACGAGCGTCAACATACCGCAGTAAGTGAAAGGATTGCCTTCGGGTCTTACTGTATCATATGAAGCTATAAACAGCTTTGAAATAAATTCAAGGGGATTGAATTTGAATTTGAACGAATAATCAGGATTTGAAAATTCGTTTTTGCCGAGTGAAAGCGAGTAATATATAGGAAGTATTATGACGCAGGCTATGAGCAGTGCGGTTACAGCGGCGCCCGCTATGCGCAGAATACTCTTTATAAAATGCTTTCTCTCGCCGAGATAGTTGTTCTTTCCGTCTGATGCAAAGAAATAATAATAAAAGAAATACACTGCAGTGAATATGCATACCATGTATCCGATGTAAAAATTACTGAGGACTGTCATGGCAAGTGCAACTGTAAAGAGCCTGAAGTTGCCGCGGGTTATGAGCTGCTCTATGCCGTAAACAAGAAGCGGAAGCCATATAAGCGAGTCCATCCACATCATGTTATGGCCATAAACAACCACATATGCGCACAGCGCGTACATTACCGAGATGGAAATGGTTATCATCTCGTTTGCTTTAGGACGGGTCTTTCTCAGATAAAACGCCATTGTGACCCCGCAAAGGCCGCATTTGAGCAGTTCAATGAAAAGAATCGCCTCGGTCATCGCAGTCTGCGGGAACAAAGCTACCAGGTATGACAAAGGGCTTGCCAGGTAGTATGCGTAGATTCCAACAAACTCTCCGCCCATGGTGCCGCACCAGCTATACAGCAGCGACGCATCTCCGTATACAGCTTTGCGCAGTGCCTCAAAAAAATAGACGTACTGACCGTTGAGATCGAGTACAAGTGCAGAACCGTTTCCGAATGGATATGTCTTCATTATTATGAAAACCATCCAGAAAAGTGCCACAGGAATTATGAAGGCACAGTAGAGATATCCGTTTTTATCAAAATGCGACTTGAGCCGGGAGCCGAACGGCGTTTCGAAAAAATTGTTTGCCGCAGAGTTGATCCTGTCCCTGACTCTGGTTGCTTTCTTCTCTTTTTCAGCCGCTTTTTCAGTTTCAGTAGCATTTCCCGCGGCGTTTTCATCGATATCGATGTTCTCCGGACCGGTGTTACCGCTATTCATGTTTGACATTTTCAGACCTCTTCTTTTCCATTACTGACGCTCTTTATATTTCTTTCGAGCTTCTCGCGCGGTACCGTCACATCACGCCCGCAGCCTCTGCAGCGTATCCGTATATCTGATCCTACACGCAGTATATCAAATTCGCTTGCGCCGCAAGGATGTTTTTTCTTCATGCTTATAATGTCTCCGACCTCAAGTTTTAATATTTTCATGAGTTCACCTCCGATGGCATTATGTGACACGCATCCTATATAGTACCATAAGTTTTTATTCAATGCAACCGGTTTTTTGTAAATTTTAATATTACAGACAATACGGCTTGAAAAACAAGTTATGTATCCGGTTGCTGCGAAAAGTCAAAAGTAAAATGTATCGCCCCTGGCAAAGCAACGGGCTTTTGTAAAATTTACTTTAATCATTCAAAATGACATAAAACAAACAATATTTCCCGGTTATGACTTGAAAAAAAAGGATATTTCGGATATAATTGGGTTATGCGACGCGCGCATGCCGCAGCGCCATTTTCAGCAAGCGGAGGAAAAAATAATGAAAACTCTCGGTTATTATAACGGAAAGATCTCACCCCTTCAAGAGTTGATGATACCTGCAAATGACAGGTGTGTCTATTATGGAGACGGGGTCTATGACGCAGCATACGGGCGCTGCGGAAATATATTTGCAGCAGACGAGCACATAGAGCGGTTCATGAACTCCTGCAGAATGCTGTCAATAACTCCCGGATTCAGTAACAGCGAGCTCAAGGCAGTCCTTTACAGACTGGTGGAAGAGGCGGAGGCGGATGATTTCTGCCTTTATTGGCAGATGTCGCGCGCTACGGCGATGAGAAAGCATTCCTTTCCGGACGAGTCAAAGCCGAATCTTCTTATAACGATACGTCCACACGAAATGCTTGACGTGAGCAAGAAGAGGCTTTCTCTGCACTCTGTCGAGGACAACAGGTATTTTTACTGCAACATCAAGACAATAAATCTCATACCCAATGTTTTCGCTGCTGAGGCGGCCAAAAGGGCAGACTGCGACGAGGCTGTTTTTGTGCGTAACGGCTACGTGACTGAGGGTTCACACAGCAATATTGCAATTATCAAGGATGGAAAATTCATCACTGCTCCCCTTACCAATCTGATTCTTCCCGGTACGACGAGGGCGCATTACATTGCAATATGCAATTCATTCGGCATACCCGTGCTTGAAAAGGCATTTACTCTGTCAGAGCTCGAACAGGCAGACGAAGTAATGGTCATGGCCTCCTCAATTCACGGCGCTGCGTGCAGTTCCGTGAACGGCAAGCCGATCGGCGGCAAGGCACCGGATATTTATAAAGCCATAAGCTCGGAGTACAGAAAAAAGTTTATTTCCGAGACAGAAAGGCGAATGTAAAACGACATCACCGCGCATGTACGACAGGTCTGATATATGATTTTGATGCGGCGGGCAGTCTGTTCTTTTTTGATGTCTGCCAGCGTCTGTTTCTGCATTCCGGAAAAAGCAAACCGGTCCTGCTGGATTTATTCCAGC
>CALXXF010000050.1 GCA_944392615.1 uncultured Clostridia bacterium
CGGCATCAGGCATCGCACCTGTGCTGCGAGTCTCTGGCGTTAGGCATACGCAGAAGCAGGCAGGGCTACGGCATCCGGTATGCGCCAAAGCCGGCTGCCGTGTTTGTCACTGCTGAAACATGATTAAGGAAGTTCTATGGGTTAGAGTTTTATGGGTTTCGGATACTTTTTCTTCGGTGTGCTCATGCTTTTGTCGGTCGCTGTCCCGACAAGCTATGAGTACAATATCGGGATAGATATTTTCCCAGACCTTGCCGGGTATCTCCTCATGCTTACCGCGGCGAAAAGGCTGTCATCATATGCGGCAGGATTCCGCCGTATGACGTATCCTCTCTTTTTTCTCTGTATTGCGGGTCTTGTGTCGTATGCGGCCGGAATTATTTCGGTATTTATACCGGAGTATGCCGTTTTGGAAAAAGTGGTAATGTTGTCTGAGGCATTGAGCTACCCTCTGCAGATGTGCGCTCTTGCGTTTATGTTTCTGGGAATATATTCCCTTTCGCTTTCTGTTGAGCTTCCAAAGATAGCTGCCAGAGCAAAAAACGGGATCTTTTTCACGACAGTCTATTTTGCAGTCAGGATTATAATGTTTGTCGCCGGCAGTGTCTCAAGCTCCTTTTCCGGGTCTGTGATTGCTTCTTACGTCTACTATTTTCTCTCCATATTCTGGTATCTGTATATTATTTTTACAGCATATGTGATCTTCAGGTGCTACATGTATATATGCTACGAGGGCGAGGAAAACGTTATGCCTGTCAATCCCGCCCCGCGCTTTCTTGAAAATATACTTTCAAAATTCGGAAAGGGAAAAAAGAGTCAGACTTCCGAGCACCGTTCATATCATTATGATGATGACGACGACGTAAGTCAGGATGATCGCGGCATATAGCGCGGCATCCCCGGAAAGTCTTTCCGAATCAACTTAAAATCCAAAGGAGTACAACAAATGAAGGCAGCACAAATAATAGCGGGTCTTTGGTTTCTGTTCATACCCGGTGTGAACATTATAGATCCTATACCCGATTTTATCGGTTATGCGCTCATACTCTACGGAATATACGGGATATCCAATATCGACTATTCATTTTCCGATGCCGCCCGCTACTTCAGATTTCTCGCCATAGCGGGGCTGCTGAAGCTGCCGGCACTGTATGTCTATTTCATATCCGGCGAAGAAGAGCGCACCTGGACGATGCTCGTAATGTCGATGATTTTCTCGGCTTTCGAGCTTATCTTCGGGCTGTTTGCATGGAAAAATTTCTTTGAGGGACTTGATGCGAGAATTGTCAATTCCGGGCAGACAGGCGCCCTTGACAGGACTGTCACCAAAGCGAGAAGGGCAACGTACGTATTTGTTATTGCAAAGCCTGTTTTGTGCGTGCTGCCAGACCTGTCCATACTTTCCAGCGGGGATTACGGTATAGTCACCGATTCGGGTATTTTTTCCCTTTCGCAGTACAGAGGGCTGTTTACAGTCATCGCTATGTTCATTTCCCTTATAATAGGAATTGTGTGGCTTGTCATAACCGCCAGAGCACTTGGCGCTGTAAAGAAAAATTCCGCCGTTATTGAAAACATCAGACTGAGCGTTGAAGAGTATGAAAAAAACACCCGGAGGGTAAAGGTCAAATCACTTCTGGTCGCTCTGTCATTTCTTGCAACCGGGATACTGTTTTCTCTGGAGTTGAAAATTGAAGGGTACTGCCTGATACCTCCGTTTATTTCAGCTGTGCTTATGTGTATGTATTTCGCCGTGACATCGCGGTTATTCGGAAAAACGGCAAAAAGAGGGCTGTTTCTGTCTGCTGCCTACGGTGTCTTTTCCACGGCAGGATGGATTCTCGGAATGATCTTCACCGACAAATATTATACAGGTGACGACGGAGCAGGTTTTTCTTCGGTGATAAAATATATGATAGGGCGAAACTATGCCGTCATGGACGAGCTTATAGTTATTGCCGTGCTCTGCGCCGTTGCCGCTGTCTTCTTCGCCGCCTCGCTCTTTGTGCTCGCCGGGACACTGTCAATGGCGGTAGACGATTACTGCGGGATCCAGCAAGTCGGATTTGATGGCACCGATGTGCCGGAATCGGTGCTCCGACACGAAAAAGCGGAGGACGCGAACATAAAAAAATCCCTGAAAGGAAGGAAAAAATTTTTCCTTTTCATCGCAGCAGTGACGTCGCTGTGCTCCGCTGTATTCACTATGCTTCAGATATATTTCGGCGAGTTTTTCATGATAGACCTTATAGTAAGAATAATTTTTGTGACCTACGCATTTCTGTGGGTGCTTAAAATACGGGATGCAGTCAAGCTCAAAGAGGGGCTTGATAACAAATGACGGCGCGTAGGCAGACCTTTTGACGCGCTGTGGTTACAGAAAAGCGGTGTCTTTTTCGGGGAACAGGTTTTTTTACGGGCATGGCATCTTTGCAGGGCTGGGTACATTTTACGGGCAGGGCATCTTTGCAGAGCACGACACCTTTTTACGGACATGGCATCTTTTCCAGGTCAACAGTACGGACATGGAACTGCGTCATATCGCGCCGTCGATCTGACACTCAGGTATCGCCTTCTCTGCGATCTTAAATCACACGCTGCATGCGGCAAGGTGTGCATGCGGCAAAGTGTGCCGTCGGAATATGCCGGCCAAAAGCAAAGCCGGGAATTCCATTCAGCAAGAGCTCAGAAAAAAGCTCAGATACGGCAAAAAAGCAAAAATGAGTCCTGCGGTTTCTGACCCGGCTGGATACGGACCGCAGGCTCTGAATTATAAGTTATATATAAAGCTACTTTGTGAAAGGATTGGTATTGAAAATGAAAAGAACGGTTACTATACAGGATATTTCCTGCTTCGGAAGATGTTCTCTTACAGCGGCGCTTCCTGTTATCTCGGCAATGGGAGTTGAAACTGCAATAATACCTACCGCCGTTCTCTCTACGCATACAGGAGGATTCAAAGGCTTTACTTTCTGCGACCTCACAGATCAGATAAAGCCTATATATGACCACTGGAAGCAGCTCGGTCTTGAATTTGATTCCATATACACAGGTTATCTGGGCTCCGACGAGCAGATAGCGCTCGTGTGCGAATTTATAGACATTTTCGGGAAGAATGCTCTTAAGTTCATAGACCCGGTAATGGCAGACAACGGAAAGCTGTATACAGGGTTCGGAGATGATTTTCCGGCAAAGATGGCAAAGCTCTGCGCCAAGGCGGATGTAATCGTGCCAAACCTCACAGAGGCTGCGTTTTTACTCGGCGAAAAATATCCCGGCGATGAATATGACGAGAAGTATATAAGGGAGCTTTTAAAAAGGCTCTGCTCGCTCGGCTCAAAAAGCGCCGTGGTGACAGGGGTGATCTATGATAGCAACCATCACGGAGCCGTGGCGTATGATTCTGTCAGCGGGGAATACTGCGAATATTTTGCTGAGCACATTGACACGTCCTTCCATGGCACCGGAGATGTTTTCTCAAGCTCACTGTGCGGAGCGCTCACTCTCGGAAAGAGCATGTATGATTCTCTCAGAATAGCCGTTGACTTTACTGTTTCGGCAATAAGGGATACAAGGCCTGAAAAGGATAAATACTGGTACGGCGTGAATTTCGAGCAGCGTCTCGGAGATCTTGCTGCCTCCTGCAAAGGCTGATTCGGAGTTTCTGAGAAGAAGACGACGCAGGAAAGACACGGATTTCATTTTTACGGCGCCGGCGATGTTACATGTTGAAACAGCTGTTATACTTTACTTATTGAAATCAAGAAAACCGGGAGCATTTTCTCTGTTGTTCTTAACGGAGGAATCACAAAAGTACAGAAACCGCAGATTGATTTTCTGCGGTTTTTGTGCTAT
>CALXXF010000051.1 GCA_944392615.1 uncultured Clostridia bacterium
AATTCCCCTCGTTTAAAAAGTTATTTATCTCCGTTGCAATTTTTTTCACTTCTTTATAAAGCTTCTCGGTCATATCATAGCTCTGATATTTACTTACGGAAAGGAAAGAACTCCCTTTATGCAAAGAAAAAAAGGTTCAATACTTTTGTATCAAACCTTTGCTTTTCTTATGGTGGGGACAACAGGACTCGAACCTGTGACCTCATGCATGTCAAGCATGCACTCTAACCAGCTGAGCTATGCCCCCGTACCCGTTAAGTATATCATATTGGCAGACAAATATCAATAGTTAATAGTACACAAAAAAAATCAACACAATTTGTAAATTATCAACTACAATTTACCTGTCTATATCAATGAATGACAACGGGTGACGGTATTTTCGGGATATTGAGCTCATGAAGACGACGTAGTTGGCATAAGTGAATACATACCTGTAGCTGAAAATAAGATGCGTTAAAATGATTTCAGATATTATCCCTTATATATGAGCTGAGATTTTCTGCTGCAGTCTTCTCGTCGCTTCCGCTGATAGTTACGGTTATTATATCCCCGCTTTTAACTGTAAGCGACATCAGAGAAAAAACGCCTTTCATATCTGCGCTTTTTTCTCCTTTTGTAACTTTTATCTCAGAGGCATATTTCTGAGCTTCCCTTGCAAGAAGCCCTGCGGGGCGTGCATGCATACCGTGCGGGTCCTTTACTTTATGTTCAAATGTGACCATTTTACCTTCCTTTCAATGAGCTGTTCTGCTTATTTACAGTCTTGCTGTGATGCGGAAAAAGTCCGTCATTCACGGCACATTAATATAATACCCGTCAAATGACAGCCATATACAGACAACAGGCGTAGAGAAAAGCTGTATCTTTCTTTACGCCCGCATATCTTTCAAAGCCGGTAGAAAACATATGTATTTTTTCTTTTTCAGCTCTTTTTTGGTACAGAACATCTTTGAGAAGAGTATAGATTTCTCTCTTTTCCGCCCTTGCCTTTTTCACTGAGTCCTGCACGCATTATCAGCTTTCTCAGAGCATCAAGAGGTACTACAGAAAACGAGGTCGCCAGCAGACCGCAGAGAGTCTTCACGTCAAGCGGTTCTGTTCTGAAGATTTCGCCTCCGAAAAAGACCATGAGCAGCTGTATTACAGTTATCAGAAGCGTGATGCCGATAAATGAGCCGTTTGCAAAAATATTCGCCATAATATTGAGCCGCTCGCTTCGGGCAATAAAGAAATTCATTATGCCGAGGAATATGAACAGCGTAAAGAAAGCGGATAAAAATTTAACCGGACTATTGTAAAAGTCAAAGAAGGCGCGTATGCGCTCTGAGGCAAGAAAGCCTATGCATACAAGCCACGTCATAAGACCATTCCACGCGATTTTGGCTGCCATTCCGGCGGAAAGCAGCTTTTCAGCGCGACGTTTGGGAGCATCTCTCATGGTATATTTGTCTGGCGCCTCGGAAGCAAATGCGAGTGCCCCGAGAGTGTCCATTATTATATTTACCCATAGCATCTGTATTATCGTTATCGGCATGTCTATCCCGAAAAAACGCCCCATCAAAGTTACGCCCACCGCCGAAAAATTCATAGTAAGCTGAAAAACTATAAATTTTCTTATGCTGTTGAATATTGTACGCCCGTATAAAACCGTCTTTTCTATTGCAGAGATGTCATTGTCAAGTATCACTATGTCTCCTGCTTCCTTTGCGATTTCGGCGCCTGCACCCATGGAAAAGCCCACGTCCGCTCTTTTCAGAGCGGGAGCGTCGTTAACCCCGTCTCCTGTCATCCCAACCACAAGCTCAAGGCTCTGTGATATCTGCACAAGTCTCGATTTATCAGAAGGCATTGCTCTGGCAACCACAGACAGTCTCGGAAGTATTCCTGCAAGCTCATCGTCGCTCATGGCAGCCATTTCAGAACTTGTTATTGCAATGTCGCCGTCATTTTGCATTATACCTGTTTTTTTAGCGACAGCAGAAGCAGTTTCCTTTCCGTCTCCGGTTACCATAACCACGCGTATGCCGGCGTCTCTCAGAGTTTTTACGGATGGTGCAGCAGACTTCTTTATTCTGTCGTTTATTGAAATCATACACACATATGTCATATCGTGATTTCCGTGAATATCCGGCATTCTGTCGCACAAGGCGACGAGTATCATCCTTGAGGCATTTTTGACAAGCTCCTCGTATTTTCCGGATATGCGCGACAAATCAAAGGGACAGCGCGAACCGTCGGGTAAAATCGAATGAGATATGCTTTTTATAAGAACATCGGGTGCACCCTTGACGAGCACTCTTCCATCCGGGAGCCTTACCGCCGAGTATTTGTACTTGCTGTCAAAAGGTATTCTGTCTCGTATATTATCCTTTTGAAGCTGCTTTACTTCAAAAAATGACGCTATCGCCCTGTCTGTGGAATTAGAGCCTACCGCCCTTCCTCTCACGTATGAACACTCTGTGTTATATATTGCATTCATCCTCAAAAGCTCATATATCGGGTATTTCTTCAGCAATGAAACCGAAGAGGTGTATGAGCCGTCTGCCAGAAGCACGCCGTCCACGCTCTGCACACCTGTTGTAATTGTCCCCGTCTTATCGCAAAACAGCAGATTCAGACTGCCGGCAGTTTCAATTCCGACAGGCTTTTTTACGAGAATGCCGTCCTTCATCATCCTCTTCATATTTGAAGAAAGAACGACGCATATCATCATCGGGAGCCCCTCAGGAACCGCAACAACCAGAATAGTTATTGAAAGCGTTAAGGCGTCTATTACGGCAGAGAGAATATTGATTTTATCTGACAGAAACGCAAGTACGGAAGCCTTATCGAATCCGTTGTCGACAAATATCTCCCAGAATATACAGACAAATCCGACAACAGCCGCAAGCACATAACCTATGTGGCTGATCGTTTTGGCAAGTCCCGACAGTCTTACCTTAAGAGGACTGTCTCTTGTGTCAATCTTAAGACCTTCGGCGACACCTCCTAAGAATGTGTTGTCGCCTACCTCTGTTACCTGCATAACGGCATTTCCCTTGGTAACCATGCTTCCTCTGAAGACCCTGTTTTCCGAGTCGAGGCTGCGTTTTGTTTTTACAGACAAAACTTTTTTGCAGACTTCTCTGCTCTCCCCGTTGAGCGCTGACTGGTCTGCATAGACAGAGCCTTCGATTATTATACCGTCGGCCGGGACTGCTTCGCCGGCACCGAGGAGAACTATGTCGCCGACAACGATATCGTCGGATGACAGTATGGTAAGAGCACCGGAACGCATTACGCGGCTTGTCTTTAAAGAAGCTTCCTGAGACAATTTTTCAAATGCATTTTCACTTCTGTGCTCTGACAAGGCAGATACGAAAGTAGATATAAGTATCGCCGCAAGTATTCCGAGCGATTCTATGATGTTGAAATTTTTAAGCGTAAAGACCGTGTTTACGACGAGAGCGGCTATGAGGATTCGTATAATCGGGTCTGAAAAGCCCGCCAAAAGCCTTTTGGCAAAGCTTGTTTTCTTCTGACCTGTCAGCTTGTTGCTGCCGTATTTTTCTCTTGAACGCTCAGCGCTTTGTGCGGTATGTGCTCTGTATTTCTCTTTTTCGTTCTGCATAGCTATCCTCTTTTGTCATAGTATTGACGATTATCACACGGATGCTGTTTATACGCGGTGCACGCTCTCTGAGCATGCTGTACATATATATTCCGGTATTATTGATATAATTACTTTGCAAATTGCTCGTTCGTCTTTGAATAAAAAAATAGACCGCCAAGGTCTCCGATGAAAAATCAATAATGGACACGATAATATTAAATACCCGCTCAGGGTAAAAACCGAGCGGGTATTTAA
>CALXXF010000052.1 GCA_944392615.1 uncultured Clostridia bacterium
GGATACGAGTGTATTTGTACATGTTTTTGATAAACCCCTAAAAATGCATGTGTTAAAACTTCAATAACCTTTATAACGTACAGTCAGTCTTTTTTCAGGAGATAAATTATGATTTTTTATTTTACGGGAACAGGAAACAGTAAATATATTGCCTCAAAAATAGCAAACGAAACCGGTGACGAGCTTATAAGTATAACAGAAAACATTAAAACCGGCGCGGCTCGTTCATTTTCTGTCGGAAAAGACGTTGTATTTGTGCTGCCGACTTATGCATGGAGGATACCGCGCGTAGTTAAAAACTGGATAATTGAAACCGATTTTGCCGGTGCTGAACGCGCATGGTTTGTTATGAGCTGCGGAGGGGAAATCGGAAACGCACCGGAATATAACAGAAGGCTGTGCGCTGACAAGGGATGGGCTTACATGGGAACAGTACCAATCATAATGCCGGATAACTATATAATTATGTTTAATGCCCCGGACACTCCGGAAGCAAAAAAAATCATTAAAAAAGCGGAGCCCTCTGTTTTGAAAGCTGCAGAAACAATAAAATCGGGAAAATCCTTTGAAGAACCGCGAAAAAGATTATACGACCGGTTTATGAGCTCAGCGATAAACAGTTTGTTTTACAGATTCCATGTTAAAACAAAGCCGTTCCGCGTGCTTGACTCCTGTAACTCCTGTGGAAAATGCGCCAGAATTTGTCCGCTGAATAACATCAGGATAAAAGACGGAAGACCGGAATGGAAAGACAAATGCACACACTGTATGGCGTGTATTTCGTATTGTCCGACTGCGGCAATAGAATACGGTAAAAAGACGGTTGGCAAAAAACGTTATCATCTTGACGATTGATGAACGCTTGTCCGCAGTGCAGAATATTCATTGAGGGCTTCGCTGCACTGCTCTTTGTGTATACCGGAAGAAATGCTCCTGTAGCTGGTTACAGGCACCCGGTGCCTTCACTGTACGATACCCTGCAGGCAGGATAAGCGAAAGACAAATAAACACTGAAAATGTGCCGTACCAAAGGCGGCAGCAATGTCCTTAGGACAAGGAGGAGAAATGAGCTGCAATTTTAACGGCTGTGAAAAAGCGGTCATACGTGCTGAATCCGACGAATATCCGGGAATAGTCACCCCTCGTGATTTATACGATGCTCTTTCTGATATCTGGTGCGCTGAAACATGCGCTCCTCGCCTCAGAGAAAAGTGGAGCATTGAAAACAAGACCTGCGGTCAGTGCTCTATAACGGCGTTTCTCGCACAGGACATATTCGGAGGCAAGGTGTACGGGATACCTCTCGGTGATGGAAATTATCACTGCTACAATGTTGTTGGCGACTGCGTTTTCGACTTGACCAGCGAGCAGTTCGGAGAATCAGCCAAGAGCTTTGTATATGAAAACAATCCGGAGCAGTCACGTTGCGAACACTTCAAGAAGGAAGAAAAGCGCCTGAGATACGAATATCTGAAAGACAGACTGCTCACAAAATGTCAGAAGGAACATATCAAATGAAATACATACTTGTTACCGGGGCGTTCGGTGGAATGGGAAGACCTACAACGGAGGCACTCGCTCGTAATGGATTCACAGTATTTGCCCTTGACAGAAAAGTGGAAGAATCAGGAAAAAACATAATTCCTGTACAGGCGGATATTACCGATGAAGAAAGCGTTAAGCTCGCATTTGAGAAAATAAAGGAACAAACAGAGGAGCTTTATGCTGTCGTCCATTTTGCCGGCATATACATGCTCGATTCCCTTGTTGAAATTGATTGTAAGCATTTTGAAAAAATTTTCAAAGTCAATCTTTACGGAGCATTTCTTGTAAACAGGACATTCACGCCTCTTTTACACAGCGGGAGCAGGATTATAATGACAACAAGCGAACTTGCGCCGCTCGACCCGCTTCCATTTACAGGGATATATGCTGTGAGCAAAAGTGCTCTTGACAAATACGCATATTCCCTGAGAATGGAGCTTCAGCTGCTGGGGATTTATGTCTCGGTGCTGCGTGCAGGAGCCGTTAAAACAGATATGCTCGGCGCATCCACAGATGCGCTCACGACGTTCTGTGCAAATACTTCTTTATACAAATGCAACGCCAAACGCTTCAGACAGGTCGTTGACAGCGTTGAGGCAAAAAGCGTTGCTCCCGAAAAAATTTCACTTGCGATAATAAAGATACTGAGAAAGAAAAATCCGTCATTCGCATACGCAGTCAACCGCAATCCTCTTCTGAGGCTGTTGAGCCTGCTTCCGGCTCGTCTTCAGTTCAGGATAATAAAAGCTATTCTCTGCTGAAAAAAGCGCTTTACAGTAGTGTAATGCTTTCGACTGCAAGGGTGTGTTTTCATTCACCTTTGAAAAATGCAAGATAAAAAACAGTATATTTATATCTTATTCAGCGCCAAATGCGTCTCTTTTCATGATTTTTTCAAAACGAAGCATTTCAGATGGCCCTTCTTCTTCCTCTTCGTCATCTTCCTGATTTGCCGGGAATCTGTGAAATTCACCGTAAAACTCAACTGCAGAAAAACCACATTTGTTGATATAAAAATGTATGTTTCGCTTTTCAAAATACGGTGTGAATGTCTCCCAGACCTCAGTTTGAGGATACAGCTTTTCAACCTGCTTCCAGGCTGCAAAGCCTATTCCACGTCCGTGCTCCTCTGGTGCCACAAAGAAAAGCTCAAGATGGTTGCGATTTGTTTTGCGGTCTATTTTGAGTACAACTCCGCCTACCTTTCTGCCGTTGAAAACAATGCGGTATGACTCATTTCCGGGTGAGTATATGCTTTTCTCAATTGTTTTTCGGGAAATTATTTCGCCGTCGGCATCAAGGTGGTCATCACGCATACCGAATTCCTCCAGCGCGCCGTATTTAAATGCACGCTGGTTATCCGCAATAAATGCCTCAACGTCATCTGAGGACAGAGGCTCAAGAGTAATTTCCGCGTCTTTTATGTTTTCCATATTTTCCTCCGGATTTTCCAAATAAAATTATATTTAAGGGAGTCCTGCACAATTTGTGCCGGGCTCCATTGTTATATAAGAGTTTTATAAGAGAGAGCTTGACATAAAGAGAGTTTGAGATGCTTTCAGTACACCATTTTTCAGTTGCGTTTTTCAGATGATTACCGGAGTTTTCCGGTGTTCATTTTATCTTTATATTTATCGGTTCTATAATAAATGTTGGGGTGACAGACAGATAGAGCCGAAAAAATAAAAAAAAAGAAGAGCATATCTGACAAAAATCTGATAGAATGAAGTCATCACACAAAACATTCATCGGAGAAGTCGG
>CALXXF010000053.1 GCA_944392615.1 uncultured Clostridia bacterium
TTTTTAAAAATTCTGAAAACTTTTAAAAACTGATTTTTATTTTGCGCTTTAAGCGCCCTTGCCCGGATGTGTTTTCACGGCTTCCGACAGGTGCATCTAATCTTGAACCTTTCCGGCTGTCGCTTATTCTCAGCTTTTGCCGTCCGACTCTTCTGCCGAATGCGACTTTTCCATCAGTGAATAACTGCGGCGGAGAGCTGCCTCAAAAAATTCGTCTGTATCAAAGCTGCCCTTGACTGAACAGCTTTCCTTCTTCTGTCTGTAAGCGGAAAGCGCATCCTCTATTTCACCGGCGGTTCTGTAGCCAGCCTCGTGCCAGTTGATGAGCACCTTGTTCATATACGGAAAAGAAAAAGACCCGGTGTTGTTTGCAGTGACTTCATATGCAAGAGAGAGCACATCCTCTTTGAAATCAAGCTCAGTCCATTTGGCGACAAAAGCCCTCTCGCGTGAGGTAAGAGCGCGCGGACCGAGTCCGGCGAGCCTTCTTATGACCGTCTCAGTGCTTTTTTTCTTCTGGGACGCTTCGATAAACTCCTCAAGCGCAGGATAAGTAGTGATGCCGTCGTTGAAAAGACCAACCGCCGTTTTGAAAATATAGGCTACGGAAGGCTTGTCTATGCTCTTGCAGTATTCAAAAAGGAGGAGTATGTAGTCGTGGTCGAGCCGCATGTAGTCTGAAAGCGAAATTATCTTGTTTATCTCATGTGCTCCGAACACCTTACCGGCGATCCTCTGACACTCGTCTATCAGAAGCGACATAGTGGAATCAGCGTTTATTATTGCTTCGAGTTCTTTTCCGGTGTATGTCGGCATGGGGTCTGAAGAAAGCACCGTGGCGGCGACTCCGTTTTCAGAGGTTTTCACACAGGCGGACGCTCTTTTGCGCGGCGCTTCGCCGTCGCCGAGCTCAATTATACCGGCGTTCACCCAGAAAGACACTGCCGCTTCTGCCTGCTCTTTTGTAACGGCGAACATTCTTGCAATCCCTGAAACCTCAAAAGATGAAAGAGCATCCTTGTCCGAGCAGAGGAAAAGCAGCAGGCGCAGGGCGAGGTTGTCCGCCTTGTCGATATACTCCGCCGCTCTCTCAGGCAAAGAAATCACGCCGTTGCCGTATAAAATATTCACACGCATATCAGACATCTCCTTCTTGGCGTGCGATCACGGCATTCTCAACATAAGCATCTTCGGTGGAGCTGTCGTCATCGGTCTGCCCCGCCGTTGTCTTTATTTCATAGCAGAGCCGGAGAAGACAGTCCTCAAGCCTCACGTTTTTTACGGCAACGCCGGCGACCGGCCTGAGTTCCTCCTCGGTGAAATTCCATATTCCCTTTATGCCGAATTTTTTCAGTCTTTCCGGCATATATGCCTGAGAATACTTGCTCGTGCTCACAACAGCTATGTCGGCACGCTTTTCGGTCAGGAATTTTTCCAGCTTTTCGGCGCTGTAAACAGTCCTGCCCGATACACTTTTCCCTATTACATTTTCGTCGGAATCGAAAATTCCGACGAGCGTGACTCCCGCACTGCGCAGCACTCCGCTTCTCAGTATTGCCTTGCCTAAATTTCCGGCGCCTATTATAATGGCGCTGAGACCGTCGTTGACACCCAGAAGCTCGGATATTTTTGTATAGAGATACTTTACATTATATCCGTACCCCTTCTGACCGAATCCGCCGAAGCAGTTCAGATCCTGCCGTATCTGCGACGGGTTAAGCCCCATGAGCTCTGCCAGTGCTCCGGAGCTTATCCTGTATATATCGTTGTCAATGAGGCGTTTGAGTTGTCTGTAGTATCTCGGCAGTCTTTCTATGACCTTCTCTGAGACCTCACATTCTGTCTTTCCTGGAATATCTTTAGTCATTCAGCATATTACCTTTCGAAAATACTGTGACAGAAAAAACGCGGCGGTAAAGCATTCGCCTTTTCAACCGGATAACCGGCTGAATCAAAGGGAAGACAGGGTATCGAGCACATATCCGGCAAACTGTTCGCAGGTAGCTCCGGTATCCCTTCCGGTGACAGTGAGCTTTTTCTCTTCAAACATACATATGTCGAGAGCCCGTTCGAGCCTGGCGCCCCTGTCGTTGTAACCTATGTGGTTGAGAAGCATTACCGCCGCTCTGAGCATAGAGCAGGGATCGGCATATTTGTCTCTGCCCTCAGCAACCATTCTCGGCGCGCTGCCGTGGATGGCTTCAAACATGGCGTACTTCTTGCCGATATTCGCGCTGCCTGCCGTGCCTACTCCGCCCTGAAATTCCGCTGCCTCGTCGGTTATTATATCTCCGTAGAGATTGGGCAGAATAAAGACCTTGAAATCACGGCGCCGCTTTTCATCAATCAGCTTGGCAGTCATTATATCTATAAACCATTCGTCGGTAGTTATACCCGGATACTCTCTGCCGATATCGAGACATATGTTGAGGAACTTCCCGTCGGTGGTTTTGATAACGTTTGCTTTTGTAACTATCGACACGCGGTCCTTGCTGTTTGCCTTTGCAAATTCGTATGCCAGTCTGGCGATGCGCCTTGTGCCCTCGGTCGTTGTCACGCAGAAATCAACGGCAAGATCGTCTGTAACATTCTGACCAAGGCTTCCTACAGCGTAACTTCCCTCCGTGTTTTCGCGGAAGAACGTCCAGTCTATGCCCTTGTCAGGCACCCTCACAGGACGTACGTTTGCAAAAAGGTCAAGCTCCTTGCGCATTGCCACGTTGGCGCTTTCGATGTTCGGCCAGCCGTCTCCCTGCTTCGGCGTCGTTGTGGGGCCTTTGAGTATGACATCGCACTTCTTCAGCTCGGCAAGCACATCGTCCGGTATCGCTTTCATGCACGCCGCTCTGTTCTCTATTGTAAGCCCCTCAATATTCCTGAATTCAACTCTACCTGACGCGACTTCGTCGGCAAGTATCCCCTTGAGCACCGACGCAGCTGCTGACGTTATCGTAGGGCCGATGCCGTCCCCTCCGCAGACGCCTATGACGATTTTTTCAAGAGAGGAATAATCAACGGCGTCTGCCTGAGCGTTGATACGTTCTACCCTTTCAAGCTGTCCTTTGAGAAGCTCGCGGTATTTTTCAACCGCCGTTTCTATCTGTTTTTCGTAATCACCCATTGTCATATTCTCCTGTCATAAGTAATATCAATATCACGTATATGTTTTTCATGTCACGACGGTTCAAAGCTTCGACGGTTCAAAGCTTCGACGG
>CALXXF010000054.1 GCA_944392615.1 uncultured Clostridia bacterium
CTTGACAACTCTGGGTTGACACTTGACGAAACTCTTAACGAGGCTCTGAGAATTGTGTGTGAAAAAGCCAATATATCGAATCAGCTTTTCGTATGAACACTGTCCTGAGCGGAGTTGCGTCTGAGCGCAGGGAACATTGCAGATGAAGACGGCGGAAGCACTTAGTACGGAATGTGAAACTTTTTGACGGCGATCACTTGTATACAGACGAGCGAAGGTATACAGACGAGCGGAAGCGTACAGACGCTATGGTTGAAGAAAAGATCATTGAATAGCACAACTGTTTGGTATTCTCATGAATGACCGGAAAATGTTAAAATCCTGCGCCCGCGCCGAAAAGACCTCTGCTTAAAGGACCGTTTCCGCGGGCGTGAATTTTTTATCAAGACCTTCTGTATGAATGACAATTCACACGTATGAGTCTTTTTATATTTTTCACACGCCGTCATGCATACTCTTCTCTTACGTCACATCAGTATCGACCGCGGCAGGACGTGGACTTTTCTAAGCGCTCTGGTTCATTCCGGCGAAAAGAGCGTGTGTCGCGATAAATGCGGTTTTGGTCCTTGGCCTTTACGATCGTTGCAGTGCTGCCCGTGTATGTATCATGAGCAGATTTGCAGATACGTGAAGGACGGTAGTCCGTTTGCCGTTGCCGATACGTGATTTTGTACGGACATTTTTTGAAAGTCGCGATGTAAAGGCGGTGTTATTGGGGTGGTAATATGGAGGTAGTTGTAGCGGGTCTTGCCGGATTTTGCTTCGGGGTAAGGAGAGCGGTCGATTTTCTTTCAGAACTTCTCGATTCGAAGAAAGAAAACGAGGCTGTATACACTCTGGGCAGTCTGATACATAATCCCTCGGTGGTTGCCGATTTTGAAAGCCGCGGGGCGCGTGTCATCACTGAGGACGATCTTGATTCCGTATATTCTGAGGCATGCCGGGAACATCCTGTTCATGTAGTTATACGCACGCATGGCGCGGAAAAAGGTATATATGAAAAAGTTCTCGGTTTTTCGCGCCATAACAGCTATTTTACAGTGCACGATCTCACGTGTCCTTATGTATCAAAAATTCAGAAAATTGCACGCGAAAAAACCGACATCGACACAAGGCTGATAGTTTATGGAAACGCCGAGCATCCGGAAGTGAAGGGAATACTGAGTTATACGCACGGGCCTTATACCGTTATTGCGGATGCTGACGCCTTGAAGACACTTGAAATAAAGGAAAAAAACACCATTGTCGTGGCTCAGACTACAAAGAAGATGTCTGAATGGAAAAAAATCGAATTATTTTCAAAAAGGTACTGTACAAATGTCAAAATTTTTGATACAATATGCAGTGTGACCGAAAACAGGCAGAAGGAGGCTCAGAAACTCGCCTCCGGCGTTGATGTCATGGTAGTGGTCGGAGGAAGAGACAGTTCGAACACCAAAAGCCTTTATGAGGCAGTAAGATCGGTGCTTCCTTCTACCTATATGGTTGAATTTCCGGAGCAGATTGATATTCTGTCTTTTGAGGGACACAGCAGAGCAGGAATAACCGCCGGTGCGTCCACACCGCGGTATATAATTGAGGAGGTAAAACGAAAAATGAGCGAGATTGAAGTTGTCAACGAGAAAAACGAGGAGAATTTCGCGGAACTGCTTGAAAGCTCTCTTAAAACTTTAGATACAGGGGATATAGTGACCGGTGTTATTACATCTATAACGCCTACCGAGATCTACGTGGATCTTTCGACAAAAGGCACGGGTGTACTTTCGGTTGATGAGCTTTCGGTAGACCCTGAAACGGGAAAGCCCGCTTTCAAGGTCGGAGACGAAATAGAGGTGTACGTTTACAGAGTAAGCGATACCGAAGGCGTCGTCGGACTCTCAAGACGCAAAATAGAGAGAATGTCTGAGTGGAAGAAGATAGTTGAAGCGTATAAGAGCGGAGAAGTCCTTGAAGGAAAGGTTACAGACGCTGTCAAGGGCGGACTTTCGGTGGCTTATGGTTCTTCACGCATATTCATTCCGGCATCTCATACCGGAGTACCTAAGGATGGCGATTATTCACACCTTGTCGGGACCCGTCAGCAATTTACGATAATAGATGTGGACGAGAGAAGAAACCATGCTGTGGGTTCAATAAGAAATGTGCTCAGGGCAAAGCGCAAGGCTGCAGCTGAGGCTATATGGGACTCAATTGAGGTCGGCAAGCAGTATGAGGGAACCGTTAAATCCCTCACCTCATACGGTGCGTTTATAGATCTCGGCGGCGTTGACGGAATGGTGCATGTATCGGAGCTTTCATGGTCCAGAATTTCCAATCCTTCAGAGGTTGTATCTGAGGGAGACAAGCTTACCGTGTATGTTAAGTCATTTGACAGGGAAAAGAAAAGAATTTCTCTCGGTTACAAAACCGAAGAGACTAATCCCTGGAATATTTTCATGTCCAGATATTCTGTAGGCGATGTGGCTACAGTCAAGATAGTCGGAATTACTCCTTTTGGCGCATTTGCTGAAATTGTTCCCGATGTTGACGGTCTCATACACATCTCGCAGATAGCAGACAAAAAAATAGGCAATCCCGCCGACTATCTCTCGATAGATCAGCAGGTTCAGGTCAAGATCGTAGGCATTGACGAAGAAAAGAAAAAGGTAAGCCTCTCCATAAGGGCTCTTCTTTCTCCCGACGCTGAGGACGGGGAATCTCAGGACGTTGCCGAGGCAGCTGATGAGGAAGCCGACGTGACTGAAGCCGGAAACTGAGGCGACAGAAGCCCGGAGCCGATCTGACTGAATCATTGGAACAGCGGATGTAATGAACCGGGTTATGAGTTTTTACCGACAAAATAAGGATGCTGTGCCCGGAAACATATGGATGGCATGCATGCCGCCTTGCCGGCAAGGATTACAAAAGTGGAAGCGGGACGGCTCGTGTGCACAGGGCAATTATTTCCAGCGAATGTCGCTACCACGGCTGATGGCTCGGTTTCCTACATTAATTAGTATAGTATGCGAGCAGTACAGCGTCTGCGTTTTCAGGTTTTGTTTCATAAAAAGAAAAAATCCCCTTGACAAAATGAGGGAAATGGTGTATAAATATTATAGACTCTTATGGTA
>CALXXF010000055.1 GCA_944392615.1 uncultured Clostridia bacterium
TCCTTCCAGGAAACCACCAAGGTGCTCACCGAAGCGGCGATAAACGGCAAGGTGGATCATCTCATAGGACTCAAGGAAAATGTCATCATAGGAAAGCTCATACCTGCCGGTACAGGAATGGAGCGGTATCGTGACATAAAGGTTGAGCGCGCAGGGTCAGAAGCTGAGCAGCCTGCCGTGTCTTCAACGGCAGTTGAAAGCACTGAGGTCTGAAAAAACTGTTGACTCACGTTTGATCGATGCCCGGATTTGCAAATTGTGTCTGACAGTATGAAAATGCCGTCACGCGAATCACCCGCGTGACGGCATTTTGCATGTCATGAATGCTTTAGACTTATCAAAATGCGCGGCAAAGTGCCTAAAAAGCATACGGCTACCATAAACAAGAGCGATAAACTTATGTTTATTATTGACAATCATAAAAAGGTATTGTATAATTGATACGTATAGGTTGTATACGGCGCAGGACATACCGCAATATTCAATGGCGGCTTTCTGTCTGCGCGGCTGACAGAAACAGGCGGTAAAATATATGGTCGCAAAGGAGAATGGCAATGGCGTCTGAAGATTTTTATATTGTCGATGGTACTCTGGTAAAATATAAGGGATATGACGAGCGTGTCGTGATACCGAAAGGAGTCAAGACGATCGGCAGACAGGCGTTTTCGTTCCGCGGCACTCTTACTGAGGTCGTTTTGAGCGAAGGGGTCGAGGTCATATGCGATCAGGCTTTTGAGTCGTGTACCGCGCTTAAAAGGGTAGTGCTTCCAGACGGCATATCCATGATAGGAAAAAGCGCTTTTTCGGGTTGCCGTTCGCTTGACGACGTTGTGATACCTGAGGGCGTTGAGTTTCTGTCCGCAAAAACCTTTGCCGGATGCGCATCGCTCAGTCGCATATCTCTGCCGAGCACTCTTTACGACATAGGTGAGTATGCTTTTCACAAGTGCTTTTCGCTTGAGGAAATGGATATAGGCGACAATGTTACAGAAATAGGTGAGGACGCCTTTTCATATTGCCGTTCTCTCAAACGTCTTTCACTCGGCAAGGGAATAGTGAGAATAAAATGGAACAGCTTCGCATACTGCGAGTCTCTTGAAAAGGTGGCTTTCTCTGTGGATTTAAGAGAAATAGTCTACAGTGCTTTTGACAGTTGCCCTAATCTTAGCGACATATATTATTCAGGAGATCAGGAGGACTGGAAGCTGGTGTCCATTGCGCCTACAAAGAACGGCGCCCTTCTTAAAGCAAAAATACATTTCAACTATGACAAGCCTATAACAAATTCAGGCAGAGCGCTTCTCGCATCTGAAAAGACAAAGGCTCCTGCCGCTGAGCAGATCAGCTTCGATATTCCGGCGGCGGTTGAGAAGCCGTCCATAAATACCGTTCTCAACGAGAGTGTCGCACGGGAATCTATAGACACCGATTCTTCGCCGGCGCCGGCAGCTGCGCCGGTTCCTCAGCGCCAGACAAGGGCAACTGTAAAATCATCATCCTCTCCCGCAGTGAGTGAGGAGCAAAGGAAAGGTTTTTACTCTGACTTCATTTCAAAGCTGCCTTCAGACGTGGCTGAGGCACAAAAGGCTCGCGCTGCCGATATGAGCGCGGACAAATTCGAAGCTCTGTCAGAGGCTCTCTTCCTTGTCCCTGAAAAGGAAGCGTTTGAGTTCGGATGCATGTGCCTGTTTATGAAAAAGTACAACAAGGCCTTCCGTGCATTTTTGTCTGCTGCGGGAAAGGGAAATCTTCCTTCACAGTATTATGTGGGCTGCTGTTTTCTCTGGGGCATAGATACGACCAAAAAGATAGTCGATGCTTCAAGATGGCTTAAGAAGTGCAAGGATGACGTCGTGTACGGAAAGAGTGCAAGAGCCGCCCTTGCTCAGCTTGATGAGGAATTTGAAAAGCCGGAAAATGCCGGACTTAAGATAAAAAGAGGAAACAAATAAGGCAAAATAAAAAGCAAACCGGGGTCAATGTGTAATACATGACACCGGTTTGCTTTTTATTTTTACGGGCTTCAGTTGTTGTAATTGCTTTGAAAATTACCGAATAAGGCGCGGCTGGGATAGGGCGCGCGGCGGGGATAGGGTGTACGGCGTGGAAAGAGGCGCGGCGGGGCAAGAGATACATCAATGCCCCGTAAACCGGAGATAAATTCAGCTCATCACCGGCAACGGGGCTTGAAAGAGAATATAATCAAGGAATCACAGCAGCGCGTATGCTCATCACTTTAAGTCGTTTTGCGGTTTGTATCGGTGCCTTCTGCCGCTTAGACAGAAACGCTTGTAAGCGCCTTCTTATTTGTGCTTTTTGTTTCTGTGTTTACTTAATTTCTTTTTCTTACTCAGATATTCATCATCGTACAGATCGCTCTCGTAATCTGACTCAGAGAGGCAGGATACATCCATGCAGCATTTTGCCTTCCTTTTTGCCGAGAAGACGGTTATATCAAGAACAGCAGCGACTGCAAAAATCAGGACGCCGGCTCCCGAAAGGATAAGTCCGTATTTTACGGGATCGGATTTGTACTCTATTGATATCTCGTGCTCGCCTGCCGAAGGAAGATCAAAGCAGAGAAGAGCAGCGCAGGTCATGTCTGTCTTTACTTCTTCACCGTCTACCTTGACAGTCCAGTATTTTTCGTACGGAATAGTTGTGAATACAGTCGTCATTCCGGAAGGAGCGTTTATGCTTCCGTAGAAACTTTCCTCGGTATACTCGTCGATCACAAAATTTCCATGGGCAAGGCGGGTCATCACGTCCTTGTAGAGCTCTTCATCAACATAGTAGAACACGCCCTTGCCCGTGCCCTCAGAGTTGTCCATATAGAATTTATCGATAGTGTCAGGGTCGTCGTCTCCGTTTACCGTGAGCTCAAGAGTGCCG
>CALXXF010000056.1 GCA_944392615.1 uncultured Clostridia bacterium
GTCGGGAAAAACGCCGGAGAAAACGTCGGTGGAAACGCCGGTGAAAGCGTCGGTGGAAACGTCGGTGAAAGCGTCGGTGATGAGCTTTCCTTTGCACTGGACATAGGCACTACCACGCTGGCTCTCGCTCTCGTCTCTTCAAAGGATTCGTCGGTAAAAGGCGTGTATACATCAGGCAACCCGCAGAGAGCGTTCGGGGCAGACATAATGACACGTATAGAATACTGCCGCAGAAATTCAGGCGCCAAGCTCACTTCGGCTGTTGTCGACGGCATAAACAGGCTTGTGAAAAAGTCAGGCGTTTCATCGGTGGGTACGATGTATGTCGCGGGAAATGTCACGATGCTCCACCTCCTTTTTTCCGAGGATTGCTCATCAATAGGAGTAGCTCCCTATACGCCTGTATTTCTCGAAAGCCGGGAGTACCCGGCGGAGGCACTCGGAATAGAGGGAGTGAGGCGCGTTGTATCGCTTCCGTCGGTGTCGTCGTTTGTCGGTGCGGATATCGTCGCCGGTATGAATTACACAGGTCTTCCCGCGCCTGGCAACTATAGCCTTCTTGTAGACCTGGGCACGAACGCCGAAATAGTCCTTTTTTCTGACAGCTCCGCCGTAGCTTCGGCGGCTGCTGCCGGTCCGTGCTTTGAAGGCGCAAACATTTCATCCGGAATGAGCGCTACAAGAGGCGCTGTGCGCGCGTTTTACATAGATGAAAACGGTGTCAGGCGCGCCGAAACCATAGAGAACGCCCCGGCAGCGGGGATATGCGGTACCGGGCTTGTCGACATAGTGGCTGAGCTTCTTCGCACCGGAGAGATAGACGAGACAGGATACATGGAGTGCTCCGAATACGAGGTGGCTGACGGCGTCACGCTTACGCAGGACGACGTAAGACAGTTCCAGCTTGCAAAATCCGCCGTATTTTCAGCTATGATATCCCTCATGAAAAATGAAAATGTGTCATTTGATGATATAGGGCATCTATATATATCCGGAGGCTTTTCGGCCGGTATAAATCCCCGGAGCGCTGTTCGCTGCGGGCTTCTTCCGGCAGAGCTTGCGGAAAAAATAACCGTTCTTAACAACAGCAGTCTTCTCGGCACTGTGAAGTTTGCTTCGGAAAAGAACGACCTGTCGGTCTATATCAGGAATACCCGGTATATAGACCTGTCCTCCGATGCGTTTTTCAGCGGACTTTTTATAGAGAATATGATGTTTGACTCATGACGGCCTCCTTTTGGCGCAAAGAAGCTTGCCGCTGAAAATCCGGATTTCACGGCGGAGGTCCATAAAGAGAGCATCCTGAGGCCATTATAAAGTCATGCGGGGAAAGCGGTACGCGGGGCTATCGTGCCGCATTCTCACCTGCGCTGCGCAACGGTGTCGGACAAGGGAAAATGGCGGTCTTGACGGGGGAAAGAACCGGTAGTTATAAAGAACAGAATACGGGGCTGTTTGTAAAAACAGCCCCGTTTGCATTTCAGGATAATAAATATTTTGAATAAGTGTAAAGAACGCCGTGCGGCGCCGGACAACGTCCGGGTGAAGCTCATTTGAATTTTACCGAGCCCGCCCAGCTCATAATAGTGTCTGCATATTTGCTGTAGTCGTCCTTGCTGACGCAGAACTGTATGAGCCAGAAGGTGTCGCCGTCCTTATAAACGAAGGCAACGTATGTATAATTCTCGCCGTCCACATTTTCCGTGTAATCAAAATATGTGAGCCCGTCTTTCTCAGACAGCTCTGTGTCGTCAATGTCATTTGAAAGCATAATGAGGTTTCCATACTCCTGTGCCGATACTTCTCTGTCGATTCCCAGCTCGTCCATGCTCTCGCTGATCACAAACACGGCTGCGTCTTTTGAATCAAACACGACGTCGAATCCGGAATATTCGTAGGATGCTGAAAATTTGTTTGTAAGGGTTATATCGAAGTCGGAAGTGGAAAATGTTTTGGCAGCCGCAGGTGAAGAGACAAGCGCCAGTCCGATGATAAATCCTATGACCACAGCTATACCGAGCGTTATAAGCCCGGTGCGCAGCCGCTTCTTGCGGTTCTGAAGCGCCCCCTCGCTGGTATTGCCGTCAAACATGAAGGAGTTGCCTCTCATGGGGTTGAATCTGTTTTTACCGGAAATAAATATGTCATCAGTGCCCTCCGGTATTTCGTAATAGTCGTTGGATAAGTCTTTGCTCAGCTTGTCGGAGATAGCGTATATCCGCGTTTTGTCATCTCCGATTTCAAAAACCTTCTCATCCCCGTTTTTAATTTCTCCGAGCTTTCTGCAAGGTGTTCCGTTGATGGTTATCTCAGCGTTTGAGATATCTTCTATATAAAGTTTTACTGTATACAGGCACGCCACAAAGCTCTTGGTTCTTTTAACAGTCAGTTTTCTCATAAAACACCCTCCTTGATTGCGTTATATAATAGCATATAAATTATATAATGTCAAGGCTCAAACACCTGTTTTATAAGTAAAATTCATAAAATCAAATCATAAATGTATAATAATTATGTTTTAATTACATTCGTCGAATGCTTTCGTTTTTCCATTGCCGTGCGGGACTTGACAAGCCGGGGTTTTGTGTTTGTGTTGTGCATGCACAACTCATTCACAATTATGGTAACAACACCATAAGAAAGGTTAAAACCGACAAA